>DATBAI010000027.1:0-94456 GCA_036271595.1 Usitatibacter sp.
GGGCGACTCGTTACACGCACAACATGAAACGCAACGAAGAGGAGTTGCGCATCGAGGCGAGCGGCTACCACAAGCGACAACCCTATGCTGTGATGGTGGGGGTGCTTTTTCTGCCATTGGACAGCTGTACCGACGGCAAGAAGGACAATTCCTCATCCTTCGGAAGTTTTGTTAGGAAACTTCGCCCCTATTGTGGGAGGACTGATCCGCATGACGAGAATGACAGGTTCGAGCGACTTTTCGTCGGCCTCTACGAGCCGTCTGGGTCGGAACTGAAATTCTTTGATGTCGCGACGGCGCCGCCAAAAAATTCGCGGCCGAAGAACTTGCTAGCCTACGATGAATTCTTGGATTCCACATACCACGAGTACCTGCGGCGAAATTCGGCGGAATTTGAGTGGGCCGACGGGAAGCCCGAGCCTCTCGACGTAAAGGAAATAACCGAAGCCGAGGATTCGTAACTAAGCCAGCGCCAGCTGGTGTTGGTCAGCAGCTGAAATCACCGCCAAATGTCGCTGAACGGCCTCGAGGAAGCCGTCCGCGAATCTCAGCCTCGCCTTTTGCGCTCGTCCGTAGAAGCCCTCGGTGGCCTTGAGGCTAAGCGGCATTCCAGGAAATCTCAGGAATCCCTTCAAGTGTTCGGGCATCATGCCGACGGGATCTACGCTGATATCGACTCCATACCGCCCCCGCTTGTCCCCGATGCACGCCTTTGGCAGTTTGCCAAACCGTGGGAAATCGAAGCATCTCGCAAGATCGAATCGACCAGGCTTCGATAAGCGAATCCCTATCCATTTCGCCACAGGGACGCTGACAGCGCTCCCAACGAGGCTCCACCGCATGCTCGAACGCGCGACCTCTTCGGCACTGATCGTCCAATCGGCCTCGAACCCTTGAAGCCTCTCCGCATCGCGAATGTCGGGCTTCACGATCGCACCGTTCGGCATTAAAACGGCCGGAGGAGACGGGATACCGATAGTCGAACCGTTCTTCAATGTGGGCACCGAGTCTACCGCCCACCCCAATCCGCTTGTGCCCTCGGTCCAATAGAATCCATGCGCAAGCCGGCGAAGGTCAGTAGTCGGCCGCTCCAACGGGGAATCATCGGCCAGGAGGGCTTCTTCAGGGTGTCCGTCGATCGATGCAACGATGAATACGCGCTCACGCCTTTGCGGTAACCCAAACGAGAAGGAATCCACGACTCGATACGCCCATCGATAGCCCAATGATTCGAGGCTGTCGAGAATTTCCCTCATCGCATAGCCCCCGTTTAGCTGGAGCATGAAGGGGACGTTCTCGAGTACGACCCACGGAACTCTCGGTCTTCGATTGAGAAGTCGAAGTACTTCGTAGATCAATCCAGAGTTGTCCCCTTCCAAGCCAGAGGTTTTTCCCGCCTGACTAAGATCCTGGCAGGGAAATCCGCCGCAAACTACGTCAATATCGCGGGGGATCGCTTTCAGCTTGCGGATGTCGCGATCGATTGGCACTCCCGGGAACTGCTCTTGGAGTACCCGAACCGCTTCCGGTTTGATTTCACAAAGAAGGGAAGTCTCATGTCCGGCGGCATGAAAGCCACTTTCGAAACCACCAATACCAGCGAAGAGTCCAGCGACTTTCATTGCAGCTTTCCGTTCGAAGAGGCCTTACTCAGATTCATTTGGAGGTTTTGCAACCGCCTTGTCACCGGTGAGGCCTCTTGCCTCGGAAGTTCAGCGTTTAGTGCCTCAGCATAGCTCGCTGCTGGCTCACCACGTGAGCCAGCATTTTGATTCAAGGCTTAGCGCGTCACTCGTCTTGGCCCTTGCTAAACAAACCCGATTTTCCGGCTTACTCCATCACTTCCATATAGCGGACTCTCGCTCTCATCCTCAGACCACTCGGCCGCGTCGCTGACGTCTGTGAAGGGAACGTTGATAGACCGCAACTCCTGAACGCCCGGCGTACACAAAATCGCACCTAAGGTCGATTGGTGCACATAAGAATCCAAAGCAGCACTCTGGCGAAGCAGACTTTCTATTGCATCTGGAGATAAGCCAGGAAATGTTCTCTCGAGGTTCGAATAGAATTCGACAATCGGACTCAGTGAACTCTCAACCGAAAGACATTGTTCGACAAGCTCTTGCATCATAGGCGTCATCATGATGTTCAATCCCAGCTCAAAGCCCCACCCGTCTGATACTCAATCACCCTCGTCTCAAAGAAGTTCTTCTCCTTCTTGAGATCGATGAGCTCGCTCATCCACGGGAACGGGTTGGTAGCGCCAGCGAATAGCACATCCAGCCCGATCTGCTGAGCCCGCCGGTTCGCCACGAACCGCAGGTATTCCTTGAACATCGGCGCATTCAAGCCGAGCACGCCCCGAGGCATGGTGTCCTCCGCATAGGCGTATTCGAGCTCGACCGCCTTGTGGAAGAGCTCCGTGATCTCGCGCCGGAACTCCTGCGTCCAGAGGTGCGGGTTCTCGAGCTTGATCGTGTTGACGAGGTCGATGCCGAAGCTGCAGTGCATCGACTCGTCGCGAAGGATGTACTGGTACTGCTCCGCGGCGCCCGTCATCTTGTTCTGGCGCCCGAGCGAGAGGATCTGCACGAATCCCACGTAGAAGAAGAGGCCCTCCATCAGGCACGCGAAGACGATGAGGCTTCTCAGCAGCTCGCGGTCGGCTTCCTCGGTGCCGGTCTTGAACATCGGGTCGACCAGCGTGTTGATGAACGGGATCAGGAAGTCATCCTTGTCGCGGATGCTCTTCACTTCGCGATACGCCGCGAAGATCTCGCTTTCGTCGAGGCCAAGAGACTCTGCGATGTATTGGTAGGCGTGCGTGTGGATCGCCTCCTCAAAGGCCTGGCGCAGCAGGTACTGGCGGCACTCCGGGGCCGTGATATGGCGATACGTCCCCAGCACGATGTTGTTCGCGGCGAGCGAATCGGCCGTCACGAAGAAGCCCAGGTTCCTCTTCACGATGAGCCGCTCGTCCTCGGTCAACCCTTCCGGGTTCTTCCAGAGGGCGATGTCGCGGTTCATGTTCACTTCCTGGGGCATCCAGTGATTGGCGCACCCGGAGAGGTACTTGTCCCAGGCCCACTTGTACTTGAAGGGGACGAGCTGGTTCACGTCCGTCTTCGCGTTGATGACACGCTTGTCCTCGGCGCGCACGCGCGTATGCGTGGGGTTCGGCGCGACTTTCTCGGGGGGCGGCGTGGACGTGGCGGGCGTGGTGCGGCCGGCGGGCGTCGAGTGGATCATCTGGAGCGCGAGGGTCGGTACGGGCGTGTCGTCTTCGAAGCTCAACATTTCTTTGTTGCTCCTGGTCTGGCGATTGTGGGCGCCACTTTTTATGGTTGTTGGCGTAACGGTGCTGCCACTTCCAAAACTAAGCCGCGATGCTCCGCAACGTCGACGGCACTTC
Source organism: Usitatibacter sp. (assembly GCA_036271595.1). Classification (GTDB taxonomy): domain Bacteria; phylum Pseudomonadota; class Gammaproteobacteria; order Burkholderiales; family Usitatibacteraceae; genus Usitatibacter. Next base: position 3,413 of record DATBAI010000027.1, read on the forward strand.
GGTGCGCGCGGCGGTGGCCTTCCAGTGCAGCGCCTGGAGGTTGTCGGGGTCGGTCGAGCCGCCGGCGGCCCGGGAGATGATGTAATCGAGCTCCCAGCCGAAGGGTGAATGGCGGTTTCCGAAGTCGGCATAGCGCACGAGGTTGCCCAGGCAGTCCTTCCGGAATTCCCAGGCGTTCATCTGGAGGGAGACCGGGTTGGTGCGGGCCCAGGCGGCGCGCTTCAGGTCCTCCAACATGGTCATGTGCATTGCTTGGCCCATCGCACACCTCCCCCGTGTCTCGTTGGTGAAGCCCGGAGGCTAGTGTGTACAAGCCCAAGGCCCGGGTCAAGGGCAGAAGCACAAGATGTAGCGGTTTTGGCCTTGACCGGGGGTCTATTTTGTGGATTACCTGTGGATAACTATGGGAGAACTCAGGGATAACTCCGCGGCGCTGGTGCTGTTCGTCCTGCCCTTTGCCGCCGGCATCGCGCTGGGACGAGCCGAGGGCCGTGGACGGTGGCTCGCGCGGGTGCTTTTCATCGTTTCGATCGCGTCCGCCCTCGCGATCGGCCACATTCTTACGGTCCGCAACCCTGCGGGGTACCGCGTACTCGTGGTGCTGGTGGAGCTGCCGTTTGCGGTCGGCGCGGGGGTCGCCTCGGTGGCTGGAACGATCGCCGGGATCGCACTGGGCAGACGCCTACGGCGCCCAGGCTGACCGGTGAAGGCGGTTTGGCGCGGAGCCGATCGGGTGCGTTCCTCCTGATGGGAAAAGGGGTCTGACCCCGGTGTTCCGCCCCGCGGGAAAAGGGGTCTGACCCCATAAAAAAAGGCGCCCCGCGGGGGACGCCTTAAAAATTACTCGAGGCGTGGTCGCGCCGGGAGTAACCCAAAACGCTTCAGTGGAGCGGCGGGACGATCCCGTCTTCCTCCGCGAGGCCGTGCGTGGTGGGGGCGGGCGCGACCTTCGGGTACAGGTCGTCCGCGTATGCCGTCATTCCCGCGGCGAAGACCGCGGCGTCCCAATTCGTGAGTTGCTCCATCGTCGTTCTTTCCTGATCGTTAGATAGCGGCATCCGCCGTGGCTATCAATCTAGGACTCTGTCGTTGCCATTCCTGTCGGTTCGGGCCGAAAACCCTGTAGTCCTTTTGGAATGGGCTCCACGGAGCAGCCATGCGCGAGAGCCGAACGTCGCTTCGCGGGGTCGAACCTTGCATGGACAACCCGATGATCACCTATCGCGGCATGCCGCATTCCGCGGCGATGGACGCGCGCATCAACGAGCTCGCCGCGCACCTCGCCTCCCTGAACGATCGCATCACCGCCTTCCACGTCGTGGTGGACGAGAACGACCGCCACAAGTCGAAGGGCAATCTCTTCGAGGTTCGGCTCGACCTGCACATCCCGGGGCAGGAGATCGTCGCCACGGGCCAGCAGGACGAGGACGCTTACGTGGCGCTCAACAAGGCCTTCCAGGCCGCGGAGCGCCAGCTCGAGGACGGCGTGCGAAGGCGCAGGGACGCTGCACGGCATCGCCACGAAGGCAACGCCCACTGAGCGAGCCCATGAAACCACTTCGATCGAACGTACGCATGCTGTCGCGGGGAGACCCGCAGGACCACCAGCGCGCCGCCGGCCGCGAGGACGACCCGTATCGCGACACCGAGCGCCCGCCCGAGCCCACGTTCTGCCCGAGCTGCAAGGCCGTGTATTCCGCGGGCCGCTGGGTGTGGGCGCGCAAGCCCGACGAGTGCTTCGAGCAGAACTGCCCCGCCTGCCAGCGCATCCAGGACGAGTTTCCCGCGGGCTACGTGATGATCAAGGGTGAGTTCATCAAGCAGCACCGCGACGAGATCATCGCGCTCCTCAAGAACAAGGAGGACCGCGAGAAGGCCGAGCATCCGCTGCAACGGATCATGGCCATCGAAGACGTACGCGACGGGCTGCAGGTGACCACCACCGACTCTCACCTCGCCCGCGGGATTGGCGAAGCGCTCCACGACGCATACAAGGGCGACCTCAAGCTTCGCTACTCGCGCGACGAAAATTTGTTAAGGGCGACCTGGAAACGCTAGCGGTCACCCCCCGCGAAGATAAAGGGGTCAGAGCCCTTTTCCGTGAAGAAAGGGGACAGGGCACATGCTCTGTCCCCTTAAAACACGAAAAAGGGCTCTGACCCCTTTCAGCGCAACTGGTGGATGTGCTGGCCCAGCATTTCGGGGACGACGAGGATGCGGCCCTTGGGGGTCACGTGGAAACGGCGATGGTCCTCGGCGGGATCGACGCCGATCTGCATGCCCTCGGGGATCTTGCAGTGCTTGTCGATCACCGCGTTGCGCACGATGGCCGAGGGGCCGATCTCGACATTGGGCAGGATCACCGAGTCCTCGACGGTGCTGTGGTTGTACACGCGCACGTTCGTGAAGAGGAGCGAGCGGCGCACGGTCGAGCCCGAGATGATGCAGCCGCCCGAGACGATCGAGTCGATCGCCGCGCCACGCATGGTGTCGTCGTCGAAGACGAACTTCGCGGGCGGGATCTGCTCCTGGTACGTCCAGATCGGCCAACCCTTGTCGTAGAGGTTCAGCTCCGGCACGACGTGCGTGAGGTCGAGGTTCGCTTCGTAGTACGCGTCGATCGTGCCCACGTCGCGCCAATAGGGCTCGGCGCCATTCATGTTCACGCAGCTCCCGGTGAAATCGTGCGCGTAGACGTCCGCACCCTGCTTCACGAGCTTCGGGATGATGTCCTTGCCGAAGTCGCGGCTCGAGCCCTCGATGTCGGCATCGTCGAGGAGCGCCTGGTAGAGGAACTGCGCATCGAACACATACACGCCCATGCTGGCGAACACGCGATCGGGCCGGCCCGGCACCGTGAATGGAACGATGGGCTTCTCCTGGAAGCCGGAGATCCGCCCGCGCTCGTCCGCGCGCACCACGCCATAGGAAGAGCTCTCGTTGGCCGGCGCCTGCACGCACGCGACCGTCATCTTCGCGCGGGTCGACAGGTGCTCCTCGATCATCGCGCGGTAGTCCATCTTGTAGACGTGATCGCCCGCGAGGACGAGGACCACCTTCGGATCCTGGCGCCGCAGGATGTCGAGGTTCTGGTACACCGCGTCCGCGGTGCCCTGATACCAATCGCCGTTGGTGCGCTGCTGCGCCGGAAGCACCTCGACGAACTCGTCGAAGCGCGAATCGAGGAAGCCCCAGCCCCGCTGCACATGGCGGATCAGGCTGTGCGCCTTGTACTGCGTCGCGATGTCGACGCGGCGGATGCCGCTATTCAGGCAATTGGAGAGGGTGAAATCGATGATGCGGAATTTGCCGCCGAAGGCGACGGAGGGCTTCGCGCGCCAATCCGTGAGCTGCTTCAGGCGGCTGCCGCGCCCGCCCGCGAGCACCAACGCCACGGTGCTGCGCGCGGCGTGCGGCGAGAATCGCGCGCTGCGCGGCATGCTTTCCGTCCGCCTCGTGCGGACTGCCTCTTCGACGACGCTCATGCCCGCAATCAAAGCATGGTGCGTCAGGGATTTCTGTCGGCGCTCGCCTACATCACGAATTTCGCGGCGCCCATCAGCGCCACGCGCTCACTTGTTACCGCGCGTACGGGAATTTTCATGAGCGCCGCGGACATCGCGCCCTTCGCGCAGAACATCTCGCTGAAGCGCCCGGCGCGGAATCGCTCGTGCATCCGCGCGGTCACTCCGCCGGTAAGGTACACGCCGCCCTTGGCCATCACCGAAAGGGCATGGTCGCCGGCAACGGTGCCGATGCACTCGACAAAGAGCTCGATCGCCGCGTTCGCGACGGGATCTCCCTCGATCGCGCGGCCAGAAACCCATTCCGCCGTGAGCACGTCCTCGGCCTCGCCCTTCTCATTCGCCTCGCGGGTGCGCACGAATGCGAAAACATGCCGCAGCCCGCGGCCCGAGCACACGTCCTCCGCGGAGCAACGCCCTTGTGCGGAAACGATCGCGCGTGCGAGCTCCACTTGCTCATGAGTGGCCGGCGAGAAACCCGCGTGCCCTCCTTCGCCGGGCACCACGCGATAGCCGCCTTCGGGAAGCGGCACGAGATATGCAATGCCAAGGCCTGTGCCAACCCCCATCACGACGATCGGCGCATCGGCCTCCGCCTCGCCTTCCTGCACCGTGACGATATCGCGCTGGCCGAGGACGCCGATGCCCTGCGCCGCCGCGGCAAGGTCGTTCACGACGAGGACTTTCGGGATGAGGAAGCGGCTCGAGATCGCATCGCCGTCCACCACGAGCGGGCGGTGCGTCATCTTCACCTTGTTGCCGCTCGCGGGGCCCGCGACGCCGAAACCCGCCGCGGTGATGCGCTGGTCCTTCTCGCGCACCGAGTTCCACTCGCCGAGGAACTCCGTGAGCAGCGCCGGGAAATTCTCCGCGTCGCCCGTGGAATAGCGGCGCGCGAGGCCGGGTTGCCAGCGGTCGCTGCGGAATTCCCCGACTTCGAGCAGAATCTTGGTCGCCCCGACGTCTCCAGCCAGAATCAAATCTTGCCTCCGCTCCTTGTATCCCGGGTCATCGTCCGGGACCCGATCGAATGAAAATCCTCTTCGCCACGCCAGAGTGCGCGCCGCTCGTGAAGACCGGCGGCCTGGGCGACGTGAGTGCCGCGCTGCCCGCGGCGCTCCGCGCGGCCGGCATCGACGTGCGCGTATTGCTGCCGGGTTACCGCGAGGTGCTCGCCGCCGACCGTGCCGCGAAGCCCATCGGCCGCGCGATGCTTTGCGGCATCGAGGTCCGCTTCCTCGCCTCGTGCCTTCCGAGCGGCGTGGACCTCGTCATCCTCGACGCCCCCGAACTGTACGCGCGTTCCGGCGGGCCCTACCAGGACGCGACAGGCGATGACTGGAATGACAACGCGCGGCGCTTCGGCGTTCTGTCCAGGGCGGCGGCGCTTCTCGGCACCCGCGATTCGCCCATCGGATGGCAGGCGGATGTCGTGCATTGCCACGACTGGCCCGCGGCGCTCGGTCCCGTCTATCTGGATGCTGCTCCGCACCCCCACGCGGGCTCGCTCCTCACCATCCACAACCTCGCGTTCCAGGGCGTGTTTTCTTTCGCGCAAGTTCAGGCGCTCGAAATTCCGGCAGCGCGCCTCGGCACCGACGGCGTGGAGTTCTTCGGCAAAGCCTCGTTCCTGAAGGGCGGGCTCGCCTGCGCCGATGCGATCAACACGGTAAGCCCCACGTACGCGACGCAGATCCAGGGCGAGGAACTGGGCTTCGGGCTCGACGGCCTGCTGCGGCATCGCGCGAGCGTGCTTTCGGGAGTGCTCAACGGCATCGACGTCGAAACGTGGAACCCGGCGACGGATCCGCTCATCGCCGCGCGCTACGACGCGGCGACGCTCGCGAAGAAGCGCGACAACAAGAAGGCCCTCAAGGCACGCATGGGCCTCGGTGGCCCCGACGAGGTGCCGCTCGCGGGCATCGTCTCGCGCCTCACGCACCAGAAGGGCATCGACATCCTGGTGGACGCGCTGCCGAAGCTGGCGGCCCTCGGCATGCAGGTGGCGGTGGTCGGCACGGGTGACCGCGCCCTGGTGCAGCGTCTCGAAGCCTGCCGCGCGCACCTCCCCGCAACGCTCGGCCTCATGATCGGCTTCGACGAAGCGCTCGCGCACCTTCTCGAGGCCGGCTCCGACATCTTTCTCATGCCCTCGCGCTTCGAGCCGTGCGGCATGAACCAGATGTACAGCCAGCGTTATGGCACCCCTCCCATCGCGAACGCGACCGGGGGCCTCGCCGATACCGTGATCGACGAGAGCGCCGGCGCGGCCGCCACGGGTTTCCTCATGCACACGGCCGATGCCAGCGGCCTCGTCGAGGCGGCGGGGCGTGCGCTCGCGGCGATGCGAGACCCGGTGCGCTGGAAGCGCTTGCAGGCGAACGGAATGGCGAGGGATTTCGGCTGGAAGGAAGCGGCGCGCCGGTACGTGGCGATCTACGAGCGCATCAGGCCCACTTCATGAGACCCATCTCGAAGCGGTGCGAGAGCGACGGATGCCGCGGATATGCGCGAATGCGGTACTCGAGCTTGCCGCAGAGCTCCGGGGCGAGGTCGATCGCGTACTTCTCCTCGTCGCCCTCGCGGCCCACGGGCTTGAGGATGTAGCTCGCCGGCTCCTGTTTCGCCAGCAGCGGCGACCCCATCAGCAGCTCCACTTCCACGTCCTCCGGCGCGAGGCGATCGAGATTCACCGCCGCCTCGAAACGGATCTTGTCGCCATACGACGTGAGCCGCTGCGGGCGGCCCAGCGCGCGGACCGTCACGTGCGCCCACGCGCCTCGCACCTTGCGCTTCCAGGCGGCGACGTCCCGCGCCGCGTGGTAGTTGCCGGCGGCGAGCTCCTGCCCGCGGTGCGATGCCGCGGTGTAGAAGCGCGCAAGGTACTCGCCCACCATGCGCTGGCTGTTGAAGCGCGGCAGCAGCGTCCGGATGGAGCGCTTCGCCATGTGGATCCATTCGGGCGAGAAGCCGAGCGGCCCGCGCTCGTAGTAAAGCGGGATCACGCGGTCCTGGAGGACCTCGTAGAGCGAGCGGCTCTCCTCGCCGTTGCGTCGCTCCTCGGCGAGCGTCTCGGAGGCGGGCTTGATCGCCCAGCCGTTGTCGCCGCGGTAACCCTCGCCCCACCAGCCGTCCAGCACCGACAGGTTGATCACGCCGTTGAAGCCCGCCTTCATGCCCGAGGTGCCCGAGGCTTCCAGCGGGAAGATCGGGTTGTTCAGCCACACGTCCACGCCAGAGACCAGGCGCCGCGCAAGCCGCAGGTCGTAGCCTTCGACGAAGAGCACGTGCCCTTCGAATTCCGGCATCGACATCACCTCGTACACGCGGCGGATCATCTCCTTGCCGGGCTCGTCCGCGGGGTGCGCCTTGCCGGCGAAGATGAACACCACGGGCTTCCCGGCCGTGCTCACGATCTCCTTCAGCCACTGGAGGTCGTCGAAGAGGAGCGTCGCGCGCTTGTAGGTCGCGAAACGCCGCGCGAAGCCGATGGTGAGGACGTTGGGATTGGCGGGGTCGGCGAGCTTCAGCACCCGGTCCATGTGCGCTTCGCTTCCCTGGTTGCGCGCCGACTGCGCACGCACGCGCTCTGCGACGAGCTTCAGCATCCTCGCCTTCAGGTGCTGCCGGATGCTCCAGAAGAGATGGTCCGGCATGTCCATGATCGGCTCGAGCACCGCCGGATCGTCGATGCGGCGGTTCCACCCCGAGCCGATGAAGCGGTCGAAGGTGTCGGCCCATTCGGGCGCGAGGAAGCTCGGCACGTGGACGCCGTTGGTCACGTACTGGACCGGGTTCTCCTGCTCGGGGACCTCGGGCCAGAGGTCGGCGAGGATCAACGCCGAGACGTCGCCATGGATGCGCGAGACGCCGTTGATGAATCGCGAGCCGCGGGCGGCGAGCGCCGTCATGTTGAAGTCGGTGCTCTTGGGCGTGCGGCCGAGCGCCATGAATTCGTCGCGGTCGACCGGCAGGTCCAGGAAGTAGCGGTGGAAATAGCGCTCCATCTTCTCGGGCGCGAAGTGGTCGTGGCCCGCCGCCACCGCCGTGTGCGTCGTGAAGATGGTGTTGGCCGCCACCGCTTCGAGGGACGACGGAAAATCCATTCCCTTCTTCACCAGCATGCGCACGCGCTCGAGGATCAGGAATGCGGCGTGGCCCTCGTTGATGTGCCAGGCGGTGGGCTCGATGCCGAGCGCGGCCAGCGCTCGCGCGCCGCCCATGCCGAGCACGATTTCCTGCTGGATGCGGGTGTTGCGGTCGCCGCCGTACAGCCGATGCGCGGTGGCACGGTCCTCGGGACGGTTCGCTTCGAGGTCGGTATCGAGGAGATAGAGCGTGACCCGCCCGACCTGCGCGCGCCAGACCTTCACGTGCACGTCGTTCTCGCCGAACTCCACGCTCACTTCGAGCGGCTTGCCGTCCTTCGACACCTCCGAGATCGGGAGGTCGGCGAAGTCGTTGTCCGCGTAGGCCGCGTGCTGCCAGCCCTCGCCGTCGATCGCCTGCTGGAAGTAGCCCTGCCGATAGAGGAGGCCGACCGCGACGAAGGGGAGGCCCATGTCGCTCGCGGTCTTGCAGTGGTCGCCCGCGAGGATGCCCAGGCCGCCCGAGTAGGTCGGCAGGCTCTCGTGGAAACCGAACTCGGCGCAGAAGTACGCGATGAGCTCGCCTTCCTTCAGCCCGTGGTGGACCGCGTCGTGGTTGGGCGCGTGGTAGGAATCGTACGCGGCGAGCGCGCGGGAATAGTCGTGGAGGAATGCCGGATCCTGCGCGGCCTCTTCCAGGCGCCGCTGCGGCACGCTCTTCAGGAGCTGCTTCGGGTTCTGGCCGACCGCTTCCCAGAGCTCGGGGTCGAGGCGCGCGAAAAGCTCTCGGGCCGGCCGGTTCCAGCTGAACCAGAGGTTTCCCGCGAGCTCCTCCAGCCGCGCAAGCTCCGGGGGGACGCGCGGGTTGATCTCGAGGGGGAAGGCGGTACCGGGGCGAGGCTCCATGGTCTTCTTGCCGATCGGGAAATTGCGCTGCCCGAAGGAGTTTCAGACGCGAAAGGATAGTCGAAGTTCTCGTCGTCCTTCCCGCGGAGCGAACAAAAAGAAAGGGAGGCGGGTTGCGCCTCCCCTAGTCCCTGATCACCTTCACCCAAAAACTATTGGCAGGCTTCGCACTCCGGATTGTCGATCGAGCAGAACTTGGCCTCGCCCGACGCGCCGTCGCCCGCACCTTCGCTCGCCGAGGCGCCCATCGCCGAGATGCCGCCGGTCGCCGGGACGGAGTTCAGCTCGCCGCCCTTGCCCGTGGACTTCTCGGCCGAGGTCGCGGCCAGCGTACGCAGGTAATACGTGGTCTTCAGCCCGCGCAGCCATGCGAGCTTGTAGGTCTCGTCCAGCTTCTTGCCCGAGGCGCCGGCCATGTAGATGTTGAGCGACTGCGCCTGGTCGATCCATTTCTGCCGGCGCGCGCCCGCTTCCACCAGCCACTTGGCGTCCACCTCGAAGGCCGTCGCGTACAGGCCGCGCAACTCGACCGGCACGCGATCGATCTTGCCGATCGAGCCGTCGAAGTGCTTGAGGTCGTTCACCATCACGTTGTCCCAGAGGCCCAGCTTCTTGAGATCGCGCACCAGGTACTCGTTCACCACGGTGAACTCGCCCGACAGGTTCGACTTCACGAAGAGGTTCTGGTAGTTGGGCTCCACGGAGGCCGACACGCCCACGATGTTCGAGATGGTCGCGGTCGGCGCGATCGCGACACAGTTGGAATTGCGCATGCCGTGCTGCTTCACCTGCTTCCTCAGCGCATTCCAGTCCAGCGACTCGGACATGTCCACTTCCACGTAGCCGCCGCGCTCGTCCAGCAGGAGCTTCAGCGAATCGTGCGGCAGGATGCCCTTGTCCCAGAGGGAGCCGCCGAAGCTCGAGTAGCGGCCGCGTTCGCGGGCAAGCTCGGTGGACGCCCAGTACGCGAAGTAGCAGACCGCTTCCATCGAACGGTCGGCGAACTCCATGGCCGCCTCGCTCGCGTAGGGGATGCGAAGCTCGTGCAGCGAGTCCTGGAAGCCCATGATGCCCAGGCCCACCGGGCGGTGGCGGATGTTGGAATCGCGCGCCTTCTTCACCGCGTAGTAGTTGATGTCGATCACGTTGTCCAGCATGCGCATCGCGGTCGAGATCGTCTTCTTCAGCTTCACGTGGTCCAGCTTGCCGTCCTTCACGTGGGCGAGCAGGTTCACGCTGCCCAGGTTGCAGACGGCGATTTCCTCGCTGTTGGTGTTCAACGTGATCTCGGTGTTCTTCGTCACCATCCCGTTCACGGTCCAGGCGTGGGTATCGGAATCGACCGTGAGGCAGTAGGCGTCCTCGTTGGGCAGCTCGGTGAGGCCGGTGAAGGTCGCGTGCAGCTTCTGCGCGTGACCCGCCTTCTTGAGATTTTCGAGATAGCGTTTCGCCGCGTCGGACTTCTTCCCGGCGGCGAGCTGGGTCACCTCTTCGGCGATCCTGCAGCCCTGGATCGAGGTGATGAGCAGCCGGTAAAGCGGCTGGCCCTGGTACGCCTTCTCGCCACCGCGGCCGTCGAGCAGGAGGTGTTCCTCATGGCCGCGCATCACGTTGATCGAGGACTTGACGCCGAAGTTGGCCCAGAGGACCTGCAGCTGCTCGATGAACTTGCGGTCGATCGAGGCAAGCGCGAGCGTCGTGACCTCGCCGCTGCCCACGACATTGCCATCGGCCTGGTAGAGCCCGCGCAAGTATCCCGATACCGTCTCGCGATCGCCCTCCCACACGAGACGTGGCACGCGCAGCTTGTTCTCGGCGGTGAACCCATGCTCGGCGAGGAGCCGGCTGAGCGGCGCCGAAGTGAGGCGAGCCTTGCCGTTCACTTCGTCGATCGCGAACGCGGGCGTGTTGGTGGACGTCGTGCGCAGCACCGTGTTGCCGTCGAGGAGCAGTTGCACCGCCTCGGTTGTTTCCTCGATGAGCGCGAAGTCCTGCTCCCCCAGGTCGATGCAGACGCTGCCCTTCATGAAGGTGCCGTCGCCCGCGACCACCCCCATGAGATAGGCGAGGTCGGGCATGTGGTCCGGTCCCCACAGTCCTTCGAGCTGCTGGATGAGGAGCTTGTCGCCGCGGGCGAGGTGCTGCGCTTCGACCCATCCGCGATCCTTCACCCAGACCTTGTGGTCCGGCGTGACCTTGTGCGAATAGCCCTCGTCGGTCTCGATGCGAACCATCGGCGCGTTCGGCCGCGGGAGAAGCATCTCGGAGGCCTCGTGGATCGCGTCCAGGCCCACGACCTTGTTCTTGCCGCCCAGGCGATAGAGCTCGCCGATCGTGAGGATCCCGCGATCGGTCACCACCCTCTGGTCGGCGGCGATGCAGCAGAGATTCGACGAGTGCACCACGCCCACGTGCTGCTGCGGGCTGCGGATGTTGGACGCGTCCTTGAACGTGATCCACGGATGCCCCGTCTCGAAGAGCATCGTGAGCATCTTGCGCCACAGGCTCTGGGCGGGAATCTTCTTGTGGAGCTTCACCTCCCCGCGCGCGGCCTTCTTCTCGTAGACGGTGTAGGCCTCCTCGAAATCGCGGCCGAACTTGTCGTGGAGATCCGGAACGTCCGAGGGCGAGAAGAGCGTCCACTCGCCGCCTTCCATCACGCGCTTCATGAAGAGGTCGGGAATCCAGTTCGCCGTGTTCATGTCGTGCGTGCGGCGGCGATCGTCGCCGGTGTTCTTGCGCAGCTCGAGGAACTCCTCGATGTCGAGGTGCCACGTCTCGAGGTAGCAGCAGACCGCGCCCTTGCGTTTTCCCCCTTGATTGACTGCCACCGCGGTGTCGCTCACCACCTTCAGGAAGGGAACCACGCCCTGCGACTTGCCGTTGGTGCCCTTGATGTACGAGCCGAGTGCCCGCACCGGCGTCCAGTCGTTGCCCAGCCCGCCCGCGAACTTCGACAGCAGCGCGTTCTCCTTGATCGCCTCGTAGATGCCGTCGAGGTCGTCGGCCACCGTCGTGAGGTAGCACGACGAGAGCTGCGAGCGCTGCGTGCCCGCGTTGAAGAGCGTGGGCGTGGACGACATGAAATCGAAGGTCGAGAGCACGTTGTAGAACTCGATCGCGCGGTCCTCGCGGTTGATCTCGTTCAACGCGAGCCCCATCGCGACGCGCATGTAGAACGCCTGCGGCAACTCGATGCGCCGGTCGCGGATGTGCAGGAAGTAGCGGTCGTAGAGCGTCTGCAGCCCGAGGTAGTTGAACTGGAGGTCGCGCTGCGGCTTCAGCGCCGCGCCCAGGCGCTTCAAGTCGTAGGAAGCGAGCTTCTCGTCGAGGAGCTGCGCCTTCACGCCCTGGCTGATGAAGGTGGGGAAGTACTCGGCGTAGCGCGTGGCCATCTCGGCCTGCGTCACTTCCTCGCCCAGCACCTCGCGGCGGATCGTGTGCAGCAAGAGCCGCGCCGTCACGTAGTTGTAGTCGGGATCCTGCTCGATCAGCATGCGCGCCGCGAGGATCGCGCACTTGTGCACTTCCTCGATGGGCACGCCGTCGTAGAGGTCGCGAAGGGTCGCGTCGAGGATCTTGCGCGGATCGACTTCGGCGCCGGAGTGCAGGTGCTCGCACGCCGATTGGATGAGCGCCTCGAGCTTGCCGGTGTCGAGCAGCTCTTTGGCGTCGCCGATCATCACGTGGATGTTCGGCTTCTGGCTGTCGGCCGCTTCCTGGGCGCGCTTGGCGCGCTCGCGCGCCCGCTCCTCGCGGTAGAGCACGTAGGAACGCGCGACCTGGTGCTCGCCCGCGCGCATCATCGCGAGCTCGACCTGGTCCTGCACGTCCTCGATGTGGAAGGTGCCGCCCGCGGGATGGCGGCGCATCAGCGACTGCACGACGGCCTCGGTGAGCGCGCCCACCTTCTCGCGGACGCCCGCGGAAGCCGCGGCCGTATTGCCCGACACCGCGAGGAACGCCTTGGTCATCGCCACCGCGATCTTGTCCGGCTCGAAGCCCACCACCGCGCCATTCCTGCGGATGATCTTGTAATCCGCATATCGCTCCAGCGACGGACTCGCCTCTTCGCCAAGGATCGGATTCTGGAGAGTGGTCGCGGGGTGGATATCGGAAGCAAGGCGCATGTGGGTGTCTCCTGGAAACTGTTTGAAAGGCCGAACCGCAGGTTCTATGGCCTGCTAAGCACCGGATTCCGTTGGGAAAAACGACCCAGAATCGCCCGGTTATGCACAGCTTGTTCTACCACCCATCCACAAGATGTTGTGCTTGGCGTCAGGGTGCGGCACAAACTATAGGGAGGCTCGCCCGTCTTCGCAAGGGGGTTTTCTTGCGTAATTTTTCACGTGGCTTTTCAGGACCTTGCAGAAGGCGGTGCCCAAATTTCGAGCGGCACGAATCAAGCCAGCGCGGCGCGCAAACGCTCCCATTCGAACCACGGGCCCGGATCGGTCTTTCGCCCCGGGGAGACGTCGCTGTGGCCGGCGAGATCGAGCTTCCCGAAGCGCTCGACGAGGCGCCGTGCGAGGCCGATCAGCGCTTCGTATTGCGGCTCGGAGAACGGCACGTCGTCGCTGCCCTCGAGCTCGATGCCGATGGAAAAATCGTTGCAGCGCTCGCGACCTTTCCATGACGACTCGCCCGCATGCCACGCGCGCTTTTCGGGCGGGACGTACTCGATCACCTTCCCATCGCGGCGGATGAGGTAGTGCGACGAGACGCGCAGGCCCTCGATCTGCCGGAAGTACGGATGCGCTTCAGGATCCAGGCGGCCCATGAAGAGATCTTCGATCCACGGCCCGCCATACTCACCCGGGGGGAGCGAGATGTTGTGGATCACCAGGAGCGAGATCTTCGTGCCCGGCGGACGCTCGTCGAAATGCGGGGAGGGGACCGCCTCTTCGCTCAATCGATGCCCAACCTGTCCAACCGATAGCGAAGCGACCTGAAGGTGATCCCGAGGAGCTTCGCGGCGGCGGTCTTGTTGAAGCGCGTGGCTTCCAGCGCCTTGGTGATCGCCTCGCGCTCGATCTGGTCCAGGAAGTCGTGCAGCGGCAGGCCCCGCGTGCCGAGCGAGCCGTCGAGCGGCGCCATCTTGTCCTTGGACGTCGCCTGCGTGAGGTAGAGGTCGGCCTCGGTGAGGGTGTTCTCCGAGCAAAGCGCCATGGCGCGCTCGAGGATGTTCTCCAGCTCGCGGACGTTGCCCGGGAAGTCGTAGCGGCGAAGCGCGAGCAGCGCCTCCTCCGTGATGTTCGGCACCTCGGTCCCCGACTGGCGCGCGAGGCGCTCGACCACGCTTTGCACCATCAGCGGGATGTCCTCGGGAATCTCGCGCAGCGCCGGCATCTTCATCTCGATCACGTTCAGGCGATAGAAGAGGTCCTGCCGGAATTCGCCCGCCTCCACCTGGTCGGAGAGGTTGCGGTGCGTGGCCGAGATGATGCGCATGTCCACGTTCTCTTCCTGCGTGTCGCCCACGCGGCGCACCTTCTTCTCCTGGATCACGCGCAGCAGCTTCACCTGCATGGCGAGAGGAAGGTCGCCCACCTCGTCCAGGAAGAGCGTGCCCTTCTGCGCGGCCTGGAGGTAGCCGATCTTGTCCGAATCCGCCCCGGTGAAAGCGCCCTTCTTGTAGCCGAAGAACTCGCTCTCCATGAGGTTCTCCGGGATCGCGCCGCAGTTCACGGCGACGAACGGAGAGTCGGTACGCGCGCTCCCCAGGTGGATGAGGCGCGCCGCCACTTCCTTGCCGCTCCCCGACTCGCCCGTGATGTACACCGGCGCCTGGGAGCGTGCGAGCTTGCCGATCATCTCGCGGGCGCGCTGGATCGGGCCCGATTCGCCCAGCAGCCGCGGCTGGCCCGCGCCGCTCGTCTCGCCGATCGCGGTGCGTCGCGCCTGCTGCGGGCGCGGCAGCTTCAAGGCGCTCATCACGAGCGGGCGCAGCTGCTCTACCTTGATCGGCTTCGCGAGGTAGTCGAAGGCACCGGCCTTCAACGCCGCCACCGCGTTCTCGGTCGAGCCGTACGCCGTGATCACCGCCACCGGCGTATTGCCGTAGTTCTCCGCGATGTGGCGCAGCACCTGCAAGCCGTCGCCGTCCGGGAGCCGCATGTCCGTGAGCGCGAGATCGTACGTGCGGCTCTTGAGCGCCTCCTGGGCCTCCTTCACCGTCCCGACCGTATCGGCATCCACGCCCATGCGGGAAAGCGTGAGGACCAGCAGCTCCCGGATGTCAGCCTCGTCGTCGACGATCAGCACAGCCTTTCGGTTCATCACGCCCCCTTCGGTGAGATGCGGAAGTGGCCGCTGCCGGTCGCCTCGACGTATTCGATGCGCGCCCCGCTGCCTTCGCAGAGCTCGCGCGCGATGTAGAGGCCCAGCCCCGTGCCCTGCGCTTCGGTGGTGAAGAACGGCTCGAAAAGGTGCGCCTGCGCCTCCGTCGAAATCCCGGGGCCATCGTCGATCACGTCGATCTGCATGCGGCCGGGAGCGGGCGAAGGAGCGACCACGACTCGCACCGAGCCGGGCAGCTTGCGCCCATGGCGCCAGGCGTTACGCCCCAGGTTCCAGAGCACCTGGTCCAGGTGCTGGCGATCGAACCAGAGGCGCTGCATGGTGCGCACCTGCACATCGAGGCAGCCGTCGGGCACGCGCTCGGTCGCCGAGAACTCCTTGGCGAAATTCGAGAGGTACGGCACCGGGTCGATCGCCTCGGGTTGCGCGCGGTCGCGGCGGTTCAGCATCAGCACTTCCTGCACGATGCGATCGAGCCGGACCACGTTGCCGCGGATGATCTCGAGGAGCCGCTTGCCGCCGTCGTCGATCGCCTTGTCCTCGTCGAGGAGGTCGGCGGCATGCCCGATGGAAGAAAGCGGATTGCGAATCTCGTGCGCGATGGAGGCGGTGAGCCTGCCGAGGGCCACGAGCTTCATTTGCGTCGCCTGCGCGCGCATGCGGCCCACGTCCTCGATGAAGATCACGATGGGCGACGGATCGCCGGTGCCGATGGGAACGAAGTGAACCTGCATCTCGCCCGCCACCCGCGGGGTGCGTAGCTGCATGAACGTCGTGTCCGAGCCGCGCCGCCAGCCATCGAGGAGATTCGCGATCTCCGGCGCGTAATCCTTCAGGGATTCGTGCTTGCTCGCCGAGAGGGGGCCCAGGAGCTGGGTCGCACGCGGGTTGTGCTGGCGGATTCGCCCCCGGCCATCCACGACGAGGATGCCGTCCTGCATGTCGCGGATCACGAGCTCGTTCACCTGCGACAGGTTGGCGAGGTCGAGCCGCCGCTCCTCGGCGATCTCATCGCTCGTGCGCGCGTAGCGGGCAAGCGTCGCGGCCGAGCCCGCGGTCGCGAAGAAGGCGATGCTCGTGAGCCCGGAGAGCACGAAATCCTGCATGCCCGCGTCGTAGCGCCACATCTGGAAGGTCTGCTCGCCGAGCACGGCGAGCGCGGCGATGGCGGCATGGAAGAACGCGAGCCGCCCGCGGGTGATGAGCCCCGCCCCGGCGAGCGACACCAGGAGGATCACGCCCAGCCCCGAGCGGACCCCACCGCTCGAGTACATGAGCATCACTACCGCGATCACGTCCACGATCACGCCGGCCGTCACCTGCAGCATGAGGCTCGGCTCGCGAAGGCGCGCGGGCACGAGAAGCGCCAGCGAGGCGGCGATATACGAGCCGACCGTCGGCACCACCGCCTGCGGCGTCACGACCCCGAAGTTGAAGAAGCGGTTCAGGTATCCGAACGCCATCGCCACGAAAAAGGCGAGGATGACGCGGTACGCACAGAAGACCCACAGCGTGCGCCACGTGGTCTCGTCCGCCTCGACGATGAGCGGTGCCTGGGTTGCCGCGGCGAGGCGCCCGGCGACGCTGCTCATCGGGGCGCGAGGCAACGCGGGTTGTCGCGGCAGTGGAAGGAACCCGAATCGACCTTCGCCTCGCTGCGCGGCATGTGCACGCCGCAGCGCGCGCAGGCGACCATGTCCTCCGCGGCCGGCGCGCGCGCGGGGCCTTCGTTGCGGGCGACGCGAGAGCGCGTGAAGCCGCGTGTAAGCCCCCAAACGACGAGGCCGATGATCACGAAAAGGACGATGCGGGCCAGGATGAGCGTTCTCCCTCGAGTGCTGGCGAAAATTTTACGGCAAAAGCACCGTCACTTCGAATCGCACGCCGCGCCCGCCGGGAAGGTTCAGCGCGCGAACCGCGCCGCGGTGGTGCTGCGCGATGAGGCGGACGATGAAGAGCCCAAGGCCCAGGTGCGCCTCGCCGCGCGGCTCCTCGGGCGTGCGAAGCGACACCATCGAGTCGAAGAGGCGCGTGGCGCCCTCGGGCAGGGCAGGCCCATCGTTCTCCACCGCGAGCCGCGCTTGCCCGACCAGCGCCTCGAGCGAGATGCGCACCGGGGTGCCGGCCGGCGCGAAGTCGTCGGCGTTCTCGACCAGCTTGTCGAGGAGCTCGGCCATGGCATCGGGCACGCCCTCGATCGTGATGGGCCGCGCCGGCGGCGCATATTCGATCGCGCGCCCGGGGTAAGCCGCCCGGTAGCCCTCGACGCAGCCTGCGACGACCGCCGCGAGGTCGAATCGCTCCCGCTCGGATGCTTCGAGCATTCGCTCCAGGCGCGTCGCCTGCGATAGGCGCGAGATCAAGCGCGCGAGGCGCTCCACGCCCTCGCCCGCACGCTCCACGTATACGCGTGCGCCTTCCGGAAGCGACTGCGCCTTCAGGTTGTCGAGCGATGAACGCACGACCGCCACGGGTGTGCGAAGCTCGTGCGAGAGGCGCCCGGCCATTGCCTCCAGGTATGCGTTGTAATCCTTGAGGCGCGCGAGCATCGCGGCTGTGGTGCGCGTGAGGTCGCCGATCTCGTCCTTCGCGCCCGTGGGAGTGATCGCGCCCATGACCCGGCCCTGGGGATCGATCGCGCCCTCGGCCTCGGTGTGCAGCTTGCGGATGCGGGCGGCGAGGCGCGTCGCGAAGAGGAGCAGGATCGCGAGCGCGGCCGCCACGACGGCGAGCGTCAACGCGAGCAGGTTCTCGAGCGCGCTCTCCTTCAGGATCTGGATCGAGCCGGTGGTCTCCTCGACCACCACCGCGCCCACGATGTCGTCGCCCACGAAGATGGGCTGCGCGGCGGAGAGGACCGCGACGTCGCGATCGGGCGTGGCGCGCCATTCGGTGGAGGAAACGCCGATCAGCGCGCGATCGACCTGGCTTCGCACCGGCCGGGTCTGGTCGCCCGCCGCCGGAACGCGCGGGGCCGGCACGGCGAGTGCGGCAAGGGGCTTCAGCCAATGCGTGATGGCGCGCGCCGGTTCCACGACGGGAGGAAGCGCGCCCGAAAGGCCGCGCACGCGCGACTTCGCATCGACCACCCACACGCGCGAGGATCTTCGTCCCACGATCGAGAGGAAGCGCTCGATCTCCTCCGACGGAACGTAGGCCTTGCCCAGGCTCGCCACCGCGTTCGGATCGGCCGCGGCGAAAAGGGCCACGGTGCGCCGGCGCTCCTCCTCCTCGTCGCTCCCCGTGGAACCCGCCGCAAAAAGCGTGGGGCGCTCCGAGAGCCCCGCCGCGATCGCGCGCGCGGACGCCCCGATGGCCTGCTCCTGGGCGTCGCGCAGGAACGCCTCCATGCGCGAGATGAACTGGATCGCGAGCGCCGGGAGCGCGAGCAGCACGAGCGCGGCCATGACGAGGCGGAAGCGGATGCCGTGCACGAAGTCGGCGCGCATGGCGCTGGCTCTTAGAAGGCGACGTGGATCGTGAGCGAGCCGAAGCGCTGCGCGGTGCGCTGCTCGACGAATTCGCGCGTGTCACGCACGAGATCGAACGTGAACGCGCCCCACGGGGCCGTCCATCCGACGCCAGCGGCGACCCGCGTGATCTCGTCGCGGCGCGTGACCGCCGGGGCGCCCACGTAGTAGTCGGGCCCGAGGAGCGCATCGCGGCCGACCGCGCGCTCGCTCGCCCCCACGTACGCGCTCCACCCGGAGGACGCGGTCGCAAAGGGCGGCGTCGCGGCGAAGCGCAGCATCGTGCTCGACGGCGCGTGCGCATCGCCGATGCGGGCCTCGATTCCAGCGTGCGCGAAGGTCAATTGCGTTCCCACCGTGGCGCCGAAATGCGTGCGCAGTGGAAGCCCTCCCAACTGCTGGGTGCGCGCGAAGGCGAACGATCCGTCGAAGCGATCCGGGAGCTGGTGCGACCAATCCACGTGCGGCGCGGAAAAGATGTGGTGCACGAAGTTCGTGGTCTGCTCGCCGAACGCCGAGCGCCCGCGCACCCCGGCGTCCACCTCCAGCGTGAGGAGCGAGCCCTCGCCTTCGTAGTGGCGCGCGAGCGAGGCGAGGAGCCGCGCCGTGGGTGAGCGATCGGCGAGGTCCAGGCGCTTGGCCTCGGGCGTGTAGACGTCCTGCTCGAGGCCGATCTCCCAGCCGTCCTTCACCCGCGCGATGCGAACACCCGACGTGTACCAGCGGTCGGTATGGAAGACCACGTCATTGTCGACCCGCACGTACCAGCGGGACAAATCATCCGCGCCATGCGCCACGCCCGCCAGCCCGAGCGCGGCCACCGCCAACGCGAGCCTCACGACGCTTCGATCCAGCGATAGCCCATGCCATACACGGTCTCGATCGCATCGAAGGCGGAATCGAGCGCGAGGAATTTCTTGCGGATGCGTTTCACGTGCGAGGTGATGGTGCCGTCGTCCACCACCATCTCGGCGTCGCGCATGAGCTGGTCGCGATCCTTCACGTGGCCCGGGTGGCGCGCGAGCGAATGCACCATCCAGAACTCGGTGACGGTAAGGCCCACGGGGCTCCCTTTCCACGTGACCGTCATTCGCTGCGGATCGAGCGCGAGGGGCCCGCGATGCAGCACATCGTCGTTGACCGCGGGCTGCGAGAGCGCGTCCATGCGCCTGAAAAGCGCGGCGATGCGGGCCAGTAGGTGCGGCAGGCTCACGTCCTTGGTGAGGTAGTCGTCGGCGCCCAGGCGCAGCCCCGAGACGATGTCGAAATCGGAATCGCGGGCGGAGAGAAAGATGATCGGCAAGCGCGCCGAAGCCGCGCGCAGCTCCCGGCAGAGCTCGAAGCCGCCGTCCACGTCGGCACCCAACCCGATGTCGATGATGGCGAGCTCGGGAAGCCGCGCCGCGAGCGCCTTCGAGGCGCTCGGGCGGTCCTTGAAAGCCGAGACCTCGTAGCCCGCGCGCTGAAGTGCGTCCACGTAGTTCTGCCGGATGGTGGGATCGTCCTCGACCAGCGCGATGCGTTTTGCCATGGGCGGATTATGCATTTTTTCGCCACATTTCTTCGCCACATCGCCGCGATCGGGCCGCGGCGCCGCCCTTTCCCCCGCGCGTAATGGCATCAACCAGGACGGGCCTGGGTCCCCGCGACGGGACAGGATTCGACAAGCAAAGGAGCGGCGCGATGAGAAGCGGCAAGCAGGCGAAGGCGGCGGCGATCACGGATTTCCTCGAGCTGGGCGCGAACGCCTTCGTGGGCGGCGTGATGGTCGCCGTCGCGCTCGCCGCCATCACCCTCGCCCTCGCGAGCGGCGCACAGGCGGGCGCGCTCGACGACGCGACGACGGTGTTCTCGGCCCAACAAGGACCTCGGAGCGCGGCGCCTGCGGCAGACGGATCCTCCCCCGTCGCCGCGGGCGCCCTCTGGGACAAAGAACCTTCGCAACGATGAACGGTCCCAACGCGCATGAAAGGGAACGCGCGCCCGAGCCTTTTCGACACCACCGCGGCATTCGACGACCCGCTCGAGATGCTGCTCACCTGCCATCGGCGAATCGAGAAGCAGCTCCAGACGCTGGAGCGCCTTCGTGTCCACCTGCATAGCCACGGCGTGGACGCCGACGCGAGCGGTGCGGCGCAAGGGCTCCTTCGCTATTTCACGCGATCGGCCGTCGATCACCATGCCGACGAGGAGAGCGACCTTTTCCCGCTCCTCGAGGTGCGCATCACGGAGCCTCGCGAGCGCGAGCGATTCATCGCCCTGCGCGAAGCCCTCGAGCTCGAGCACCGCGACGTCGAGGCGCAATGGGCGCGGCTTCGCAAGCCTCTCGAAGGCATCGCCGAAGGCCTCACGCGCTCGCTCGCCGAGGCCGACGTGCGTGCCTTCGCCGGCGCCTACACGAAGCACATCCGCGCCGAAGAGGCGGCGTTCCAGGAATTCTTCGATCGCTGGGTCGGCCCGGAGGATCGCAAGGCGTTGGGGCGCTCCATGAGCGCGCGGCGCGCGGTGGAATTTCGTCACAAGCCGTATTGACCCGCGGCTTTACGATGGGCGCCGTCGCGTCCATCGAGGTTCCCATGCGCCCGCTTCCGTCCGCCGGCTCTCCTGCGCACCGCGTCGTTTTCGATCGGACCAAGTATGGGCGGCCCCTCCTGGTCGATGCCTGCCCGATCGCCGGCATCGAAGATTTCACTCTCGGCCGGCGTTCCCACCGGCTCGGTTTCCACGAGATAGCGCTCGTCACGCGCGGGCGCGGCGTGGTGCAGCTCGACGATGCCGCGATCGCGGTCGCACCGCGGCGCGTCTTCGTGACGGCGCCGGGCGAGATGCGCCGCTGGCTGCTGGACGACGCCGGGCTGGACGGCCTGCTGGTCTTCTTCGAGGCCGGCTTCATGAACGAGTTCGTCCGGGATGCCCGGTTCGTCGAGCGCCTGCCCCTCATGTCGTCGCAGCCCGCGGGCCGCTCGGTCCTCGCGTCCTCGCGAGACTTCGACGCCCTGGCCCGCATTGCCGGCGCGATGTGCGACGAGCTGCGCGCGCCGCGTGCCGATTCCGAGCACGCATTGCGCGCAGAGACCTACCGCCTGTTGGTCGCGGTGCAGCGCTTGTCGGGAGCCGCCTCGCCGCCTTGCGTCCCGCGCCCTGCCTGCGCGCGCCCGCTCCTCGAGCGCTTCCAGGAATGCCTCGAGGACGGCTTCACGCGCCATCACCGCGTAGCCGAATACGCCGCCACGCTCGGCGTGACCGAACGCCACCTCAATGCCTGCGTTCGCGCGGCCTCGGGCAGGACCGCGCGCGAGACGATCCAC
The DNA here is from genome assembly GCA_036271595.1 of Usitatibacter sp. GTDB lineage: Bacteria > Pseudomonadota > Gammaproteobacteria > Burkholderiales > Usitatibacteraceae > Usitatibacter. The sequence goes on from DATBAI010000027.1 coordinate 25,009, forward strand.
CGGCGCCAGTTTCTCGAGGCACGCCGGCTTCTCGTGCATACGCGGCTCGGGGTCGGCGCCATCGCCGGGAAGCTCGGCTTCGCCGAGAGCTCCTACTTCATACGGTTCTTCAAGCGGCATGCGGGCACTACGCCGCTCGCATTCCGCGTGCGCCACGAAAGTGACATTTCAATTCCCGCGAGTGACTTGCCGCCTCCGAGAGCCTGAACCACGATGGGGCGATGAAAGCCCCACGCCTCTTCACCTTGGTTCTCGTCGCGATGGCGACCTTGAGTCCGCTCGCGGCGGCGTCCGCCGAGCCGGCCGACGATGCGGGCGCCGGCTGGATCTCGGGCGTGCGCTTCGCGCTGCCCGCGGGAAGCCCGATTCGCGGCTCGCCCGTCGTGAGCGGCGGCCTCGTCTTCTTCGGGAGCACCGACGGCCGCCTTCATGCCGCCGACGCCCGCAGCGGCAAGATCCATTGGCGATTGGCAACCGGCGGCGCGGTCGACTCCACACCTGCGATCGATTCCGGATATGTGTACTTCACCAGCCGGGACGGCTTTCTCTACGCGGTTGCCGCGGCGAACGGGCGGCTCGCCTGGAAGCAGGCCTTGGGCAAGGACCTGAGGCCGCACAACTATTGGGACTACTTCCTCTCGTCGCCGACGATCGACGCGGGTTCGGTGATCGTGGGAAGCGGGGACGGCTCCGTGCGGTCCTTCGACGCGCGGACGGGTCGGCCGCGCTGGCGCTTCGATGCCGGCGCGCGCATCCGCTCGACACCCGCGGTGGCCGAAGGCCACGTCGTCGTCGGGACCATGGACGGACACGTGATCGCGCTTCACGAGCGCGACGGCTCGCTCGCATGGCGATTCGCGACCGCCGGGGCGTCGCGCACGTTCGAGGAGGTCGCCAACGACGCGACGTCGGTGTTCACGACGCCGGCCATCTCGGGGGGGCGGGTATTCGTCGGCGCGCGTGACGGAAACCTCTACGCACTCGACCTGCGCGGCGGCGAGCTGCTGTGGCGAACGACGCATGACGGCTCCTCGTGGATTCTTTCGACCGTCGCCGATGCCACGCGGCTCTATGTCGGTAGCGGCAGCGCGCAGATCGTCCAGGCCGCGGACCCCGCGACCGGAGCGGAAATCTGGCACACCCCGATACGGGCGGCGGCGTTTTCCCGCATCAGGGTCCGCGGCGATACGTTGCTCTTCACCGACTTCGCCGGCAACGTCGAGGCCATGGATCGCCAGACCGGCAGGCCTCTCTGGCGCTTCCCCATGGGCGCACGGTCGCTTTCCACTCCGACTCTTGACCACGGCATCGTCTACTGCGGTTCCGATTCGGGAATCCTCTTCGCGCTGGACGTCGCGCCGCGGCAGGCGTCGAGCGTGAGCGAGCCGCGGCGAATCGTCTATGCCGCGGGCGGGCAAGGCCCCGAAGCGTTCGCCTGGTTCCTGAATGGAGTCGATGCGGCCATCGCGGCGCAACTCGCCTCACGCGGATATGAGCGCATGGATACCGCGCATCTCGTGGAATTCATCCGCGGGTACGGCGCCGGCTCGCCGCGCGCTGTCGTCGTGATGGCCGACAATCGCATCGCACCCGAGCTCGTGGCGGAAGTCGATGGCCGGCCGCTCATCCGCCGTTTCCTCGACGCTGGCGGCAAGGTGGCGCTTCTCGGTCCCAATCCGCTCTCGTACGTGACCGACCCTGCCTCCGGCGCGCTGACCGGCCTCGACCACGGCGTGCCACTCAAAGTGTTCGGCGTGGCCTATGAACCGCAGCACGATGTCGGCGGTTATTACGCGAGCATCCCGACGCCACAGGGACAGCGAATGGGACTGCGCGATGCATTCGTGGGATTTCCCGCGCTGGCGCCGGACCGCGACACGACGGCGATCGCGATCGACGAGTTCGGCAAGGCGAGCGCGTGGCTGCGCGGCTATGGAGGAGCGCCCGGCATGGGCCTTCTCCAACTTCCGCTCCCACGCAGCGACGTGCAGGATCTGTCACAAGCGCAGGCGGTGATCGAGTTCGGCGTCACCTGGTAGGAAAGTTTCATTGGTGCAAGACGCGCGCCGGCGCGCATGGCATTCATGGGCTCGAATCCACTTTCGAGGACCGGCCGATGAAGCTCGCCACCGCACTGCCCTTTCTTTTCAGCCTTGCCTGGATTGGATTCGCGAGCGCCGACGCGGGCTTCAAGCCGCCCGCGAGCGGCCCCCTGACCGTAGCCTTCGTGGTCTCCGAAGGCGCCAACGTGATCGACTTCAGCGGGCCGTGGGAAGTTTTCCAGGACACCTCGCGCCCGGGAACCGAGGAGTCCGGCTTCCGCCTCTTCACGGTGAGCGAGGCGCGCCTGCCGATCACCCTCACGGGCGGCTTGAAGATCGTGCCGGACTACACGTTCGCCGACGCGCCGCCCGCCGACATCGTGGTCGTGGGTGCCAACGGCCGGTCGGAGGCGATGATCCCGTGGCTGAGGAAAGTGGGTGCCGATCCGAACACGACAGTGATGTCGGTCTGCACCGGAGCGTTCAAGGTCGCGGCGGCGGGGCTCTTCGACGGCAAGCGGGCCACCACGCACCACGACTTCCTCGACGCGTTCGCGCGGCGCTTCCCGAAGGTGGAGCTCGATCGCGGCGCGCGCTATGTGCAGAGCGGCCCGCACCTCTTCAGCGCGGGCGGGCTCACCTCCGGCATCGATCTCGCCCTGCACATGGTCGAGCGCTACTACGGCCCGGATGCCGCGAAGGCGACCGCCGCCTACATGGAGTACCGCCGGGCTACGCCCTGATCGAAGCGGCGAAGGCCGACGGCGTGCAGCCGAGCGAGCGCCGGAAGACACGGCAGAAATGGGCGTGGTCGGCGAAGCCGGCGCAGTGCGCCACGTCCGAAAGTGAATCGCGTCCCGTTCGGATGGCCCGGCACGCGGCGCGCACGCGAAGCTCGTTCACGTATTCGCCGACCGTGAGCCCGTGGCGGCGACGAAATTCGCGCGCCACGTGCACCGGGTGCAGGCCGAGCCGATCCGCGAGCTGCCTCACGGTGACGGGCTCCGAGCAGGTTTCCTCGAGGATCGCGAGGAGCCGCGCCATCCAGGGAGCAGCGCCTCGCTCGGCAATGGCGCGATCGGTGGAAGCCTCGCCGCAAAGCTCCCACGCCACGCTTTCCAGGTCCAGCGCCGAGAGGGCCCCGGCACGCAGGGCACGCAGGACGCGAAGCATCTGGAGCGAGACCGATCCCGGCAGCGCGTGAAGGTGCGGCCGCAGGCGCACCTCGCCATCTCCGATCAGGCCCGGAGCGATCTCCACGCAAAGGAAGCGGCCACCGCGCGAGCCCACCCGGTCGCGATGCGGCGTGCGCGCCGGATGGAACCCCACCTCGTAGGAGCGGTATTCGATCGCCCGCCCGCCGGATTCCTCCGCGTAGGCGCCGTCCACCAGCATGCAGAAGTAGGCGAGGGCGTGATCGTGCTCGGGAAGCTCGCGGGCGCCCTCGTGGAGCACCTCGCTCGCCTGCACGTCGCGCGAAGCGACACGCCTCGTGCGAGCGCCGAAGTAGCGTCCGGCCTCGAGCGTGGCCCCGCATGCCGCGCCGTGACCGGCCGTGCTTACTGTCCGTCCCATCGAAGCCCCTCGCTTTGTTTAGAAATGGCTCCGCATGAATAATATATGTTGATGCTCGCCGCAACTGGCGTCACGCATGCGCAAATGAAATAATTCGCTCTCGTCAACAAGGAAATATCCCATGCTCGAAAAGTTGTCGCGTCTTCTATCGGGTCGGGCGAGGGAATCGTCGAACCCGCTTGCAAAGGGCGTCGCGCCGGAAGATCCGGTCGCAGCGATGATTCCCGAGCATTCCATCGCCGCTTACGTCGGGGGGACTGCGGAGCAGTTTCGCTTTGTGGGCGAATTCAACTTGCAGCGCATGGTCGAATTTGCTCGTCTGTCGCCGGGTGAGCGTGTGCTCGAGATCGGATGCGGTATCGGGCGCATCGCGATTGCGCTCACCAGTATTTGAAGGGCGGAAGGTATGTCGGATTCGACATCGTCCCGCATGGCATCGAATGGTGCCGCGAAAAGATTACGCCGCGTTACCCGCATTTCGAGTTCTTCGTTGCCGACATCCAGAATGGAATTTACAACCCTGACGGCAAGGTTGGCGCGCTGGAATACCGATTCCCTTTCGAGGATCGCAGCTTCGACTTTGTATTCCTCACCTCCGTGTTTACGCACATGCCATACAACGAAGTCGAGCACTATGCGCACGAGATCGTTCGCGTGCTGGACAAAGGCGGCCGCTGTTTCTGCACGGCCTTTGTCATCGGCGAGGAAGCGCTACGCCATCTCGACGATGGCTCGAGCGGTCGTCCCTTTAAAGACACGGGGCAGGGCTACTGGATCCAGGTGCGCGATGATCCGATGCAGGCCGTGGCTTACGAGGAACAGGTCCTGAGGGAGCTGTTCGCACATGCCGGCCTGGAAATCCTCACGGTGCTGCCCGACTCCTGGTGGTCGAATCCGTACGCCCAGGACACGTTGGTGCTGCGCAAGGTGTGACGGCCCAGGGAGATATTCTCAAGGACCGGTTAGAGGTCCTGCGAGGCGGGCGCGAAGCTAAGTATTTGATCGCGCACGACGGAAGATGGTCGGGGTGAGAGGATTCGAACCTCCGGCCTCTACGTCCCGAACGTAGCGCTCTACCAGGCTAAGCTACACCCCGAATTTTCCGCCCAGCAAGACCGGCGGAGGGAAGCCGCGATTCTACCATTCGCCGATCGGGGAGCGCGAGCTTCGCGGCCGCTTCAGAACGTGCGTTCGACGGAGAAGTGCGCGAGCTGGAGGAGGCTGTCGCGCAGCGGCGAGTCCGAAAGGAAGCGCAGCCGCTCCATCGCGGTGGCGGCCTCGCGCTGCGCCTGCTCGCGCGCGTAGTCGAGCGCACCCACGCGCCCGATCGCGGCCACCACGCCCTCGAGGTCCGCCTTCCCGCCGTGCTCTATCGCGTGGCGCACGAGCGCTCGCTCCGCGGCGTTACCCGCGCGCATCGCGTAGATGAGCGGCAGCGTGGGCTTGCCCTCGGCGAGGTCGTCGCCCAGGTTCTTGCCGGTCTCGGTGAGGTCGCCCGAATAGTCGAGCACGTCGTCGATCAGCTGGAATGCGGTGCCCAGGTGCATGCCGTACTCGGCGAGCGCGGCCTCCGCCTCCAGCGAAGCGCCGCCCACGATGGCGCCCACCTGGGTCGCGGCCTCGAAGAGCTTCGCGGTCTTGTAGCGGATCACACGCAGGTACTTTTCCTCGTCGGTGTCGGCGTCGTGCACGTTCAGGAGCTGGAGCACCTCGCCTTCCGCGATGACGTTGGTCGCGTCCGCGAGCACCTTCATCACGCGAAGGCTGCCCGCTTCCACGATCATCTGGAAGGCGCGCGAGTAGAGGAAGTCGCCCACGAGGACCGAAGCCGCGTTGCCGAACTCGGCGTTCGCGGTCTTGCGCCCGCGGCGCAGGCTCGACTCGTCGACGACGTCGTCGTGCAGCAGCGTGGCCGTGTGGATGAATTCGATCACCGCGGCGAGGTCGTGGCGCGCCACGGGCCGCTCGCCGAACGCCGCGGCCGAGAGCAGCACCAGCGCGGGGCGCAGGCGCTTGCCGCCGGATGCGACGATGTATTGCGCGATCGTGCGGATCAGCACGACATCGGAATCGAGGCGGATCCGGATCACTTCGTCGACGCGCGCGAGGTCCTCGGCGATGGGTGCGCGGATCGATTCCAGCGTGGCGGGAGCCACCGGGCGGCGGTCTGACAAGTCTTTGAGCTTACGGGAGATTTCGAGTATTATAGCGAGTTCACCCGTGAGCCTTCGGCTGATACGGGCGAAATAACCAAACCCATTCGGAGTTCGACAATGTACGCGGTCATAAAAACCGGCGGCAAGCAGTATCGCGTTGCCCCCGGCGAAAAAATCAAAATAGAACAGATACCGGCAGACGTTGGCGCTCAGATTGTCCTGGACCAGGTCCTCATGGTCTCGGACGGCGACGCCGTGAAGCTCGGTAATCCCCTGGTGAGCGGGGCCAAGGTCTCCGCCACCGTCATCGCCCACGGGCGCGGCACGAAGGTGAAGATCTTCAAGCTGCGTCGCCGCAAGCACTACCAGAAGACCCAGGGCCATCGGCAGAACTACACGGAAATCCGTGTGGACGCCATCGCCTAGCGAGAGAGATTCCACATGGCACACAAGAAAGCAGGCGGCTCGTCCCGCAACGGCCGCGATTCCGAGAGCAAGCGCCTCGGCCTCAAGGCGTTCGGCGGAGAGCTCGTGAACGCGGGGTCGATCATCGTGCGCCAGCGCGGCACGCGCTTCCACGCCGGCATGAACGTGGGCATCGGCAAGGACCACACGCTCTTCGCGACGAAGACCGGGCACGTGAAGTACTCCCAACACGGCCCGAAGTCCCGGTCCACCGTCACCATCGAGCCCGCCGCCGAGCAGAAGTAGCGGGGCGGCAGTGCGCAGCGCCGCGCCACGCACGCGGCGATCGAATCCATGAAATTCTTCGACGAGGCGCGCATCGAGGTCCTCGCCGGTAATGGCGGCGACGGGTCGGCGTCGTTCCACCGCGCGAAGTACGTGCCCATGGGCGGCCCCGACGGTGGCGACGGCGGTCGCGGCGGCAGCATCTACGCGGTCGCCGACACCAACCTCAACACGCTGATCGACTTTCGCTACACGCGGATCATCCGCGCGAAATCCGGCGACAACGGGCGCGGGCGCGACTGCAACGGCCGCGGCGCCGAGGACATCGTGCTGCGAGTGCCGGTCGGCACCGTGGTGCGCGATGCCGAAAGCGGCGAGGCCATCGCGGATCTCTCGAAGGATGGCGAGCGCGCCCTCCTCGCCAAGGGCGGGCGCGGCGGCCTGGGCAACCTCAACTTCAAGTCGAGCACCAACCGATCCCCGCGCCAGTTCACGCGGGGCGAGCAGGGCGAGAAGAAAAACCTGGAGCTGGAGCTGCGCGTGCTGGCCGACGTGGGCCTCCTCGGCATGCCCAATGCCGGCAAGTCCACGCTCATCCGCGCGGTGTCTTCCGCCCGTCCCAAGGTGGCCGACTATCCATTCACGACGCTGCAGCCCAATCTCGGGGTGGTGCGCGTGGATGAATCGCGCTCCTTCGTGATGGCCGACATTCCAGGCCTCATCGAGGGCGCGGCCGACGGCGCCGGGCTGGGCCACCAGTTCCTGAGGCACCTGAAGCGCACCGGGCTCCTGCTGCACGTGGTGGACATGGCGCCCTTCGACGAGGCGACCGATCCCGCGAAGGAAGTAAGGGCGCTCGCGGCCGAGCTGGGGAAATACGATCCCGCGCTCGCGAAGAAGCCGCGCTGGCTGGTCTTCAACAAGATGGATCTCCTCGCCCCCGCCGAGCGCAAGAAGCGCGCCGCGGCGCTCGTGAAGAAGCTGCGCTGGACCAAGCCCTGGTTCGCGATCTCGGCCATCGGCGCCGAGGGCACGCGCGAGCTCTCCTACGCGATCATGGAGTTCCTCGAGGACGCGAGGAAGCGATGAGCCGCGCGGCCCTCTCCCAGGCGCGCCGCGTCGTGGTGAAGATCGGCTCGTCGCTCCTCACCAACGCGGGCGCGGGACTGGACCGGGAGGCCATCGCCGGCTGGGCGCGCCAGATCGCGGAGCTGCGTGGGCGCGGCATCGAGGCGCTGGTGGTCTCTTCGGGCGCGATCGCCGAGGGCATGAAGCGCCTGCATTGGAGCCGGCGCCCGCATGCCATCCACGAGCTGCAGGCCGCCGCCGCCGTGGGCCAGATGGGCCTCGTGCAGGCATGGGAAACGTGCTTCGCCGAGGTGGGGCTGCACACCGCCCAGGTGCTCCTCACGCACGCGGACCTGGGCGATCGCCGCCGCTACCTCAACGCACGTTCGACGCTCACCAGCCTGGTGGCCCTGGGCGTCGTGCCGATCATCAACGAGAACGACACGGTGGTGGTGGACGAGATCCGCTTCGGCGACAACGACACGCTGGGCGCGTTGGTGACCAACCTGGTCGAGGCCGACGCGCTCGTGATCCTCACCGACCAGAAGGGCCTCTACTCGGCCGACCCCAGGAAGGTCGCCGACGCCCGGCTCGTGGAACAGGGCACCGCGGGCGATCCGGCCCTGGAAGCGATGGCCGGGGGTGCCGGGACGCCGGTGGGAAGTGGGGGCATGCTCACTAAAATCCTCGCCGCCAAGCGGGCGGCCCGCAGCGGCGCCCATACGGCCATCGCCTGGGGGCGCGAGCCGGGGGTGCTGGCGAAGCTCTTCTCGGATGCCAGCGTAGGCACCCTCCTCGTCTCGGCCACGCCCAGGGTTACCGCGCGCAAACAATGGCTTGCGGACCACCTGAAGCCCTCCGGACGCATCGTCCTGGACGCGGGAGCGGTGAGCGCCCTCTCCCTGGGGAAGAGCCTCCTCGCCATCGGCGCTACGGCCGCCGAGGGGTCCTTCGGGCGCGGCGACTTGGTGGCGGTCTGCGGGCCCGACGGGCGGGAGGTCGCGCGGGGCCTCGTCAACTATCCAGCCGACGAGACCGCGCGGATCCTCCGCCGGCCGAGCAGCGAAATCGAGGCGATCCTGGGGTACGTCGCCGAACCGGAGCTGATCCACCGGGATAACCTGGTCATCCTCTGAGCGCCGGGGTCGGCCAACCCCCGGAAAGTGCTGAATATTACGTTGACGGTCGCAGGGTGCCGGTCTAGCCTACGGGTGGCACAGCCCTCGCTTCCATTCCAGAAAAAAGTACCAGGGAGATTTGAAATGCGCACGCAGCGTCGTAGCCCCGCCGTTCCCGTTTTTTCGTACACGCCGCTCGCCGCGGCGGTCGCCCTTGCCCTCCTGCCGCAGGCCGCGCAGGCGACCGGGCCCGCGGGCTGCAGCGCCGGGACGACGATCTGCGTGAACTCTCCCGGGGACACGAACCCCTCCGGCGCAGGCCAGTTCAATACCTACGGCGGCGAAGTGGACCTGCGCGGCGCCATCGCGAACTGCACCGGCGGCACCATCCGCTTCGACCTCACGGACGTGCGCTTCAATCCGTCGGGCGGGCCCTTCGTGATCAAGCCCTCGCTCGAGCTTCCCTCGACCACCTGCGCGATCGACGGCGAGGGGCTCTCCACGGATACGGCGAGCCGCGTGACCGTGGACGGCAGCGCCGCCAATTCGGGCACCTATCCCTACGGCCTGCCCTTCGGAATCGCCTCCAGCGTCGGCGCGAGCGTGAATGGCCTCTCGGTCACCAACATCGGCAACGGCCCGGGCTTGTCCGGCGTGACCCCGACCAACGACATCGTGAGCAACAGCGCCACCGGCATCGAGACCAGCAACACGGTGGACACCAACCGCGTCTTCAACAACGGCACCGGCATCACGCCGACCTTCTCGAACCAGGTCGTCCAGAACAACGTGGTGTACGGCAACGACGTCGGCATCGAGGTGGATGACGTCTCGCCCACGATCTCCAACAACACCGTGGGCCTGGGCCCGCTGCTCGCCACGGGCAACGCGACCGGCATCGAGATCTTCTTCGGGTTTCCGACGGTCACCGGCAACGTGATCTCGAACAACGACATCGGAATCTCGATCCAGGAGGACGACGGCGCGACCATCGAGTCGAACCTGATCGGCACCGACGCCTCGGGAACGAGCCTCAGGGGCAACCAGGTCGGCATCGTCCTCGACTTCGCCTACGGCACCTCGATCTTCGGCAATACCATCGCCGCGCCGGTGACGGGCACCGCCATCGAGGTCGATGACGACTCGGAGTCGGTCAGCATCGAGGAAAACACGATCAACACGAACTCGGCCGGGACCGCGATGCTGGGCGGCGGCGAGGGCGTGATCGCGAGCTGCAGCTTCGAGCTCTCGGTGGACGACAACCTCATCACCACCAACGGCAGCAACGCCATCGACTTCTCGTCGATGGAGTCGAGCGACATCAGCGGAAACGTGATCGGCGCGACCTCCTTCGCCGGCACGACCCAGCTGGGCGCGATCCAGAACGGCATCTCGCTGCACGACGGCGTGTGCTCGGCGGGCGATCGGGTCGCCTCCTCGAAGCGGGCGCGGGCCCCGCGCGCGAAATTCGCGACCTCCTCTCCGACAGACAGCACCACGGTCTCGGACAACACGATCCTCAACGCGAGCGCGAACGGCATCGTCCTCGACCAGGCCACCAACAACAACATCTCGAGCGACAACATCATTACCGGAAGCGCTCTCTACGGCGTCGAGGTCCTCGCCGGCACCGGCAACCAGATCGTCGAGAACTTCATCTACGGCAACGGCGTCACGCTCGGCGCGGGGGCGAAGAACATCGACCTCGGCTTCCACGGGGCCGGCCCGTCGCTGCCCAACGACGCGGGTGACCTGGACGGCTCCTCGGTCCCCAACGACGGGCAGAACTACCCGGCCGCCATCTCGGTGCACTACGACCCCGAGTTCGACGAGACGAGGATCGACTACACGCTCGATTCGCTTCCCGGCGGGTACCGCATCGACTTCTACGAAAACAGCCCGTCGACCACGATTCCCGGCGGCACCTGGTTCAACGACACGTTCGTCACGCTGCCGGGCCCCTTCAGCATCTTCCTGGGGGGCCAGCACAGCTCCATCTCGCTCACCGCGACCTCGCAACCCGAGACGACCTCCCCGGAGACCTCCGAATTCTCGCCCGTGGTGAACACGGTCCTCACGCCCAACGTGCAGATCTCGCCGTCGGTCCTCAACTTCGGCGATGTCGGCATCAACACCACGAGCGGCCCGCGCACCGTCACCGTGCGTTCGAGCGGCACCGACGCCTACCAGATCGGCTCCTACGGGGATTCCACCTGCTACGGCGGCACCATCTGCTACGGCGGCGCGTTCTCGTGCACGACCAACTGCACGACGGATGGCTCCTACCTGCCGGGGCAATCGTGCTCGATCAGCGTGACGTTCAACCCGACCTCGCTCGGCTCGTTCTCCGACACCATCCAGTTCTGCGACAACGCGCCCAACAGCCCGCGCAGCCTCAGCATCCTGGGTAACGGCGTCATCCCGGCCCCGCTCGACTTCTCGCCGCCCAGCTTCGACTTCGGCTCCGTCGCCGTGGGCCACAACAGCCCGCCCGAGACCTTCTCGGTCTCGAACCCGGGCTCCACGCCCGTGAACATCGGCGTACCGGCTGCGAGCGGCGACTACGTGGTCGGCAACACGAACTGCGGCCCGAACCTGAATGCCGGCGAGACGTGCACGGTCGACGTTTCCTTCGTGCCCACGACCGCCGGCGAACGCGATGGCTTCCTCAGCGTGGCGACAGGCGGGGTTATTGCGAAGGTCGCCATCCACAAGGGCGCGCGCTTCACTTCGGCCGTCGCCACGGACAACGGCCCGCCGACCGCCGCGGCGACCGCACCGCTCACCGGCAATGGCGTCGTGGCCGGCGCCCTCGTGCTGCCCGATTCCGTGGACTTCGGCGCCTACGCGCTCGGCGCCGCGGCGCTCACCCGCACCGTCACGCTGCACAACACGGGCAACGCGAACGTGAAGCTCACGAACATCTCCGTGAGCGGACCTTTCACGATAAGCAACAACTGCCCCGCGAGCCTCGCTCCGGACCAGAGCTGCACGATCGCGCTCATGTTCACGAGCACCGCCCTCGGCAGCTTCACCGGGTCCCTCGTCGTCACGAGCGATGCGGCTGGCGGCTCGGGAGCGATCCCGATCACGGCCTCGGCGGTCGGCTCGGCCCAGCCCATCCTCCAGGTGAGCCCGACCACGATCGGCTTCGGCAGCCGCATGATCGGCACCTCGCAGGGCACGCAGCGCATCACCATCAAGAACGTGGGCTCGGCCGACGCGATCATGGCGCCGATCACCTTCGACGGCCCGGACTTCACGATCGGGTCGAATACGTGCGGCGCCACCCTCGCGCCCGCGAACACCTGCTTCGCCGACGTCGTCTTCATGCCGCTCGGCTTCGGCCAGCGCAAGGAGCACATGACGGTCAACAGCAACGCGGCGAACAATCCGGTGAGCGTCGAGCTCGGCGGCTCCGGCTGCCGGCCGTTCAGCATCACGGGCGGCGCTTCGAGCTGCACGCCTTGATCCAGGGGCGCGGCCGCGAGGCCGCGCCCGGCCCTTCCCGCTGCTGAACGCGCATGGCTCGCGTGCTGTGCGCGTGGGAGCTGGGCAGCGGCCTGGGCCACATCGCCCGTCTGCTTCCCATCGCCCGCGAGCTGCGCTCGATGGGTCACGAGGTCGTGCTCGCGCTGCGCGACAGCGCCTTCATGGACATGGCGCGCTCGGCGGGCTTCGAGGTGCTCGCCGCTCCCTTGCTGCGCGGGCCGGCCAAGACGAACCCCTCGCCGCTCAGCCTCTCGGATGTCCTGCTCAACCTGGGCTATGACGACGCACGCGGCCTGCACGGAGCGCTGCGTGGATGGCAATCGCTCTTGAAGCTCGTCGCGGCCGACGTCGTCATGGCCGACTACGCACCCATGGCCCTCGTGGCCGCGCGCATCGAGGGCACTCCGCGCATCACCGTGGGAAGCGGCTTCGCCCTTCCACCCGCGGGGGAACCGATCCCGGCGCTGCGCCCGTGGATGCCCGCCGATCCGCGCGTGCTCCAGGCGCTCGATGATCGCCTCGTCTCCCGCGTGCGCGCGGCGGCGAACAACGCCCCCGGCGCTCCCGACTCGGCACGCGAATTCTTCGCCGCCGACGCACACCTGCTCTGCACGTTCCCCGAGCTGGATCCCTTCGGCTCGCGCGAGGGCGTGGAATACCTCGGGCCCCCGGGGCGCCCGGAGCGCGGCATCGAAGTGGCGTGGCAGGAACCCGGTCGCGCGCACGTGCTCGCGTACCTGAAGCCCGGCGCGCCGCGCGTCGATGCCGTGTTGGCGGCCCTCGGGACGCTCGATGCGGAGGTAGTCGTCGCGCTCCCGGGAATCGAGCCCGCAAGCGCACACGCGCGCTCGAACGCGAACGTGCGCATCTTCGCGCAGCCCGTGGATGTCCCCCCGCTCATGGCGGGTGCTTCGCTCGCCGTGTTCCACGCGGGCCCGGGCTTCGCGGCCCACGCGATCATGGCCGGCGTGGCCATGGCGCTACTGCCGCTGCAGCTCGAGCAATTCCTGGTGGCGCAACGCGTAGTGCAGGCGGGCATCGGCGAGCTCGCCTCGCCCGAGCATGCGGCGCCCGATTTCGGCGAATGGTTCTCGCGCGTCATGTCATCGGCGTCGCTACGCGAGGCCGCCCGGCGGAGCGCGACGAAGCATCGCGGGCATTCGTTCGCCGCGGCGGCGCGCGCCGCCGCGGGGCGCATCGCCTCGCTCGCGGCCGCGTAGCCATGGCGCGAATCCTCTTCGCCTGGGAGCTGGGCGGCGAGCTGGGCCACGCCATGGCCGACAACGCGCTCGCCGCGGTGCTGCGCACACGCGGACACCGCATCGCCTTCGCATTCCGGGAGCTGAAGCCGCTCGGCTACCTCGACGATTGCGCGGCGCACGACGTGTTCCAGGCGCCGGTGTCGCTCACCGAGGGAAAGGATGCAGGCACGCCCTTCACCTTCGCCGACCTGCTGTCCGGATGCGGATACGACCGGGTGGGCCACGTGGCGGGACTCCTCGGGGGATGGCTCGCCCTCCTCGAGCGCTGGCGTCCCGACATGGTGGTGTGCGACTTCGCGCCGACGGCGCTCATCGCGGCGCGCGCGCTCGGGATCCGCCGCGCGAGCTACGGGAACGGCTTCTCGATCCCGCCGCGCATCACGCCGATCCCGCCGTTTCGCTTCGACGAGGCGATCGGCGCGGCGCGCATCGAAGCGTCGGAAGCGCGCACGCTCGCCAATGCCAACGAGGCGCTCGCACGCCTGGGTGCGGCTCCCCTCGAGAACCTCGCGCAGACCTTCGAGGTAGACGAGGAATTCCTCACCACGTTTCCGGAGCTCGACTCGTATGGCTCGCGCCCGGCTGCCGGTTACTGGGGCCCCGGATACAACATCGACACGGGCGTGCCGGCCGCGTGGCCCGCGGGAAGCGGCAAGCGCGTGGGCGTTTACGTGCGCAAGAGGATCCCGCAGCTCGATTCGCTCATCGCCGCGCTTCGCGACCAGGACCATCGAGTGACCGCGTTCATTCCCGATCTCGAGCCCGCGCGGGCAGCGCTCCTCGCGTCCCCGCGGCGAATCGTGAGCGACCGCCCGATCCACCTCGCTCCGTTGCTTCGCGAATGCGATCTTTTCGTGAGCCATGGCGGCAGCGCCACCATCGGCACGCTGCTCGCGGGCGTGCCGCAGCTGGTTTTCCCCGGGCAGTACGAGCAGTACATCACGGCGCGGCGCATGGAGCAGCTCGGGGTGGGCGCGTGGTTCACGCCCGACGATGACGACGTGGCGGTGAAGATGGCGCGCGTGCTGGAAGAGCCTTCGTACGCCGAGGCCGCGCGCGGCTACGCGCGAGGCTATGCGGGTTACTCGCCCGCCGAGCAGGCGCGGCGCATCGTGAAGCGCATCGAGGAGATCGTCGCGGCGCCTTCGCCGTGGAAGCGCTCCATGCCCGGCGGCGCGGACGCTATACTCGCGCCCACTTCCCAAGGCACGAAAGCGCCATGAACCTCGCCCAGCGCGTGAAGAACCTCGTGATCCGGCCGCGCGACGAGTGGCAGGCGATCGAGGCCGAGCCGCACACGGTCCTCGATCTCTACACCGGCTACGTGATGATCCTCTCGGCCATCCCGGCGATCGCGGGGTTCGCCGGGCTCTCGCTGGTCGGCATCGGCACTTTCGGTGCGACCTATCGCCTCGCGCCCGGCCCTGGCGTGGTCCACGCGCTGGTGAGCTACCTGCTTTCGCTCGCCTTCGTGTACGTGCTGGCGCTCGTGATCGACGCGCTCGCGCCCGCCTTCGGCTCGCGCCGGGACTTCATCCAGGCCCTGAAGCTCGCCGCGTACTCGCAGACGCCCTACTGGATCGCTTCCGTGCTCACGGTGGTGCCGTCGCTCTGGATCATCACGGTGCTACTGGGCCTGTACACCCTGTACCTGCTCTTCGTGGGGCTGCCGATCGTCATGAAGACGCCGAGCGACAAGGCGCTGCCCTACATCGTGGTCGTGATGATGGCGACCCTCGTGCTCACCGTGGCGATCGTGATCGTGACCTCGCTCGCGATGCCGGGGCCCGTGAGGGGCTTCTAGGCGAGACGCCGGAAACTAGGCCTCGGAGGCGGAAGCCGCGGGACCCAGCGCCGGCGCGGAAGCGGTTCGCGCGGGACGCGGACGGCGGCGGCGCCCGTAGGGCGAAAAGCCGATCGCGCGTGGCGCCACCTCCAGGAACCCGGCGAGCTGCTCCAGGGCCAGGCGATAGGATTCGCGCTTGAACTCGATCACCGACTCGAGCGGCACCCAGTAGTCGTGCCAGCGCCATGCGTCGAACTCGGGGTGGCCGCTCGCGCGAAGGCTGATGTCGCAATCGCGCCCGCACAGGCGAAGCAGGAACCAGATCTGCTTCTGGCCCTTGTACGTGCCGCGCCATTCGCGCTTCACCCAATGCGTGGGCACGTTGTAGTGAAGCCAATCGCGCGTGCGCCCCAGGATCCTCACGTGCTGCGGCAGGAGGCCGGTTTCTTCCTGGAGCTCCCGGTACATCGCCTGCTCGGGAGACTCCCCCGGCTTGATGCCCCCCTGGGGAAATTGCCAGGCGTGTTCCCTGACCCGCTTCCCCCAGAAGACCTGGTTCTTGGCGTTGACAAGCACGATGGCGACGTTCGGGCGATAGCCGTCCCGATCGATCATGGCGTCCACCATCCAAATCCGTTCAGTTGGCCCATTTTCCCATGCTTCGCGGGCGCTTGCCACCAGTCGGAACGGGCCATGGGGCGTGTAGAATGTCGCATCGCAAGCCGATGATTTGACGTCAAAAAAATGCGCGCCAGCCGTTACTACCTCGCCACCCTCAAGGAAGCCCCCCAGGAAGCCGAGCTGGCGAGCCACAAGCTCATGCTGCGGGCGGGGCTGATCCGCAAGCTCGCGAGCGGCCTCTACACCTGGATGCCGCTGGGGCTTCGCGTGCTGCGCCGCATCGAGGCGATCGTTCGCGAGGAGATGAACCGGGCCGGGGCGCTCGAGCTTCTCGCGCCTCCCGTGCAGCCCCGCGAGCTCTGGGAAGAGACTGGCCGCTGGGCGCTCTACGGGCCGCTCATGCTGCGCATCAAGGATCGGGCCGAGCGCGAGTTCTGCTATGCGCCGACCGCGGAAGAGGTTCTCTGCGACACGGTGAGGAAGGAGATCCGCAGCTACCGCCAGCTTCCCGTGAATTTCTACCAGATCCAGACCAAGTTCCGCGACGAGATCCGGCCGCGCTTCGGCGTGATGCGCGCGCGCGAGTTCACGATGAAGGATGCGTACTCCTTCGACGCGGACTTCGAGGGCCTGGAGAAGAGCTACAAGGCGATGTACGACGCGTACACGCGCATCTTCACGCGCCTGGGCCTGCAATTCCGCGCGGTCGCCGCGGACACGGGCGAGATCGGCGGGACGGCCTCCCACGAGTTCCAGGTGATCGCGCAATCCGGAGAGGATGCGATCGCGTACTCGAGCGGATCCGACTACGCCGCCAACGTGGAATTGGCGGAAGCCCTCGCGCCCCGCGCCTCGCGCCTCGCCCCCTCGCAACCCATGGCGAAGGTCGCCACCCCCGGTGCGCACACCTGCGAGGAAGTCTCCGCGCTGCTCGGCATTCCCATCGAGAAGACCGTGAAGTCCATCGTGCTCGCACGTGAGCGCGAGGGGGCGGGCGCCGAGATCTTCATGCTGCTCGTGCGCGGCGACCACATGCTGAACGAGGTGAAGGCCTCGAAGCTGGACGCGCTGAAGCCGTTTCGCTTCGCGACCGAAGCCGAGATCCGCGCGACGTTGAAGGCGCCCGCCGGCTCGCTGGGGCCGGTGGGCCAATCGATCACGGTCATCGCAGACCGCACGGTCGCGGCCATGAACGACTTCTGCACCGGGGCCAACGAGGACGGCTTCCACCTCACGGGCGTGAACTGGGGACGCGACCTCCCCGAGCCCGCGTTGGTGGCCGACATCCGCAACGTGCTCGCGGGCGATCCGTCACCGGACGGGACGGGCACGCTCGAAATCGCGCGCGGCATCGAGGTGGGCCACGTATTCCAGCTGGGCACCGCCTACACCAAGGCGATGGACGTGACCTTCATCGACGAGAAGGGCGCCACGCACCCGATGCAGATGGGCTGCTACGGCATCGGCGTCACGCGCATCGTCGCCGCCGCCATCGAGCAGAATCACGACGACAAGGGGATCATCTGGCCCGATCCGATGGCGCCCTTCCAGGTCGCGGTGATCCCGCTCGGCTATCGCAAGAGCGAGGCGGTGAAGGCGGCCGCGGAGAAGCTCTACGCCGAGCTCGAGGCCGCCGGCATCGACGCCTTCCTCGACGACCGCGACGAGCGCGCCGGCGTGCTGCTGGCCGACCAGGAGCTGATCGGCATCCCGCACCGCATCGTGGTGGGCGAGCGCGGGTTGAAGGAAGGCGTGGTCGAATACCAGCATCGCCGCGATGCCCAGGCGACCAAGGTGCCGGTGGCCGAAGCGATCCCGCTCTTCAGGTCGCGCCTTGCGATCGAGCGCGCTGCGTAGCGCACTGCTCGCCTTCGCGCTTGCCCTTCCCTGCGTGGGATGGGGCGGGGCGCAGCAATACGAGGTGCTCTCCGCGAGCGTTCGCGCCACGCTCGCCAATGCGGTGAACGACCGTGCGAGCGTGGACGAGCGCGACCTCGATACGCGTGCCTGGGTGCGTGCCATGACCCCGCGCGTGGCCGGCTTCTTCCCCGACGAGGACCAGGCGCGCGAGTTCCTGGCGCTGGTGCGCTACGAGGCGATGCGCGCCGGCCTCGACCCGCAGCTCGTCCTCGCGGTGATCGACATCGAGAGCCACTTCCGCAAGTACGCGGTGTCGCGCGCCGGCGCGCGCGGCTACATGCAGGTGATGCCGTTCTGGGTAGACCAGATCGGCTCGCGCGGCCAGAGCCTCTTTCCCGGGCGCGTGAACCTGCGCTACGGCTGCACGATCCTTCGCTACTACCTGGTGGAACGCGAGCACGGCAACCTCGGCAACGCGCTCGCGCGCTACAACGGCAGCCTCGGGCAGCCGGGCTATCCGGCGCGCGTGCTGAAGGCGCTCAAGGCGCGGTGGGCGCTCGAGGCGGACCCCGTCTTCTCCTCGAGGAGCTTCAAGTCCACGCGGCCGGGCTTGTCGTAGGCCACGCTTCCGTCGGGCGCGTAGATGCGGGTGGTGGGTAGCGCGCTGGGCGATCCGAGCTGGCGCTCGACCGCGTCGTCGGAGAGCACGAGCGGGTAGTCGTGGTGCAGCTTCTGGGCGTAGCGCTTCACCTTCGCCGCATCTTCGCCATCGGTTGCGACTCCGATCACGAGGACCTGCGGATGGCGATGGTGGAATTCCACGATCTCGGGGATCTCCGCCAGGCACGGCACGCACCACGTCGCCCAGAAATTGACCACCACCCAGCGCCCACGCGCCTCGGCCAGGCGATGGTGCGCGCCCTGGGTGTCGACGAGGTCGAAATTGCCCGCGCCGAGCGCCGGAAGGACGGCGAGCGCGAGGAAAGCCGCGTAGAGCCGATTAACATTTGCTTTTTGCAATTTGCTGTCCTTTGTCTATCCTTGGCCATCCCGAGAATACTGGAACTGCCGATGTCCGCCCTTCCCGCCAGCATTCGCGCGCCCGTGGAGCGCACTGCGCCCCCGCGCGACCTCGAGATCCGGCCGAAGCAGGTGAGGGCCTGGATCGAGGGGCTGCCGCTGTCGCGCGCGCTCGAAGCCGCGCAGCAGATGGCCGCCCATTTGGGGGCCATGAACCGCGCAAAAGTCGAGACCGACGACCGCGTGCAGATCCTCGAGGCCTACCGCCCCGTCGCCGCCACCGTGATCGAGGAGCTCGAGGCCATCTGCGCGAAGGCGGGCCTGCCCCTCAACGCGCGCGGCCGCGAGGCGCTCACGCTTGCCCGCTCCCTCGCCTTCGCGCTCGCCGCGGGCTATCGCATCGCCATCGGCGACAAGACCGGCAAGCTCCTCGGGTTCGGTGCCAAGAAGCAGCTGCCGCTCCTCATGGCGCGTGCGATCGAGTACCTGGGCGCCGAGCTCCTCGCGAGCTACCGCTCGTACTCGCCGGTGCCGCCGGCGGTGTGGCAGGAGCTCCACCAGCTCTACCTCTTCGCCGAGAAGCAGGGGGTCGCCGGCGAGCCCATCGACAGCGAGGCCAAGGTCACGCCCACCGACCTCTATGCCGAGACGCTGCTCCTGTCGCTCACCGATCCTTACCGGCTCGTCGCCGGCGAAGCCGAGGCCATCCTCGCGCAGGTCCGCGCCAACCGCGGGCTCGTGACATTCGGACAGGCGCGGGCGGCGACCCGTCCGGGCGGCCACTTCCTCGTGCCCTGCGACACGGACAAGCCCCCCAAGCCCGCGCTTTCGGCCAACGACGATACGGGTGGGCCCAACTGGCGCCTGCTCGACACCAACGCGCTCGTGGACAAGCTGCGCGCAAGGAAATCGGCGCACGACACCGGCAACGTCTCGGCCACGTTCAGCCGCAACATGACTCCCGAGACGCTCGCCCTCATGGGGAAGCTCATCACCCTCTGGGGCGACCCGCCGAAGCGCGCGCATCGCCGCGATCCCATGGAGGCGACCGTCGCCGTGTGCGTGGGATTGAAGGCCGTGAGCCACTTCGTGACCGTCGACGGCAGCAACGATGCGGCCACCGCCGAGGCGATCGCCGCCGGCAAGACGATCCCGCTGCTGAAGATCCCCGACGACGAGGAGTCGCGTGCCTATCCCGTGGTGCAATGGGACGTCGTGAACCACAGCGCGGGCGGCTTGAAGCTGCGCCGCGAGGGTGACGTGGGCCAGGTCGTGCAGGTGGGCGACGTGGTGGGCTTCAAGTTCGCCGCCCGCGCGGGCTGGACCGTGAGCGTGGTGCGCTGGATCACGCAGTTCGAGATGGGCGGGATGGAATTCGGCGCCCAGTTCCTCTCGTCGGCCGCCCGACCGGTGTGGGTGCAGCCCGCCAACGACGTGAAGTTCCAGGCACGGCCGGGGTTGCTCATGACCGACGACGAAGGCGCCGATTCCCTCCTCACGCCGCCCAGCCTCTTCGGGGATCTCCGCATCTACGAAGTGATAGCCGACGGCGAGACATCCACCGTGCGCGCGACGGGCCTCATCGAGAAGGGCGTGCGTTTCGACGTTTTCTACGTTTCGTCTGTGTGACGTTCCCGCCGTGCTCGATGGGCTCGCGCCCGGCCAGGGTGAGCGAATAGCCCTCGCGCTGCGCGTGCTTCACGAAGCGGCCTTCCGTCATCTGCCGCAGCGCCTCCTCGACCTCCTCGGCGGGCAGCCGCGTGCGTTCCTGCAACTCCTCGAACGATAGCGGGCCGCCCTGCGCCCCGCGCAGCGCCTGCGAGATCGCGAGCGCCTCGGCAAGCCGCATCGCCGGGCGCGGCGGCTGGCGCCACAGCTGCTTGTGCCAGAACGAGGCCGAGGCCGTGAGCTCCGCGCCCAGCAGGATCACGAGCCACGAGTAGTAGATCCAGACGAGGAAGAGCGGCAGCACGGCGAACGGGCCATAGAGCCGGTCGTATGTAGGCGAGGCGTGGACGTACACCGCGAAGCCCACCTTGGCCGCCTCGAAAAGCACCGCGGCCGTGAAGCCGCCCAGCAGGGCATGGCGCCAGGGCACGCGCCGGTGCGGGATCACGAGGTACATCAAGGTGAACGCGAGCGTGCTCACGAGGGTGGGCACCGCGCGCAGCATCACGATCCGCGTCGTGTGCGGCGCGGGGCCTACCTCCCCCGACAGCGTGAGGATATACGTGGTCACGCTCACGCTCGCGAAGATGAGGAGCGGTGCGCCCAGGATGAGGGCCGCATAGCCCAGCGCCGAAAGCCAATAGGCACGCGAGCGGCGTACGCGCCAGATGGCGTTCAGCGACCGGTCGATGATGAGCATCAGCCACACGGCCACCACCAGCACGCCCGCCGCGCTCACGAAGGTGAGGCGCCGCGCGTTGTGCGCGAGGCGCGGGATGTACTCGGTGATGATGGTGCCCGCGATCTCGGGCGCCAGGTTCATCAGCAGGAAAATCTTGAACTTGGTCATCACGTCGTGCAAGAGGGACGACGTGGAGAGCACCGCGACCCCGATCGCGAAAGTCGGGACGAGCGCGAGGATGGTGGTGAACGTGAGGCTTCCCGCGATTTGCGGACAGCGATCCTCGGTCCAGCGCTTCACCACGAAACGCAGGAATCCATACAGGTCGAGGAGCCGGGCGCGCACTGCGTGGCATCATAGCAGCCGCCCTCGTCCCCCACAGGCTCGCCGCTTGAGTCCCCGCGCCTCGCGTCTCGCGTCGGGCGCCACGCTCGTGGCGCTCATCTTCCTTGGCCTCGCGTGGGAGCTTTTCCTCGCGCCACTTCATCCGGGAGGCTCGTGGGCGGTGCTGAAGGTGCTGCCGCTCCTCGCGCCGCTCTTCGGCGTGCTGCGCGGCGAGCGCTACACCTATCAGTGGTCGACGCTCATCATCTGGGTCTACGTGGCCGAGGGCGCCACCCGTGCCTATACCGACCGGGGCTTGTCCGCCGGGCTCGCGCTCGCCGAGGCCGTGCTTGCGCTCGCTTACTTCGCCTTCGCCGTGGCCTACGTGCGGTCGACCCGCGTCGGCTGAGGCCACGCGTTCGGATGCACGCTCTGCGCGGCGAGGAACACCTCGCGCAGGAAAAAGAGGAGCGAGCCCGTGAGCGCGATCATCGAGACGATGAAGAGGAGCGCCACCGGGCGCGACAGGTCGATCGAGACGAACGCGGCGGCGAAGGCGGTGCAGATCAGCAGGCACACGAGCAACGCCGAGAGCACCGCGAGCGCGATGGCGCGCATCACGATCACGATGCGCCGCGCGAGGATGGCCAGCTCGAGCTCGAGCTTCTCGCGCGCGAGGCCTTCATAGGCGGGCAGGATCTCCTCCACCTGGCGGCGCCGGTCCACGGCGCGCGCGAGCCGGTTGATGAGCGCGTTGATGATGGTGCCCACCGCGGTCAGCAGGAATACCGGCGCGATCGCGAGCTGGATCGCGTGGGTGATGGCCGCGACGTGGGTCTCGGCGATGGGAATCATCGGGAGAGGCGCGGGCGAATGAAGGCCCAGCCCAGCGGCGCGAGGCTCACGACGATGATTCCCACGATGATCGCGGTGAGGTTGCCGCGGATCCACGGGATGTTGCCGAAGAAGTAGCCCGCATAGGTGAGGCCCCCGGTCCAAAGGACGGCGCCGACGGCATTGTAGGCCAGGAAGTCGCGCGGGCTCATGCGCGCCATCCCCGCCACGAAAGGCACGTAGGTGCGGATGATGGGAAGGAAGCGCGAGATCACCACCGCCTTGCCTCCATGGCGCTCGTAGAACGCGTGGGCGCGTTCGAGGTGCGTGGGGTTGAGGAAGCGCGATCGCCGGTCGGCGAAAAGGCGCGGCCCCAGCCAGCGCCCGATCGAATAGTTGACCGTGTTGCCGAGGAACGCGGCGGCGGCGAGGAGCGCGAAGACGAGGTGCACGTTCAGCTCGCCCGCGGCGGCGATCGCGCCCGCCACGAAGAGGAGCGAGTCCCCGGGCAGGAAGGGCGTCACCACGAGGCCCGTCTCGCAGAAGATGACCGTGAAGAGGATCGCGTAGATCCACGTGCCGTACTCGGCCACCCAACCCAGCAGGTGGACGTCGAGGTGGAGGATGACGTCGAGGAAGCCCAGGATTGCCGCCTAGGGCAGCCGCGTCACGGGCGCTGGAGCTCGGCCTTCTTCTCGGGCTTCACGAAGTCCTCGCGCGAAGCTCCGAGGTACATGGCGAGCGGGCACGCCACCAGCACCGACGAGTAGATGCCGAAGCAGATGCCGATCGTGAGCGCGAGGGCGAAGTAGTGCAGGCTGGGGCCCCCGAAGAAGAAGATCGAGAGCACCATCATCTGCGTGCATCCGTGGGTGATGATCGTGCGCGAGATGGTGCCGGTGATGGAGGCATCCATGATCTCCGGGACCGTGACGCGGCGCATCTTGCGGAAGTTCTCGCGCACCCGGTCGAAGACCACCACCGACTCGTTCACGGAGTACCCGAACACCGCGAGGATCGCTGCCAGCACCGGGAGCGAGAATTCCCACTGGAAGAACGCGAAGAACCCCAGGATGATCACGACGTCGTGCAGGTTCGCGATGATGGTGGCGAGCGAGAAGCGCCACTCGAAGCGAAATGCGAGGTAGAGCACGATGCCGATACAGACCCACAGGAGCGCGAGGCCGCCGTCGGTGGCAAGCTCCTTGCCGACCTGGCCGCCCACGAACTCCACGCGCTTCAGGTCCGCGCTCGAGTCGGCGCTCTTCAGGGCCTTCATCACCGCGTCGGCCTGCTTCTGCATCTCGACGTTCTGGCTCGCGCCCTCGACGCTCTTCAAGGGAAGGCGGATCAGGATGTCCCGCGAGGTCCCGAAGGACTGCACCGAGACGTCCTTCAGCCCGATCCCGGAGAGCGCGTCGCGGATCTTGTCGGGATTGGCGTCGTCCTTGTAGCTCACCTCCAGCACAGTTCCGCCGAGGAACTCGATGGAGAAGTTAAGGCCCCTCACCGCGAGGAACACCACCGCGAGCACGAACACCACCAGCGAGATGATGTTGAACACCAGCGCGTGGCGCATGAAGGGAATGCTCTTGCGGATGCGGAAGAATTCCATGGTGTGGTCCGTGTGATCGGGCCGGCGGCTAAGCCGCAGCCTTGTGCCAGCTGGTGTTGCCGATGGAAAGCGCCTGCACCTTCTTGCGGCCGCCGTAGATGAGGTTCACGATGCCGCGCGACACCACCACCGCGCTGAAGATCGAGGTGAGGATGCCCAGGCAGTGCACGACGGCGAAGCCGCGCACGGGCCCCGAGCCGAAGGCGAGCAGCATCACGCCCACGATGAGGGTGGTCACGTTGGAATCCAGGATGGTGCCGAAGGCCCTTTCGTAGCCCGCCTGGATCGCCATCTGCGGCGTCATGCCGGTGCGCAGCTCCTCGCGGACGCGCTCGTTGATGAGCACGTTGGCGTCGATCGCCATCCCGAGCGTGAGCGCGATGGCGGCGATGCCCGGCAGCGTGAGCGTCGCCGGGGTCATGGAAAGGATTCCCACCAGGAAGAGCAGGTTGCACGCCAGCGCGACCACGGAGATGAAACCGAACACCGCGTAGTAGAGCGTCATGAACACCGCGATGGCGAGGAACCCCCACAGCACGGCGTGGAACCCCTTATCGATGTTTTCCTTGCCGAGGCTCGGGCCGACGGTTCGCTCCTCGATCACGTCCATCGGGGCGGCGAGCGCGCCGGCGCGCAGCAGGAGCGCGAGGTTGTTCGCCTCCTTCGTGTCGGGAATGCCGGAAATCTGGAAGTGGCTTCCCAGCTCTTCCTGGATCACGGGCCAGGTAAGGACCGTGGTGCCGGTCTTCTCGACCAGCAGCATCGCCATGCGCTTCTTCACGTTCTCGCGCGTGACCTGGCGCAGGATGCGCCCACCGGTGTCGTCGGTGGCGATGGTGACGACCGGGCCGCCGGAGCGCTGGTCGAAGTTGGGCTGGGAATCCTTGATGCGGTCTCCGGTGATGATGATCTGCTTCTTCACCAGCACCGGGCGGCCTTCCTGGTCGAAGAACTTGTCGGTGCCGAACGGCGCGGGCTGGTCCTTGTACTGCATGAAGGCGTCCTGGCCCGGCCCCGCGGCCTGCTCCTCGGCGACCATGCGCACCTCGAGCGTCGCCGTGCGGCCGATGATCTCCTTGCATCGCGCGGGGTCGAGGCAGCCCGCGAGCTCGACCACGATGCGGTCGGGGCCCTGCTGCTGCACGATCGGCTCGGCCACGCCCAGCTCGTTCACGCGGTTACGCAGCGTCTGGATGTTCTGCTGCAAAGCCTGGTCCTGGTCGCGCTTCATGACTTCGGGCTTCACCGTGAGGACGAGCGCGTCGCCGCGTTCGGCCACGCTCACGTTGGTCATGTTCTCGTTGATGGCCTTCAGGCCGGCGGCACGCTGCTCCGCCTCCTGGAAGCGGATGTTGATGCGCTCGCCTTCCCGGGCGATTCCCGAGTAGTAGATTTTCTTGTCGCGCAGCAGGCTCCTCGCATCGTCCGTGATGCCGTCCAGGAATTTTTTCTCCGCCGCCTTGAGATCGACTTGCAGCAGGTAGTGCACGCCGCCGCGCAGGTCGAGGCCCAGGTTCATCGGCTTGGAGCCGATCGCGAGCAGCCATTGCGGCGAGTTCGGCACCAACGTCATCGCGGCGCCATAGCCCGGCGGCAGCTTGGCGAGGATCGCATCGCGGGCCGCGAGCTGCGAGTTCGTGTCCGGGAAGCGAAACCGAAGCGCCGTCTCGTGCTGCTCGTAGCTGTCGGCAGGCAGCTTCTTCGCCCTCAGCGTCTCCTGCAGGCTCGATCGAAGCGCATTGTCGATCGTGAGGGCGCCGCGCGCGGGCGATACCTGCACCGCGGGCACCTCGCCGAAGAGGTTGGGCGCCGCGTAGAGGGCGCTCACCACGATCGCGACCACGATGATCGCGTACTTCCAGAGGGGGTACTTGTTCATGCGGCTACTGCGCGTCCTTCACGGTGCCCTTGGGAAGCAGCGTCGAGACCGCGCCCCTCTGCACCTGGATGGTCACATTGGGGGCGATGTCGAGGCTCACGTAGTTGTCGCTGATCTTCGAGATGCGGCCCAGGATGCCCATCGCGATGACCTCGTCGCCCTTCTGCAGCGACTCGATCATGGTCTTGGTCTCCTTGGCCTTCTTCATCTGCGGGCGGATCAGGATGAAGTACATGATCACGAACATCAGGATGATGGGGAGCATCCCCATCATCGTTTCCTGCGGCGAGCCGCCGGCGGCCTGGGCGAAAGCGGTGGCGATCATTGGAGTCCGGGTTGTCCGGGAGGTGCGGCGAAGCCCGCTATTTTATCACGCGGGGCCTGCTCATTCGAACTCGCCGCCCGAGGCGCGTTCCCGGAGAAACTCCCGGCGCCACTCGCCGAATCGCCCGGCCGCGATGGCCTCCCGCATGGCCGCCATGAGCTCCAGGTAATAGTGCAGGTTGTGGAGCGTGTTGAGGTGCGCTCCCAGGATCTCCCTCGCCCGGTGCAGGTGGTGCAGGTAGGCGCGTGAGAAGTGGCGGCAGGTATAGCAGGTGCACTGCGGATCGAGCGGGCCGGTGTCCTCGCGGTGGCGGGCATTCTTGATCTTCACGTCGCCGTGGCGCGTGAAAAGCCAGCCGTTGCGGGCGTTACGCGTGGGAAGGACGCAATCGAACATGTCGATGCCGTGGGAGACGGCGTAGGCGAGGTCCTCGGGCGTGCCCACGCCCATGAGGTAGCGCGGCGCGGCTTGCGGAAGGCGCGGCGCGGCATGCGCCACGATGCGCTCCATGTCCTCCTTGGGCTCTCCCACCGACACGCCGCCGATCGCGTAGCCGTCGAAGCCGACCTCGGCAAGGGCCGATCGGGACTCGTCGCGCAGGTCCTCGTGCATGCCGCCCTGGACGATGCCGAAAAGCGCGTTGGCGCTCCCTTGGAACGCGTCCTTGGAGCGCTTCGCCCAGCGTAACGACAGCTGCATGGAGCGCGCGGCTTCTTCATGCGTCGCGGGATAGGCCGTGCACTCGTCGAAGACCATGGCGATGTCGGAATCGAGCACGCGCTGGATGCGCATCGCCTCCTCGGGCGTGAGGAAGAGCTTGTCGCCGTTCACGGGCGACTGGAAAGCCACGCCCTCCTCCGAGACCTTGCGCAGCTCTCCGAGGCTGAAGACCTGGAAGCCGCCGGAATCGGTGAGGATGGAATGCTTCCAGCCCATGAAGCGGCGCAGGCCCCCGTGCTTCTCGATCACCGCGAGCCCCGGCCGCAGCCAAAGGTGGAAGGTGTTGCCGAGCACGATCGCGGCGCCCTCGGCCTCCAGCTCTCGCGGGCTCATCGCCTTCACGGTGCCGTAGGTGCCGACCGGCATGAAGGCGGGCGTCGCCACCTCGCCATGGGCCAGCGTGAGCGTGCCCGTGCGGGCGAGCCCGTCGGACGCAGCGACGCGGAAGCGCATCAGCGCCAGTGCGGCGGGTAGGTCTTGTCGAAGTACGGCAGCGCCTCGAACCGTTTCTTGTACTCGAGGAGCGGCGCCGGAAGGACATCGGCAAGACCCGATTCGGGCTTGCGCTGGTTCACGCGCCAGATGTATCCCAGCATGGGATAGAGCACGCAATCGGCCGCGCACGGCGCATCGCCGCAAACGAACTTGCCGTGTATCTCCTTCGCGAAGTACAGCCCCTCCTCGCGCAGGCGCTCGCGGGCCTTGGCGACGCGCTCCATGTCCGGCGTCTTTCCTTCGGTCAAGAGCTCGTCCAGGATCGGGTCGATGCCATCGTGCTCGACGTAGCCCTCCAGCTCCTTGATGAGCCGGCGCACACGGGCGCGCTCCCTGGCATCTCCCGGATAGAGCTTCACGCCGGAGGTGAAGCGCTCGTCCAGGTATTCGAGCACCGCCATCGATTCCCACACCGCGTGCCCATCGTCCACGATCGTCGGCACCGTATGGCGCGGATTGAGCGCCACGAACTCGGGCTTGCGCGTGTCCTGGTTCGCGAAGGACAGCACCTTGAGGTTGTAGGGGATCTGCTTCGCCTCGAGGGCGAGCCAGACGCGCCACGAGTACGGCGAGCCTTGCCCGTGGTAGAAATCGACAGCCATGGGATTCTCCTGTTCGGTCGTCAGTGCAGGGTGAAGCCTTCGAGCGGGACCGCCGGCGTTCGACCCGCCACGAGGTCGGCGAGGATGCGCCCGGTAGCCAGCGCCAGCGTGAAGCCCAGCGCGCCGTGGCCCACATTGAGCCACAGGTTGGCATGCCGCGTTCGCCCGAGCACCGGCATGCCCTTGGGCGTCGCGGGCCGCATCCCGCACCACGGTCCCAGCGCCCTGAAGTCCGTCGCGCCCGGAAAGGCACCCTTCACTTCGTCCACGAGCTGCGCCACGCGCTCGCTGTCGATCACCGCGCGCCGGCCCGAGAGATCGGCCATGCCGGCCACGCGCAGCTCGCTGCCCAGCCGCGCATACACGACCTTGCGCTTGAAGTCGGTCACGCTGATGCGCGGCGCGCCTCGCTCGTCGGTGATGGGAAGGGTGAGGCTGTAGCCCTTCAGCGGGTAGACCGGCACGCGAACGCCCAGGGGCTGGAGGAGCGCGGGCGCGTTGGTGCCGAGCGCGAGCACGTAGGCGTCGCCCTCGATCACGCCCTGGTGGGTCTCGACTCCCATGAGGCGCCCGTGCCATGGAAGGAGCCGCGAGATCTCCACGCCGAAGCGATAGCGGACCGGGTTCGGGCCCGAGGTCATGATGCGTTTCAGCTCGTTGCAGAACTTGTAGCAGTCGCCCGCATCCTCGCTCGGCGTGTAGATGGCGCCCGCGATCTTCGTGCCGGGGGCGCCCGCATGAAAGCGCTCGAGCGCGGGCTCGATCTCGAGGCAGCGCTTCGCGTCCAGGGCCTCCTGCTCGGCGCCCAGGGTGCGCTGGTACTCCATGAGGTGCCTTGCGGATTCGAAGGAGGCCGGATCGGTGTGGACCACGAGCTTGCCGTTCTGCACGTAGTCGAAGTCGAGAGCGTGCTCGCCCACCAGCTCGTGCATGAGGGCGCGGCTATAGAAGGCGAGCCGCAGCAGCTTCTGCGTCGTGTCGTCGGCGGTGCGCGAGTTGCACGCCGCGAGGAACTCCACGATCCAGCGCCACTGCGCGGGATCGATCTCGGGGCGAAAGCGCAGCGGCGAATCGCGCCGCAGGAGCCACGGCGGGATCTTGGGGATCACCGAGGCGCTCGCGAGCGGCGCCACGTAGCTGTACGAGAGCTGGCCGCCGTTGGCGAAGCTGGTCTCGAGTGCCACGCCCTCGTTTCGCTCGAGCACGGTCACCTCGTGGCCGTCGCGCCAGGCATACCACGCACTGGCGACGCCGGCGACGCCGGCCCCGAGGATGACGACTCTCAAGCTAAAGCAACGGCACGATCAGCAGCGCAACGATGTTGATGATCTTGATGAGCGGGTTCACAGCCGGCCCCGCCGTGTCCTTGTAGGGATCGCCGACCGTGTCGCCGGTCACCGCGGCCTTGTGGGCATCGCTGCCCTTGCCGCCGTGGTGGCCGTCCTCGATGTATTTCTTGGCGTTGTCCCATGCGCCGCCGCCCGTGCACATGGAGATCGCGACGAAGAGGCCGGTCACGATGGTGCCCATCAGCATGCCGCCCAGGGCCTGCACGCCGGCATCGGGGCCCATCAGCCAGCGCATGATGAGCGCCACCGCGATGGGCGAGAGCACCGGCAGGAGCGACGGGATCATCATCTCCTTGATGGCGCCCTTGGTGAGCATGTCCACCGCGCGCGAGTAGTCGGGCTTGGCCGTGCCCTCCATGATCCCCTTGATCTCGCGGAACTGGCGGCGCACCTCTTCCACCACCGAGCCCGCGCAACGCCCCACCGCTTCCATCGCCATGGCGCCGAAGAGGTAGGGGATGAGGCCGCCGATGAAGAGGCCGATGATGACGGACGGGTTCGAGAGGTCGAAGGTGATGTGGCGTCCGGCTTCCTCGAGCTTGTGCGTGTAGTCGGCGAAGAGCACCAGCGCCGCGAGGCCCGCCGAGCCGATGGCATAGCCCTTGGTCACCGCCTTGGTCGTGTTGCCCACCGCATCCAGGGGATCCGTGACGGCACGCACTTCCTTCGGCAGCTCCGCCATCTCGGCGATGCCGCCCGCGTTGTCCGTGATCGGGCCGTAGGCGTCGAGCGCTACCACGATGCCCGCCATGGAGAGCATGGAGGTCGCCGCGATCGCGATGCCGTAGAGGTCGGCGAGCGAATAGGCGGCCCAGATCGCGAGGCACACCGAGAGGACCGGCCATGCCGTGGACTTCATCGACACGCCGATGCCCGCGATGATGTTGGTCGCGTGGCCCTTCGTGGACGCTTCGGCCACGTGCTTCACGGGCGCGAAGTCGGTGCCGGTGTAGTACTCGGTGATGAACACCATGAGGCCGGTCAGCACCAGGCCCACGACGCAGCATCCCCAGAGCCGCAGCACGCCCGACGGATCGTTGCCGACGGCGTCGCGCATCATCCAGTCGGTCACGAAGTAGAACGCGATGATCGAGAGCACGCCGGCCACCGCGAGCCCGCGGTAGAGCGCGTTCATGATCTTGCCGCCCTTCGCGGTCTTCACGAAGTAGGTGCCGATGATCGAGGCGATGATGGACACGGCGCCCAGGACCAGCGGGTAGGTGACCGCGTTGCCGACGATCGCGGGGCTCGGCATGAGGAGCGCCCCCAGCACCATCGTCGCGATGATCGTGACCGCATAGGTCTCGAAGAGGTCGGCCGCCATGCCGGCGCAATCGCCCACGTTGTCGCCAACGTTGTCGGCGATCACCGCGGGGTTGCGGGGATCGTCCTCGGGAATGCCGGCTTCGACCTTGCCCACGAGGTCGGCGCCCACGTCCGCGCCCTTGGTGAAGATGCCGCCGCCCAGGCGCGCGAAGATCGAGATGAGCGAGGAGCCGAACGCGAGGCCGATGAGCGGCTTCACGATGTCGCCCATCTTCGCGTCATGGGGCGCCGAGCCCTGCAGGAACATGAAGAAGCCCGACACCGCGATGAGGCCCAGGCCCACCACCAGGAGGCCCGTGACGGCGCCGCCCTTGAAGGCGATGTTCAACGCGGGGCCGATGCCGTGGCGCGCGGCCTCCGCCGTGCGTACGTTGGCGCGCACCGACACGTTCATGCCGATGTAGCCCGCCGCGCCCGAGGCGATGGCCCCGATGGCGAAGCCGACCGCCGTGATCCATCCGAGCCCCGGCACGAAGCCGATCACGAGGAAGAGCACGACGCCCACGATGCCGATGGTGGCGTACTGGCGGTCGAGGTAGGCCTTGGCGCCGGTCTGTATGGCCGCGGCGATCTCGCGCATGCGGTCGTTGCCGTCGGGCTGGCGCAGGATCCACGACGCGGTGAATCCGCCGTACAGCAGCGCGATGACGCCGCAGACGAGCGCGATGAGGATTGCGTTGTTCAACATCTGTGCTTCTCCCAGGTTTTTTGTGAGTGCGGTTTGCTGCGATTGCGTTACGGCGTATACGCGCCGGTCTTCTTGCGCACGGCCGCGTTCTTCAGCCGCACGTATTCGGGAAGGCCCTCCTCGAACGGCGGGAAGGCCTCGCCGGAGATGAGGGGCGTGAGGTAATTGCGGCACTTGGCCGTGATGTGGAAGCCGTCGCCGGTGATGAAATCCCGCGGCATCTTCTTCTCGACGTTGGCGACGTCGGAGAGCTTCGCCACGCCGATCTTCCAGCGGTACGGGCGGCTCGAGGCGCGCACGATCGTGGGCATGACGCTATTCATGCCTTTCACGGCGAGCTCCACCGCGGCCTTGCCGACCGCGTAGGACTGCTCGAGGTCGGTCCGCGAAGCGATGTGGCGCGCGGCGCGTTGCAGGTAATCGGCGACGGCCCAGTGCTGCTTCAGCTTGAGCTTCGACTGCACGAGGTTGGCGAGCATGGGCGCGACTCCGCCCAGCTGCGCGTGGCCGAAGGCGTCCTTCAACCCCGATTCGGAGAGGAACTTGCCCTGGGCATCCTGGAGCCCCTCGGACGCGCCCACGGCGCAGTAACCGTATCGCTTCACGCTTTCCTCGACGCGCGCGAGGAACGCTTCCTCGTTCCATGGCACCTCGGGGAAGAGGAGGATGTGCGGGCCTTGCCCGGGCTTCCTCTGCGCAAGGCCCGTGGCCGCCGTGATCCATCCGGCGTGCCGGCCCATCACCTCGAGGATGAAGACCTTGGTGGAGGTCTTCGCCATGGACTCCACGTCGAGCACCGCCTCCATCATGGAGGTCGCGACGTACTTGGCGACCGAGCCGAAGCCGGGGCAGCAGTCGGTGATGGGCAGGTCGTTGTCGACGGTCTTGGGCACGTGCACGGCGACGATGGGATAGCCCAGGGTCGCGCTCATCTGCGAGACCTTGAGGCACGTGTCGGCCGAGTCGTTGCCGCCGTTGTAGAAGAAATACCCGATGTCGTGCGCCTTGAAGACCTCGATCAGGCGCTCGTACTCGTGCCCGCCCTTCTCGACCCCCTTCAGCTTGTAGCGCGCGCTTCCGAAGGCGCCGCCCGGCGTGTTGCGCAGCTGCCGGATCGCCGCGGCCGATTCCTTGCCGGTGTCGATGAGATCCTCGTGCAGCGCGCCGAGGATGCCGTTCCTGCCCGCGTAGAGCTTGCCGATGTGCTTGCGGTGCTTGCGCGCGGCCTCGATCACGCCGGCGGCGCTCGCGTTGATGACCGCGGTCACTCCGCCCGACTGCGCATAGAACGCGTTTCTCGGCATCGTTATCCCAGGATCTCGAAAATTCGCTCGCGCACCTGCTCGACCGTGCCGATGCCGTCGACGCGCGCGTAGAGCGGCGCATTCGCATCGCCCGTCGATTGCCATTTGCGGTAGTAGTCCACCAGCGGCTCGGTCTGGCGGTGGTAGACGTCGAGGCGGTTCTTCACGGTCTCCTCGAGGTCGTCCTTCCTCTGCACCAGGGCCTCGCCGGTCACGTCGTCCTTCATGGCGAGCTTCGGCGGGTTGTACTTCACATGGTACGTGCGCCCCGAGGCCACGTGCACGCGCCGCCCCGACATGCGCTCGACGATGATCTCGTCGGGCACGTGGATCTCGATCACGTGCTCGAGCCACACACCCGCGCTCTTCATCGCGTCGGCCTGCGGGATGGTGCGCGGAAAGCCATCGAAGAGGAACCCGACCTTCGCATCGGGCGCGGTGATGCGCTCCTTCACGAGGCCGACCATGATGTCGTCGCAGACGAGGTCGCCGCGATCCATCACCTGCTTGGCCGCGAGCCCGAGCGAAGTTCCGGCCTTCACCGCCGCGCGCAGCATGTCGCCCGTGGAGATGTGCGGGATGCCGTATCTCTTGGTGATGAAGGCTGCCTGGGTCCCTTTCCCGGCTCCCGGGCTGCCCAGCAGGATGAGACGCATCGAGCGCTCCGAGGATCGATTCTGGCCAGCCGGTGATTATACGTAACCGAGCTTCGCACGCACTCGCGCCAGGTCCTCCGCGGTATCGACCCCGGCCTCCAGCGGGGCGTTCCAGAACGCCACCGCGATGCGCCGGCCGTGGCCGAGCGCGCGCAGCTGCTCGAGCGCCTCGAAACGCTCCGCGGGCGTGGCCGAAAGGCTCGCGTACTCGCGCAGGAAAGATACCCGGTAGGCATAGATGCCGATATGGCGATAGGCGGGAAATCCCTCGGGCAGCGCCTCGCGAGAGCGCGCGAAGGCGTCCCTCGCATAGGGGATGGGCGCGCGCGAGAAATACTGCGCGTAGCCGTCGGTATCCACGACGACCTTCACGACGTTGGGATCGAAGAATGCCGCGGCCGAATCGATCGGGTGCGCCGCCGTGGCGATCGCCGCATTGGGCCGCAGCGCCGCCTCGCTCGCCACCTTGCGGATCAGCTGCGGGTCGATGAGGGGCTCGTCACCCTGCACGTTCACGACGATGTCCCCGGGCGAAAGCTTGAGCAACGCCGCGGCTTCGGCGATGCGGTCGGTGCCGGTCTCGTGCGCCACGGAAGTCGTGCAGACGCGAAAGCCCAACGCGGAGACGGCATCGGCGATGTCCTGGTGGTCGGTGGCGAC
Organism: Usitatibacter sp.; assembly: GCA_036271595.1. Lineage (GTDB taxonomy): Bacteria > Pseudomonadota > Gammaproteobacteria > Burkholderiales > Usitatibacteraceae > Usitatibacter. The sequence goes on from DATBAI010000027.1 coordinate 58,826, forward strand.
CACGACCTCGTCGGCGCCCGACTCGCGCGCCTTCTGCGCGACCCAGGCCACCAGCGGTTTCCCGCCGATGTCGGCGAGCATCTTCCCCGGAAGGCGCGTCGAGCGCATGCGCGCCGGGATGATCACCCTGAACGAAAGCCGCTCCACGGCGCGCTCTCAGGCTTCCTCGTCCGGCGGAAGCTGCCGCGCCTCCTCCTCCAGCATCACCGGGATGCCGTCCTTCACCGGAAAGGCGAGCCGATCGGGCTTGCACACCAGCTCGTGCGCGTCCTTGCGCCACACGAGCGGGCCCTTGCACAGCGGGCACACCAGGATTTCAAGCAGCTTGGGGTCCATCGGGGCTCCGGGCGAGCGATTGGAGGCGCGCCACGAGGAAGTCTTCCAGCTCGGGCGCCACGATCGCGTCCACGCGCACGAACCACATGCGCGAGTCGGCGTAGGCAGCGCATTTTACGGCATCCTTTTCGGTCATGACCACGAGCTCGGCGCCGGGCAGGCGCAGCTCCGCGGGCTGGAAGGCGTGGTGGTCGGGGAAGGCGATGTTGCGGGTCGCGATGCCGAGCTGGGCGAGATGGTCGAAGAACCGATCCGGATGGGCCACGCCGGCGAGCGCCACGGTATCGCGCCCGCGCGCCATGAATGCGAATTCCTGCGGCGACATGCGGCGCGGCGTGGCGAGCGCCACCAGCTCGTCGTGGCCGATGCGCATCGGGAAGCGACGCGGGCCCGGGATCTTCTCCGAGGCTTCGCCGTTCACCACCACTGCGTCGACCGAGGCAAGACGCGAGATCGGCTCGCGTAGCGGTCCCGAGGGCAGCAGGAGTCCATTGCCGAATCGCCGCTCGCCGTCGACCACGGCGATCTCGATGTCGCGCGCGAGCGCGTAGTGCTGCAAGCCATCGTCGCTCACGAGGACGTCGACTTCCGGATGGGCTTCCAGGAGCGCGCGCGCCGCGGCTGGCCGGTCGGGCGAGACGTAGACCGGAACGCGCGAGCGCCTCGCGATCATCACCGCCTCGTCGCCGAAATGCTCCGGGGTCGCGACGTCGGGATAGACGCGCACCACGCCCATGGGATCGTTCATGCCGCGCGGCACGCGCCCGTAGCCGCGCGAGACCACGCCGGGATTGAAGCCACGCCGCTCCAGGATTTCGAGGATCGCGAGCGTGAGCGGCGTCTTTCCCGTTCCGCCCACGGTGATGTTGCCGACCACGATCACAGGAACGCGTGCACGCCAGGCCGGGAGGATCCGCACGCGGTAGGCGAAGCGGCGAATCGCGACCGCGACCGCCATGACGAGTGCGAGCGGCAGGAAGACCAGGGCAACGCCGCCCAGCCGCTGCCATTCCCGCTCGAGCCAGGCTCCCACGCCCGCGCCGGCTAGCGCCGCGACTGGGTGGTGAAGGAAATGTGCGTGTACCCGGCGATGCGGGCGCTTTCCATCACGTTGATCACGGCCTGGTGGGTCGTCTGTGCGTCGGCGCTGATGGCGATCACGGGCTCCTTCGCTCCCTTCGCGGCTTCCTTGAGCGCGCTCGCGAAGCTCTGGGTGTTGCCGAAGGGGGTGGCGAGGCCGTTGATCGCGTACTTGCCGCTCGCGTCCACCGCCACGTTCAGCACCGCGGGCTTGTCGGTGGACTTCTCGGCGGCGGCCTCGGGGAGGTTGATCTGCAGCTCGGCGAAGCGGCTGTACGTGGTGGTGAGGAAGAGGAAGATCAGGATGACGATCAGGATGTCGATCAGCGGAATGAGGTTGATGTCCGGGTCTTCGCGCGCCCGGCGGCGGCCGAAGTTCATGCCCTGCGCTCGCCGTGGACGATCTCGACCAGCTTGATCGCCTGGCTCTCCATGTCGATCACCATCGTGTCGACCTTGTTGCGGAAGTGGCGGTAGAAGACCACCGACGGGATGGCCACGCCGATTCCGAAGAGCGTGTTGTAGAGGGCGACGGAAATGCCGTGGGCGAGCTGCGCGGGGTTGCCGCCGCTCATGGGATTCTGGGAGCCGAAGATCTCGATCATGCCGACGATGGTGCCGAATAGGCCGAGCAGCGTCGAGATGGTGGCGATGGTGCCCAGCGTGTTGAGGAAGCGCTCGAGCTCGAGGCCCACGGCGCGGCCCGCATCCTCGACCGAGTCCTTGATCACTTCGCGCGAGCTCTTCTCGTTCACCAGCGCGGCGGCGAAGATCCTGCCGATGAGGGGGCCTCGCTGCAGGCGGTTCACGAGATCCTGGGTCACGCCCTTGGCCTGGTACTCCCGGATGGTCGCGGGGAGGACGTCGCGCGGGGCGACGAGCGAATTGCGCAACGACCAGAAACGTTCACCGATGATGGCGAGCGCGATGACCGAGGTGATGACGATGAGCCAGATCGGCCAGCCGGCCGCTTCGATGATCGACAGCACGAGCGAATTTCCTTCCCTTGAAAAGGCCGAGGCGACTTTAGCCCGCCGACCATGATTCCACAAGACCTTGTGCACGGCGCACCCGTCCGACACAAGGCCCTAGGATTGCGGCGGCAAGTCGCTAGAATCCCGGCTCGCTACGGCAGGGTGCTTTGAATCACTCCCTGAAATTGCGCAGGACGTAGGAACTCGTGAAGTGTCCGAAGCTGTCGCCACGAATGTGTCGAATCATCCACAGAGCCTGTGGATAACCCTGTGGAGTGGTTTCCGGCACCTCACGCAAGTAACGTAACGGAAAGGACTTTTCATCGTCCGCTCAAATTTTGAGCGAAGGTAGTTTTTTCCATTGCATCAACAACTTGCGCGATTTCTCCCTCTGTCAAGGATTTTGTTTCAGGGGCATGACTGGCCGGCGGCCAGGGCACTTTCCCCCGGTGGATAGCCTTCCGTATGCGGGAACGGGAGTGCGCCTTGTCCTACCCTCCTCCTCCGCTTCTCCTACGGCCTGATCTCCTGTCTTCCTACGACCCCATGGCGTCCCCTCCTACATCGCCCCAATTCGGCCTCCCCCTCGGCCCTCCGATGCTCAGCGTGACGGAATTGAACCGCCGCGTGCGCAACCTCTTGGAAAACCAGCTGGAAACCGTCTGGGTGGCGGGGGAACTCTCGAACGTGAAGAAGGCGCCGTCGGGACACTGGTACTTCTGCCTCAAGGACCGGGAAGCCTCGGTCGATTGCGCCATGTACCGGGCCCGGGCCCAGTTCCTCGATTTCAAGCCGGACAATGGCCAGCAGGTCGAGGTCCGGGCGCGTCCCACGCTCTACGAAGCGCGCGGAACCTACCAGCTCGCCGTGGACGAGATCCGCAAGGCGGGGCTCGGGGCGCTCTACGAGGCGTTCGCCAAGTTGAAAGCGCGCCTGGACGCGGAAGGATTGTTCGCCGCCGGGCGCAAGCGCTCGCTTCCTTCCTTCCCGCGCGCCATCGGCGTGGTGACCTCGCCCGCCGCGGCGGCATTGCGCGACGTGCTCACCACGTTACGACGGCGTGCGCCCATGGTGCCGGTGATCGTCTATCCCGCCCAGGTCCAGGGCGAGCTCGCGGCAGGACAGCTCGTGCGCGCGCTGCGCACCGCGAACGCCCGCGCCGAGGTGGACGTGCTGATCGTCTGCCGCGGTGGGGGAAGCCTGGAGGACCTCTGGGCCTTCAACGAGGAGCCTGTCGCCCGGGCCATCGTCGCTTCGGCGATTCCCGTCGTGAGCGGCGTGGGCCATGAGACGGATTTCAGCATCGGCGACTTCGCGGCCGACCTGCGCGCGGCAACGCCCACGGCGGCGGCGGTGGCCGCGAGCCCCGACCGCGAGGCGCTCGTGGAGCACGTGGCGCTCCTCGCGCGGCGCGCACGGCGCGACATTCGCCGCACGCTCGATTTCTCCGGCCAGCGGCTGGACCACGCCGCGCGCCGGCTGCTCACTCCACGCGAGCGCATCGAGCGCAGCCGCGAAGGCATCGCCGCGCTGGCGCGCCGCATGGCGCTCGCGGTGCGCCGCGAGCTTCGCGACGAAGCGCGCCGCGTGGCCGCGCTCTCCGAAGCGCTTGCGCACCTCGATCCCACGCAGGTGCTCTCGCGTGGCTACAGCATCGTGCGCGACAGCTCGGGCCACGTCCGCACCACGAGCGCGGGGCTTGCCGCGGGCGATGCGCTCGACATCCGTTTCGCCGAGGGCGGAGCGGCCGCCACGGTGCGCGAGCCGCTTCCGCGCTAGACTTGTCGCATCACGCCGTTTTCCGCAAACCCGGTTCCCCTGCGAGGAGAAAAGCGATGGCCAAGAAAGGCAACAAGGGCAACGCCGTCTACAAGCTGATCGAGATCGTCGGCACCAGCACCCAGTCGTGGGCCGAAGCCGGCGCCAACGCGGTGAAGACGGCTTCGCGCACGCTGCGCGACCTGCGCGTGGCCGAGGTCGAGCAACTGGACATGAAGATCGACAGCGGCAAGATCATCTATCGCGCCAAGCTGAAAGTGAGCTTCAAGTTTCAGGGCGACGACTGACCTGCATCGCCGGGGAACGACCCGACGCGATCGAGCAGGAAGCTCTCGACCCGTTTTGCCGCGGCTGCGCCGAGGTCCTGGCGTAGGCAGTCGAGGCGCTCGACCCCGCTCATCGCACGCTGCCAGGTGAGCTGGCGCTTGGCGAGTTGCCGCGTGGCGGCGATGCCGCGGGCTTCGAGTGTCGCGCCCTTGCGCATTCCCTCGAGCACTTCCCACGCCTGGCGGTATCCGACGGTGCGCATCGACGGCATGTCCGCCCGTAGCGCGTAGCGCGCGCGCAGTGCCTCCAGCTCCCCCACCAATCCCGCCGCGAGCATGGATCGGAAGCGCTCCTCGATGCGCCGGTGCAGCACTGCGCGATCCGAGGGCTCGAGCGCGATCGTGACCGACTCGAAGGGCGCGGGCCGCGCGGCGGCCTCGCGTTGCAGGGCGGTGAGCGTGCGGCCCGAATGGCGATACACCTCCAGCGCGCGCTGGATGCGCTGCGCGTCCGCGGGCTCGATGCGCGCCGCGGCATCGGGATCGAACCGAGCGAGCTCGCCGTGCAATGCGGGCCAGCCGATTCTTTCGGCGCGCTCCTCGATCTCGCGGCGCAACCGCGGCTGCGCGGGCGGAAGATCCGCGAGGCCCTGGGTGAGCGAGCGGAAGTAGAGCATCGTCCCGCCGGCGAAGAGAGGCACGTTGCCGCGGGCCACGATCTCGCCCGCCACGCGCAGGGCATCCTCGCGGAATCTCCCGGCCGAATAAGCCTCGGTGGGATCGAGGATGTCGATCAGGTGGTGCGGCGTGCGGTTGCGCTCATCGCGCGACGGCTTTGCGGTGCCCACGTCCATGCCGCGATAGACCTGCGCCGAATCGACGCTCACCACCTCCAAGGGGAATCGGCGCGAGAGCTCGAGGGCGACCGCCGTCTTGCCGCTCGCCGTGGGACCGAGGAGGAGGACCGCCTTCACCGCCCCCGCATGAAGAGCCGGTCGAGGTCGGGCATTCCCATCTGGAACCAGGTGGGCCGGCCGTGGTTGCAGCTGCCGCCGCGCTCGGTCTGCTCCATTTGCCGCAGCAGCGCGTTCATCTCGGCCACGGTGAGGGCGCGGTTGGCGCGCACGGCGGCATGGCAGGCCATGGTGGAAAGGAGATCGTTGCGCCGCTCGAGGAGCGCGCGGCTCGCGCCGAATTCGCGCATCTCCCCGAGCACGCTTCGTAGCAGGCCGGGCGCATCCAGGTCGGCCAGCAACGCCGGCACCGCGCGGATCACCAGCTCGCGAGGTCCCGCGGCGGCGGCATCGAAGCCGAGGCTCTCCAGCGCCTCGCCGCTCCTGCCCGCCTCCTCCACCTCTTCCGCGGTCGCCGTCATCGGGATCGGAACCAGCAGCGGCTGCGAAGGCAGCGCCGATGCATCCAGCGCTTCCTTCAGCCTCTCGTAGACGATGCGCTCGTGCGCCGCGTGCATGTCGACGATCACGAGGCCCATGGAATTCTGCGCGAGGATATACACGCCGTGCAGCTGCGCGAGCGCGAACCCGAGCGTCGGCGCCTCGCCACCCGCCTCCTCCGCCGTCGGCTCGCGCTCCCGCTGCGCCACCGCCGCCGCGAAGAACGCCTCGTACGCCTGCACCGGCTGCGCCACCTGCAGTCCCGCCTGGCGGAAAAAGGGGTCAGACCCCTTTTTCTGTTCCGCAGGAAAAGGGGTCTGACCCCTATTCGCCAGCGGGGCGGCGAGGGCGCGCGACAGCGAGTGGAAGACGAACTGGTGGATCGCGCTGGAGTCGCGGAAACGAACCTCGCTTTTGGTCGGGTGCACGTTCACGTCGACAAGGGCGGGATCGACTTCGAGGAAGAGGACATATCCGGGATGGCGGTCGTGGTGCATCACGTCCGCGTACGCTTCGCGCACGGCGTGGGCGATCACCTTGTCGCGCACGAAACGGCCATTCACGAAGAGGTACTGGAGGTCGCGGTTGGGACGCGTGAAGCCGGGCGGCGCGGCGAGGCCGGAGAGTCGGGCGTGCGTGCTCTCGCCACGAACTTCCACCGCCTCGCTTGCGAACTCGTCGCCCAGCAAGGCGGCGGCGCGTTGCCGCGGGCCGTCGGGCGGGAGGTGGCTCGAACGCCGCCCGTTCACGGTTAACGCGAAGGCCACGCCCGGACGCGATAGCGCGATGCGCGTGTAAGCCTCGTCGCAGCGTGCGCCTTCGGTGGCCTCGCTCTTCAGGAACTTGCGGCGCGCAGGCGTGTTGAAGTAGAGATCCTCGACGTCGACCGTGGTGCCGGCGGCGAGCGCGGCCGGTTCCAGCGGGCGGACGTCGCCGGCCTCGCAAGCGATCCGCCATGCATGGCGCTCGCCCGCGCGACGGCTCGAGATCGAAAGCCGCGCGACCGCTCCGATCGAAGCGAGCGCCTCGCCGCGGAAACCCAGGCTCGCGGCGCGCTCGAGATCCTCGAGGGTCGCGATCTTGCTCGTGGCGAAACGCGCGAGCGCGAGCGGAAGGTCGTCGCGCTCGATCCCGGAGCCGTCGTCCACCACGCGGATGCGCCGCACTCCGCCTTCCACCAGGTCCACCGCGACGGACTGCGCCCCGGCGTCGAGGCTATTCTCCAGCAGCTCCTTCAGCGCCGAGGCGGGGCGCTCGATCACCTCGCCCGCGGCGATCTGGTTCACGAGCAGCTCGGGGAGATTGCGAATGACGCCCACTACGGGAATGTTACACTGGCGCGCAGCACCTTCCCTGTGCGTTTCCCCCTGGCGCCAAGGAGCGGCATGACCCCGGAGACAACCGCTGTGGCGCCGCAAGCCCAGGACGCCGCAGACCCCGCCCTGCAAGCCGAGCAGCTTCGCTTGCTGTTCCGCTTTTCGGTCGTGGGCCACCTCGCCACGCTGCTGGTGATCTTCATCCTCGGCGGCATCCTCTGGCAGGATCTCGCGCGCCCGTCGCTCTTCATGTGGTTCGTGGCGACCTCGCTCGTCGCAGTCGGCCGCTATTTCCTCTACAAGGCGTTCATCAACGGCAACCCGCCCGATAGCGAGCTGAAGCTCTGGGAAGGACGCTTCATCGCGGGCACCATCCTTGCGGGAGTCTGCTGGGCGATGATCGGCAGCGCGTTGTTGCCCGACCCCTCGCGCATGGTGCAGCGCCTCTCCGTGGTGATGCTCGTGCTGCTCCTCATCACCGGCGCCGTCGCCTACTACGCGCCGCATCGCTATGCCTACAAGATCATGGCGGTGTTCGGTTTGGCGCCCCTCGCGGTGACGCTCGGCATGTCGGGCGACCGCAACCAGATGTTCCTCTCGGGCTCGATCCTGATCCTCGCGGTGATCCTGCCCTACGTCCACGCGCGCGTGCACCGCGCGCTGGTGGATTCGCTCACCACGCGCCGCGTCCGCGAGAACCTGTCCTCGGAGCTTCGCCACGAGAGGAGCCGCCTCGCCGAGGTGAACGAGGCGCTCGCCGAGGAAACCAGCGAGAAGCTGCGCGCGCAGCGCGAGGGGCGGGCCGCGGCGCAGAAGCTTCGCATCCACTTCGAGCGCACGCCGCTTGCCGTGATCGAGTGGGACTCCAAGTCGCGCATCACCGCGTGGAACCCGGCGGCCGAGGCGATCTTCGGCTTTCCCGGCTACGACGCCATGGGCAAGCGCCTCTCGGTACTGTTGGGCGGCGACACCGAGCGCCCGGGGCTGGATGCGATGTGCGAGGAGCTGCTCGCCGCCGCCGAAGGCAACAAGACCACGCTCACCAACATCACCCGGGGCGGCCGCGCCATCCACTGCGAGTGGTACAACACGCCGCTCCTCGATTCCGAGGCCAAGGTCACGGGATTCACCTCGCTCGTGCACGACGTGACCGAGCGCCTGAATACCGAGCGCACGATCCACTACATGGCGCACCACGACGCGCTCACGGGCCTGCCCAACCGGCGCCTCATGCAGGACCGCCTGAACCAGGCGATCATGGCGGCGCGCCGCAAGCAGCGCCACGTGGGCGTGCTCTTCCTCGACCTCGATCGCTTCAAGGTCGTGAACGACACGCTCGGCCACGACACCGGCGACTTCATCCTGAAGGACGTCGCGCGGCGCCTGGTGTCTTGCGTGCGCGAAGGCGACACGGTCTCGCGAGAGGGCGGCGACGAGTTCGTGATGATCCTGCCCGACCTCGAGCGCCCGGAGCACGCGCGCGTCGTGGCCGACAAGATCCTGAAGGAGCTCGCGCGCCCGGTGGAGATCGGCGGCCACGAGATCCACGTGACGCCGTCCATCGGGATCAGCCACTATCCCAACGACGCGACCGACGTGCACCAGCTCCTGAAGCACGCCGACAACGCGATGTACCAGGCGAAGGATGCGGGCCGCAACACGATCCGCTTCTTCACCAACGACCTGAATTTCCTCCTCTCCAAGCGCCTGGAGATCGAGGGGCGCCTTCGCAAGGCGATCGAGAACGAGGAGTTCTTCCTTCGCTACCAGCCGCAGGTGGAGCTCGCCACCGGCCGCATCTCGGGGATGGAAGCGCTCATCCGCTGGAACGATCCGCAGAAGGGCGAGATCTTCCCGAAGGACTTCATCTTCGTGGCCGAGGAGCTGGGCCTTATCGTGCCGATCGGCGAATGGGTGTTCCGCACCGCCTGCCAGCAGCTGAAGAAGTGGCAGGAGGACGGGCTGCCCCCCGTCACGATCTCGGTCAACATCTCGCCGCGCCAGTTCATGTCGCGCCGCCTGGTCTCGACGCTGCTCGCCATCGTGCGCGACGTCGGCGCCGATCCGCGCTACATCGAGCTGGAGATCACCGAGACGATGATCATGCGCAACATCGAGCAGTCGGTCGAGACGCTCTCGCAGCTGCGCTCGGTGGGCATGCAGGTGGCGGTGGACGACTTCGGCGTGGGCTACTCGTCGCTCGGACAACTGAAGCGCCTGCCCGCCTCCAGCATGAAGATCGACCGCTCGTTCATCATGAACGTGCCCGAGGACGCTTCCAGCGGGTCGATCACCGAGGCGATCATCGCGATGGCCAAGCGGCTGAAGCTGCGCTGCATCGCCGAGGGCGTCGAGACTCGCGCGCAGCTGGAGTTCCTGCGCAACGCGCACTGCGACGCCTTCCAGGGCTTCCTCTTCTCGCGCCCGATCACGTCCCTCGAGGCCACGGCGATGCTGAAGGCCCAGGCGAACACGCCGGCTGCGCACACCGCCGTCGGCTGAGCGCCTCGAACCCGGTGGTCAGGCCTCCGGGCGGCCACCGCGCGTGGCTCCCGCCGATGCCGCCACCACGCAGAGCACGGCGATCCACTGCGACCAGCGCAGCGCCTCGTGGAGCACGACCAGGCCGACGAGGGCCGCCATCGCCGGTTCGAGGCTCATCAGGATGCCGAACACGCGTGGCGGCATCTTGCGCAGCGCCTCCAGCTCCAGCGAATACGGAATCACCGATGACAGCAGCGCCACGCCCAGGCCCGCGGCGAGGATCCCCGGCTCGAACAGCGCGGCCCCGCCCTCGGCCACTCCGAAGGGAACAGCTACCAGGGCCGCGACCGTGATTCCCAGGGCCAACCCATTGCCGCCCGTGGTGTGGCGGCCCAGCGCCACGCCGAGCAGGATGTACACGCCCCAGCACGTTCCCGCGGCGAGCGCGAACAGGAAGCCCGCAAGGTCGAGGTCGCCGCGCCCCTCCATGAGCAGGAATACTCCGCCTGCCGCGAGCAAGGCCCAGAAAGCGTCCAGCCATCGCCTCGATGCGGCGAGGGCCACCGCCAATGGCCCGAGGAACTCGATCGTTACCGCGATCCCCAGCGGGATTCGAGCGAGCGCCAGGTAGAAAAAGAGGTTCATCGAGCCGAGCACCAGGCCATAGCCGGCCACCACGGACCACGCGCGGCGATTCATGCGCGGTGAAGGCCGCCACCACAGCATCAGCACGGCCGCCGCGAAGAACAGTCGCAACGTGACCGTCCCGAGGCTGCCCACGGCACTGAAGAGTTGCTTGGCGAACGCCGAGCCCACCTGCACGCTCACGATGCCGAGCAGTACCAATGCCGTTGGCGGGATGGCGCGGCGGGTCACGCGCGAATCGACGTCCGCGGCAAATCAGTAAGCGGCGAGCTTGTTGCGCGCGAGCGGCGGGTTCTGTGCGAGGTAGCGCTTGATCCCGCCCAGGATCGCGGCCGCCATCTTGTCCTGGTAGGCGCCATCCTTCAGCCGCTTCTCCTCCTCGGGATTGGAGATGAACGCGGTCTCCACGAGGATCGAGGGCACGTCGGGCGCCTTCAGGACCGCGAAGCCCGCCTGCTCCACGGAATTGCGGTGCAGCGTGTTCAGGTCGCCCAACTCGCTGAGCACGGCCTTGCCGAGCTTCAGCGAATCGCTGATGGTCGCGGTCTGCGAGAGGTCCAGGAGCGTGCGCGCGAGGATCGGGTCCTTCACGCCGAGGTTCACGCCGCCGATGAGATCCGACTGGTTCTCGCGCTGCGCGAGCATCCGCGCCGCCGTGGAAGTCGCCCCGCGCTCGGAAAGCGCGAAGACGGATGAACCTCGCGCATCGGGGCGCACCCACGCGTCGGCATGGATCGAGACGAAGAGGTCGGCTTGCACGCGCCGCGATTTCACTACGCGCTGGGCGAGCGGAACGAAGTAGTCTCCGTCCCGCACCAGCACGGCGCGCATGTTGGACTGCTGGTCGATCAGCAACTTGAGCCGCCGTGCGATGGCGAGCGTCACGTCCTTTTCGCGCGTGCCGCGCTTGCCGCGCGCGCCCGAGTCTTCCCCGCCGTGGCCGGCATCCACCGCGACGATCACCAGCCGGTCGGTCTTCGGGAGCTTGCGCGGCGTGGGCAGGAGCTCGCCAGGTTTCGGCGGCTCGAGTTTCACCACCGGCAGCGATGGCGGCGCATCGGGAGTGGGCGCCTCGAGGCTCGTCGCCACCTTGAGAGGCGACTTCGCCATCTCGCCGATCGGATCCGTCGGCGGCCCGAGGAGAGCCAGCAACGGGTCCGCGGGCCTGGCAGGATAGATATCGAGCACGAGGCGGTTCTTGTACTCGCCCGCCGGCGGCAGCGGAAAGACAGAAGGCTTCACTTCGGTCTTCAGGTCGAAGACCACGCGCACGACGTTGGGCCGGTTGATGCCGACGCGCACCGACTGGATGTAGGGATCGTCCGCACCCACTTTCGAGGGCAGTTGCTTCAGCTCGTCGGTGAGCTCCACGCCTTCGAGATCCACCACGAGGCGCTCGGGGTCGGAGACGAAGAAGAACTGGTGCTTGATGGGCCGGGCCGATTCGAGCGTGACACGGGTGTACTCCTGCGCCGGCCATACGCGCGACGAGATCAGCTTCTCGCCCGCGAACACGAACGTCGCCGCGGCGAGGGCGACCACGAACAGCACGAATCTCAGGAGATGGGTCGCGATTCCCCGATGTGTCGCAACACGCGCTCCCCCTTCGTCGAGATCGCCGTGAGAGCGGCATCGCGTCCCGTTCCTTGCGATGCCAGGACGATTTCCAGGTCCGCGGGCGGCAGAAGCCCAGCGGCCCTTTCCGGCCATTCGATCAGGCTCGTAGTGAGCCCGTTGAAGCTCTCCCGGAATCCCGCGTCGATCCATTCTCGTGGGTCGCGGAACCTATAAAAATCAAAGTGATGCAAGTCTAACCTCGAAACGGCATAAACTTCAACCAAAGTATAGGTCGGACTTTTCACCGCCCCCGGCCAGCCGAGCTCCCGCAGCACCCCGCGCACGAGGGTCGTCTTGCCCGCGCCGAGCTCGCCTTTCAGGTACACCACGAGCCCGGGCTCGATCGCACGCGCGAGCGATGCACCGAGCGCCATCGTCGCGGCCTCGTCGGGAAGGTTCGTATTCAGCGCTACCATCGGGACATGGAACTCGCGGTGGAGGAGGCCCGCATCGAGGAGCGCGTGAAGCACTGGGGACGCAGCCTCGGGTTCGACGCCATCGCGATCGCCGGCACCGAGCTCGGTCCCGAGGAAGCGCGCCTCCTCGAGTGGCTCGGCCGTGGATGGCACGGCGAGATGGATTATATGGCACGCCATGGCGCGCGCCGCGCACGCCCCGCCGAGCTCGTGCCCGGCACGCTCTCGGTGATCACCGCCCGCCTCAACTACTCGCCGGCCGACGCGCGCGAGGCCGAGCAGGTCCTCGAGGACCCCGAGCGCGCCTTCGTCTCCCGGTACGCACTGGGGCGCGACTATCACAAGGTCCTGCGCGCCAAGCTCCAGGCGCTCGCCGATCGCATGGTGGCCGAGCTCGGGCCTTTCCACTACCGCGTCTTCACCGACAGCGCCCCGGTGATGGAGGTCGCGCTCGCTTCGCGCAGCGGCCTGGGCTGGCGCGGCAAGCACACGCTGCTCCTGTCGCGCGACGCCGGATCGCTCTTCTTCCTGGGCGAGCTATTCGTGGCGCTCGACCTCGCGGCCGATCCTCCCGTGAGCGAACACTGCGGCACCTGCACGCGATGCATCGACGTCTGCCCCACGCAGGCGATCATGGGGCCCTACCAACTCGACGCACGCCGCTGCATCTCGTACCTCACCATCGAGCACGCCGGAGCGATTCCCGAGGAGCTGAGGCCCCTCATGGGCAACCGCATCTACGGCTGCGACGACTGCCAGATGGCCTGCCCCTGGAACAAGTACGCGCAGCTCGCCGTCGAGCCGGACTTCGCGGTTCGCAACGGCCTCGACGATGCCTCGCTCGTGGCGCTCTTCGCGTGGACCGAAGAGGAATTCAACCGGCGCCTGGAAGGCTCGGCGATCCGTCGCATCGGCCACGAGAAATGGCTGCGCAACATCGCGGTCGCCCTGGGCAACGCCCCGCCCTCGCCGGTGGCGCGTGAGGCGCTGCGATCGCGGCGCGACCATCCCTCGGCCCTCGTACGCGAGCACGTAGGCTGGGCGCTCGCGCGCCAGGCTAGCGAGCCGCCGGGATTGCCTTCGCCAGCTCCCTCGTGACTTGGGCCGCCGGCACTTCGCGGCAGCCGGTCACGTTCCCCCCGGACCAGAGCGGGGAAAAATCCCCGCTGCCCTTTGCCTCGGCCTTCGCCCGGAGCGGCGCGATGGCGGAGGTCGCGAGCGGGAATTGCGGCGCGGCCGGGTTGAGCGGGCCGACCTCGCGGTGCCCGATGCCGAGGAGGTCCTGGAGCGTCATGTCCGGATCGTAGCGGGTTTGATTACGCGTGAAATGGATTCGGCACGCCGTTTGTGCGGTATCCCACAGACCCGAAACGCGTCCCGCAAGACACTGGCGTCACCGCATCCGACACGCCACGCACAAAGGAAAAGAACATGACCAACGCCCGTATCGACCGCATGCTCCGCGAGCTGAATTCCGAGCCGCCGGTCCAGTTCTTCCAGAACCTGTTCGGCCTCGTGGGCCTGGGCGAGTCGAAGTCCCGGCGCGAGCCCGCCGCCCTCCCCGTCGCCGTGCCCTCGGCCGCCTGATCCTTTACCAGACGTTGACGGTTTTCGGATAGGTCGGCGCGCGGCGAGCCCGCGTAGCCTGCTCGAAGGCGAAGGCGAGCGCGATCAGCCGCGGCTCGCTCCACGCCGTTCCCACGAAGGAAATCCCGCAAGGCAGCCCGTGCACCTGCCCGGCCGGCACCGTGATGTGCGGATAGCCCGCCACCGCCGCCGGCGTGGTGAAGCTATCGCCGCCCGCATCCCCGATGATGAAATCCGTCATCCACGCCGGGCCTCCGGTCGGCGCCACCAGCGCGTCGAGCCGGTATTCCTTCAGGACCTTGTCGATGCCTTCCTGGCGTGAGTACTTGCGGTTGTTGGCAAGGGCCTCGACATACTCGGGCGCGTCGAGGCCGCCCTTGGCGAGCGCCGCGAGGAACTGCTCCTGCCCGAACCACGGCATCACCTGCGCCTTGTTCGCCTGGTTGTACGCGACGATGTCCTCGAGCGACTTCAATGGCGAGGTGGGAGCGTACTCGGCGAGGTAGGCGCGCATGGACGCCTTCAGCTCATAGAGAAGCACCGTGAGCTCGGTGGCGGCGTACTTGTCGGTGTTGGGCACCTCGGGCACGTCGACCACGATCGCACCTTTCGAGCGCATCACGGCGATCGCCTTCTCGATCTCCGCGGAGGCCATGTCGTCGTGGAACTGCTTCCTCACCACGCCGAGGCGTGCGCCCATGAGCGCGCCGGCATCGAGGAAAGCCGAGTAGTCGGCGGCATGCGCGTGCGCCTCCGCCGTTGCCGCGTCGTGCGGGTCGCTGCCCGCCATCGCGGTGAGGAGGACGGCGGCATCGGCGACGCTGCGCGCCATGGGGCCGGGCGTGTCCTGCGACGGGGAGATGGGAATGATGCCCGCGCGGCTGAGGAGCCCGACCGTGGGCTTGATGCCGACCAGTCCGTTGATCGACGATGGCGAGGTGATCGAGCCGTCGGTCTCCGTGCCCACGGTCGCCGCGGCGAGGCTCGCCGCCGCGGCCACACCCGAGCCCGAGCTCGAGCCGCTGGTGTTGCGGTCGAGCGCGTAGGGATTGCGCGTGAGGCCGCCGCGCGAGCTCCAACCCGAAGTGGAGCGCGTCGAGCGGATGTTCGCCCACTCGGAGAGGTTGGTCTTGCCGAGGATCACCGCGCCCGCCTCGCGCAACTTCGCCACGACGAACGCGTCGCGCGGCGCCTTGGCGCCCACGAGCGCGAGCGAGCCCGCCGTGGTCTGCATCGCGTCGGCGGTCGCGAGGTTGTCCTTGATGAGCACGGGAATGCCGTGCAGCGGGCCGCGCGGTCCCTTTTGCTTGCGCTCGCGGTCGAGCGCGGCGGCGATCTCGAGCGCGTCGGGGTTCACCTCGATCACCGAAGCGAGCCTCGGTCCGGCCTTGTCGAGCGCCTCGATGCGCGCCAGGTACCGGCGAGTGATCTCTTGCGAGGTCACGCGCCCGGAGGCCATCGCCTCCTGGAGCTGCGCCACCGATTTCTCGGCGACGTCGAAATCCGCTTCCTTGCCCGCCGCCATCGCCTCAGCGCCCGCCGCGAGAAGCAAGGCCGCCGCGATCGCGGGCACGCGACGATTCATGAGTCACCGAGCCCATGGCGGAGGCGATTCCGGATCGATGCCGTACTTTCGCGCCGCCTCCGGCGCGCGTGCATCGCCCAGCGCGGCGAGCGCCGCGTGCGCCACCGCATACCGGTCCACCTCGAAGAACCGCCGCAGGTTCGCGCGCGTGTCGCTGCGGCCGAACCCGTCGGTGCCGAGCGCGACATACGGATCGGCGATCCAGGGGCGGATGAGGTCGGCCAGTGCGGAAACGTAGTCGCACGAAGCAATCACGGGCACGCCCGTTTGGGGGAGTTGCGCCTTCACCCAGGCTGGGTTCCCGCCTTCGCGGGAATGACGGGACGCGCGAGAGGTTTCCATGCCGTTGCGGCGAAGCTCCGTGAAGCTGGTCACGGAGAAAACATCCGCGCCCACGTTCCATTCCTTCTCGAGGAGGTCGGCGGCGGCCAGGACCTCGTTCAGGATTGTCCCCGAGCCCAGCAGCCGCACCGCCTTGCCCCCCGCGTCGAGCCTCGCGGCTCGCACCTTGTACATGCCCCGCAAGATGCCTTCGCGGGCTTCGGCAGGCATGGACGGCTGCGCATAGCTCTCGTTCATCAGCGTCACGTAATAGAAGACGTCCTCCTGCGCGCCCAGCATGCGGCGCATGCCTTCCTCGAGGATCACCGCCAGCTCGTAGGCGAAGCACGGGTCGTAGGCCACGCAGTTGGGCACGGTCGACGCGATGAGGTGGCTCGTGCCGTCCTCGTGCTGCAGGCCCTCGCCGGAGAGCGTGGTGCGCCCGGCGGTCGCGCCCAGCAGGAAGCCGCGGGAGCGCGAATCGGCCGCGGCCCAGATCTCGTCGCCCACGCGCTGGAAGCCGAACATCGAGTAGTAGATGTACATCGGCAGCATCGCCACGCCATGCGCCGAGTAGCTCGTGGCCGCGGCGACCCAGGAGGCGAGCGCGCCGGCCTCGTGGATGCCCTCCTCGAGGATCTGCCCGTCGGTCGCCTCCTTGTAGTAGGAGAGCTGGCCCTTGTCCTCGGGCTCGTAGAGCTGGCCGATCGGCGAGTAGATCCCGACCTGCCGGAAGAGGTCCGCCATGCCGAAGGTGCGCGCCTCGTCCGCGATGATCGGCACGATGCGCTTTCCCAGCGTCGCATCCTTGAGGAGCGCACCCACCATGCGCACGTACGCGACCGTCGTGGACATCTCCTTGCCGTTGGCCTCGAGCGCGAATTTGGCGAAGGCGCGCGCTTCGGGAGTCGCAAGCGGCTCGACCCTGGTGATTCGCACCGGAAGGTAGCCCCCCAGCTTCTCGCGCCGCGCGTGCAGGTACGCCATCTCGGGCGATTCGCGCGGCGGACGCACGAACTCGCAGGCCTCGCACTGCGGGTCCGAAAGCGGCACCGCGAAGCGCTCGCGGAACGCCATGAGCTCCGCCGCGTCCAGCTTCTTGTGCTGGTGCGTGGTCATGCGCGCTTGCCCGGCGGTTCCCATGCCGTAGCCCTTCTTGGTCTTGGCGAGGATCACCGTCGGCTGCCCGGTGTGGCGCGCGGCGTGCCAATAGGCCGAGAAGATCTTCACCGGGTCGTGGCCGCCACGGCGCAGGCGATCGATGTCGTCGTCCGACAGATGCGCCACGAGTTGCCGCAGCTCCGGGTACTTGTTGAAGAAATGCTCGCGATTGAACGCACCGTCGGTCGCGGCGTAGGTCTGGAACTCGCCGTCCACCGTCTCGAGGAAACGCTTCTCGAGCCATTGGTGCGTGTCGCGCGCGAAGAGCGGATCCCAATCGCCGCTCCAGAGGAGCTTCACCACGTTCCAGCCCGCGCCGGCGAAAAGGCCTTCCAGCTCCTGCACGATCGAGCCGTTGCCGCGCACCGGCCCGTCGAGGCGCTGAAGGTTGCAGTTCACGACGAGCACGAGGTTGTCCAGGCGCTCGCGTGCCGCGATGGAAAGCCCGGCGAGCGCCTCGGGCTCGTCCATCTCGCCGTCGCCCACGAACGCCCAGACCTTGCGCGCGGAGGTCTCGGCGATGCCGCGCTGCTCGAGGTAGCGCATGAAGCGCGCCTGGTAGATCGCGAAGAGCGGCCCCAGCCCCATGGATCCCGTCGGGTACTGCCAGAAGCCCGGCATGAGCCACGGATGCGGATAGGACGAGAGGCCCTTCCCCCCGGTCTCGCGCCGATAGTTGTCGAGCTGCTCGGCGGTGAGGCGCCCCTCGAGGTAGGCGCGGGCGTACACACCCGGCGCCGAATGCGGCTGGAAATACACGAGGTCGCCTTGCGCACCGCCACGGAAGAAATGGTTGAAGCCCACCTCGAAGAGGTCGGCCGCGGAAGCGTAGCTCGCGATGTGCCCGCCCAGCTCGCCGCTCACGCGATTGGCGCGGACCACCATCGCGAGCGCGTTCCAGCGCACCAGCGCCGAGATGCGCGCCTCGATATCGAGGTTGCCCTGGTAGGGCGGCTGCTCGGCAAGCGAAATCGTGTTCACGTACGGCGTGGCGAGCACCTGCGGCAGCGGCACGCGCCGCGTGCGGGCGTGCTGCAGCAGGCGGCGCAGGAGGAACGTCGCGCGTTGCGCGCCTTCGGCCTTGATCAGCGCGTCGAGCGCCTCGATCCACTCCGCGGTCTCGAGCGGGTCGCTGTCGGGGTCGTGAGGGTCGCCGACCGCGCGGGGAATGGAAGGATCCATGGGAAAAGATAGGGTACCCTAAGGCTCGGCGAACGAGCCCCTGGAGAGCGAGACGTGAGATTCAAGACGCTTGTACCCGTGATCGCGTTATTGGTGGCCGGATGCGCGGCGCAGGAGGCCACGCGCAAATCGGCGCTCGACGAGGTGCAGACCATCGTCGTGATCTACGCCGAGAACCACAGCTTCGACAACATGTACGGGATGTTCCCGGGCGCGAACGGTATCGCCGAGGCGAGCGATGTGTCGAAACAGCAGCGCGATCACGACGGCTCCGTGATGCCGCACCTGCCGCCCGTCTTCAAGGCCGACAAGCCCGACCCCGCGTATCCCGCGATCCTGCCCAACGGGCCGTTCCGCATCGATGCGCCGCCGGTCGGGAAGCACATCAACGAGCTCACGCCCGGGCCGATCCACCTCTATTACCAGAACATCGAGCAGATCGACGGGGGGCGCAACGACAAGTTCGTCGCCATGACCAACGTGGGCGGGTGGGTGATGGGCTACTACGACGGCTCTCACCAGAAGGTGTGGCAATGGGCGCAGCGCTACACGCTCGCCGACAATTACTTCATGGGCGCCTTCGGAGGCTCCTTCCTGAACCACCAGTGGCTCATCTGCGCGTGCACGCCGACGTGGAAGAACGCTCCGGCCTCGATCCGCGCGCAATTAGACGCGAGCGGCCACCTGAAACGCAAGCCCGGCTCACCCGCTTCGGCCATGGACGGCCCCGCCAGGCTCTATGACGGGCAGGTCACGCCCGATGGGTTCGCGGTGAATACATCGCAGCCGGCGTACGAGCCGAGCGGCATTCCTCCGGCCCCGGGCGGCAATCCGGATTTCGCCGATCCGGCCAAGAACGTGGTCCCCCCGCAGACGCAGAAGACCATCGGCGACACGCTTTCGGCCAACGGCGTCACCTGGGCGTGGTACGGCGGCGCATGGAACCAGGCGCTCGCCGACGGGCGCCAGCCGCCGCAGGAAAAGAGGTCCGTGATCTACACGCGCGCGCCGGGAAGCCCCAACTTCCAGCCACATCACCAGCCGTTCAACTATTTCGCGAACTACGCGCCCGGGACGGTCGCGCGGGCCGAGCACCTGAAGGACGGCGACGACCTCATGAACGCGATCGACACCGGCAGCCTGCCGCAGGTCTCCTTCTACAAGCCGCCCGGCGTGCTCACGCAGCACCCGAGCTATACCGACATCCAGAGCGGCGACATCCATATCGACGACCTCCTCTCCCGCCTCGAGGCGAGCCCGCAGTGGCCGCACATGATGGTGATCGTGACCTACGACGAGAACGGCGGCTATTGGGACCACGTGGCGCCGCCTTCGGGCGAGGGCTGGGGCGATCGCTGGGGTCCGGGCTCGAGGGTGCCGGCGATCATCGTGTCGCCGCTCGCGCGGCACGGGTACGTGGACCACACCTCGTACGACACAACCTCGATCCTCAAGCTCATCACGCGCCGCTTCGGCCTGGAACCCCTGCCCGGAGTGCGCCGCAACGCGGGCGACCTCACGAACGCGCTCGAAGCACGCTGATGCCGCGGCTGGCACGCGCGCCGGGGCCGGCATAGCTCGATGGCGGGCTTCGATCTTGTCGTCGCGGGCGTCGCGGTCCTGGCCGGATTCGTCGCGGCCGTCAGCGGCTTCGGCATCGGAAGCCTTCTCACGCCGACATTCGCGCTGCAGGCGGGGACCAAGGCCGCGGTTGCTGCGGTCTCGATTCCGCACCTGGTCGGGACGCTCCAGCGATACTGGATCCTCCGGCGGCACGTCGACCGTCGGATGCTTTTCGCGTTCGGGTTGACGAGCGCTGCGGGCGGACTCGCCGGCGCCCTCGCCCACATCTGGCTTTCCAGCCGGCTGCTTGCCCTTGTCTTCGGCGGACTGCTGATCGTTGCGGCGCTCGCCGAGGCCACGGGCTGGATGGCGCGGATACATTGGGGCAAGCGAAGCGCCTGGATCGCGGGCGCCATCTCGGGAGCATTCGGTGGCCTCGTCGGGAACCAGGGAAGCATTCGCAGCGCGGCCATGCTCGGCTTCGACGTGCCCAGGGAATCCTTCGTCGCGACCGCGACGGCGATTGGCCTCTTCGTGGATGCGGCGCGCCTGCCGGTTTACCTGGCGAGCCAATGGCGTGACATGGTCGAGCAGTGGCCGCTCGTCCTCGCCGCGACCATCGGCGTTTGCATCGGAACCGTGATCGGCTCGCGCGTGCTTCCCAGGATCGAGCGCACGACCTTCCGCCGGATCGTCGCGGTGCTGCTGTTCGCGTTGGGCATCTACATGCTGGCGGCCGGGGGTACTTGACATAGTTCTGTATTTCCATTAACGTGGAAATATGGAAACGAAAAACGCGATCGTCGCCCTCGCCGCGCTCGCCCAGGAAACGCGCCTTTCGATCTTCAGGGTCCTGGTGCGCGCGGGAGATGCGGGCCTGCCGGCGGGTGCCATTGCCGAGGCGGTGGGCGCGCCGGCATCGACGCTCTCCTTCCACCTGAAGGAGCTTGCCAACGCCGGGCTCGTCACGTCGATGCAGCGCAGCCGCTTCGTCTATTACTCGGCGGCTTACCCGGTGATGTCCGAGCTCATCGCGTTCCTCACCGAGAAGTGCTGCGAGGGAATGCCGGCACGCAACGTCGCCCGCATCGGCAAGGCAGTCGCCGCGTGCTGCTCACCTGCCGCTTCGCCGAAACGACAAAGGACCGCCTCATGAAGAACGACCTCAAGGCGCTGCATGTCGCCATCATCGGCGCCGGCCCCATCGGACTCGCCGCCGCCGCCCAGCTGGTGCGGCGCGGATTTGTCCCCGCGATATTCGAGGCCGGCCCCACGGTCGGCATGCACCTCGAATCGTATCGCCATGTGAAGCTCTTCTCGCCGTGGCGCTACAACATCGATGCGGCCGCGCGCGCGCTGCTGGAGTCGCGGCGATGGGTAGAACCCGAGCTCGACCATCTTCCCACCGCGGGCGAGCTGGTCGATCGCTACCTCGCTCCGCTTTCGGCGATTCCCGCCATCGCAAGCGGGCTGCACCTCGGCCATCGCGTGATCTGCGTTTCCCGCGACGGGTTCGACAAGGCGAAGTCGAAAGGACGGGAAGCGGCCGCCTTCGTGATTCGCTGCTCCACGCCCGAGGGCGAGGTCGAGCATCGCGCGGACGCCGTCATCGACGCATCGGGCACGTGGGGAAAGCCCAACCCGTTGGGCGCGAACGGGCTTCCCGCGATCGGAGAGGTCGAGGCCGCATCGCGTATTTCCTACGGCATGCCCGACATCCTGGGCGGCGAGCGCGCGCGCTATGCCGGCAAGCGTGTCGTGGTCGCGGGCGCGGGCCACTCCGCCGCCGGAAGCCTGCTCGCGCTCGCGAAGCTCGCGGAAGAAGCGCGGGGCACGCAGCTCGTCTGGACGATTCGAGGGCACGACTTCAGCCGCATCTTCGGCGGCGGTGAAAACGACGGGCTCGTGGCAAGGGGAGCGCTGGGCAAGCGCTTGCAGGGGCTTTCCGAAAGCGGAAGCCTCGAGGTACACGCCGACTTCAGGACGGTCGCGATCCGCCAGGGCGCAACCGGCCTTGCCATCGACGGCATCGGGCCCGACGCAACCTCGCGCAGCATCGATCGCGTGGACGAGATCATCGTTGCCGCGGGCGGCCGCCCCGACCTCTCGATCACCTCGGAGCTGCGCCTCAAGCTCGATCATTGGATCGAGAGCACCGAACAGCTCGCGCCGCTCATCGATCCGAACGTGCACAGCTGCGGCACCGTGCGGCCCCACGGGCATCGCGAGCTTTCCCATCCCGAAGCGCGCTTCTACACGATCGGCGCGAAGAGCTACGGGCGCGCGCCGAATTTCCTGATCGCCACAGGACATGAACAAGCCCGCTCGGTGGTAGCGGCGCTGGCCGGCGACCTCGCGGCCGCGGACGACGTGCAGCTCGAGCTGCCGGAAACGGGGGTTTGCTCCACCCGATTCGACGAGGCATCGTCCGGGTGCTGCTCGAACGAGCCCGCCGAACCGATCGCCGTAGGCCGATCCGTCGCGCCCGCCGCCGCGCCTGCCGCGACGCGAAGCTCGTGCTGCGGTGGTCCTCCCCAGAAAGTGGCCCTCGCCTGCTGCGCCCAGGATGAGGACGCGAAGCAGGCGGGCAAGGCCGGATGCGGATCGGCCCGTTCGCAGGGCAAGCAGCCGGCCACGCGATGCGGGGGATGATCAGGCTCGTCGCCGGGCTGGGCGTCGCACAGGTCATTTCGTGGGGGAGCCTCTACTACGCCATCGGAGTGCTGGGGCCTTCCATGCGCGCCGAGCTGGGCGTGACGGAGCTTTTCCTGTTCGGCTCGTTCACCGCCGGTCTCCTCGTCTGCGGCGCATTGGCGCCGTGGATCGGACGCCTCATCGATCGCAAGGGTGGGCGCGTCGTCCTGTCCGCCGGATCGATCGCGGCTTCGGCCGCGATGATCATCCTCGCCACGTCGACCAGCCGATTCGCGCTGGTCGCGGGCTGGATGATGGCCGGCGCCGCAATGACGGCGACGCTCTATGACCCCGCGTTCGCGACGCTATCGCAACACGCCGGTGACCGGTACCGGCGTTGCGTGACGGCGCTCACGCTGCTGGGCGGCTTCGCCTCCACGGCCTTCTGGCCGCTCTCCCATGTGCTCCTGGACGCGTGGGGCTGGCGCGCGGCATTCGCGATCTACGCCGCCATGCACCTGCTGGTCTGCCTTCCGATCCACGCATGGATGATTCCACGTTCGTCCGGAAAGCAAAGCCATGGCATCTCCACGGATGCGCCCGCCCGTTCGCCCGCCTTCGGCACTCCGGGCCTCATGTGGCTGAACGGGGCGTTCGCCATCGCGAACTTCGTCGTGGGAGTGGTCGCCGTATACATGGTGGTGCTCCTCCAGGGCGCCGGTCTCGATGCCGCGCAGGCGGTGACGATCGCGATGCTGATGGGGCCGATGCAAGTGGCCGGACGGCTTCTCGAAATCGGATTTCTCGCGAAGAAGCGCGCGACCCGCGTTGGCGGGGTCGCGTTCGCATCGATCATCGGCGCGCTGGTCGTGCTGGCGGGGGCGTCCGGGATGTGGCTCGCGGTGATTTTCGTCGCGATGTACGGCTGTGGCAACGGGCTTCTCACGATCGTGCGCGGCGCGGTCCCTGCCGAGATCTACGGCTCGCGGGGCCTGGGGGAGCTGCTGGGCCATCTTTCGCGCACTTCATCCTATGCGAGGGCCCTGGCCCCCGCGGGATACGCCGGGATGCTCGCGATCGGGCTCACGCAGCCGCTCGCGATGCTGGGACTCGCGGTGGCCTTGTCGGGAGGGCTCGCCTGCTACTCGGTTGCCATCAGGAGCGTGGCCGCGCGGGATCGTCCATCCACTTCATGATGAACGTCGCTGCGGCGGCTCCGGCGAGTTGCGCTGCGATGAACGCGGGCGCGTCCACAGGCCGTATGCCCGCAAAGGTGTCGCTGGCGGCGCGGGCGAGCGTAACGGCCGGGTTGGCGAAACACGTGGAAGAAGTGAACCAGTAGCCCGCGGTTACGTACCCCGCGATCGCATAAGCGGCGTGGCCGATCTTCCAGCTCACGCAGGCCCAGATCACCATCAATAGCCCGAAGGTCGCGACGAATTCGCTCCACCACAGCGGCGCTCCGGTCCTCACCTTCGAAGAGGCGAAGAACAACGGATCGCCGAACATGAGGTGCGCGGCCGCTACGCCTGCGTAAGCGGCGAAGACCTGGATCGCGATGTAGGGCAACACTTCCCGCCATGGAAAGACGCCGCGCCAGGCCGCCGAGAGCGTAACGGCCGGATTGAAATGCGCGCCGGACGCGTGGCCGAAGATGAGTATCAGGGCCGCGAGCCCGGCTCCCGTTGCGATGCTGTTGGCCAGCAGCGCGATCGCGACGTTGCCACCCGACAATCGCTCGCCCATGATTCCGGACCCAATCACGACGGCGAGCAGGAACCCCGTGCCGAGTGCCTCCGCCGCGAGGCGGCGCGCCAGGGAGTCCTTCACTGCTTTCCGATTTGAAGCAGCCTCGCGTGCACCGCGAGCCTGTCGAGCTCAGCCAACGGCAAGCTCACGAGAAGCTCGATGCGCCGGCGCAGGATGTTCGCCGCCTCCCGAAACGCCGTCCGCTTCTGGTCATCGTTTCCCTGAACGGCCGCCGGATCGGGCACTCCCCAATGCGCGGTCGTCGGCTTTCCCGGCCAGATGGGGCAGACCTCTCCAGCCGCGTTGTCGCAAACCGTGAAAATGAAATCCATCGCCGGAGCCTTCGGCTCGGCGAAGACCTCCCAGCTCTTGCTCCGCGCTCCCGTGGCGTGCAAGCCGGCCCCCTCGAGCATCTCAATGGCAAAGGAATTCACTTTCCCGGTGGGATAGCTGCCAGCCGAGTACGCCTTGAATCTCCCTTTGCCCAGGTGGTTCAAGAGCGTCTCCGCGATGATCGACCGCGCCGAATTGCCAGTGCAGAGGAAGAGGACGTTGTAGATCTTTTCGGTCATTTCGTGCAACCCGTTCTTTCGATTCCTGTACCCTAAATGCTCAAGTGAACTTGAAGTCAAGCCCATGGAAATCGGCATAGGTGAAGTGGCCCGCCGTACCGGCCTGCGGCCCTCCGCGCTGCGCTACTACGAACACGAAGGGATTCTCCCGCGGCCCCTGCGCGTGAACGGGCGCCGCCGCTACAGCGAAGCGCTGGTGAGCCTCATCGAGGTCGCGCTCTTCGCGCAAAGCGTCGGGTTCTCCCTGGCCGAGATCAAGCGGCTGTTCAAGGACGTCGGCGGCCGCCCTGAGCTCCAGCCGCGATGGCGGACTCTCGCGCGGGCAAAGGTCGAGGAACTGGATCGGGTCATCGCACGAGCCCTGCGCATGAAGAATGCAATCGAGTCCGGGCTCGAATGCGGATGCATCCGGGTCGAAGACTGTCTTCCAGGCAAACCGCAACGCATGGAAGCACGCAGGAAGGCGCAGCCAAAGAAGAGCCCGCCAAAGCGCGGTCCGGATTAGAATGGCGGCCATGAATCGCCGCTTTCGCGCCTTCACCGTGCTTGCCGCCGTGGTCTCGCTGTTGTTCATGCAGATCGCGCTTGCGGCATTCGCGTGCCCGGGCTCGTTGCAGGCGTCGGCGAGCGGGGTGCAAGCCGCCGACGGCGGGTGCGAGAAGGACATGTCCTCTCCGCTTTGCCGCTCGCATTGCGGCCAGTCGGCCCAGGCACTCGAGAAACCGCCGGTGCCGGCGATTCCGCCTGCGGCACTCGTCGGCTTCATCGCGGCCCGCGACCTCTTTGCGGAATGCGGGGCGGCCCAACGCAGCGCACCTCGCCGCACGCGGACGCACCTCCCGCCCGAGCCCGACCTGGCCCTGCGCAACTGCTGCCTGCGCATCTGATCCTCCGACGTCGCCAGGAAATGTGCCGCGCCTAGCGCGGTACCTCGTGGTCTGACCGTTCGGAGGTTCCATGAAGCATCTCTTCGCCGCGGCGCTCATCGCCGCGTTCGCGCCGCTTGCCGCGCCCAATGCGTCGGCCGCCGACGTACCGCTCACCCTCGCGGAGGCGCAGCGCCGCGCCGTCGATCGGTCGGCGCAAGTTACCGCCCAGGAAGCTGCGATCGCCGCCGCGCGCCACATGGCGGTCGCCGCGGGAGAGCGCCCCGACCCGATACTGAAGGGGGGGGTGAACAACCTGCCCGTGACCGGCTCCGAACGCCTCAGCCTCGGGGCGGACTTCATGACGATGCGCTACGTCGGCCTCGCACAGGAGCTCACGCGCGGCGAGAAGCTGGAGCTACGCGCGCGCCGCTACGAGCTCGAAGCCGAGAAGTCCACAGCCGGCAAGGACGCGGCGATCGCGGCGATCCAGCGCGACACCGCGCTCGCATGGATCGACCGCTACTACGCCGAGGCGATGTCGCGCGTGATCGACGAACAGGCGGCGCAGGCGCGGCTCGAGATCGAGGCCGCGGAGAGCGCCTACGGCGAAGGCCACGGGAGCCAAGCCGATGTCTTCGCGGCGCACGCCTCGCTATCGCTTCTCGACGACCGGGCGGAGGAATATCACCGGCGCGCGGCCACCGCGCGCGTGGCGCTCGCGCGCTGGGTTGGCGAGCGCGCAGGGGCCCCCTTGAACGGCAAGCCGCCGCTGGAGTCGATCCGCTTCCACCATCACGATGTCGACGCCCAGCTCGCCTCGCATCCGATGATCGCGATGCTGGCACGCGAAGAGGACATCGCCGCGACGGAGGCGAAGCTTGCGAGGGCGGAGCTGAAGCCCGACTGGAGCGTGGAGCTCATGTATTCCAATCGCGGCCCCGCATTCTCCGACATGGTCTCCATCGGGATCTCGGTGCCGCTGCAATGGGACCGCCCGCGCCGCCAGGACCAGGCGGTCGCCGCGAAGCTGGCGATGGCCGACGAGGCACGCGCGCTGCGCGAGGATGCGCTGCGCGCCCATGCCGCGGAGATCCAGGCCATGACGCTGGAGTGGGAAAGCGACCGCGACCGGATGGCGCGTTACGACCGGGAGCTGCTCCCGCTCGCGCGCGAACGTTCCGCGGCGGCGCTCGCCACCTATCGCGGTGGCAAGTCGAGCCTCATGGACGTTCTCTCCGCGCGCCGTGGAGAAATCGAGGTCCGGATGCAGGCGTTGCAGCTGGAGATGGAAACGGCGCGCATGTGGGCGCAGTTGAACTACGTGGTTCCCGACGAGACGCTGCTGCCGCCGCGACTCGTCCCGGACCATGCTGAGGAGCATCGATGAAGACGCGGAACGTGATCCTGGTGCTCGCTGCGATCGCGGTGCTCGGCGCGGCCGCAGGCACGGCGTGGTGGGTCGGAATGTCGCAAGGGATGCGGATGGCGAGCGGCGCGGCCGAAGTCGAGCCGGCCAATGGCAGGAAGGTCCTCTACTGGCACGACCCGATGGTCCCGGCCCAGAGGTTCGACAAGCCCGGCAAATCGCCCTTCATGGACATGCAGCTCGTGCCGGTCTATGCGGACGAAGGCAGCGCGGGTTCGCAGGTCGCGATCACCTCGCGCGTTGAACAGAACCTGGGCGTGCGCACCGCCGATGTCGTCGAGGGAAATGTGGCGCCGAAAGTCGAGGCGGTCGGGAGCGTCGCGTGGAACGAGCGCGACGTGGCCGTGGTCCAGGCACGCGCGAGCGGCTACATCGAGAAACTGCAGGTGCGCGCCCCGCTCGACCGGGTGAAGAAGGGTGATCCGCTCGCCGAGCTCTACGTGCCCGATTGGATTGCCGCCCAGGAGGAATACCTGTCGGTCACGCGCATGCAGGGAGCGGATCTCGAGGGCCTTCGAGACGCCGCCCGCCAACGGATGCGCCTTGCGGGGATGACCGACGCCCAGGTGGCGCTCGTGACCTCGAGCGGGAAGGCGCACCTGAGGACCACGATCGCCGCGCCGATCTCCGGCGTGGTGTCGGAGCTCTCCGCGCGCGAAGGCATGACGGTGGCGAGTGGCGCGCCGCTCTTCCGGATCAATGGGCTCGCGACCGTGTGGGTGAATGCCGAGCTTCCCGAGAGCCTCGCGAGCGTGGTCCGCGCGGGCGATCCCGCGCAGGCACGTGCCGCCGCGCTTCCGGGCGAAACGTTCAAGGGGCGCGTCGCGGCGATCCTTCCCGAGGTGAATGCCACGACGCGCACGCTCAAGGTGCGGCTCGAGCTGGCCAATCCGGGCGGCAAGTTGGTCCCCGGAATGTTCGTGACCGTCGATTTCGCGGCGGCCTCGCAACGTCGTGCGCTGCTCGTGCCGACGGAGGCCGTGATCCAGACCGGGCAAAGGACGGTGGTCCTCGTGGCGGCGAAGGCCGCCGATGGCACGCAGCAGTTCCGGCCGGTCGAGGTGCAGATCGGATCGGAAGCGAACGGGATGACGGAAATCCGCAAGGGGCTCGAGCGCGGCCAAAGGGTTGTCGCTTCGGGGCAGTTCCTCATCGACTCCGAGGCGAGCCTGAAGGCGGCCGCGTCGCGGCTCTCGGAGCCCGCGGGCGGCGACAAGCCATGATCGCGCGGATCATCCGCGGCTCGATCGACAATCGATTCATCGTCCTGCTCGTCGCGGCGTTGGTTTCCGCCTGGGGCGTATTCGCGCTCCTGCGCACGCCGCTCGATGCGATACCCGACCTTTCGGACGTCCAGGTCATCATTCGCACGACCTTTCCGGGGCAGGCGCCCCAAATCGTCGAGAACCAGGTCACCTATCCGCTCGCCACGACAATGCTCTCGGTACCTGGGGCGAAGACGGTGCGCGGCTACTCGATGTTCGGCGATTCGTTCGTGTACATCCTGTTCGACGACGGCATCGATCCCTACTGGGCGCGCTCACGCGTGCTCGAATACCTGAACCAGGTCCAGGGGAGGCTGCCTCCCCAGGCCAAGCCCTCGCTTGGGCCCGACGCGACGGGCGTGGGCTGGGTGTACGAGTACGCACTCGTGGACAGGACGGGAAAGATGGATCTTTCCCAGTTGCGCGCGTTGCAGGACTGGTTCCTCAAGTACGAGCTGAAGACCGTGCCCGACGTGGCCGAGGTGGCGAGCGTGGGCGGCATGGTGCGCCAATACCAGGTCGTCCTCGATCCCGGCAAGCTGCGCGCCTACAACATCAGCCAGGCGAAGGTGATCGGGGCGATCCAGAACGCGAACCAGGAAAGCGGCGGCTCGGTGCTGGAGCTGGGAGAGGCCGAATACATGGTTCGAGCAACCGGGTACCTGAGGACGCTCGACGACTTCAGGCAGATTCCCCTCACGACGAACGATGCCGGCGTCCCGGTGCGATTGGGTGACGTGGCCCGCATCCAGGTGGGGCCCGAGATGCGCCGCGGCGTGGCGGAGCTGGACGGCGAAGGCGAGGTGGCCGGCGGGGTCATCGTGATGCGTTCGGGGAAGAACGCGCTCGCGACCATCAGGGCGGTGAAGGCGAAGCTTGCGACGCTCAAGCGTGGGCTGCCGCCGGGGGTTGAGGTCGTCCCCACGTACGACCGCTCGGGGCTGATCGAGCGCGCGGTCGCGAACCTGCGGGACAAGCTGGTCGAGGAGTTCGTCGTCGTGGCCCTGGTCTGCGCCATCTTCCTCTTGCACCTGCGCTCGGCATTCGTCGCGATCGTGTCGCTGCCACTGGGCGTGCTCGTGGCGTTCATCGTGATGTACTACCAGGGCGTAAACGCGAACATCATGTCGCTGGGCGGCATCGCGATCGCCGTGGGCGCCATGGTCGATGCGGCGGTCGTGATGATCGAGAACGCGCACAAGCACATCGAGGCGTGGCACCACGCGCACCCGGACGCAAAGCTCGAGGGAGCGGAACATTGGCACGTGGTCGGCGAAGCCGCAGCCCAAGTGGGGCCTGCGCTTTTCTTCTCGCTCCTCATCATCACGCTCTCCTTCATCCCCGTCTTCACCCTCGAGGCCCAGGAGGGCCGGCTCTTTTCCCCGCTCGCATTCACCAAGACCTACGCGATGGCGGGTGCCGCCGCGCTCGCGGTGACGCTGGTCCCGGTCCTCATGGGTTACCTCATTCGCGGCCGGATTCCCGAGGAGCGGCGAAATCCGGTCAACCGCGGCCTCATCGCGATCTACCGTCCCGCGCTCGAGCGCGTGCTGGAGCATCCGAAGGCGACGCTCGCGATCGCCCTCGCGATCGTCCTCGTCACGATTTTCCCGGCGATGCACATCGGAGGCGAGTTCATGCCGCCCCTGGACGAAGGCGACCTCCTCTACATGCCGTCGGCGCTTCCGGGACTTTCGGCGGCCAAGGCCTCGGAGCTCCTGCAGCAGACCGCCCGGATGATCCGCACCGTGCCCGAGGTGTCCCACGTCTTCGGCAAGGCCGGCCGCGCCGAGACGGCGACCGACCCCGCGCCGCTCGAGATGTTCGAGACCACGGTCCAGTTCAAGCCGCGGTCCGAATGGCGCGTGGGAATGACGCCAGAAAAGCTGGTCGAGGAGCTCGACCGCGCCGTGAAGGTGCCGGGCCTGTCGAATGTCTGGGTGCCGCCGATCCGCAACCGCATCGACATGCTCGCCACCGGCATCAAGAGCCCGGTGGGCGTGAAGGTCGCCGGCACGGACATCGCGCAGATCGATCGCATCACCGCGGCCATCGAACGGGCCGTGCGCAAAGTCCCGGGCGTCACATCCGCCTTCGCCGAGCGCCTCACGGGTGGGCGCTACATCGACGTGGACATCGATCGCGCGGCGGCAGGGCGCTACGGGCTCAACATCGCCGACGTGCAGGGCGTTGTTTCGGCCGCCATCGGCGGGGACAACGTGGGCGAGACCATCGAGGGCCTCGAGCGCTTCCCGATCAACGTGCGGTACCCGCGCGAGATCCGCGACTCGGTGCAGAAGCTCCGGGACCTGCCGGTGCTCACCGAGCGCGGCGCGCAGATCCGCCTGGGCGACGTGGCCGCGATCCGTATCGCGGATGGCCCGCCAATGCTGAAGAGCGAGAATGCGCGCCTTTCCGGCTGGGTGTACGTCGACTTGGCGGGGCGCGACCTTGCCTCCGCGGTGGGCGACATGCAGCGCGCCGTCGGCAAGGAAGTGGCGCTGCCCCCCGGATACTCGATCTCCTGGTCGGGCCAGTTCGAATACCTCCAGCGGGCGATGGCGAAGCTCGAGTACGTCGTGCCGTTCACATTGCTCATCATCTTCGTGCTTCTCTACCTCACGTTCCGGCGCTTCGCGGAAGCGTTCCTCGTCATGGGCACATTGCCCTTCGCGCTCGTGGGCGGCCTGTGGCTCATGTACCTGCTGGGCTACGACATGTCGATCGCGTCGGCGGTCGGGTTCATCGCGCTGGGCGGCGTGGCCGCGGAGATCGGCGTGGTGATGCTGGTATACGTGAACCGGGCCGTGGCTTCGCACGAGGCCTCCGGCGTGCTCGTCGGGCCGGGCGATCTTGTGCAGGCCGTGTTGGAGGGCGCGGCCCTTCGCGTTCGGCCGGTCGCGATGACCGTCGCCGTGATCATCGCGGGCCTCATGCCGATCATGTGGGGCTCCGGGACCGGCTCGGAGCTCATGCGACGGATCGCGGCCCCGATGGTAGGCGGGATGATCACGGCGCCGATCCTTACGATGCTCGTGCTTCCCGCGGCGTACCTGCTGATCGCGCGGCGCCGCCAACCGCTGTCACCGGACTGTCACACCCGCTCGTCATAATCCGAAAGGTCCATGACAAAGGGAGAATCCATGCGCATCGCACGCACCTGCGCCGGCGTGTTCGCCGCCGCGAGCTTCACCGCATCCATCGCGTTCGCCGCCGACATCACCGGCGCGGGCGCCACGTTTCCGTACCCCATCTACGCCAAATGGGCCGACGCCTACCAGAAGAACACGGGCAACGGCCTCAACTACCAGTCCATCGGCTCGGGCGGCGGCATCAAGCAGATCACCGCGAAGACCGTCGACTTCGGCGCGTCCGACATGCCCCTGAAAGGCGACGACCTGCAGAAGGAAGGCCTGGTGCAGTTTCCCGCCATCATGGGGGGCGTCGTGCCGGTGGTGAATTTGCAGGGCGTTCGGCCCGGCCAGCTCAAGTTCACGGGCCCGCTCCTCGCCGAGATCTACCTGGGAAAGATCACGAAGTGGAATGACCCGGCGATCGCCACGCTCAATTCCGGCGTGAAGCTGCCCGACCAGAACATCACGGTCGTGCATCGCTCCGACGGCTCGGGCACCAATTTCCTGTGGAGCAACTACCTTTCGAAGGTGAGCCCCGAGTTCAAGTCCTCGGTGGGCGAAGGCACTTCCGTGAAGTGGCCTACCGGCGTGGGCGGCAAGGGCAACGAGGGCGTCGCCTCCTACGTGCAGAAGATCAGCGGCTCGCTGGGCTATGTCGAATACGCCTACGCCAAGCAGAACAAGCTCGCGTACGGCCAGATGCGCAACAAGGCCGGCAAGTTCGTCTCGCCGGTGGATGCCGCGTTCAAGTCCGCGGCGGCGGGCGCCGATTGGACGTCGGTGCCCGGCATGGGCGTGGTCCTCACCGACCAGCCCGGCGACGGGTCGTGGCCCATCACGGGCGCGTCGTTCATCCTGCTGCACGCGAAGCAGGAGAAGGCCGAGACGGGCAGGGAAGTGCTCAAGTTCTTCGACTGGTCGTACAGGAACGGCCAGAAGATGGCCGAGGAGCTCGATTACGTGCCGATGCCCGAGGCCGTCGTGAAGCAGATCGAGGCCTCCTGGAAGGGCGTGACCGACGCCTCGGGCAAGGCCGTCTACTGACAGGAAGGCGCGCATGAGCGCGGTGCTGGATAATAGGGGCCTTGCGATCGCGCAGGCCCCGGCGGTCGATGTCGGAAACTTTTCGCGGCCGCCGATGCTACGCAACAACGCGCTCATGGACGCGATTTTCCGGAACGTCACGCGGTTCTTCGCGTTCCTCGTCTTCAGCCTGCTCGCCGCGATCCTGGTGTCGCTCGTGATCGGCAGCGCGCCGTCGCTGCACAAGTTCGGCCTGCGGTTCCTCTTCAACGACAACTGGGACCCGGTGCAGGAGGACTTCGGCGCGCTGGTGCCGATCTTCGGCACGCTGGTCACTTCGGGGATCGCGCTCGCCATCGCGATCCCGGTGAGCTTCGGCATCGCGCTTTTCCTCACCGAGCTGTCGCCCGTGTGGCTGCGCCGCCCGCTGGGCACGGCGATCGAGATGCTCGCCGCGATTCCCAGCATCATCTACGGGATGTGGGGCCTCTTCATCTTCGCGCCCATCTTCCAGCAGTATGTCCAACCGCTGATGGCGCGTACGCTCGGCCACGTCCCGGGGCTGAAGGTCCTCTTCTCCGGCCCGCCCATGGGCATCGGCATGCTCACCGCCGGCATCATCCTCGCGGTCATGGTGATTCCCTTCATCACGGCCGTCATGCGCGACGTCTTCGAGCTCGTACCGCCGATGCTCAAGGAGTCCGCCTACGGGCTGGGCTCGACCACCTGGGAAGTCGTGTGGCGTGTCGTGCTGCCCTTCACCAAGGTGGGCGTGATTGGCGGGATCATGCTGGGCCTGGGGCGCGCGCTGGGCGAGACCATGGCGATCACCTTCGTGATCGGCAACGCCCACCAGCTTTCGGCCTCGCTCTTCATGCCCGGCAACTCCATCGCCTCGGCGCTCGCAAACGAATTCACGGAGGCGGTGGGCGACCTCTACACGTCGTCGCTGATCGAGCTGGGCCTCATCCTCTTCCTCATCACCACGATCGTGCTGGCGCTCTCGAAGATGCTCCTGCTGCAGCTCGCCAAGCGGGAGGGCGTGACCACGTGATCGACACTCATTCGAACACCATCTATCGCCGCCGGCGCCGCACCAACACCGTGATGATGTGCGTCTCCACGGCGGCCCTCGGCTTCGGGCTCTTCTGGCTCGCATGGATCATCGGGGTGCTCCTCTACGAGGGTGGCGCCGCGTTGGGCCCCACCCTCTTCACGAAGATGACTCCGCCACCGGGGAACGACGGCGGTCTCGCGAACGCGATCTTCGGCAGCGTCCTCATGGCGGGCGCGGGGACGCTGATCGGCACTCCCGTGGGAATCCTCGCCGGAACCTACCTCGCCGAGTACGGGCAGCGCGGCTGGCTCGCCCCGGCCACGCGTTTCATCAACGACGTGCTGCTGTCCGCGCCGTCGATCGTGGTCGGCCTCTTCGTCTACTCCGTCTACGTGGCGCGGGTGAAGCACTTCTCGGGCTGGGCCGGCGCCTTCGCGCTCGCGATCATCGTGGTGCCGGTCGTGGTGCGCACCACCGACGACATGCTGAAGCTGGTGCCCAACAGCCTGCGGGAGGCGGCGGCCGCGCTGGGCGCACCCACCTGGAAAGTGGTGACGATGGTGTGCTATCGCGCCGCGAGCGCCGGGATCGTGACGGGCGTGCTGCTTGCCATCGCACGCGTGGCGGGCGAGACGGCACCGCTCCTCTTCACCGCGCTCAACAACCAGTTCTGGTCGGCGGACATGAACCGTCCCATGGCCAACCTCCCGGTCGTGATCTTCCAGTTCGCCATGAGCCCGTATGAAGACTGGCACCGCCTCGCCTGGGGAGGCGCGGCGCTCATCACCCTTCTCGTGCTCGGCATCAACATCGCCGCGCGCTCCCTTTTCTCGAGGAAGTAGATGGCCACCGTGATGCACGCCGTGAGCGACAAGGCCCAGCAGCCGCAACCCGCGGCCAAGCTCGTCGTGAGGAACCTCAACTTCTACTATGGCTCCTTCCACGCGCTGAAGCGCGTGAGCCTCGAGATTCCGGAGAAGCAGGTCACCGCCTTCATCGGCCCGTCGGGCTGCGGCAAGTCCACGCTGCTTCGCACCTTCAACCGCATGTTCGAGCTCTACCCCGAACAGCGCGCCGAAGGCGAGGTGATGATGGGCGGCGAGAACATCCTCGCCTCGAGGCGCGACGTCTCGCTCATCCGCGCCAACATCGGCATGGTGTTCCAGAAGCCGACCCCGTTCCCGATGTCGATCTACGACAACGTCGCCTTCGGCGTGCGGCTCTACGAGACCCTCTCCAAGGCCGACATGGACGCGCGGGTCGAGGAATCCCTGCGCCGCGCCGCCCTGTGGGACGAGGTGAAGGACAAGCTCGCCGCTTCGGGCCTTGGCCTCTCCGGCGGCCAGCAGCAGCGCCTGTGCGTCGCCCGCGGCATCGCGGTGAAACCGGAGATCCTGCTGCTGGACGAGCCCACCTCGGCGCTCGACCCGATCTCCAGCGCCAAGCTGGAGGAGACCGTGACCCAGCTGAAGAGCGACTACACCATCGTCATCGTGACCCATAACCTCGGCCAGGCCGCGCGGGTCAGCGACTACACCGGCTTCATGTATCTCGGCGAACTGGTCGAGTTCGGCGAGACCGGCAGCATGTTCACCAAGCCGGCGACCAAGCGCGCCAGCGACTACATCACCGGCCGGTTTGGGTAGGGACGCGCCATGGTCGAACAACAACACACGCTGCGGGCCTACGACGAGGAACTCGAGGGCCTGACCGCCGAGCTCTCCCGCATGGGCGGCCTGGCCGAGGTCGAGGTCAGCGACGCGGTGCGCGCGATCGCCCGGCGCGACGTCGCCCTGGCCCAGGCCGTGATCGGCCACGACGCCCGGCTCGACGAGATCGAGGCCGACATCGAGCGGCGCGCGATCCGCATGATCGCCCTGCGCCAGCCGGTCGCCGACGACCTGCGCCGCACCATCTCGGCGCTGAAGATCAGCACCAATCTCGAACGCTGCGGCGACCTGGCCAAGAACATCGCCAAGCGCGCCCTGGTGATCGCAGAGTCCGAACCGGTCACCCCCCTCACCCGCTCGATCGAGCGGATGGGCGAGCTGGTCTCGGCCCGGCTGAAGGACGTGCTCGACGCCTTCGCCGCCCGCGACATCGACCGCGCCAAGATCGTCTGGCAGCGGGACCAGGAGGTCGACGAGCACTACGAAAGCATCTTCCGCGAACTTCTGACCTACATGATGGCCGATC
>DATBAI010000028.1:0-38830 GCA_036271595.1 Usitatibacter sp.
GAAAAACCCCGCTTGGAGCGGGGTTCACGGGCGCGGCTGACGATGCGATGTCAGGCTATGCCGGTGCCGACCCCGCAGGCGCACGCACGAAAAGATTCACCTGGCGCGCGCAAGAGGTGGGCCGAGGTATCTCGTGGAAGCGGGTCGTCGTGCAGTTCATGAGGCAAATTGTCCGCAATCGCTCGCCCAAGTCAATATCTGCTCACCGAGATAGTCAATACGCGATTGGCATTCCTAGAAGGGCATTAGCGCTGTGCTAGCTCGCCTTGCCCACGGGGAGAAGGTGTAAGGCGTTCGCGAAGATCGTTCGAGGTCAACGACCTACCGACAGCTTGCCCCTATCTTGCCGCTTGAGCACCCGGCCAATTCGTCCCAGGTGTTTGCGTAGCCGAGTGATGCGCGGCAGGTTGACGACGAGGGGTGCGACCTGTGCCACGAACACCCCCACGAAGGCACCCACGAGCAGTCCGCCGAACATAATTGGGCGGGAAGTCGGGTTGCTGACGGCGCCCGCCACAGCCTGCTGAAGGCGCAACCCCGACGCCAGGAAATAGACCACCGGCGCGACGAGCGCCATCACCACGGCCGTACCGAGCCACCACGCTCGTTGGTTGGCTCCGATCTTGTATTCCTGGACGAACCAGCCGTAGGTGCCGTGGATTTCCGCTGTCGTGCCCGTCTGGTGGTTGTAAGCGAGGAGAAAGTGACCGCTCGACTGCCCTTTGGGGATAGCCACCACCAGGGTGAGCTCGTGTCCTGCGCGGCAGTGAAGGTCGCCGTCGACGTCTAGAGCGAGCTCGCGATCGTCATCCATGCGTAGCCAGTATTCAGCTCGTTGCTGTACATGGGACTGAACCTGCGGAGCATGGAATATTCCAGTCCCCTTGTGCAAGTAGCTCTGCCCTCCCGAGCTCGCGATATGGGTGTCGGACCAGCGTTGCCCCTCGAGCACGGTGGCCTCACGCCGGTGAAATCGGAAGGTCCGGCCGCCCAATCTGAGCGATTCGACGGCCTTCCACTCCTCGTCGGAAATGACGGATGACACCGGGTCCTCTCCCTGGACGTCAAGACGGAATGCGAGCAATCGGCCCAAGGCCTGAGCTGCATGGATCCCATTTTATAACGTTTACGTTATGGCGAAAATGACTAGCCGGAGAGACATTCCCGTGAATGCCGCGCCGCACCGCTATCACTTCAGCGCAAGCCTTCGGCCTTGCTGTAAAGCGCTTCAGGGTGAAGCGCCGCATGACCCAGGAGTTGCTCGCAAATGAGGCGGGCTTGAGCCTGACTTCCATCGCCCGCATGGAGACAGGTGCACATGGCGTGCGCCTTGATACGGTCCTGCGAGTAGCTTCTGCGTTAGAGCTCGCCGCGAGCGACCTAGTCGCCGAATGTGAGCGGATCTTGAGGCGCTAGGGAACGGTGATGGCGTCCAAGAGTATTCGAAACATTCTGGCCCAGAACATTCGGCGGCGGCGCGAAAACCTTGGTATTAGCCAAAAAGAACTCGCCGAACTCGCTGGATTCCATCGCACCTATATGAACTCGGTCGAGCGCGCAAAGAGAAACATCGGAATCGACGGCGTTGAGCGTATTGCGAAAGCTCTGAAGATGGAACTCGCCGAAATGTTCACTCACTCAAGGTAGACTATTATGCTACATTGGTTCATCCATCTAACCGCGCATTCGCTGCACCGTTACGAACCTTCGAAGCGCAGTAAGTGGCTGAAGTAAAAGGGGTACTTGCGAACGGAACTGGTTGTGTTCGTTCCCCTTCCACTCCACCACAAATCTCGTGAACCGCTGAGCCGTAAGGAAACGGGTTCAGTGGTCGCGTAATCGCCACGGACGCCTGGCCAATGGCCACGATCACACCGTATTCATCATAGTGGGTGGCCAGTTCTTCCAACGTGAGCCTGGGATCTCGGTTTACACGCGACCGGCGCGGACAGCAACGGCCGCTCTTGGTGGCAGACGCGGGGGCCTTCAAACAACGCGTCGATAGAAGATGCCGCGGATGGTCTAGCACGGATGGCTCAGTGAGGCGCGCTCCAAAAGCCCTCAGGCCACCGTCCCGATTGAATGGCGCGAACCACGACGTCGCGGGCCGCTGCTACACGCTCGGCATCGGCAGGCGCGTATGTATAGGTTGTTAGCGACTCCTCGAGGCTGCGTGCGCCGCAATACCCGACATTCACGCAGCGGGAGGTCACAAGCGAATTGTCAGCCCCGCAATCTTCACCGAACGAGCATGCCGCGAGCAAAAATGCGCGTTATTCCATTCGTGGCGGCCTACGGATGTAGCAGCCTCCGGGCGGTATCTTGTGGTCTCGCTCACATACCTGCCGCCCCGGCATAGCTACCCTTCGAGGGGTGATGACTTGCGAACAGTGCAGGCAACTCGAGCTCGCCGCCCAGGAGGCGCACAACGAGCGTGTCGCTGCTCGCAATCGGTTCGAGTTAACCCTGCATGTACCCGAGGCTCGAGATTTGGCCGCGAAGTATCGAGCAGCCAGCGATGCCTACCACCAAGCGACCGCAAATCTTCAGATCCATCGGCAGAGCCACGCATCGCCCGCGGTTGGGTCATAGCCAAGCGCGGAATCGGCAGCCCATCGGCAATTTATCGGTAATAGCGGATTCTGTACCACGGTACGGAATCGGCTTGTCGGCTGCGGTAATCTGCGGCCTATGAACTGCGCTGCATGCGAGACGGGTCCCAAGGGGATCGACGGCCATCCGCACCTTGTGCGAAGCGAGACGGCCCCTAGAAACATCGCCATTTTCCAGTGCGAGATTTGCCGGCAACGGTATTCCCGCCAGTACCAAGGCAGCGGCGTATTCGTCTGGATCAAGGTTCCGGACGCGGAGTCGCGTTAGAAGCCCGCCCCGACTCCTCTACCGGAGCGAAGCGCCTGTTGCCGTCCAAGGCAATCGCGACCGGGTGCATCGTGGCCCTAGCTTCGCTTCCGTGACGCTCGCCGCATCCTCGCGAGCTAAGCCTCGGCTAGGCCGCCGCATATAGCATGCACCGTAAGATTCTGTGCACAGGGGATTTCAGCGTGAAGGCGCGATTCTATGGCGGCCCCTTGGATGGTCAAGAAGCCCACGTCCCCGACAACTCGACTGTCGTGGTCATGCCTAAGACGAAGAC
Organism: Usitatibacter sp.; assembly: GCA_036271595.1. Lineage (GTDB taxonomy): Bacteria > Pseudomonadota > Gammaproteobacteria > Burkholderiales > Usitatibacteraceae > Usitatibacter. The sequence continues at coordinate 3,155 of DATBAI010000028.1, forward strand.
GACGCCGCCTGTCCGGTATCGGCTTACGAAAATCGACGCGAGCGGCATCGCCCAGTTCTTTGTTGTGAGGATTGGTTTTCCCGCCGCAATGTAGCGTGCGCCGTGCCCCCACGCTGGAGGCCCAGCTCGTTGCCACGGACCGAAAGGATCTTGAGGAGCGGATGATCGCCGCCGCCCCTTCGCACCTTCTCGTACTCGTCCCGGTCGCCGTGGCGATCATCGCTTTCTTCGACCAGGCCCGCATCATCTAATCCGCGAGGGCGAGTGCGATCCGCGTATCGTCTCGGAGAATCACTGGGTACCTGATGGCAGAATATGCGCTGGAGCCAAGGAGTCACCGAGTGGCGAACGCCCCCGCGGCCCTTGCCGCCGTAGTGCTACTGACAGCGTGCGCGGATATTCCTTCGAGCCATGTCCATTTGGTCGAAGGCGCGGCATCCGACGGTCGGCAACTGGTCCTTTTCCCCGAAGACATGCGGGCGCACACTCTGGCCAACATGCGCGATCACCTTCACTCGATCGAGCGCATCAGTAGCGCGATGTCCCAAGGGCAATACGACGAAGCAGCGACGATTGCCGAGCAAAGGCTTGGGCTGACCTCGCTCGACGCGCATGGGGCAAGCCACATGGCGCCCCTCATGCCGGCTGGGATGCAACAGATCGGATCCCAAATGCATCGGGCAGCAAGCCGATTCGCGCTCGAGGCGCAGAACGCCGCGGCGACGAACGATGTGAAGCCTGCGCTCGCGGCGTTGGGCGCCGTGATGCAGCAGTGCGTCGCATGCCACGCGGCTTATCGATTCCAGTGATCCCCGGCAGCGCTGCTTTAGACGATAACCGCGCCATGAGTTAACATCGCCGCGAGAACAATAGGAAGGGGGGGTCATATGTCTTGGCGCAACCGGCTCGCGGCCGTCATCGCGATCGCCACGTCGCTCTCTGCCGCTTCAGCCTCCGCCCAAGTCGTGCTTTTCGGGGCGACGGGCTCGAACGGCGTGAACGGCATCCTGTACCTGATCAACCAGACGACGGGCGCCTCGGCCCCAGTCGGCCCGATCCTCGTCGCCGGGGCCAACGTGTCTCTCACGGGACTGGCCGCCGATCCGCATACCGGCATCCTGTACGGAGCGGTGGCCAACGGCTCGCCGAGCAACGCGAGCTCGCTCATCAAGATCAACCAGGAAACGGGGGTCGCGACGCTCGTGGGCGGCTTCGGCACCGCGGTTTCCGACATCAATTTCAGCGCCTCAGGAACCCTATATGCCTGGGATCGAAACACGAACGCGCTGGGGACGGTGAGCCTCATCACAGGCGCGGTGACCGACGTTGGCCCGTCGGGGCTCGCGGCGTTCTCGAGGGGCGGCGGGATGTCGATCAGCGGTGGAACCGCCTTCGTTGCGATGAGGGGCACTACTCCGGGAACCCTTGATTCGGTCGATATCGCGACCGGTGCCGGCACGACCGGTCCCGCGATCACCGGCGCGCCGACTCCCGATGCCATCGACGCCATGGCCTTCTCGTCCTCCGGTACCCTGTTCGCCGTGGATACCAACCGGTCGGGAAGCCCCACCACGAACTTCCTGGTCACCATTAACACGGCTACCGGCGCGGTCGCGAGCGTCGGTGCGCTGCCGGGCGACATGGATGCGCTCGCCTTTGCGCCGCTGCTGGCTCCGACTCCGGCAGCAGTTCCCACGATGGCCACCTGGATCCTGCTGCTATTGGCGACGACACTCGTCCTTTCGGGGGCAGTGGCGCTGCGCCGCAAGTAAGGAGTTTCAGCGCCCGGAGCGCACGCTCGTGGGCTACTCTCTGGGCGGCCCCATGGCCACGGTTTGCATTGACTGGGCCCGGAAACCGGGCCCATGTCATTTTCCCTGGAACATTGCGGCCTGGTAGCCGAGGCGAAAAGCATCGATCGGGCTCAATCTCGCGATCATCTTCTCGTCCGAAGCCATCTCGTTCAGCAGGACGTCGAGCCTCGTCCCCTCGATGTCTTCAAGCACGGCTCGACCGGCGGAAATCCAGAGAATGCGCAAATCGTTCATTGACGTCAGGTGTTCGTAAGCCGGGCTGCCTAGTATGGCGTTTCCCCGTCGGCTGCCGGCCAAGGAACCTGCTTTTCGCCGCCGGCGAACGGCGATGTCAACGAGGGCGACCGGCCGCCGGCGTGCCGGCCGGCTCGCGGCAAGGCGCCCGGAGGGTAATCCCCAAGGTCAGCTTCGGCGTCGAGCCTTGCGTGAGTTGGCCACCGCGCGGCTGTGAAAGGGCCTCACGCCGCTCGTCCAGAACGCGGCCCATTGCTCCAGCGAGGGCGCGCGCGATGCCGCGCCCATCCGAATCCAGTGCCGGCTCATCGCCCCCCAGGCTTCGAGCGAAGCGATGTACTTCTCCCCGCCCATTTCCATGAGCTGCGCCGGCGTGTTCGCCCGGCCCACCCGGTGAGGGATGACGAGCGCGCTGGCCGCGAGCATTTCGGCGGATTTCCAGGCTAGCGCTCCCCAACCGCCGAACGGGTCGGGGAAGGAAATTCTCGGCGCGCGTGCCACGGCTAGCGGGCGAAGGACGAAATACGCTCCCAGATCGTGGGAATCGCGCCGGGCGCGATCTTCGCGGTCTCCAGCTCCGCGCGGCGCTTCTCCAGCTTGCGCCCGATCGCTTCCATGTCCATGGAGGTCTTGCGCAGCTTCGGGAACATCTCGTCCTGCTCTTCCTTCACGTGGTGGTCGATCTGCTCCGACAGCACCTGGAATTGCGCGCACGTCATGTCGTCGCGGGCGGAGCCGGCTTCGACCTGCGCGATCAGCTCCTTCGCGGCGTTGTGCTCGACCTGCGCTTCGTTCATGAGGTCCTTCTCGTCGGGCAACGCGTGGCGCGCCGCGGGATAGAAGATCTCCTCCTCGATCTGCGTGTGAACCTTCAGCGCCTCGCAGACCGCATCCATCAGGGCTTGCTTCATTTCGTCGGCGCCCTCGGTTTTCGCCTCCTGGAACTTCTTGAATTCGGCGAAGAGCTCCTTCACGGCGTCATGGTCGTCGATCAGCAGCTCGATGGCGTCCTGGCTCGCTGTCGCGCGGGGTTGTTTTCGGGTTGCCACTGCACTCTCCGGATTCGTTGACGGAACCCGAATTCTGGTTCGGCGGCGCCGGGCCCTCCATCCGTGCAATTCCGATACCCCTGTAGTCGTTCCCCTACTCGCGGGAACTTGACATTAGTTAACCCTCTCCCTAGGCTTCGCGAGGAAACCAAATGCGCGTGGCCCGGAAGGAACCGTTGTCTCCTCCTCGTAATGCCTGGCTGAGGGCTCACGGCGCCGTGTCGACCGTGGCCGCGACGCTCATGGTGACCTTCCTCGGTTGTCCCACGGCCGCGCACGCGCAGGACGCGATCTCCACGCGCGAGCTCGCGGATTTGAGCCTCGACGAGCTCGCCAACCTGAAGGTCACGTCGGTCTTCCGCCGCGCCGAGCGCCTGGCCGATGCGCCCACCGCCATCTACGTGATCACCGGAGAGGACATCCGCCGCTCGGGCGCGACGACGCTACCCGACGCGCTGCGCCTCGCTCCCAACCTCCAGGTGGCGCGCGTGGATTCGCGGACCTTTGCGGTGAGCGCCCGCGGCTTCAACAACGCGATCGGCAACAAGCTCCTCGTGCTGATCGACGGGCGCACGGTCTACTCGCCGCTCTTTTCGGGCACGTTCTGGGACCAGCAGGACGTGATGCTCGAGGATGTGGAGCGCATCGAGGTGATCAGCGGGCCGGGCGCCACGCAGTGGGGCGCCAATGCCGTGGATGGCGTGATCAACGTCATCACGCGCCCCGCGGGCGAGACACAGGGCGCACTGGTGACGGGCGCCGGCGGCCGCCTCGAGAACGACTATGGCGCGCGCTACGGCGGACGCATCGCCGGGGGCGCCTTCCGCGTCTACGCGAAGGGGATCGACGGCCAGCCGACCCGGACTGCGTCCGGCGCTTCGGCGGGCGATGGATGGCATCGCGAGCAGGCCGGCTTTCGCGCCGACTGGGGTGCGAATGGCCGCGACTTCACCCTCCAGGGCGATGCTTACCGCGGGCAAGGGACGCCGAACGTCCTCGGAGTTCCCGACTTCTCCGGTTCGAACCTCCTCGCACGGTGGACGGAGCACCTCGCGCAGGGATCGGAGCTGCGCGTGCAGGCCTACGTCGACCAGGCCGATCGCTTCGACACCACGACTTTCGACGATCACATGACCACCTCCGATGTCGAGGCCACCTACTCGACACGGGCCGGCGCGCACCAGGTCGTGGCGGGCGGCGGCTACCGCTACGCGCGCGATCGCACCGATCCCACGCTGCTCGTGGCCTTCATCCCCGCGGACAAGAGCCTGCGCTGGGCCAACGTCTTCCTCGAGGACACGATGCAGGTGGCGCGAGACGTCCAGGTCACGCTCGGCGCCAAGGCGGAAAGCAATGTCTATACGGGGTGGGAGTTCCTGCCCAGCGCGCGCCTGGCGTGGAAGCCGTCGGACCGGCAGCTCGTATGGGCGGCACTGTCACGCGCCGTTCGCGCGCCGGCCCGCATCGACCGCGAGTTCTTCTTCCCGGGGAGGCCGCCTTTCTTCATCAACGGGGGACCGGATTTCGTCTCCGAGGTGGCCAACGTCGCCGAGATCGGCTACCGGGTGCAGCCCAGCGTCAACTCGACCCTTTCGATTTCGGCGTTCGCGAACAAGTACGACCGGCTGCGCAGCGGCCAGCCGCCGCCGGCGGTCGTGCAGAACATGATCGACGGGAATGCCAGCGGCGTCGAGATGTGGGGAAGCTACCAGGTGCGGCCCGCGTGGCGATTGAGCGCCGGAGTCACGACGCTGGACGCACGACTGCACGTGGAGCCGGGGAGCCTCGACCCCACGGGCCCCAGCGCGTTGGGCAACGATCCCCACTACCAGGCGATGCTACGCTCGTCGCTCACGCTGCCCCAGGGGATTGAAGTCGACATCGAAATCCGCCACGTGGGGCGCCTCCCCAATCCCGTGGTGCCGGCCTACACGGCGGTGGACGCGCGCTTGGGCTGGCGCGTGACCCGCGAGCTCGACCTCGCCCTCGTCGTGCAGAACGCGACCGATCCGTCGCATCCCGAGTTCGGCGATCCGGCGAGTGCCAGCCAGATCTCCCGCAGCGTCTTCCTCAAGGCGGCGTGGAGGCCCTGGTGAGATTCGTGCATGCGGCGCCGGGAGCGTGGCGCTGCCTTTCGCTGGTCGTGCTGCTCTTCGTCCTGCCCGCCGGTGCGGCCACCGAGGACTCGACCCTCGCGATCCAGCGCATCAAGGCGGCCTTCCTCTACAAGTTCGCCGCGTACGTCGAGTGGCCGTCGAAGGCGTTCCGAGAGGCCGATAGCCCGATCGTGATCGGCGTCGCCGGGGCGGACTCCATCGCGACCGAGCTCGAGCATGCCGTGGTGGGCCGCACGGTGTCGGGACGGCCGCTCCAGGTGCACCGCGTCGCCGGGCCCGAAGACGGCGACTGCTGCCAGGTGCTCTTCATCGGCGGGGACAACGACCAGGATCGCGTTCGCGAGCTGCTGAAGCGCGCGCAGGGCCACCCGGTGCTCACGGTGACCGAGCTGGAAAGCGAGCATCCCAAGGGAAGCATCATCAATTTCCTGAACGCGACCGACAAGGTGCGCTTCGACATCTCGCGCGAAGCCGCGGAGCGCAACGGGCTGCAACTGCGCTCGCAGCTCCTCGCCGTGGCGAGGCAGGTGTCTTCGTGATTCGCCGGAACACCCAGCATTCGGTGCGCCGCAAGCTCTTCGCCGGGGTGCTCCTCACGAGCCTCGTGGCGCTCCTCGTCTCCGGCGCCGCGCTCTTCGCGTACGACCTGCATAGCTACCGGGATTGGAGCGGCAAGAGCCTCATGATCGAGGCCGAGCTCCTCGGGAACGTGAGCAGCGCCGCGCTGCAATTCGACGACCCGGCGGTCGCCACGCAAAACCTCACGTTCCTGGGCGAACGCGCGACGGTTCGTGCCGCGGCGATCTACAAGCCCACCGGGGCGCTCTTCGCGACCTACACGCGAAAGGACGTGCCGAAATCCGAGATCCCCCCTCTCGCGGGGCTGGACGGCGTCGCCATGCGCGGCGATTCGGTTTCCGTGGTGCGGCGCATCGGGGCCAATGGCGAGATCGTAGGCATGGTGTACCTCGCGGAGGACCTCGACGTATATGGGCGCATCGGGAGCTACGCCGCGATCGCCCTGGGCGTCATGGCCGCGGCCCTCGTCGTGGCGGCCCTCCTCTCCGAATGGCTCCAGCAGGGCATCACGCGGCCCATCATCCAGGTGTCCGAGCTCGCGCGGCAGGTGGTCGACAAGCGCGACTACACGCTGCGTGCGTCCCGCACCACGCACGATGAGATCGGCACGCTGGTGGACGCTTTCAACGAAATGCTTTCGGAAATCGAGAAGCGCACGGCCGCACTCGAGCTTTCGAACGCGGAAGTGGTGCGGCTCAACAAGGACCTCGAGAGGCGCGTGACCGAGCGCACGGCCGAGCTCGAGGAATCCAACTTGCAGCTGCGCTCGGCGAACCTCGCGAAATCGTCCTTCCTCTCGATGATGAGTCACGAGATCCGCACGCCTATGAACGGGGTGCTGGGCCTGCTGGAGCTGATGTCGCTCAGCGCGCTCGACTCGGCCCAGCGCACCACCCTGGAGACCGTGAGGGAGTCGGGCCGCTCGCTGCTGCGCATCATCGACGACATCCTCGACTTCTCGAAGATCGAGGCCGGCAAGCTGGAAATCGTCCCCGAGGTCTGCTCGATCGCCAAGGTGGTCGCGAACGTCGTCGGAACCTATTCGGGCAACGCGAGCAGCAAGTCGCTGCTGCTCACTGCCAAGGTGGACGAGCGCATCAGCCCGGCCGTGGTGGTCGATCCGTTGCGTCTCCAGCAGATCCTCAACAACCTGGTCAGCAACGCGATCAAGTTCACTTCCCGGGGATTCGTCGAGATCCGCGCGGAGCTGGTGGCGCACGAGGAGGGCAAGGATGTCGTGCTCTTCACCGTGACCGATAGCGGCATCGGCATCGAGGCGGGGTCGCTCGCCGCGCTCTTCCAGCCCTTCTCGCAGGCAGGAGGGAAGGTGGCGCACGTTTTCGGCGGCACCGGCCTGGGCCTTTCCATCGGCCAGCGCCTTGCGGGCTTGATGAACGGGAAGATCGAGATCGCGAGCCGCCACGGCGAGGGAACGCGTGTCGCGATGACGCTGCCGCTTCCCGTCGCTGCCCCCGGGGCCGCGCCGGCCGAGGAGTCGCGGCCCAGCTCCGCCGCGGTCGCGGACACGGTGCTCTCGCGGCGCCAGGCGCCCACGGTGGAAGAGGCCGAGGCCGAGGGGACGCTGGTGCTCGTGGTCGACGACCATCCGGTGAACCGCATCCTGCTCACGCGGCAGGTCACGGTGCTCGGCTACGCGAGCGAATGCGCGACCAATGGGCGGGAAGCCTTCGCGATGTGGCAGACGGGGCGCTTCCGCCTGGTGCTCACCGACTGCAATATGCCGGAGATGGACGGCTACGAGCTCTCGCGGTCGATCCGCGCGCGGGAGCGGGCGGGAGGAAAGGGCGGCACGCTCATCATCGCCTGCACGGCCAACGCGCTGAAGGGCGAGGCCGAAAACTGCTTCGCGGCGGGGATGAACGACTACATCGCGAAACCCGTGGAGCTCACGGGGCTGCTCATGAAGCTTCAACAGTGGCTGCCGATTCCGGGCGAGGCCGAACCGAGGATGCGTGCCCACCGCAGTCCCGCGGATGACGGCGCGGGCGTGCCGATCGAACGCAGCGTGCTCGCCGAGGTTTCCGGGGGCGACGCGGCGCTCGAGCAGCAGATATTCGGCCAGTTCGCGCAGAACCAGTCGGAAGATCTCGTGGCGCTGGAGGCGGCTTACGGCGCCCGCGACCTGCCCGGCGTGGTGCGCGGCTCGCACCGCATCAAGGGAGCCTCGGCGTCGATCGGTGCGCGCATGCTCGCGCAAGCGGCGGGGCGAGTCGAGGCGGCCGGGCGGGCGAACGACTGGGGCGGCATCGACGGCGCCTGGAACGATTTGCGCCGCGAAGCGGCGCGGCTTTCGCGCTACCTAGATTCCATCGCCGCGCAGGCCGAGTCGTAGCCGTCAGTCGAAAACGAAGCGGTCGCGCCGAACGTAACCTTCGTAAGCGCTGCCGGAGCGTGGCTTCACGTGCCACCAGTCGCCGCTGCCCGGCTCGACCAACACCGGCATGCCGGGCGGCAGCTGCGTCACCAGGGCACCGTCGAGGCTCCCCGACGTGCGGATGTTGGTCTTGCCCTTCGATACCGTGCGCGCGCGCTTCCATCCACCACCCGGCGGCGCTCCCGGAGCGGGGGGCTTGGCGGCGGCCTTCGCCGGGAGTGCCAGTCTCGCCGCGGGCGCTGCGGCCACCTGCTCGGGATAGGCCGAGTCTTCGCCGCACTGCGAGAACACTTGGTCGAGCTCGCGTGAGTAGGGCGAGAACTCGAGGCTCACGCGCTGGCTCGCGCGCGGCCAGCCCGGCGGCAGCGCCAGGTTCTGGGTCACCTCGATCGAGGCGCAACTGCGCAGCGCCCCGGGGCGCATCCCGCGCGAAAGCGCATCGCCGAAATCGTCGATCTCCCAGCTCGCCGCGAGCTCGGTGCGCTGCGGGGTGCCATCGGGTTTCAGCCCCACGCACGTGAGCTGCGGCAGGTCCATGGGGCCCATGCCGCCGCTCAGGTTCGACGCGGGTGCGTTGGCGAGCTCGATCGCGATCCGGTCGGCGGCTTTCTGGCAGGAAAGGTATATCGAGGACACGATCCGGTCGCGCCCGGCGTCCGTCGACTGGGCGTTCAGCCAGATGGCGGCCTTGATGGTGCCCATGACGGGATGCTTGAGGTCGCGGACCTCCCACTTGGCCGCGGAGGTTGCCGCCCGCGCCTTGCCGAGCGCTACGAGCGCGTTGTCGGCGGCGAGCACCGCCGGGGCGGCGAGGGCAAGGAGGATGCAGCAGGCGCGGAGCACCCCCGGATTCTAGTGGCGCCGGCGCTCGCCGTCGATCCAGGTTTCCCGAACCGCCAGGGACTCGTCGAGGGCGACCAGGCTCGCGCGAAAGCCCGGCGCGATTCGCCCGAGCTCGCCGCCCAGGCCGATGAATTGCGCGGGATTGGCGCTCGCCATCTCCACGGCCCTCTCCAGGGAGAGGCCGAGCATCGAGACCGCGTTTCGAACCGCGCCCGCCATGTCGAGGGCCGAGCCGGTGAGCACGCCCGCTTCGTCCACGCAGCGGCCGTCCTCCACGAGGATCGTTCGTCCTTGCAGCACGAAGGACGTCATGCCGGTCCCCACGTTCGGCATTGCGTCCGTGACGAGCATGAAGCGCCGGCCGCCCTTGCAGGCGAGGGCGATCCTCAGCGCCGCGGGGTGCACGTGGTGGCCGTCCACGATGATCCCGCACCAGCAGTCCGGGTCGGCGAGCGCCGCGCCGGCCGCGCCCGGCTCGCGGTGGCCGAAGGGTGACATCGCATTGAAGAGATGCGTCACGCCCGTCACGCCCTCGCGCAGCGCCTCGCTCACCTGGGCGAAAGTGCCGTTGGTGTGGCCGGCGGAGATCACCACGCCCTCGTCGGCCAGGTGGCGGATGGTGGCGAGCGTGGTCATCTCGGGAGCGAGCGTGACGAGGGTGCGTCCCGCCTGCAGCGACGAGAGGAGCGCCACGTCGCGCGGGTCCAGGTCGCGGATCTTGGTCGGGTCGTGCGCGCCCTTGCGCAGCTCGTTGATGAACGGGCCCTCGATGTGGATGCCGACGACCCCCGGAACGCCCGCCTGGATCGCATCGCGAACCGCGCGGATCGCGCGCGCGATCACGCTGAAGTCGTCGCTGATGAGGGTGGGCAGGAAGGCCGTGGTGCCGAACGGCCGGTGCGCGGCCCCGATCGCGCGGATCGATTCCACGCTCGGGTCGTCGTTGAAGAGCACGCCGCCGCCGCCATTCACCTGGCAGTCCACGAACCCGGGGACGAGCCTCGCGCCGTCGAGATCCACCGCCTCGGCCGCCGCGACCCGGGGATCGTCCTCGGGCACGATCGCGGCTATGCGCGTGCCGTCCACCAACACGGCTCGCCCACTGGTGAATCCCCCGTCCTCGAGGATTCGCGCTTTGACGAGCGCTCGCACGTTACGTCGTCTCGGTGATCTTGCGAAGGTGCGGGGGGCGATCCGGATCGCAGCCGCGCGCGATGGCGAGCGCGTTGGCGAAGCGGTAGAAGCTTTGCGCGATGGCGAGCGGCTGCAGCGTGGGATGGCATTGCGCCGTCGGCAGCGACACGGCGCCCTGGACCTGCGCGCCGGCGAGCATCACGTCGATGCCGCGCGCGACGAGGTCTGCGGCGAGCGACTCGATGCCCTCGCGCGTCTCGTCGTCCTGGGCGAAGAGCATCGCGGGAAAGTTGCCGTGCAGCAGCGCCTGCGGCCCGTGGCGAACCTCCGCGGCGCTGAAGCTCTCGGCGTGCAGGCCGCAGGTCTCCTTGCACTTGAGCGCCGCTTCCTGCGCGACGCCCAGGCCCACGCCTCGCGCGATCACGTAGAGATGGCTCGCGTTACGCAGCCAGTCGAGGCCTTCGCTCCAGTCGAGGGCCCACGCGCGCGCGAGGTCGGCGGGGATGCGCGCGAGGGCTTCGCGCATGTCCCCGTCGTCCGCCCACTCGGCCGCGAGCTGTGCGATGCCCGCGAGCGAAGCGATATAGGACTTGGTCGCCGCGACGCTCTTCTCCTCGCCCGCGCAGAGGGGCAGCGCCTGGTCGGCGAGCACCGCGAGCGGGGAGGACTCGTCGTTCACGAGCGCCACCACGCGGGCGCCCTGCTCACGCGCCGCCTGCGCGCTCGCGAGGAGGTCGGGGCTCTGGCCCGACTGCGAGATCGCGAGGAAGAGGCAATCGCGAAGGTCCTGGCGGGCTCCGTAGACCGACGCGATGGACGGCGCCGCGGAGGCGGTGATCACGCCGACGCGGGTCTCGAAAAGGTACTTGGCGTAGGTCGCGGCGTGATCGGAGCTGCCGCGCGCGCAAGTGACGACCGCACGCGGGCGCGCCGCGCGCAATTGCGCGGCAAGGCTCGCCACGGCGGGGGCATTGCGCTCGAGCTGCGTGCGCACGGCTTCCGGCGCCTGCGAGGCCTCCTGGAACATGAGCGTGCAGGCCGGATCGACGACCGGGCTATTCATTGCTGAGCTCGGCCACGAAATCGTAGGTGTCGCCGCGGAAGAACGATTGCGTGAGCTCGATGGCGCGGCCGTCGCGCAGGAAGCCGACCCGCTCCACCAGCAAGCCGGCGTCGCCCTCCCGTGCGTGCAGGAGCCGGGCTTGTTCCGTGTTGAGGAGCAGCGCGCGCAGGCGCTGGAGCGCCCGCACCGGGCGGCTGCCCGCCGCCTCGAGGGCCTCGTAGAGGGAATCGTCCACCGCCGCGACGGAGGGCAGCGCCTCCGCCGAGACCGTCGCGTATTCGAGGCACATGGGCGAGTCGTCGGCGAAGCGCAGGCGATGGAAGCGATAGACGGGCGCGCCCGGCGAGAGGCGCAACGTGAGCGCCTCCTCCGGCGAGACCGCGCCTTCCGAGCGCTTCAGCCATTCGCTGTGGGGCGTACGGCCCCGGGAGCGCATGTCCTCCGAGAAGGAGGTGAGCTTGGCGAAGTTCTTCTCGATCCGCGAGCAGACGAAATTGCCCGATCCCTGGCGCCGGACGAGGAGGCCCTCCTCCACCAACCCGTCGATCGCCTTGCGCACCGTGATCCGCGACACCGACAGCTCGGAGGCGATCTGGCGCTCGGCGGGCAGGGCGTCGTCCGGCGCGAGGACCTGGGAATGGATGGCTTCGCGGATCAGGCGCTGGAGCTGCTGGTAGAGGGGCAGGGCCCCTGCCGGGTCCAGCGGGCGAATGACGTCGGCAAACGAAGGCATGCCAAATAGGGTACCAGTAAAGTACCAATTTGCAAGGGGTTGACAAAGTGGTACCACATTGGATTACATTGGTAGTGTATTGGCATCGTCAAAAATCCGTAAAACACAACCGGGGGGTCCAACAAATGCGATTCAAGCCAACACCTATCGCTTCGGCCGTGGCACTTGCGCTGTCGGGGATGGCACTGCAAGCGCACGCGCAACAGCCGCCGCCGACGAAGAAAGCCGACGTGGCGGAGACCATCACGGTCACCGGCATCCGCGCCTCCCTCGAGCGATCCATCGAAACGAAGCGCAATGCGGATTCGGTGATCGAGGTGATCACCGCCGATGACGTCGGCAAGCTCCCGGACAAGAACATCGCGGACGCCGTGCAGCGCGTTCCCGGCGTGACCATCAGCTCGGCCTCGGGCGGCGAGGGCGGGTTCGACGAGAACGACCGCGTGAGCATGCGCGGCACCAACCCCAGCCTTACCCAGACGCTCATCAACGGCCACTCCGTCGCCTCGGGCGACTGGTTCGTGCTGGACCAGGTGGGCCTGGTCGGCCGCAGCGTGAGCTACTCGCTCCTTCCGTCCGAGCTGGTGAGCCAGGTCATCGTGCGCAAGAGCGCCACGGCAGACCTCGTGGAAGGCGGCGTGGCGGGCGCGGTGGACATCATCACGCGCAAGCCCCTGCAATTCAGCAAGCCGATCACGCTCGAGGGCTCGGCGGGCCTCGTGTATGCGGACATGCCCAAGAAGAGCGACGGCCAGTTCAGCGGCCTCGCCAACTGGAAGAACGAGGCCGGCACGATGGGCGTGATGGTCCAGGCGTTCTCGGAGAACCGCCACCTGCGCCGCGATGGCCAGGAGACCCTGGGCTATGCACAGGTCGCTCCCGGCAGCGCGCTCGCCGTGGCGCATCCGGACCTCACCAATGCCTACTACCCGACGCTCATCGGCTCGACGCTCTTCGAGCAGAAGCGCGAGCGGAAAGGCGGCTTGATCGATATCGAGGTGAAGCCCACCCGCGACCTGGACCTGAACCTCTCGGCGTTCACCTCGCGCCTCGAAGCGACCAACTACAACCGGAACTGGATGTTCTGGGGCGCGCATGTGTTTCCCAGCGCCAACCTGCTGCCCTCCGCGTACACGCTCACCGGCAACACGATCACCGCGGCGACCTTCCCGAACATCGGCACCGCGGACAACAAGGCGCAGTACGCGATCGTCGACAACATCTACCGCCCGGGCAGCTACGCGAAAACCAACTTCATCAACCTGGACGGCAAGTGGAACGCCACGGACCGCTTGACGGTCACCGGCCAGGTGGGCTCGACCAAGGCCAAGGGCATCACGCCCAAGCAGGATGTGTTCGAGGGCGACGTCTTCAATACCGGCGCCACGTACCAGATGCACGGCGTGAGCTCGCCGGTCGATGTCTCGTTCCCGAGCGGTAACCCGTCGAACTTCGCCGGCACCTCGCTCGACTGGATTTTCGGCTCGAGCCCCGCCGGCACCAACGACGAGGAAAAGTACGGCCAGCTGGACGGCGAGCTCGCCTACGACAAGGGGGCGCTATCCAGCATCAAGTTCGGCGCCCGCTGGGACCAGCACAAGCGCGACACTTTCCAGGTCGGGCAGGGCCCGAACTTCGCGGCCGACCCGTTCAATGCGGCGAACCTGCCGGCGTGGAACGGCACGACATATCCGGGCAACTTCGCCTCGGGCCTGGGCGGCAACTTCCCGCGCAACGTCTGGCAGCTCGATCCCTCGGTGCTGGAAGCCTGGGGTGACCAGTACTCCAACCGCGACCCGCTCGGGCGCGAGCTGTGGCCCGGCGAGTTCGCGATGAAGGAGAAGGTGACCGCCGGCTACATCATGGCGAGCTTCGAGGGCCAGGGGTTCACCGGCAACGTCGGCGGACGTATCGTGCAGACCAAGGAAGAGATCACGGTGAACGTGGGAGTGCCGGGCGATGTGTGCGCGGTGCAGGCGCCGTGCCCGCAGGTCCCCGGCGCGGTCACCACGTCGGCCTTCGGCACGTTCTACAGGAACGTCGTGCGCCACACCTACAACGACTTCATGCCGAGCGCGAACCTGCGCTTCGACATGGGCAACAGCCAGCTGATCCGCGTGGCCGTGGCGCGCACCCTCGCGCGGCCCGACTACAGCGAGCTCGGCGGGTCGATCACCGCGGACGACACGACGCACACCGGCAACGGCGGCAACCCGGACCTGAAGCCCATCCGGTCGAACAATTTCGACCTCTCGTGGGAGTGGTACTACGGCCCGCGTTCGCTGTTGACGGTGGCTGGGTTCCTCATGGACCTGAAAAGCTACGTGGCCTTCGGCACGCACCCGACCACGCTCCTGAACATCCGAACCAACACCTTCGACACGTACAACATCTCGGCGCCGGTCAACAGCAGCGGCGAGGTGAAGGGCGTGGAGCTCGCGTGGCAGCAGCCGCTCTCGCATGGCTTCGGGTTCCAGGCGAACTACACTTTCGCGAACGCCGCCGAGGACAACGGCTCGGCGCTGGTGGGCGCCTCGAAGGATACCTACAACGTCGTGGGTTACTACGAGGATCACGGCTTCAGCGCGCGGCTCGCGTACACCTACCGCTCGCACTTCTTCGTGGGCCTGGACCGCAGCACGCCGGAATACCAGGACGACACCGGCACGCTGGGCGCTTCCATCGCCTACCAGCTCACCAAGAACGTCTCGCTCAACTTCGACGGGCTGAACCTGAACGATCCCATCCTCAAGTACTACGGGATCAACAAGGACCAGCCCCGCGCGTTCTACAGGAACGGACGTCAGTACTACTTCACGGTGAGGGTCAGGCTCTAGAGCGAAAACCCTTGCCGCGAGGCGGCGAACGCCTCAGCATGGCTCCCAGGGGTTGAGGCCCCTTTGAGGGCGGGACCGAGTACAGTTCCGCCCTCTTTTCCTTAATGAGACGCGCGCTCCGATCCGCCGCCTTCGCCTGCTCGCTCGCCTGCGCCTTCGCGCGGGCGGCCGGGCTTGGCGTGGTGCCGCAGCCCGCCTCGATGGCTCCGGGAGAGGGTTCGTTCATTCTCACCGGGGCCACCCCGATCGTGGTCGCCTCCGGAGGGCGCGAAGCCGCTGGCGTGGCCTCGCTCCTCGCCGGGTGGCTTCGCAAGTCCAACGGCCTCGCGCTTCACGTGCGCAACGGCAAGGCGAGCGATGGTGCGATCGTCCTGGCCCTCGAGCCCCGGGCGGATGCGCCCGCCGAAAGCTACCGCATCGAGGCGACGCGCACGCGGGTCGAGCTTCACGCCGCGACCCGCGCCGGCCTCTTCCGCGCGGCCACCACGCTCTGGCAGATGGTGCCGCCAGGCCGCGCGCCGCTCGCTGTTCCCGCCGCGCACGGGGAGGACGCACCGCGCCTCTCGTGGCGCGGCGTGATGCTCGACTCGGCGCGCCAATACCAGTCGCCGCGGTTCATCCGGCGCTTCATCGATGCGATGGCGCTCGAGAAGCTGAACGTGCTGCATTGGCACCTTACGGACGACCAGGCGTGGCGCCTCGAGATCCGCAAGTACCCGAGGCTCACGAGCGTGGGCGCGTGGCGCGTTCCCGCGGGCCGTGCCGCGCAGCGGGACATCGATCCGGCCACGGGCAAGCCGCGCCTCTACGGCGGCTTCTACTCCCAGGCCACGGTGCGCTCTCTCGTGGCCTATGCCACGGCACGCGAGGTGACGATCGTCCCGGAGATCGAGATGCCGGGCCACGCAACCGCCGCGCTCGTCGCCTATCCGCGTCTCGCCGCGTCCGCCGCGGACGTCCCGAAAGCCGTATCTTCCGATTGGGGCATCTTCCCGAACGCCTACTCGCTCGAGCCCTCGACCTTCGAGTTCCTCGAAAACGTGCTGACCGAGGTGATGGCGCTTTTCCCGTCGCGTTACATCCACGTGGGCGGCGACGAGGTGCAGAAAGGCGAGTGGCTCGCCTCGGCGCGGGGCCAGGCACTCCTGCGCGAGATGGGCACCACGGACCCGGAGCGCCTCCAGGCGTACTTCACGCAGCGCATCGCACGCTTCCTCGAAGCGCACGGCCGAAGGCCGGTCGGTTGGGACGAGATCCTCGCGCCGGGGCTTCCCCAGGGCGCGGTGGTGATGTCCTGGCGCGGCATCCAAGGCGCAGAGCACGCGGCGCGCGACGGCTACGATGCCGTGGTCGCGGCGCATCCGACGTTCTACTTCGACAACCGCCAATCGGCGAGCGCCTCGGAGCCGCCTGGGCGCGGTCGCGTCGTGAGTCTCGAGGATGTGTATGCGTTCGAGCCCGTCCCCGCGACGCTCTCCGCGGCGCAGGCCGCGCACGTGCTGGGCGTGGAGGGCAACGTGTGGACGGAGCACATCCGCACCGAGGAGCGGGTGGGTTGGATGACGTTCCCACGCGCCGCCGCGATCGCCGAGCTCGGCTGGTCGCAACCCGCGAGCCGCGATATCGCCGCCTTTCGCGAGCGGCTCGCCGCGCAGCGCTGGCGCCTCGATGCGATCGGCATGACGTACGCGAGATCCACCTTCGAGCCGCCCGCGCCTCGCGGCGATGCAAAGCTCCATAGCCAGGAGCTCGCGCTCTGCAGCGACGACATCGCCCTTTCGCTGGAGGACGACGCACCGGTGAAGGGACCGCGCGCGACGTTCCTGGTCGACATCGAGAACCCGTGCTGGATCGCGCGCCGCGTCGACCTCGACAAGGTGCACGCGCTCACGGCCGCGGTGGGGCAGGTACCCTTCAACTTCCAGATCGGCGACGACGTGAAGAAGATCCATTTTCCCGCGCCCACGGTGAGCGAGGGCGAGCTCCAGGTGCGCCTGGACAATTGCGAGTCCGCGCCCGTGGCTTCGATCGACATCGATGTGGCGCGCGCGTCGGATGCAGTGACGGTCCTGGCCTCGCTCCCGCTGGCGGGCCACGGCGTGCACGATGTCTGCCTGCGATTCGCACAGGCGAAGCTCGATCCCATGTGGGTGATCGACTGGATCCGCATGGAGGCGCGTCCGTGAAGATCATGGCGCCGTTCACGGGCTGGTGCCTTCCGCTCGCGGAGGTACCGGACCCGGTATTCGCCGGCGCGATGGCGGGCGACGGCGTCGCGCTCGATCCGCTCGAAGGCACGTTGCGCGCGCCTTGCGACGGCGAGGTCGTGCCGATGCAGGGCGCCAGGCACGCGGTGACGCTGCGTACCGCCTCGGGCATCGAGATCCTCATGCACGTGGGCATCGAGACCGTGGCCCTGAAGGGCGAAGGTTTCGAGATGCGCGTCGCGGCGGGCGATCGTGTTCGCGAGGGCGATGTGCTGCTCGCCTTCGACATGGACCGGGTCGCGCGGGGCGCGGCGAGCCTCGTGACGCCCGTCATCGTCGCCTCCGGCGGCCGCGTCGTCTCGCGGGCCACCGCGGGACGGGTGAAGGCCGGCGATTTCCTGATGGAGGTCGAGCCCGAGGAGGCCCGCGCGGCGGACCGGGGGTCCGGCACGGAAGCTTCGCGCCGCATGCGCGTTCCCTTCGACCATGGATTGCACGTGCGTCCGGCGGCGCAGATCGCGTCGGCGCTGCGGCCATTCACGGCGCAGGTCACGATCCACGCGCGCGGGCGTGGCGGCAACGCTCGCAGCACGGTGGCGCTCATGTCGCTCGGCGTTCGCTGCGGCGAGACGATCGAAGTGCGCGGCGTAGGCGTCGACGCGGTGCAGGCGCTCGCGGCGCTGGAAGCGCTGCTCGCGCCGGAGCTTCCCACCGTCATGCGCGTCGATGCCAAGCCTGCCACCGCGGGAATCGAGAACGCCCGCCGCTTCGAAGGCGTCGTCGCAAGTCGCGGCGTCGCCGTGGGGACGGCAGTGCGCCTTGCCGAGGAAGAGCTCGCCATCGAGGAGCATGCGGCCAACGCCGCGTTGGACGCGACGCAGCTCCAGCACGCCTTGGCCGGAGTGAAGGCTCATCTGGACGGCCTCGCGGCGTCGGCGGCCGGGCAATCGCTGGAGCTGCTGCGCGCCCATGCCGAGCTGGTTCAGGACCCCGAGCTGCTGCGACGCGCCCTCGAATCGATCGCGCGTGGCAAGAGCGCGGCTTACGGTTGGCGGGAAGCCACGCGCGCGATGTCCGATTCGCTCGCAGCGCTCGACGACGCCCGCATGCGCGAGCGCGCGGCGGACCTGCACGATCTCGAGAACCAGGTGATCCGCGTGCTGCGCGGAGAGGCGCCCGCGTCGGGACGGGAGCTTCCGGAAGGCGCCATCGTGGTCGCCGACGACCTGCTGCCCTCGCAGCTCATCGCCATGGACGCGCAAAGACTCGCGGGCGTGGTGCTCGCCCGGGGCGGAGCCACTTCCCACGTGTCTATCCTCGCGGCCGCGCGCGGCATCCCGATGCTGGTGGCCGCGGGCCCCGGCGTGCTCGAGGTCGCCGAAGGCACGGCCGTGGTCCTGGATACCGAGCACGGATGGTTCGACGTGGATCCTCCCGCCGTGGAGCTTGCCGCGGCGCGCCGTGCGGCCGAGCAGCGCGCCGCCGAACGCGCCGGCGACCTCGAAGCCGCCCAGCGCGCCGCCGTCACGCTCGACGGCGTACACATCACGGTGAACGCGAACCTGGGTGCGGCGCATGAAGCGCGCGAAGCGCTCGCCGCGGGGGCCGAGGGATGCGGGCTGCTGCGCACCGAGTTCCTCTTCCTCGATCGCCGCGATGCGCCCAGCGAGGCCGAGCAGGCCGAGGAGTACGCACGCATCGCCGCGGCCCTCGAGGGAAGACCCCTGTCGGTGCGCACCATGGACGTGGGCGGGGACAAGCCCATCGCGTACCTGCCGATGCCTCGCGAGGAGAATCCGGCGCTCGGGATGCGCGGCGTGCGGGCGAGCCTCGCCGAGCCGCGCCTCTTGCGCGCGCAGCTCGCCGCGATCCTGCGCGTACGCCCCGAAGGCCAATGCCGCGTGCTGCTGCCGATGGTGAACGACCTCGAGGAGCTGCGCACCGTGCGCGCGATCGCCGCCGAATGCGCGCGGGAGCAGGGGCGTGGGCTACCGGCGATCGGCGTGATGGTCGAGACGCCGGCCGCCGCGATGCTCGCGGACCAGCTCGCCGGCGAAGCCGATTTCCTCTCCATCGGCACCAACGATCTCTCGCAATACGTGCTCGCGATCGACCGCGGCCATGCCGAGCTCGCCGGCAAGCTGGACGCGCTGCATCCGGCGGTGCTGCGCATGATCCGGGCGGTCGCCGTCGCAGGCGCAACGCATGGAAAAAGCGTCTCGGTGTGCGGCGCCATGGGCTCCGACGTCGACGCGTTGCCGCTGCTGATCGGGCTCGGAGTGCACGAGGTGTCCGCGACACCGGCGTCGATCCCCAGGTTGAAGCGCATGGTGCGCCTGCTCGACGCCTCCGAATGCCGCGAGCTGGCCGGGCGGGCGATGGATGCGCCGAGTGCCGCGGCGGTGCGCGACCTCGCGCGGCTCGCGCGTTCGCGGGCGCGCGGCGTGGCGAGATCCCAGGGAGTGATGGAATGAGCAGCTTCATCGATCTCACGCAGCGCCTGGGCCGCGCGCTCATGCTGCCCATCGCCGTGCTGCCCGTGGCGGGGTTGCTGCTGCGCCTGGGCCAGCCCGATCTCCTCGACATCGCGTTCGTGGCCGCGGCCGGGAATGCGATCTTCGAGAGCCTCGGAATGCTCTTCGCGATCGGCATCGCCGTGGGTCTCGCGAAGGAGAACCACGGTGCGGCGGGGCTCGCCGGGTTCGTCGCCTACGTGGTCGCGACCAAGGGCGCCGAGGCGGTGCTCCACGTTCCCGAGGCGACGAAGCAGATCCACGACGTGAGCGTGCCCATCGGCATCCTCGCCGGCATCGTCTCCGGCTGGCTCTACAACCGCTACCACGCGGTGAAGCTGCCGGACTACCTCGCGTTCTTCTCGGGCCGGCGCTTTGTGCCCATCGTCGCCGGGATCGCGGGCCTCGTGCTCGCGCTGGGCTTCGGCCTGGGCTATCCGGCGGTCGCGAAGGGCATGAGCGCGCTCTCGGAAGCGGTGGTGCAATCCGGCTCGGCCGGGCTCTTCGTCTATGGCGTGCTGAACCGCGTCCTCATCGTGACGGGGCTGCACCACATCCTCAACAACCTCGCCTGGTTCATCCTCGGCGACTATCACGGCGCGACCGGCGACCTGAACCGGTTCTTCAAGGGCGATCCGTCGGCGGGCGTCTTCATGAGCGGCTTCTTCCCCGTGATGATGTTCGGCCTGCCCGCGGCGTGCCTCGCGATGTATCGCTCGGCGCTCCCCGAGCGCCAACGCGCGATCGGCGGCCTCCTCTTCTCCATGGCGCTCACCTCGTTCCTCACGGGCGTGACCGAGCCCATCGAGTTCGCGTTCATGTTCCTCGCGCCCGCCCTCTACGTGATGCACGCGCTTCTCACCGGGGCCGCGATGGTGATCATGGCGGCGATCGGCTGCCACCTGGGCTTCGGCTTTTCCGCGGGCCTCTTCGACTATGTGCTCAACTTCGGAAAGGCCACGCACCCGCTGTACCTGGTACCGGTCGGTGCGGCCTACTTCGCCGTGTATTACTTCGCGTTCCGCTGGGCGATCGTGCGCTTCGATCTCGCGACACCGGGCCGCGCTCCGGAAGAGGCGGCCGGCGCCGACGCTCCCACCGGAGACGTGTCACGCGCCGAAGCCTTCATCGTCGCGCTGGGGGGCGCGGGGAACCTGGTCGAGGTCGAGGCGTGCACGACACGCCTTCGCCTGGTGCTCGCCGACCGCGGCAAGGTCGATGCGCGACGGCTCTCGGCGCTCGGCTCACGCGGCACGATCGACGTCGGCGCCTCCGGCATGCAGGTAGTCGTGGGTCCCATCGCCGACCAGGTAGCGAGCGAAATCCGCGCGCAACTGCCGGCCGCGGCCGCGAGGGCCGCGCAAGCGCCGGCCCCGGCAATGACGGGCATCGCGCCTGCGCGCGCGACATTCGAGCCCGCGCTTCCCGATGCGCGCGTGCTCGTCGAGGCGCTTGGCGGAGCGGGCAACGTGTCCGGCATCGAATCGTCGGGCGGCCGTGTGCTCATCACGGTGCACGAGCGGGACCGCGTGAACCTGAAGCCGCTGCAGGCACTGCTCGAGCGTGGAGCCGCCGTGACCGCGAAATCCGGCGTGCACCTGCTCCACGCGGACTCGCAGCGGCTTGCCGCGCACTTGCGCACCGCGCTCGGTTGAACCACTCGGCGGGGCCGGGATCAACTGTCTTGGCGACAGGATCCCGGAATGCCCGACGCGAGCCATCATCGACGCACGAAGCGCCCGGCCCCGCCGGGCGGGCTGCGCTATTCACGCGACGGCGAGAAGGGCTATCGCCGCGAGCCTTCGGGCAAGTCCTTCGCGTACCTCGATTCCGGGGACCGCCGTGTGGACGACGAGGCGACGCTCGAGCGCATCCGCTCGCTCGCCATCCCGCCTGCATGGACCCGCGTCTGGATCTGCGGCGACGAGCGCGGCCACCTGCAGGCCACCGGCCGCGATGCGCGCGGACGAAAGCAGTATCGCTACCACCCGCGCTGGCGCGAGCTTCGCGACGCGGACAAGTTCGACCATTTGATCGAGTTCGCGAAAGCATTGCCGCGCATTCGCCGCCAGGCGCGCTCGGACATCGGCGCAGCCGGCCTTCCGCGCCGCAAGGTGCTGGCCCTGTTGGTGGAGCTCCTCGAGCGCACCTGCATACGCGTCGGCAACGAGCGCTATGCCGAGGAGAACGAATCGTTCGGCCTCACCACGATGCGCAACCGGCACGTGAAGGTCGAGGGCGCGCGCATCGAGTTCCAGTTCCGCGGCAAGAGCGGCAAGTTCCATCGCATCGCGCTCGACGACCCGAAGCTCGCACGCATCGTGCGGCGCATCCGCGAGCTTCCGGGCCAGGAGCTCTTCCAGTATCTCGACGAAGCGGGCGAGGTGCAGTCGGTCGGCTCCTCGGACGTGAACGAATACCTGAAGGAGATCTCGGGCCGCGACGTGAGCACCAAGGATTTCCGCACCTGGGCGGGGAGCGTCTACGTGGCGAGCCTGCTGCGGCGGCGTAGCAGCGTCGGCATCACGCACGTGGCGGCGGCCGTTCGCGAGGCCTCGCGCCAACTGGGCAATACGCCCGCGATCTGCCGCAAGAGCTACGTGCATCCTCGCGTGCTGGATCCCAAGACGTGGCGCGCGCGCCATGTCCGCGGCGCTTCCC
Organism: Usitatibacter sp.; assembly: GCA_036271595.1. Taxonomy (GTDB): domain Bacteria; phylum Pseudomonadota; class Gammaproteobacteria; order Burkholderiales; family Usitatibacteraceae; genus Usitatibacter. The sequence goes on from DATBAI010000028.1 coordinate 25,334, forward strand.
GCTCGCCCCGAGGGTTGCGCGTCGAGGAGGCCGCGTTCCTTGCGATCATCCGTCCGCTCAAGCCGGCGAGCAGAACTGTGCGTCCTCGTACGCCCATCCCTCGAAGAGCTGCGCCGCGAGCATCATCGGATCGACCATGAAGCGGTGGTTCGAGTCGTTGTAGGCGAAGCGGTTGTTGTACGCGCGATAGACGGGGGTGGTCCCGCCGGGGCATTGGCCGTTCACGGGCACCAGCGCGTAGAACGCGATTTGCTCGAAGGCCCAGCCGAGGAATGGCTGCCCGGCGGCCGTCGCCTGCGCGCGCTGCTGGGCCTCCAGGTCCTTCAGGCCCTGGCACTCCGAAGGGTTCCCGCTGTAGAAGTGCGAGTTGGGCCCGGCCGCGTAGAAGCGGCATACCGGTTGGGCGCCCTGGGGAGCATCCTGCGCGCGCATCCACGCCTTCCAGGTTTGCCCGGTCCGCATCCACCCCATCGTGCCCGGATCGAGCAGCGTCTTGTCGCCGCTTCCGGCCGTCATGAAGTAATGCCCCGTGCTGGGCGCGTAGTACTCGACCACCGGTGTCGTGGCCGCCACCGTGATCGCCTGCGTGAAGTAGCGCTCCGCGGCGCCGCCTGATGTCGGCGTCCCCCATCCCTCGAGCTGGTAGGCGCCGGGCGCGAGCCCGTCGATGCGAACCGACCCGTAAACCGCTGCGCCGGGGGGCGCTGCGCCCGTCGCCGGTGCGTTCGAGTAGTAGTTGAAGTCCACGCGCACCGTACCGCCGGATAACGTCGCCCGCATCGACGCCGGATCGAAATAGGCGGCGCTGCGAATGGTCGCGTAAATAGGGCTGAACGCGTCTGGATCGCGCGGCACCGAGTAGATGCCGTAGGTCGAAGGCGGCATCACCGGCATGCTGTTCGTCGCGACTTGCGCCGCCGCCGTGGGGTTGGCCTGGTCGTGCATGCGCGCGGTCAACGTGTAGTTGCCGGGCGGCAGCTCGCCGAAGTCGAGCGTCTGCCAGGCGTAAGCGGGCGTGCCCTCGACCCAGCCATCGGTGGAATAGGTGTAGTCCACCGTGATCGAGGATCCGCTGCGCACGAAATTCGTGGCGAGCAGGTAGAACGGATATTGCATGTTCTGCACGTCCACCGATACGGGCTGGCCGTACGTGGGGATGGCGGGGCTGGGCGCGATCGAAGGGTTGGCCGCAGCCTGCGCGAGGCATGCGCCCATGGAAAGAACGGCGATCGCGAAACGGTTCGTGCGCATGGTCATTTCCCTAGGCGAGCTGGCGTGAAGGAGCGAGGAACTCTCGTGCATGGGCCATCTCGTCGCGATAGCGCGCGCGAGCTTCGGCCTCGCAGCGCTTGCTGCCGTTGGACGCGTGGCATTCGCGCAGCGCATCGGCGAGCGCATTGCGCGCCTCGCGCGCGGCGTTCGCGTACTTCTCCTTCGGTGTGTCCGCCGGCACGTACCAGCGGTGCGGATCGCCTCGCTCGCTATAAGCCGTGTCGCGAGTCGCGCCTTGCGCGGTGCTTGCAAGCGCCGCAAATGCAAGGACGCCGATCAGCGTCTTCATGGATGTTTGCTTCGACGTCGTAGCCATTGCGCCAACGATAGGAAAAAAGCAACGACGCGGAAATGGGAGGGCCGCTCAAGTTGAGGTCGGAGCGCACCGTCGCGGGGTCGGACGAGGCTTACGTCCAGCGATGGGCATTAGGGACAGCATGTGCCGGTCGCATCCTGCATACCCTGGACTGCTCCAAGGGCACTATCGCTTCCACATGCAGCGCCGCCGGGCACAGGAAACGTCCGACGGCCGGGAGAAGTGAATGAAGTCCGCGATCGTCGCCGTCTCGCTCGCCGTTCTCGTCGCACCGCACGCCGCGGCCAACGAAGCGCACGCGCTCGAGCTGAAGCCCAAGGCCGCGCTCGCCGCCGCCTCCCCCGTCCCCGCGCATACCGAGGCGCCGTTCACGATGCCGGGCCCGCAAGCGGAGGTCGACTTCACGCCCGTCCCCGAAGTGCGGCACATGTCGAACTCCTCGTGCGGTCTCGACCGGCCGGTCTGCTACGACATGAACTCCGGCCACATCGTGTTCAAGCCCGCCCGTGCCCTCATGCCGGAGATTCCCGGGCTCACGCGCGAGAACATTTCCATCAAGCGCGACCGCGTGATCTTTCGCTATACCTTTTAAATAGGGGCGTGTAGGATTAATCCTACATACGAATCCGCGCGTGCCCGACGGTTGCACGAAGCCGAAGGCGGCTTAATAGGCACGTGCTCTACACACATTCGCCAGGAACGAGAACAATGATCCGGCTACTGATCGTCGATGACCATGACGTCGTTCGGATGGGCCTGAAGCAGGTCTTCTCCGGCCGCGTCGACATGGAAGTCGCGGGCGAGGCGCGCACGGGTGAAGAAGCCATCGCTCAAGTTCGCGCCTCACCCTACGATGTCGCGCTCGTGGACCTTTCGCTCTCCGACATGTCGGGAGTGGACGTGCTCAACCGCGCCAAGGCCATCCGCCCCGAGATGGCCGTCCTCATCGTGAGCGGCTACCCCGAGGACCAATACGCGATCAACCTGCTGAAGGCCGGCGCCTCCGGCTTCGTCGCGAAGGACGCGCCCAGCGAGAACCTCGTGTCCGCGGTGGTCGCGGCCGCGCAGGGTCGACGCTACGTGAGCCCGCGCATCGCCGACAAGCTCGCGCAGGGCCTCGCGGGCCCGGCGGCGGACCAGCCGTCGCACACGCAGCTCTCGGAGCGCGAGTTCCAGATCTTCTGCAAGCTCGCGGCCGGGCAAAGCGTCTCCGAGATCGCCAAGGAGCTCTTCCTCAGCGTGAAGACGGTCAGCACCTACCGCTCGCGCATCCTCGAAAAGATGAGTTTCAAGTCCAACGCGGACATCACCTACTACGCGGTCAAGAACCAGCTCATCGCCTGAGGATCCACGTGCCGGAAAAGCAATCGAACGCCGCGACCAGCCGGCACGCAAACCTGGCGGCGCATGCACCCAACTCCCCGCAGGAAGGGCCGGCCCCGGGCCGCAACCGCCCGATCGAGTTCGATGCGCGCGCCCATTCCGAGGAGCTGATGAACGCGCTCGTCGTCGAGGATTCCCCGCAGATCGCAGAGCGCCTGGTGGAGCTCGTGTCGGTGCCGCACCGGGTCGAGGTCGTCGCCACGGCGGCCACCGAGGATGAGGCGCTCTCGGCTTGCGACAGCTACACCATCGGGCTCGCGATCGTGGACCTCCAGCTCGCGCAGGGCACCGGCTTTGGCGTGATCCGCAGGCTGCGCGCGGCCGCGGGAGCGAACCCCGTCTGCATCGTGGTGCTCACCAACCACGCCGTGCCCGCACTCAAGGTCGCCGCCTTCGAGGCGGGCGCCGACTACTTCCTCGACAAGAGCAAGGACTTCGCGACGATCCCGCGCCTCATCGGCGAGCTCCTCGCAAGCCGCGAGAACTAGGCGGCGAGCGGCAGGAACGCCTCGACGCGCGTTCCTTCGCCCTTCTTCGATTGGATCGAGAGCGCGCCATCGATGGCGCGCATGCGTTGCGCCATGCCGGCGAGACCATGCGAGTTCGCGCGCGCGAGCTCCACGTCGGCGATGCCCAGGCCGTCATCGCACACCGCCACCTTGAGCCCGCCGGAGCTGCGCTCGATCACCAGCTCGACATTCTTCGCGTGCGCGTGGCGGATCACGTTATTGAGGCTCTCCTGCACCACGCGGAATAGCGCGATCTCGAGGTCGGGCGCGAGGCGCTCGAGCTTGCCGATCCTCACCTGGCATGCGATGCCGGCCGCGACGCACGTCTCGTCCACGTACCAGCGTACAGCCGCGGCCAGCCCGAGGTGGTCGAGGAGCGACGGGCGCAGGTTCTCGATGATGCGGCGCTTGAGATCGATGCCCTGGTCGATCATCCCCGAGAGGCGCGACATGCGTTCGCGGAACTGCGGATCGTCGCCCAGGCGTGCGATGAGCCAGGCGAGATCCATCTTGGCGGGCGTGAGGATGCCGCCCAGCTGGTCGTGAAGCTCACGCGCAAGGCGCTGCTTCTCGCGCTCGGAGTGCGTCTGCAGGAAGGCCGAAAGCGAGGAGAGCTCGCGGCTGCGTGTCGCGACCTCCTCGAGGATCTCGTCCTGCTTGCCCAGGAGCGCGCGCAGCCGGTCCCATTCGGCACGCACCTCGCCGAGCGTGCCGCCATCCTTCGCGGCCGCGGCGAACGCTGCATCGACCTGCGCTGCCCTCGAATGGATCTCGGCGTATAGCCGTGCGAGCCGATCGGCCATTGGGGAATCGTGCGAATCCAGGGGGTGAAAAAGCGCGGGATGCGACGGGGTGTCGATATTACCCCACGCGCAGCCCGCGCCGGCACTGCCGGAGCGTGCGTTTCGCTCCGTTTCCTTGCCGCTTTCCCGACCGGCTACACCGAACGCCGGAATACTCCCATCAGGAGCGAGACCACGAAGGCGATGAGGAAGATGAAGAACAGGATCTTGGCGATGCCCGCGGCGCCCGCGGCGATGCCACCAAAGCCCAGGACCGCGGCGATGAGAGCGATGATGAAGAACACGGCTGCCCAGTAAAGCATGGTTGTCTCCTTTGTCTAGCGGTTGAGGAACTTGAGGACGGGAAATATTCGACTGACGGGAACAAGGCGCAATACCCACGACCAGCGCGCCAGGAACGAAGGCTGAGGGCCGCGCCGCGCGCCCTTCTTGCGAAGCACGAGGCGCCCCGCGAAAATCGCGGCGAGCCTCCAGACGAAGGCGACGCTCGCGGCGGCCTTCGCGAAACCCAGCGCCGAATGCAGCGGATGCTCGCTTACGCGCTCCAGGCGCCTTACGAGAGTCGCGCGCTGCAATTCGGCCGACAACACGACCAGCTCGCGGCGCCGGCGCAGGATCTCGAGCTCAGTCACTCGTGCCCCGCGCCGGTTGTGAAAACGCCTGCTCGTCGCCTTTCAGGACGGCGATGGTTTCCTGGAAGAGCGAGCTTCGCCGTTTCGAGGCGCCGACCATGTACCAGAAGCCGCCGCCGCCGATCACCAGGAACGCAGCGGCGAACGCCGCGAGGATCGCCGGGCGATTGGCTTCGGAGGCCCAGAGCACGAGCGCCAGGATGGCCAGCAGCAGGCCGAAAGTAACGAGGTAGAGCCCCGCCACGGCCACGACCAGGAAACGCAGGACCCAGGCTTTCTCCTCCGCGGCCTCGATGGCGAGCAGCTCCAGGCGCGTGCGGATCGCGCGAAGCGCGGTACTCGCGAGTCCCCGCACGTCGCCCACGATTCCGGTGGCTTCTCCCGCCATGTGCGTTGCCTAGCGGCGCGCCGCGAGGAAGCCGATGAGCGCGCCCAGCGCGGCGCTGATGCCCACGGCACGCCACGGGTTGGCGCGCACGTACGTATCGGTCGAATCCACGGCGGCCTTCGCGCCGTCCTGCACCGTCGCCTGCAACTGCGTCAGCATCTGCTTGGCCGAGTCGAGCTGCTGGCTCACCCTGGCCTTGACGTCGGAGAGCTTTCCCTCGCCTTCGGTCTGGACGGTTTTCAGGAGCTCCTGGGCATCCGTGACGACATTCTGGATGTCACGGGCGATCGGGCCGGTATTGGTGCCCATGGGGCTGGTCGAGCTGCTGCTGCGCATGGTTTCTGTCTCCTGTGTCGGTCGGCGTTCGGGCGATCAAAGTCACGCGCCCGGAAAGGACGCGTTCCCACCCGGCCAGATTAGGGGTGTGCCGTCTCCACGCCTGTCGGCGCGCAACGCGGCGCTCTCGGTGAACCCCTCCTATTAGCGAGTGGGACGAGTCCGACACGCGCGAGTCGGCCGAGGACGACATCGGCTCGCGCGGCTCGCCGACGGTGCGGCTCGTCCATGCAACTTAGGATGGCGGTAGCTTCCGTAGCTTCCGTACGATCCCGCCTTGATTGAAATGAAAGGAGAACCATGAACAACACGCTCCTTCGCGCCGCGCTGGCCGCGGCCGTCGCGGCCACCCTGCTCACCGGTTGCGACCGCGACGCCGACCGCACCCTTGGGCAGAAGCTCGACAACGCGGTCGCGCGTACCCAGACCAAGCTCGCCGAAGTGGGCCACAAGACGTCCGAAGAGCTGGCGGTGGCCGGCGACAAGACCAAGGTGGCGCTCGAGAACGCGGGTGAGAAGACCCGGGTCGCGGTGGACAACGCGGGCAACCGGGTCGAAGAGAAGGCCGATTCCGGGAAGGCGCGCGCCGGCTCCGAAGCGTCTTCCCATGGAATGAGCGACACGGCGATCACCGCCTCCATCAAGACGGACTACCTCAAGGATCCGGACCTCTCCGTCCTCAAGATCGACGTGGACACCCAGGGCGGCGTAGTCACGCTGAACGGGCTGGCGGGCGACGAGGCGGCGCGCTCCCGTGCCGAGAAGCTAGCCGGCGCCATCAAGGGCGTGCGGGAAGTGCGCAACTTCCTGGTGGTGAAAAGGGCGTAACAAAGCGTCACCTGTCCGTTTCCTGCGCGTGGGGTATCCTGCCCCTGTCTCCCACGCGCCCTCGTTCCCCGATGCACGCAGAGGCCCTGGCAACCCGAGAAAGCACCCCCGAGGCGGCTCGCCGCTCGCGGGTCCTGCTGGTCGAGGACAGCGCGCGCCTCGCGGCGTCGATCCGCGACTACCTCGAGCGCCACGGCTTCGAGGTGCTGGTGGAGGGCGACGGGCTCGCCGTCGCCGACCGGGTGGAGCGCTTCCGCCCCGAGCTCGTGGTCCTGGACCTGATGCTTCCCGGCAAGGATGGCCTCACCATTTGCCGCGAGCTGCGCGCGCGCGGCGGCGCGCTTCCGATCCTCATGCTCACCGCCAAGGGCGAGAACATCGACCAGGTGCTGGGGCTCGAGATGGGGGCGGACGACTATGTAGTGAAGCCGGTCGAGCCGCGCGTCCTCCTCGCTCGCGTAGAGGCGCTGTTGCGCCGTGCAGCGCCTAAAGCGGGGCGCGAACCGCAGGCCGCGCTGACCGCCGGGCGCCTCGCGATCGACGGTGCGCGGCGCGCGGCCACGCTGGATGGGCGCGGCATCGATCTCACGACCGGCGACTTCGACATCCTCTGGCTCCTCGCCTCGCGCCACGGCACGGTCGTGACGCGCGACGAGATTTTGCGCGTCGTGCGCGGCATCGACTACGACGGCCTGGATCGCTCCATCGACGCGCGCATCTGCCGCCTGCGCCGCAAGCTCCAGGACGCCGGCGGCGCCGAGACGATGATCAAGACGGTGCGCCTCAAGGGGTATCTCTTCACCGGCGACGCCTGACCGAGCCCGCGTGCTCCGGCTTTTCCTGCGGCTTTACCTGTTCCTCATGTTGCCGGCCACGCTGGCGTTCGTGTTCTTCATGTACGTCACCGACCAGGTGATGGCGCAGATGAACTCCGAGCAGCAGCGCCAGCGCGCGGGCGTGGCGTTCGACCGCGCCGAGCGCGTCATCACCGACCGGCGGGTCCCGGACTGGCAGGGGCGCCTGAAGGAAATCGAGAAGACCTTCCGCGTCGAGCACCAGCTCGTGCCGCTTTCCCGCGCCGAGGACGACATCTTCATGTCGCCTTCCGAGAAGGAGCGGCTCATGTCGGGCGACATCGCCTTCCGCGACCGGCCGGGCGGCGGATGGGTGTACGAGCGGCGCATGAAGGATTCCGGCGAGGTGCTGCGCATCGAATGGGTCGGCGCCTACCAGTACCAGCTCATCTACTACGCGATCATCGTGGCGTTCATGACGCTCGCCATGTGCGCGATCCTGTGGCGCTGGATGTGGCCGGTGTGGCGTGACCTCCAGTCGCTCTCGGCCGCCACTTCCAGCGTGGGCGACGGCGACTTCGGGGTGCGCGCCCGGATCGGCAAGGAATCGATGCTGCAGCCGATCGCCTCCGCGTTCAACGTGATGGCGGGCCGCGTCCAGGCGCTCCTCCAGTCGCACCGCGACCTCGAGCAGGGCGTGGCCCATGAGCTGCGCACGCCCCTGGCACAGCTAAAGTTCGACCTCGAGCTTGCCCGCACCAGCAACGAGGCCGTCGAGCGCGAGCAGCGCTTCGAGGCGATGTCGCGCGACGTGGTCGATCTCGAGGAGCTGGTGGACGAGCTCCTCGTGCTCGCGAACCTTCGCCACGCGCCACCCTATGCGCCGCGCGAGGTCCCGACCGCTTCCATCGTGGAGGAGGCGGTGCGCCGCGTGACCGGCGAGATGCGCGGGGCCGAGCGGCCCGTCGCGATCGAGGCCCCGCGCGAGATGCCCGAGACGCTTTCCTGCGATCCGAAGTACCTCACGCGCGCGCTCGTGAACATCCTGCGCAACGCCATGCGCTACGCGCGCAATCGCGTGGTGCTAAGCGTGGCCCGCGAGGGTGACCGCAGCATCCTTTCGGTGGACGACGACGGCCCCGGCGTGCCGCCCGCGGAACGCCAGAGGCTCTTCGAGCCCTTCACCCGCCTGGAAGGAAGCCGGGGGCGCGACAGCGGGGGCGTTGGACTTGGCCTCGCGATCGTGAAGAGCGTCGCGGAATGGCACCGCGGCGAGGCGCGGATCAGCGATTCACCGCTCGGGGGCGCGCGCGTTTCGATCCGCTGGTAGCGCGCGTCGCCTTGTCCGGGGACTTCCGGCGGTTCGCGAGCCAGTGCTCCAGCTCCGCGACCGGCATCGGCGGGCATAGCAAATAGCCCTGCGCGGCGTCGCAGCCGGCGCGCGCGAGGAAGTTCAGCTGCGAGCGTTTCTCCACGCCCTCGGCGATCACCTTGAGGCCGAGGCCCCGCGCGAGGCCGATCACCGCGGAAGCGATGGCGGCGCCGCCGGCGTTCTCGCCGCGCTTGCGCGGCGCGTCGATGTCCGCCACGAAAGCCTTGTCGATCTTCAGGACGTCCACCGGCAGGTGGCGCAGGTGCGAGAGGCTCGAGAAGCCGGTGCCGAAGTCGTCGATCGCCACGCGCACGCCCAGCGTTCGCAGCTTGGCGAGCACGACGCTCGCACCTTCGACATCGCGCACCATGCTGGTTTCGGTGATCTCCAACTGCAGCCAGCCGGGCTCGCAGCCGGTGCGCGCGAGCACGCGCTTCAGGTCTCCCACCATCGAGGTGTCTCGCAACTGTCCCGCCGAAAGGTTCACGCTCACGGCGAGGGCCACCCCGGCATCGTGCCACGCGCGCGCCTGGCGGGACGCGGCCTCCATCACCCAGTGGCCGATGGCGTGGCCCAGGCCGGACTCCTCGGCGAGCGGGATGAAGCCCGCGGGGAGCATGAGGCCACGCTCGGGATCGTGCCATCGCAGCAGCGCCTCGACCGAACGCACCGCGCCTGTGGAGGTGTCCACGATCGGCTGGTAGTGGAGCTCCAGCTCGTCGTTCTTCAGCGCGCGCCGCAGCGCGGTCTCGACCTGGATCCTCTGCGCGCGGCGCTGCGCGAGCTCGGCGGAGAAAAGGCGGAACGTGTTGCGGCCGAGCTCTTTCGCGTGGTACATCGCGGCATCGGCGTTCTTGAGGAGCGTCTCGGCGTCCGTGCCGTCGTCGGGATGGATCGCAAGGCCGAGGCTCCCGCTCACGTGGATGTCGTTCCCCTCGACCTGGAAGGGCCGGCGCACCTCCTCGAGGATGATGCGCGCGACGCGCTCGGGCGCGCCTTCGTCGGGAAGGTCCTCGAGGACCACCACGAACTCGTCGCCGGAGATTCGCGCGAGCACGTCGCTCTGGCGCAGCGCCGCGCGGATGCGCCGCGCGAGCTCCTTCAGGAGGGCGTCTCCCACGCGGTGGCCGAGCGTGTCGTTCACGTCCTTGAAATGGTCGAGGTCGAGGAACATCACGCCCACGCGGCGGCGCGCGCGCCGGGCGCGGGAGAGCGCCGCCTCGAGCCGGTCGTGCAGCAGCACGCTGTTGGGAAGGCCCGTGAGGCCGTCGTGCGTGGCCATGTATTGCAGCCGTTCCTCGGCCTGGATGCGCGAGGAGACGTCCTGCGCGAGGGACAGGATCGAGATCACGCGCCCCGATTCGTCGCGCAGCGCCGAGTTGTGCCACTCGACCCAGATCACCGAGCCGTCCTTGCGGTAGTTGCGGTGGCGCAGCGTCGCGTGGCGCTCGGGGCCCTCGACGAGGTCGCGGATCATCCGCGTGGCGGCGGCCGCATCCTCCTCGTACACGTGGCGCCAGCCGTGCAGCGTGCGGCCCAGCACCTCGGCCGCGTTCCAGCCGAAGATCGCCTCGGCCTGCCCGGACCAGCGCACGATCCTCAGTTCCGTATCCCATTCGATCACTGCGAGCGGCGTGTTGTCGAAGTGCGCGGAGAGGATCGTGTTGGTGCGGCGCAGCTCGTCCTCGATCGCCTTCTGCTCGTCGATGTCGCTCGTGGTCGCGTAGTAGCCCTCGTAGCGGCCGGCGACAAGGCGAGGCGTGAGGCGCACGATCATCCAGCGTTTCCTTCCATCGGCGAACTTCACCAGGCGCTCCACCGCGAGCGGCTCGCCGGCGCGCACCCGCTCCAGGTGCGGCTTCAGCAGCTGCCAGCGCTCGTCGCCCAGCACCGAGCGCACCGGCTGGCCCACGATGCGCTCCGAGGGCAACCCGATGTACGCGAGGAACGCGTCGTTCACATAGCGGTAGCATTCGGCGCCGTCCACATAGCACATGGGCGTGGGGATCGAATCGATCACGTGGCGCAGCTGGCGTTCCTTGTCGGCGAGTTGCTCCTGCACGCTCTTCAGGTCGTGGATGTCGGTCGACACGGCGTAATAGCCGCGCACGCGGCCGTCGGCGTCGCGCCTGGGCGTGAGGCGCACGCGCACCCAGCGCTCGTCTCCCTGCGGGGTCTTCACGAAGCGTTCGTAGGTGGCCTCCTCGCCGGCCACGACGCGCTCGATGTGGGGGCGCAGCTCCTCCATCACGTCGGCCGGGAAGACGTGCTCCGGGCGCTGTCCCAGGGCGAGCTCGCGCTTGAGGCCGCGGCTCGCGAGATAGAGGTTGTTCACGAAGGTGCAGCCGCGCTCCAGGTCCACGTAGGCGATGGCCTCGGGGATGTTCTCGGCGAAGAATCGCAGCTCCTCCTCGCTCGCGGCGAGCTGCTCCTGCGCCCGCTTCACCTCGGTGATGTCGTGGCTCACCACGTAGATGCCGATCACCTGGCCGTCGTCGGACACGTGCGGCACGGCCTTCACGTGCGACCAGCGCTTTTCGCCGTCGGGCATCGTGAGGATGCGTTCGTAGGCGGCGGGCTCGGCGCGGTCGATCACGCGCTGGGTGCGCTCGGCGACCCAGGTGGAGAGCTCGCGCCCCAGGACCTCCTCGGTGTTGCGGCCGATGATCTGGTCCACCGTGGTGCCTCGCTGCTCGGCGAAATGGCGGTTGGCGAAGAGGAAGCGGCGGTTGCGGTCGAGGTAGGCGACCGAGTCGGGGATGTTGTCGGTGTAGAGGCGCAGCTGCGCCTCCTGCGCGGCGAGCCGCTCCTGCGCGAGCTTGATGTCGTGGATGTCCGAGGAGACGATGTAGTAGCCGTTGAAGCGGCGCGTCCCATCCTCCAGGGTGAGCATGATCGGGGCGAGCTGCACCAGGTGCCAGCGCTCGGCTCGTCCGGGTGCGCCGACAAGGCGCTCGTGCGTGCACGTCTCGCCGCGCCTCAGCCGCTCGGCGTACGGGGCGAAGTATTTCGCCGCCGCCGTGGGGCCGAGCAGCTCGTCCACGCGCCGGCCCATGATCGACTCGAGTGCCACGCCCCGGCTCTCCTGGAAGATCTTGTTGGCGAAGACGTAGCGGAAATCGCGGTCCACCACCGCGATCGGGCCCGGGATGTTCTCGGCGAACTGGCGAAGCTGCGCCTCCTTGGCCTCCACGGCGCGGCGCAGCTGGTGGTCCTGCTCGATGTCGAGGAGCACGATCAGGACGCCCATCACGGCGCCGCTCGAGTCGCGGTCGGGAATCATGTGGCCGCGGATATGGCGCTGCTCGCGCCCGGGCCAGAGCGCCTCGCGCTCGTAGGTGACGGGCTCCCCCTGGAGCGCGCGCTCGATGAGGGGCAGCGCCGCCTCGCGCACCTCGGGCGTCATCACCGCCTCGATCGGCTGCCCGATCATGGCCTCGGCGGTGCGACTGGACCACTCGCGGCTGGGCCGGTTGGCGAAGCGGATCACGTAACCGCGGTCGACGTAGGTGATCGGGAACCCGACCGAGTCGATGATGAGGGAGAGCTTGCGCTCGCGGTCGGCGAGCGCCGCCTCGGCATCCTTCAGCTGCTGGACGTCCACGAGCACGACGAGTGCGCCGACCACCTCGCTCGCTTCACCACGCAACGGAAAGTAATGGGCGCTCACCCAGCGTCCGGCCCCCGGGCCCTCGAGGCTGCGGCGCGTGAAGACCGAGCTCTCGCCGGCGAGCGCCCGCTTCAAGTGGACCCGGCGCTCGTCGCGCGGGGTGTGGTCGAAGACTTCGTCGGGGGTGCGGCCGAGGCACTGCGCCCGGGTGCGGCCCGACATGGCCTGGTAGCCCGCGTTCACGTACACGTAGCGCATTTCGGGGTCGAGGATGCAGGCCGGCAGGCTCAGCACGTCCAGCCCCGGAGCGAGGGAAAGGACGCGCGAATCGAGCCCGGCGCGGCCGGCAGTATCGCCCATGCTGCATTGTGCTTCTTCCAGACGGTAAACTGTAAGGCCGTCCGTCGGGAAATCCCTACCGTATGAACCTCCACCGCCTCCTCCTCGCCAGGGCCGCGGAAAAGCGCCCCGTCCGCGTCGCCCTCATCGGCGCGGGCAAGTTCGGCTCGATGTACCTCGCACAGGCGCAGCGCACACCGGGCATCCACGTGCTGGCGGTGGTGGATCTCGCGCCCGAGCGCGCGCACTCGGCGCTCGCGCGGGTAGGCTGGGAAGCCGAGCGCTTCGCGGCCACTTCGCTCGACGCCGCCGCGCGCACCCTCGCCACGTTCGTGACGGACGATGCGCCCGCCGCGATCGCACACCCGGCGACCGAAGTGGTGATCGACTGCACCGGAAGCCCCGCGGCGGGAATAGATCATGCGCTCGCGTGTTGCCGCGAGCGCAAGCACATCGTGATGGTGAACGTCGAGGCCGACGCGCTCGCCGGCCCCTTGCTCGCGCGGCGCGCTCGCGAGGCCGGCATCGTCTACTCGCTCGCCTACGGCGACCAGCCCGCGCTCATCTGCGAGCTGGTCGACTGGGCGCGTGCCGCGGGCTTCAGCGTCGTGGCGGCGGGCAAGGGCACCAAGTACCTGCCCGGCTACCATGCTTCGACGCCGAAGACGGTGTGGGGGCACTACGGCTTCAGCGAAGAGATGGTGGCGCGCGGCGACTTCAACGCGCAGATGCTCAACTCGTTCCTCGACGGCACCAAGAGCGGCATCGAGATGACCGCGGTCGCCAACGCGACCGGCCTCACGCCGGCGCCCGACGGGCTCGCGTTCCCGCCGTGCGGCGTCGATGACCTGGCGCGAGTGCTGCGCCCGGCCGGCGTGGGCGGTGCGCTGCACCACGCCGGGCAGGTCGAGGTGA
>DATBAI010000029.1:0-8568 GCA_036271595.1 Usitatibacter sp.
CTATTCGTTGGTGACTTCGCCGTCGCTCGTCGATTCGCCCCACTGGGGATCGTTTGCTGCCTCGAGGTCGAGACGGCGTGCTGCCCAGCCCCGAATGCGCACCAACGCATTCGCCCACTCGACAGGTGTCACCCGGCGCCATCCTCGTTCGGGCTTCGGCCACAATCGGCGCACGCGAAAGCTCGAGATGTCGCACGCGGTCGAATCGGCCGGGTTCGGAACGTCGGCGATCGTGTACAGCAGCACGAAGCATGGGAGATTCGCTCGCTCGGCCAGACGCGTTGTGATGGCTGCGCACTTGTGCGTCTGCCCGACATCCCGCGCTGTCTCGATCAGCGCGAGTGGTTCTCGGCGCCGGTTGTCGAATTCGACGAAGAGAGCAGCGTCGAGATCGATCATCGAGAGCAGCTGAGCCCGCTCGATCCCGACGAATCGTCTCGTGGACAGTCGACGATGCCACGCGCTATACGTGCGATCGCGAAAATGAAAGCGTTCCTCGTGCATGTCAGTCGGCGAGGTTCATGCCGCAACGGCCCATGGAATCTGTCCTTCGACATGGCGGTCTGGAACGGCGAGAAAGGGATCGGTCGGTAGAGGCCTCCGCGCCCTAGTGATCGGCGGGTATAGCTTCTCCATGCGCTTCATGAGCTCATCGATCTGGCGCTTGGTCCTCATTGCCCCCGGATACCGTGGTACGGCCGCCCCCGGATACACCTTGTTCCAGGCGAACCGATCTGCCCGAACCTCATTCAGCCATCGAACGACGTTGTGATCTGCGGGCTCGCTGCACAGGCTTACCCACCTATCAAGGTCGTGGAGACGATGACCGATCTCGTGCCAAAGTGCGAAGTGGTAGAGATCGCACGGAGTGATCTTCGAGAAGTCCAGCTCGGGGCGCGGCCACGTCGCGACCTGATCCGCCTCAATGCGATTGGCGATCTGAATGATGCTGAGGTCGATCTTGCACACACCGTCCCGAATTCGCGAATCTTTGTAACCACTGCCCATCAGGTAGTTCACCCTCGCGATGGTGTTAGGCATCTCCTCGAGGGGAATGACCTCCAACGCGCTACCGGCCATAGTGCGCGAGATGGCATCGAGCTCCGCAAAGAGCGCCGGGGTGAGGACGATAGTCGTCCGTGAACGCTTTGTCATCGCGTGCTCTGCGTCGACGTCGCACTCACCAGGTTGTACAGAGAGTCGACCGCCTCGGACCGCTTAGAATTGGAACTAGCCATTGCTGCAACCTCCTTCTAGGTTGAGATGATGGTCAGGCGGGCGCGGAGCTCTACCTCCGCGCTTCGCCGCTTACTTGGAGTTAGGCGCGCTTCCGCTTCATGCTGACGACCTTCTCGCCGCTTCGCTGTTTGGCCTCGAGGAAGTCCGCCCACGCTTGCATCATCTTTCGCCGCTCAGGTAGGTACTGCGCGTGGTGATACGCCGCACGTATTTGGTTCTGTTCCTTGTGTGCGAGCTGTCGCTCGATCACGTCGGCATCCCATCCCTGTTCGTTGAGGATCGTGGACGCCGTGGCGCGAAAGCCGTGTCCGGTCGCGCGTCCGCGATACCCCATGCGGTAGAGCGCGTAAAGGATCGTGTTCTCGCTCATGGGTTTCCCGTCGCGGTGTTCGTTCGGGAAGAGGTAGTCATTGTCTCCCGTCAGCGCTTGGAGCTCGCCGAGGGTCGCTATTGCCTGGTCGGACAAGGGAACGATGTGTTCGACGCTGCTCTTCATTCGTACGGCGGGAATTCGCCATTCACCCTTTTCGAAATCGAACTCGGTCCAGTGACCGCCGCGGAGCTCACCCGTGCGAACGAAGGTGAGGGCTAGTAGGCGAATGGCCATCTTCGTGATGGGCGTCCCGTCATACGCTTCCAGCTTCACGAGGAAGTCGCCCAGATCGCCCTCGTTGAGGCGCGCATAGTGGCGGTGTTCTCGCGTCTCGAATTGCCCACGGAGATCTCGGGTGGGATCCGACTTCGCGCGACGACTTCCTATTGCGTAGCGGAAGATCTGTCCGGCCGCGATGCGGGTCTTCGAGAGAGTCTCGAGGGCGCCGCGTGCCTCGATCTTGCGGAGGACGTCCAACATTGTGGCTGCATCGATTGCGGCGATCGGCTTGTTGCCGATGTACTTGAAGAGCTCGTTCTGGAGGCGAACCAGGACGGCCCGGGCATGAGACGACGACCACCGCGGCGCCTGCTTCGCGTACCACTCGCGTGCGACCGCTTCGAACGTGTTGGCTGCCGCGATGCGCTTCTCGAGCTTCTCTGCCTGGCGCGCCGCTGATGGGTCTATGCCTGCGGCCACTTGTTCTCGCGCCGCGTCCCGCAAGGACCGAGCTCGCTGCAGTGACACATCAGGGTAGACGCCCAGGGCGAGCAGCTTTTCCTTCCCCGCGTGTCGGTACTTGAGGCGCCAATACTTTCCCTCGTCGGACTTGATCAGCAGATACATGCCGCGACCGTCGGAGAGTTTGTACGGTTTGGTCTTCGTCCTCGCGTTCTTTACCGCGCGATCAGTGAGGAAATCGGAACCGGCCATTGGGGGTATGTTCTGCGACTCGGAGCGGCTGATAGCCCCGAAAGTACCCCCAGATACCCCCGGATGTCAATGGACGACCTTGGGCGCTATCGCATCAATTGCCTTTCTATTGCCCTCTAAGATCGGCGATTGAGGTGTTCAAGATGGACATTCGTGGATGCTTCAGTGGTGCCGGGAGAGGGACTCGAACCCTCACGATGTTGCCACCGCGGGATTTTGAGTCCCGTGCGTCTACCGATTCCGCCATCCCGGCATTTTGCTTCGCGACTTGCGTTCGCGTCGAGCCTGGTCCGCTCCTGCGCGGCCCCGACGCCTGCCGGGGCACCCTGTGGCTGAAATTATAATCGGTTGGTGCACCTCTCCGATTTCGACTACCCCCTTCCCCCCGAGCTGGTCGCCCAGCACCCGCCCGCGGAGCGCACCGCGAGCCGGCTCATGCACGTGGATGGGCGCACCGGGGCGATCGAGGACCTGCGTTTCCCCGACATCGCGCGCCTGATCGCGCCCAACGACTTGCTCGTCGTGAACGACACGCGCGTGATCAAGGCGCGCCTCCACGGACGCAAGGACAGCGGCGGCGAGGTCGAGCTCCTGGTTGAACGTATCGAGACTCCCCGCGTGGCGCTGGTGCAGGTGCGAGCGAGCAAGCCGCCGAAGGCGGGCCGCACGATCGCCGTGGCGAACGAATTCCTGGAGGTGCAGGCGCGCGAAGGCGAGTTCTACCGCCTGGTGTTCCCGCGCGACGTGCTCGAATTCCTCGGCGCGCATGGCGAGGTGCCGCTCCCACCCTACATCACCCACGCCGCCGATGCGGGGGACGAGGCGCGCTACCAGACGGTGTATGCACGCGCGCCGGGAGCGGTCGCCGCGCCTACCGCGGGGCTGCATTTCGACGAGCGCTTGCTTGCCGCGCTCGAAGCGAAGGGCGTGAGGCGTGCCACCCTCACGCTGCACGTGGGCGCGGGAACATTCCAGCCCGTGCGCCACGACGACCTTGCGCAGCACGTGATGCATTCGGAGTGGTACGAAGTGCCCGAAGCGACGGTGGACGCCGTGGAAGAAACTCGCAGGCGGGGAGGGCGGGTGATCGCTGTCGGGACGACCGCGCTGCGGGCGCTGGAATCGGCTGCGTCGTGCGGGGAATTACGCGCCGGCTCGGGAGATACGCGGCTTTTCATCACGCCCGGCTACCGCTTCCGCGTGGTCGAGCGTCTGGTGACCAACTTCCACCTGCCGCGCTCGACGCTGCTCATGCTGGTGTCGGCGTTCGCGGGCGCGCAGACCATCCGTCGCGCTTATGCCCACGCTGTCTCGGCGCGCTACCATTTCTTCAGCTACGGCGACGCGATGCTGCTAGAAGCCGCGCAGGTGCGCGCGTAGGCGCGTTTCGCCGACGCAGTCGGGCTCGTGGCACGGCATCGCCGGCTCGTGATCGGGGCGCTCGAGGAAATCCGCCGCGTCGGCGAGGAGGTTCGCGATCCAGCGCAGCCCTTCGGCGTGCCAGGCGTTCCCCGAATGCATGGGATCCTTTTTCATGGCCCGCTCAGGAGGCGGCGTTCGCGGCGATCGATTCGCCCAGGCTGATCCATGCGGGCTTGAGCGCCTGCACGACGGTGCGGCCAGCGTGGGCGACGACGACGGCTTCGCCGGGGCCGATGATGCGGTCCTCGGTGCTGCCTTCCTCGGTGACCCACACGGTTCCGGTGCGCGCGAGGATGCTGGTGCCCTCGGCGTCCTGCAGGGTGAACACTTCGCCGGTATCGAGGGAGACGAGAGGCTTGCGCAGGTCGAGTTGCATGGTGCCCTCCTTGATGTATGCGTGTAGTGAATGCATAATGGCCCCGTCGAACGGCTCTATCAAGCGAGAAAGGCGCATTCCTGACATGAGCAGCACGCATGGCTAGCCCCAACCGAGCGCTCCCTCCGCTGGATCTCCTGCGCGGCTTCGAGGCGGCCGCCCGGCACTTGTCGTTCACGCGCGCGGCGGTCGAGCTCTTCCTCACGCAGTCGGCGGTGAGCCGCCAGATCCAGGCGCTGGAAGAGTTCGTGGGCGTGCCCCTCTTCGAACGCCGCCACAAGGCGCTCGCCCTCACCGAGGCGGGCGAAAGCTACCAGCGCACGGTGACGAGCGCCCTGGACCAGGTCCGCGAAGCCACGCGCAAGCTCCGGCAAGCTCGCCACAACCAGGTGCTTACCGTGACCACGACGGTCTCCTTCGCCGCGCTATGGCTCGTGCCGCGGCTATCGCGCTTCCGCAAGGAGCACCCGGGAGTGGACGTGCGAATCACGGCATCCCACGAGGTGGTGGACCTCGACCGCGAAGGCGTCGACGTCGCCGTTCGCGACTGTCCCCTGAACCGCGCGCCGCCGGGGGCGATCTTCCTCGTGGGCGAACATCTCGCCGCGATGTGCAGCCCGCAATACGCGCGCGAGGCGAGGCGCAACAAGCAGCCGATGCGAACGCCGGAGGACCTGCGCTATCACGTCCTGCTGAACCTCCATGACGCGCCCCGCAAGTGGCCGTGGCTCTCGTGGCCGGCATGGTTCGAGGCGATGGGCGTGGAGGATCCGACGCCGGCCGGCACGCTCACCTTCGACCAGTACGACCAGGTGGTCCACGCCGCGCTGCTGGGCCAGGGGATCGCCCTCGGACGCGTGTCGCTTACCAGCGGCGACGTGAAGGCCAAACGCCTCATCCCGCTCTTCGGGCGCCAGCAGCAGCTCGCCCGTGGGTATCACGCGGTTTTCGCGCGCGGCGCGCGCGATCAGCCCGGAGCGCTCCAGTTCGTCGACTGGCTGCGCAAGGAAATCGCCGCCGGCACCTGAGCCGGGGCCGCCCCGCCGGTGCGGCGCAGCAGCGACTCCAGCTCGTCGGCGCTCACCGCCGGGCTGAAGAAGAAGCCCTGCATCTCGTCGCAGCCCTTGTCGCGCAGGAACTGCAGCTGCGACTCGGTCTCCACGCCCTCGGCGACCACCTTGAGGCCCAGGCTGTGGCCCAGGTTGATGATGGCGAGCGTGATCGCGGCGTCCTCCGGGTTGGTGGTCGCGTCCGAGATGAACGCGCGATCGATCTTGAGCGCGTCGATGGGGAAGCGCTTCAGGTATGCGAGGCTGGAGTAGCCCGTGCCGAAGTCGTCCACGGCGAGGCGCACGCCGTAGCGGCGCAGGTTGCCGAGAGTGACGACCGTCTGCTCCGGGTTGTCCATCAGGAGCGATTCGGTGAGCTCCAGCTCCAGGAGCTGCGGATCGACGCCGGTCTCGGTGATGACGCGCGCGACCATCGCGTCCAGGTGGTCCATGCGGAACTGGCGCGCCGAGAGGTTCACGGCGATGGGTCGCGGGGCGAGGCCGCGTTGCGCCCACGTTGCGATCTGCCGGCATGCGGTGCGCAGCACCCACTCGCCCACCGGCGCGATGAGGTCGGATTCCTCGAGGACCGGCACGAAATCCGCCGGCGAGAGGAGCCCGAACTCGGGATGGCGCCAGCGAAGCAGCGCCTCGAATCCGGTGACCGAGCCGGTGCGCACATCGATCTTGGGTTGGTAGTGCACCATGAACTCGTTCTTCGCGAGCGCTCCGCGAAGCGCCATTTCGAGCCGCACCCGCCGCACGGCGTTTTCGTGCATCTCGGGAAGGAAGAACTGGAAATTGTTGCGGCCACGCTTCTTCGCCCGGAACATCGCGATGTCGGAGTTGCGGATGAGGGCGCCCGCCGTGGTGCCGTCGCCCGGGTGCACCGCGATGCCGATGCTCGCGGTGCACACCACCGAGCTGGAATCGATGTCGATGGGGCGCTGCATCTCGCAGAGCACGCGGCCCGCGAAGCCCGCCGCGTCGCCGGCCTTCTCGAAGCTCGCGACCACCAGCACGAACTCGTCGCTGCTGATGCGCGAGACGGTGTCGGATTTGCCGACCATGCGCTGCAGGCGCTCGGCGACCTCCTTCAGGACCCGGTCGCCGCCCACGTGGCCGTACGTGTCGTTCACCGACTTGAAGCGATCGAGGTCCACGAAAAATACCGCGACGCATGCGTTGCGCGCGCCGGCTTGCGCGAGCGCCTGGCCCAGGCGGTCGTGCAGCAGCGGCCGGGTCGGCAGCCCCGTGAGCGCGTCGCGGGTCGAGTAGTAGCGCGTGCGTGCCTCGACGCGAAGCCGCAGGAACCGGCTCCAGACGAGGAGGAGGAGCGAGAAGGCGACGAGCGCCACCGGGATCGCGGCGAGCGCATAGAGGTAGCGCACGTCGAGCGGCGAGCGCATCGGGTGGCCCAGCCACTTCGCGTCGATGCGCGCGAGCTCGCCGGGTTCGATCTTCGCGTAGCCGCCCTCGATGTAGGCGAGGAGCCGGGGCTGGTCGGCACGCACGGCCCAGTGCAGCGTGGCGGTGTAGACGGGCTCGGTCTCGCGGAAGTCCTCGGCGATCCGCTCCTGGAAAAGGAAGTAGCGCGCGGCGTAGGTGTCCATGCAGAAGACGCGCACGATGCCCGCGGCCGCGGCCTTCACCAGCGCCTGGGAATCGGGAAATTCCTCGATCGCCTGCACGCCGGCCGCGCGCAGGCGATCCCCGCAGGCGCTGCCGCGCTTCACCGCGACCGGCATGTGGCGCACGCTCTCCAGGCCCGTGATTCCGGTAAGGCCGCGATGGAAGAAGAGGCGTGCCTCGGCATTGTCGTGCGAGAGCGAGTATGCGTAGCTCGAGGCGCGCTCCTCGGTATAGGCGAGCGAGTCGATCACGTCGGCGCGGCCCTCACGCAGGTCGCGCTGCGCGCTCGCCCAGTCCGTGCCGCGCACCTCGACCGGAATCGCATTCCTTTGCGACCAGAGGGCCCAGCGGTCCTTCACGATCCCCTGCAGCGCGCCGTCCTCGTCGCGGAAGAGATAGGGGGGATAGTGGTCGTCCGTGACCACCACGAGGCGCTCCACCTCGGCCGGCATTGCCGCGGGCGAGGGCGCCGCCGCGCCCACCAGGGCGCACAGGAAGGCGGCGATCGCGAAGAGGAGGAGGCGTCCCAAGGCGATACTCCTAGGCGGCCCAGGCCTTGCAGCGGACGATGGATCGGGCGCCCACGAGGCTCGCGAGCTGGCGGCGCACCTCGGACATGCTGCGCGCCCCGTACACGAGGAAGCCGAGGCGGCCGCCGCCGTCCGGTCCGAGCGCCAGCTCGATGCAGTCGAGGCGCCCCAGCCGCGCCACGCTTTCCACGAGCGGCATGAACGATGCGCGTCCCGGGAAACGTTGCGGCTCGAGGCGAAGCTCGACGAGGAGCGCCTCGTCGGGCGTCGCGCCGATCCGGTTCGAAAGATACGAATGCATGTCCTTCCCCTTTGTCTTCAAGAGATACGGGTCTCGACCACGTCGTCGAGCGCTTCCCTCACGGCGTGCACCCGGCGCAGCGCGCGGGCCATGAGCTGCACGGCAAGCTCGCGCGATTCCGCCGGGTCGGCGCGGTCGTCCAGCAGCGCCGCGATGCGAACCAGGTCGCATTCCGCCGACTCGAGCGCGAGCGCCATGCCCAGCGCGAGCTCGTGCGAGACGGTGCTCACTTCAGGCGGCCTCGGCCGCGGGCGCCGGAGCCAGCAGCCACGCCATGTCGGCCACGATCAGCATCCGGCCCGCCATCGGGGCGATGCCGCGGATGAACGCCGCGTTGATCGCCGCGTGGAATTGCGGCGGGGGGCGAATGTCGTCCGCGGCGAGCGCCAGCACGTCCACCACGGCGTCCACCGCGACGCCGATGCAGGCGCCGTCGAGGTCCAGGATGATCACCACGGTGTCGGCTTCGCGCTCGGCGGCCGGCAAGCCGAAGGCGAGCCTCAGGTCCGTGATGGGCACGATCGTGCCCCGCAGGTTGATTACGCCGCGCACGTGCGCCGGGGCCTGGGCGATCCGGGTGACCGCCCCGGCGGCGCGGATCTCGCGCACGTCGAGGATGTCGATCGCGTACTCCTCGCCGCAAAGGCGGAACGTGAGGTATTCGGCGCGCTCGGTATTGTCGGCGGCGCGCATCAGAATTGCGTCCATTCTTC
>DATBAI010000030.1:0-87839 GCA_036271595.1 Usitatibacter sp.
TTGCGCTCCTCGCGCAGCTTCCACATCTCTTCCGGAAGTTGCGACGGCTTCGGGCGCTGTTTGCTGTCCTCTCCGCATGCAGCGCTCGGACGACGTTCACGACTCCGGCGCTGAAGGAAGCGGCATACGCCCCGTGCGAGCAGTCTATTGGCGGGGAGTGAAAGGTGCGAGCACCAGGACCACGAAGCTGCCCGCAACCATGGGCGCGCGAGGCTTTGGTTGCGCGGTTGTCGCAGGGGGCAGGGGGCCGAACGAAGCTGTGGGCAGATAGATTCGATGAGTCGAGCGGTCCAGTGCAAGGGTGCGCGCGCGGCTCTGAGTGGGGACGCTCGCGACAACGCCGCACCCCTGCGGGCCAGTACAATTCACCACCGTCATCGTGCCCTCGCCGTTGGAACTGAATGCGAGCTGCAGCTGCGGGTCGAATTCCGCGCCGTCGACTTCTGCCCCGATCGGCAGCTCCTGGAGCAACTTTCCGGAGCGCGCATCCACCACGACCATCTCCTTGCTATGGCAGACCGAGAAAAGTCGCTTCCGATCGTCATCGATCGCAAGCCCCGTGGGTCCATCGCATTTTCCGAGCGGCCATTCGGCGGAGAGGGCGAGCCGCGGCATCTCGATCGACGCCAACGAATTCCTGTCCTCGATGTTCACGTAAACATGACCAGCCCCATCCGAGACCGCGACTTCGGGCTTGCCAGGGAGTGCCAGCGTACCCACGACCTTTCGCGTTCGCACGTCGATAGCAGTGACGTTCGATGACTTGCCGTTGAAGGTGAGAATGTGCTTCGAGTAAGGGTCGTACAGGATTGCGTCAGGATTCGATCCGGTGACCTCGACCGTATCGACGACCGCTTCCGTCTCAAGGTCGAACACCGTCACGGAATTGCTTCGACCGTTGCTCGTGAATCCCAGCCCGAACTCCTCGGCAATCGCGATCCCGTGCACGCCATGCGTTCCGGGAATATCGGCGATGACTTTCCCTGACTCTGCATCAACTACCTGCACGAGCTCGCCGCGGCTAACGTACAGGCGGTGGCGCTTCTCGTCGACCGCGATGAAGTCCCATCCGCCCTCGCCGCCGATAGACAAGCGCTCGACGACCGAGTAGGCCGGTGCCGGCCGGGAAGCCATGCCTTGGCCCATCGCAGCAAAGCCGAGCGCGATCCCAACCGCCCCCAACAGCAGTGCAACTTTCACCTTACCTCCTGGGCGTGAATTCGGTCCCGGCGGGAAAACGCCATCATAAGAGTGATCGACACGGCCATCAATGCCGCGATCGTGAGCGAGGGGCCGAGGCGACCAGCTCCAATGATCGACGCAGATAGCTCGCCTCAAAAATGAGCCTGCAATCCCAGATAAGCCATTGCCTGGGATCCCGCGCTCTGCAGGCGCCCCGCAGAAATCAGAAGGCTGAGGCTCTCCGTCAATTTAATTGTGCCTCCAACGTTCGCGCCTCTGGAGCGCACTCCATCGGACGTTACGGCCGACTCTCCGAAGGCCTCCCCTCCTAGCTGCAACCGATCCGAGACAGCGTACAACGCCGTGATACCCGTGAAGATGGAGTTCTTTCCTTGCGGAAACCGATTGAAGCGATAGCCGGCTCCGCCGTAAACGGTCCACCTGCCGACATTCTCCTGGATCCATACGGGTAGAAAGATTTGCTGCCGCCCACGATCCTCGCCAAGCCGCTTCGCGCCCGTTGCCGCTTCATACATCGGATAGACGCCGACCATGGTCTGAGTTTCGCCTTCCTTCAGGTTGACTAAGCGAAATTTCACGCCGAGCTCCGTGTCGTCCAAACCGTGGCGCCCACCGGCATCGTCCTTGACGTATGAGTATCGCGGCTGCGCATGGAGCTGCACATCGGGCAGCGCCCCATAGTTGATGTCGATGGTCGGAACTCCGACATTGGCCTGGCCCGCGCCCCACGCCCCCGTGATCGCTGAATTGATCTCCCATCTCCTCGAATCGACTGGCTCGGGGTCATCGGTCACGAACGGGGGGCCGGCCAATGCTCTAGTGGCTGGGAGCAGGAACAGAATCGCAGCGATGCGACAGTAAGCCATCGGAGACTATAGGCTCCGCGCGGGCACTGCTTCTATTCGCCGTGAATGCATTCGGGTCATTATCACGACAGCGAACGCCATGACAGCGACTATCACGAGCGAAGACGTGATTCTTCCAAGAGCCAATCCACCCTCGGCATGACTCTTCGTAAGCGTATCGCCCAGCGTCGCTCCCAGCGGACGAGTGAGCACGTAGGCAGCCCAGAACAACCAGGCTGCGGGGACTCGGCGCAGCCAGAAATGGGCTGCCGCCACGATCGCGAGCAATGCGGAGAACACGACAGCCCCTTTTTCAAAGCCGAGCCCAGTCGTGGTAGCCACAAAGTCACCAAGCGCCGTGCCCAAGGTGTTCGACACGAGAATCGTCAGCCAATAGAAGAACTCCTCCCGCGGTGTCGTGATGTTCTCGAAGCGGATCCTGCCGACGACCGTTCGCCATATCGCGAGCACCGCAAGGACCCCGGCGAAAAGGATGATCGATGACCACACGTAGCCCAGCCCGGCGGTCCGGTCCAGGTAATCCGAGGTTGTGGTTCCGACGGTCGTAGTCGCTACCACCACCGCCCAATAGATTGCAGGGTGGTACCGCCGGGTAGCGAGTTGAGCTGTAAGCGTTATCGCAAAGAACACGAGGAAGATGACTGTTGCGACGGCGTACCCCAGCTTCAGCGTCATGGAAACCGCGTCTCCGCCGGTCTCACCGACCGTCGTCGCGAGGATCTTGACCACCCAGAACATAAGGACCACCGGTGGGACCTTGCTGGCTACATCCATTTCATTGCGAGGTCCGCGCGCTGCTTTTGACATACGTTCCCCTCGGTTTCAGGTCTCCAGAGCCGTTTGGTAATACCTAATACAACTCGTTCCCCGCTTGCACTTGTTCTCGTCTGCGCGTACATGGTAAGAATTGCTCGATATGAGCATCGCTCCCAAGCGACGCAAGGTCCGAGTCTTTCAATTCCTGGTGTACGACCGCCTCTCGGGTCGGTACGGGTTCTCGCCCACCTTTGCCACCGCGGAAGCGGTCGGGCAAGCCCACGGCATCTTGCTCGAGCGAACGGTCGTCTATGTCACCACCTTCGACATCGACTCCAATGGCCACGTATCTCACTTGCGATCGTCCAGCCTTCGTGCAGCGGCTTTGCATCGGACCGTAAGTCGCGCGAGCCAGAGGCCGCGTAAAAACACTTGAGCGGCGGCCCAAGGCGAGCGCCGTTGATGAGAACTTTTCGATAGGCGTTTGTAGCGAGGCATGCTGCTCGCTCTTGAGTTCCTCGCCCGGCTTCTCGTTCCAGGCGCCTTCCTTGACCTTCTCCATCCAAGGTGCGAGCACATTCGGGTGAATCCCCAATTGCTTGGCCGCCTGGCGCCGCGAGGTCCCGGGTTTAGCCGCTAGCCGTACCGCCTCTCGTTTGAATTCTGCCGTGTACGAACGACGTGCCATTTGCCACCTCCCGTGACATATTGGCACCTACGCAAAGTGTCCGGAATAGCGGGGGAATTCCACACCGACCCATAGCCGACATTCGTCTCACAACGTTTCGTAAGGGGCGATTAGTTCGGCCACGGTCTTATAGAGCAGCGACTTGCGTAGAGCGACCGAGTCCTCTCGAATCGAAAAATAAACTTCTGGCTCTGCAGCGCGCCGGCAAATTCCAATTGTGTAGCAAAGGGTGTTCGACTTGCGATCTCGCGTAACGCTGTTGGCTTGCTCACTCGAGTCGGCCCAAGCCTGATCAGCGGAAAGGCACTCAGCGGGGTGTTCCGCAAGGACGCGGCTTGGTTCCAAGAAGAGCTGCTCCTTCAATTCATCCGAAATTTCGAAGCGATAGCTTCGGATGGTATTTCGGCGCCAGGGATAGCCCGGTATAGGGTACGTCATCGTCGCGCCGGCGGCCCCATGGACATCAATTCCGAATTGGCATCGAGCCAACATTCGCCGTTCTTCGCCCGGCCGGAAATAGTACAAATGTCTTCGACTGGCATCCGAGGACGTCAAGTGCCGACCCAAAGCTGACATTGAGATTCACCCGTTCAGTTTCCGGGAAATTCCTTCGAGAGCGGCAAGTATGGTCTCCTGAATGTTCGCCTCAGATACGCGGCCGCTGAAAGCCCGCGCCGTGTTGTTTTCGACCTCTTTACCATCGACGGACACGCTTAAGTACACCATAACGGTCTTGGTGGTCCTAGAAGATTCGATACCTCCCATGAACAGTTTCGCCAAGCCTACGCTTACTGGATTGGCGCCAGGAACGCTATTGGCGGAGGACGCAAAGCGCGCTTCGTCCACTGCTCCGTCGGGAACAGACACCTCTATCCGGAACCGCCTGAGTTCGACTGCTTTACCGGCAAGTGAGGTAGCTGCTTCCCGTGCCAGCCATGACCGCACAAGATCCGGCGGCCTTGGAGCGATGGCATTATCGCCAAGAGCGATCTCTTGGCCAATGCTAAGACGTCTCTGTTCGGGCTCGCGGTCAGAAGATGGACGGGTATCCGAGAAGCGAAAGCCAATTGTTGCTGGTGGCGAGATATCCAACCTGACCGTTGAAGCAGCGCCGCAGGCTGCGAGCAGCACGAGCGGCGTCATGAGCGCCAAACGGCACATGCACCGCGCTAGTCCTCCCCATGACCCAGATTTTTTCACCGTTCGCGCCATTGGCGGCTTCCGACCCATAGCTGAACATTTCAAGGCGGCGAACGCGAGAGCCTCAACCACCTAGAACGTTTCTCGCTCGATCGCTTTCGTGGCCGTCACGCCGTCAGCAGTGTATGAAAGCGTGGCGTGACTCAGGCCGGTGAATCTCAGCGATGCGGTACCGGCGCGCGTAGCCGCGACTTCGGTTGGGTTGAACGTGCCACCGAAGTATGGACCCGTCGTCCTATACAGCTCCCCAGAAAACGTTCCTGTCTTCCAGCTTCCACCCGGCAGTACGTACCAGACGGGCTTGGACGTCATGGTCGGAAGATGGCGCGTCTCCGACGTGGAAGTGCAACGTCCCAAGGCTTGCGAACCCTGAGGCCGGAGTTCCGTGCACGAGGCTTACGTCATAGTCCCCCGTGGGAAATTGTCCGAGAGGCAGATCAAAGGGGGAGCCGGGCGCAATTACGAATTGAGGGCGATCATAGAACGCGACGGTGATGGTGTTTCCGGACATCGAGATTTGGGCACCGATACCGTCGTAGGCGTCCACCGTCTCATCGATATGCAAGACCACCGACTCTTGGAACCGAGGCTGCGGAGGCCCGATCGAGAATGTTTGCCCCTGCGCCAGCGGTATCGCTGTGCAGGCGAACAGAAAAAATAAAGCGACTTTCCAGGACACGGCAAAATCCCTGCAAGATTAACAATGCAATTTTAGGCCATTGAAGACCAGCGATGCCCCGGAATACACACATTCGGCAGACCTTGGCGTCGTGACTTGACGACAACTCAGAGCCGAATCCCGCTGGAAACCAAGGATCTTGGTCTAACGTCAGCTTTTGGCCGATACCCGACACTCCCACGACCTCTCACTGAAGGTTAGCGTGTCACTGGCAGAAGGCCACGGCCAACCCAATTCAAAGTTGGGGTACGAATATTTGACACGGGCCGGAAAGCCGAAGGGGAGGGCTTGCGGGAAATCTCGAGAGGCGCGCGCGTCCCCGACGACCACGGTCAGATGGCTTGTGTCACTCCCCTACGAAGAATGCGCCGGCTCGAGATTTCCCGCGCCCTCGCCCTTCGGCGTCTAAGACCCACTCCTAGGCATTCTCGCCGCGGTCACCGCATAACCCACGAGTGCGCACCCCACCAGCGTCCAAACGATCACCGCACCGCTCGGAAGATCCGTCGCCGTCGAGACAACCAAGCCCGATGCATACCCGGCCGCACCAATAGCCCACGCCGCGGCCACGCGGCCGCGCTGCATGCGTCGCGTGCCGAGCGGCGGGACGATGAGCGTCGCGAACACCAGGTAGAGGCCCACGAGCTGGACCGACATGGTGACCGCGAGCGCGAAGAGCGCGTAGAAACCCACGCGTCCGATGCGTTCGCGAAATCCGAACCATACGGCGAGGATCACCGCGTAGAGCAGCGCGGTCCAGGCGAGGCGCGCCGGTTGCGCCCAGAGGATCTGGCCCACGAGGAGATCCTGGAGGTGTTCGCTGCCATGGGGGTTCGAGGCGAGCAGCAGGATGCCGCCCGTGGCACCGAGCACGAAGGTCACGCCGATCACGGCCTCCTGCACGTCGGGCCAGATCTTCTCGGTCCACGTGAGGAGTAGAGCCCCCGCGAGCGCGGCGATGAGCGCCGCGATTTGCACGGCAAGCCCCTCCGAGGGGAAACCCAGCCGGTCGGCGAGCAGCACGCCGCAGCCGGCGATCTGCGCGATCGCGAGGTCGATGAACACGATCCCGCGCGCGAGTACCTGCAAGCCGAGCGGCACGTGGGTCGCGGTGACCAGCAGGCCCGCGGCGAACGCGGGAAGCAGGATCGACAGATCGAGCGCCGAAAAGGTCACGAAGCCCCCTTGAGGAGGCGATCGATCGTATCGTCGAAGAGGCCGAAGAGGTCCTTCGCGCCGTCGGTGCCGCCCACGGTGAACGGCAGCACGACGGCGTTCAGGTGCGCGCGCTCGGCGATCCATTGCGACGGCCGGTCGCCCTGGTAGGCGGCGCGCAAGACCATCTTCGCGGGCGTCTTCTGCAGGATCTCGAGCACTTCCGCGAGATGCGTCGTGGTGGGCTCGATGCCGGGCTTGGGCTCGAGCGCCGCGATCTCCTTCATGCCGAGCCAGTCGATGAGGTACGTGAACGCCTTGTGCTGGACCACCACGGGCACGCCTTTCAGCGGCGCCGCCTTTTGCTCCCACCGGGCGATCGCCGCGCTCCAGCGATCGTTGAACGACTTGAGGCGCGCCTGGTAGTACGGGGCATTGGCGGGATCGAGCTCGACCAGCTTCGCCGAGAGCGGCCCCGCGACCCGGCCGATGTTGCGTGCATCGGTCTGGATGTGCGGATCGCCCTGCGGGTGCACGTCGCCTTCGGCACGATCCAGGCGCACGGGCCTGCCAACGAGCGAGACCGCGGAAGTGGCCTCGAAGTAGCCGGGCTTGCCCGGCTGGATCCTGGCATTCGCGGCCTGCTGCGTCACCAGCGGCAGCCAACCGACCTCCAGCTCCGCGCCGGTGGCGACGACGAGATCCGCGCTGCGGGCGCGCGCGATGAGGCTGGGGCGCGCCTCGACATGGTGAGGGTCCTGCAGCGCATTGGTGGCGACGTATACCTTCACCTTGTCGCCGCCAAGCTCGGTCACGAGCGCTCCCCACTCGGGGACGGTCGCGAATACGCTCAGGGCGGCATGCGCGGCGGGAACCCACGCGGCGAGGCACACGGCCAGGGTCGAAAGGATTTTCCTCATCGGGGCTCCTCAGTACTTGTGGGCGCCGTGGGCGCCCAGGCTCAGGATGTATTGGACGAACAGCTCGTTGTCGGTCATTCCGGGGCGCGGATGGGACTGCGCGACCTGCACCCGCCAACGGCTGAATTCCGAGGGCGTGTAGTCCACCATCATGGTGTAACGCTTCGGGTTGAAATCCGTCGCACCGAAGAACGGCGCGTTGGCCGCGTAGTCCACGGTCCCCGGATCGAGCTGGTCGTAGCGCGCGCCCACGCGCCAGAGCGGCATCCACTGGTAGACGCCCTGCAGGTACCAACCGCCCTGCCGCGACGAATACGCCGAGGCGTTGCGCAAGCCGAGCGCGTCCGATGCGTCGTACGTGAGATCGCCACGCTCCTTGCGCCACAGGTATTCGCCCTGGACCTTGAAGTTGCGATCGTGGGGATTGCCGTTGGGCGCCCACTTCCATGTGAAGTCGGCCACCGCGACATCGCTCCTGCCCGTGAAGGCGAGGTCCGCATCGTTGGCCGCGACGCCGGGGAGCGTCCCCTCGCGCGAGTCGGCGTGCGTGCGCAGGTACGACAGGCCCGCGCGCCAGCTATGGCTCTCGCCGACGTCGCCTCCCATGTGCGCGAACGCGGTGAAGGAGCCCGCGCCGTTGCGATTCACCGACGTTCCCGGGAAGCTTTCGCCGCTGCCCGCTTCGGCGCCCAGCTCCACGAACTGGTCGATGGGCGCGACCCATTTCACCTGCACGCCGTCGTTCGCGTACTGCCCGCCGAGGAATGCCTGGTAGGCGAGCGGCGCGTCGAAGAAATCCCACGCGTGCTGGTGCTGCTCGTTCAGGTAGCCCAGGCCCGAGAAGAAGCGGCCGAACTTCGGGACCATGCCGTAGGGCGCAGTCATCCAGATGCCGTAGGCCTCCTCGACGGAGACCCTGTCGTCGGGGGTGAGCGAGGCGATGAGGTTGCCGGAGAACTTGTCGTCCACGTTCGCATACATCGCGAGCTCGGATTCGCCGAGGCTGAAGCCGCGCTTGCCGGGGCCGATCTCGGCAGCGGGCAGGAAACCCCCGAGCGCGAACTTCGACGGATCGCTCGAGAGATTCGCGTAGCTGCCCTGGAGCACGACGGAGACCGCGGGGTTGAACGCCGCGATGGAATTGGCGGGCGCCGGAGCGGGCGGTGGCGCCGGCGCGGCGGAGGCTGCCGTGGCACGCGTCTCGGCGTCCTTCAGGCGCTGCTCGAGCGACTGGATGCGAGCTTCGTAGTTCGACTTGAGGTCGCGAATCTCGTCGCGAATCTTGTCGATGTCGGGGTCCGACGCGGCCCAGGACGGCTGGGCCAGCAGGACGACGAGCGCCAACGCTCGCCGCACAGCAATGGAAGTTTCCAAGTGAATCTCCTCTGAACGCCATCCCCGCGGACGCGGGGATCCAATGGATGGTTCCCCGCCAAGTCGCGGGGAGGACTTTCAGATGAGGGTGGGCGGAGCCCGGGAGCGGAAGTTGAGGAACGGTGCGGGCGGTGCGCCCTCGGCGCAATACTGCGCAACCCGCTCGTGGGTGCACTCGGGCTCGGGAACGCTCGGCACGTAGGCGCCCGGCACTCCCGCCATGCCCGCGCAGGCGACGCACAGCTCGCATACGAGGTTCCCGGGCTTGGTGCCGTTCTTCGAAAGCTGCTCGGTGGCGTGCGAGAGGTCGTGAAGCGCCGCGAGCTGCTGGCCCACCACCAGGACGGCGGCGAGCCAAAGGCAAATCGCGATGCTGCGCAGGTACTTCATGGCCCTCGCATGATACTGCTGGAATGGTAAGGTTCGAAAATGGCGAACAAATCGTTACTTTCCCTGCTTTTCCTGGCATTGCCCGCGTTCGCGGCGCTGGACGTGGGCAAGCCCGCCCCGCCCCTGGATGCGCCGCTGCTCGACGGCACGCGCTACTCCCTCCAGGCCGAGCGCGGCAACGTGGTCATCGTGAATTTCTGGGCGACGTGGTGCGCGCCCTGCCGCGCGGAGATGCCCGCGATCGATGCGTACTACCGCAAGCACCGCGGCGAGGGCCTCCAGGTGATCGCGGTCAGCATGGACGACCCGGGGAGCGAAGAGAAGGTGCGCAACGTGATGCGCGCCTTCTCCTTTCCCGCGGCACTGGGCCCTGCAACCGACTTCAAGGGCTACCAGCGCATCTGGCGCCTGCCGCTCACGTTCGTGGTCGACCGCGACGGGATCCTCGCCAGGAAGGACTGGTACGGCGATCCCGGCATCGACGAGAAGCTCCTCGAATCCACCGTGACGCCGCTCCTCGCGAAGCGCTGAGCTACAAGGCAAAGTGCACTCCCAGGGAGGCCGACCAGCGCGGCTCGATCTGGAAGCCATTCACGCGCTGGTAGATCGGGACCTGGAGGTAGCCGTAGAGGCTCGCTGAATTGGTGAGCTTCACATTCACCCCGGGGCTGAAGTACACGAGCGTCGCACCGCTATTCTCGACGTCCGCGTTGGCCCCCGACTCGCGGGCCTCGGTGCGCACGTTCACCTGCAGTTGCGGGCGCACGTTCTCGAAGCTCATGTAGCGCGCGCCCACCGTGAGGTTGAGCCCCGTGCCGGGCTTGAAGTCCTCGCGCGAGTTGATCGGCTGCTGCAGGATCGCCTCGCCGAACCAATCCCAGTCGCGATTCACCGCGCCGAACGTGTACGCGCCCACCAGGAGGTCGGTCGTGCCCGTGCCGGCCTGCAGGCCGCGATCGACCTCCTCGCCCTCCTGCGGGCCGGCGATGAAGTTGTCGTGGATGCTCCCGGTCGGAAGCTTTACGCCCAGCTGCAGGCCCACGCTCTTGTCGTCGGAGATGCCGCGGTAGCGCGCGATGAGGCGCACGTCGCCGATGCTCTTCGTGTGCGAGGTCGAGGCTTCGGTGTCGCCCTCGACGATCGTCGTATGGTAGCGGTCGAAGTACGGGACCTGCGCGCTGAATCCCCAATCGCTTCCCTGCGGAGCGTAGTCGAGGAACAGGTTGTAGTTGCGGTTGATGGTCTCCTGCTGGATCTCGCGGTCGGCGGGCAGCTCGATGGAGCCCCGGTTGACGCGGCCGGTGCCGGTGCGCAGGTCGTCCTGGTTGAAGTAGTCGAAGCGGAAGTCGGCGTGGAACCCGCTGTACTGGCCGCCCTGGACCAGCCAGTCCGACGAGAGCGTGCAGCCGCAGCTGGAGCAGGCGAGCGCCGCGGGTGCGAGCGCGCCGAGCGTCGCGGCGAGCAGGGTGCGTTGCATGAAAGGCATGGGATCTCCTGGAACGGTCGAAATCGGTGCGCGGCAGAGCCGCGAGCCGGGAACGGCGACGGTCAGGAGTGAAGCGGGGGGGCGCGGCTGGGCGGCGGCCGGGCGAGGAAGCCCGGAGGCGATGCGCACTCGCCCTCGATCGCGACGCGCTCGAGGGAAATGGGCGCAGGGCTGACGGCCGGCACCCGCGCGGGCGGAGTGAAATC
Source organism: Usitatibacter sp. (assembly GCA_036271595.1). Lineage (GTDB taxonomy): Bacteria > Pseudomonadota > Gammaproteobacteria > Burkholderiales > Usitatibacteraceae > Usitatibacter. Next base: position 10,924 of record DATBAI010000030.1, read on the forward strand.
CGCACCCACCGCGCAGAGGGGACAATGGTTGCGGTCCTCGTGCGGCAGCGCCGTGCCCGGATGCTGGAAGCCCGACTGGGTGCAGAGGAAGCTCGGGATCTCCGGCGGGCCGAAGTGCGCCTGCGAAACGAGCGGCCACAGTGCGCCGAAGGCGACGGCGAACGCGGCAATGGCGGCGAAGAGGGTTTGTCTCGGTTTCACGGGGGGTGATTGTATCGTGGCCGCCCTGTGGACACCGCGAAGGCAGGGATTATTCCCTCAGAACGTGTAGATGGCCCCGACGCGCAGCGATCGGCTCTCCATGGGATGGAAATGCAGGTCGTTCACGCCGGCCGCGGGCTCGCCCGGCAACCGTGAGGCGTAGTAGTACGTGACGTCGTCGGCCTTGCGGTCGAGGAGATTGAAGACGTCCATTCGCAGGCGCAGCGCCGGGCTCACGCGCCAGGTCGCTTGAACGTTGAAGAGCGTGGTCGAGCCCGAGCGCACGCTGCTGTCCTCGGTGAGCGGCCGCGGCCCGAAGTAGCGACCGAAAAGGCTCGCGGTCCACGGCCCCAACTCACGCAGCGTGACGCCAACCGCCGCCGCTGCCTGCAACGCATTGGGAATCCGGTTGCCCGCCGGATCTTCGTCGCTGAATCGGGCGCGCGTGTAGGCGAGGTCGAGGTCCACCAGGAGCCATTTCATCGGCGCATACCGGTTGGACCACTCGATGCCGGCTCGCTTCGAGGGACGGCCCGCCTCGGTCGTGCCCGCGTCGCCCGCGAACACGAGCTCGGAATCGAAGCGCAGCGCCCAGAGCGCGAGCGAAGATTGCAGCCCCGGGATCGCCTGCGTGCGTACGCCGAGCTCGCCTCCGCGCGTGCGCACGAGAGGCGTCGTGTCGCCGCGCGCGTCGTTGCTGTGGAAGCCCTCGCCGTAGTTCACGAACCCTTCGGTGTCGCTCCAGGGCCCGAGGATCATCGAAAGCTTCGGAGAGGCGATCGACGCGGCGCGGCTCGAGGAATCCCCTCCCACGCGGTTGTCCACACGGAAGGAATAGCGGTCGGCACGGATGCCGGCGAGCGTGCGAAGCCAGTCGCCCCACTGCATCTCCTGCTGCGCGTAGGCCGCATAACTCGTCTCGCGCACGCGGTCCTCCCGCGTAACGGAGAGCCGCTCGCGCTCCCGTGTGGCGTAGAGGCCGATGGGGTCGAGCCGGTCCTCACGAACGTCCCATCCCAGCGTGAGGATCGATGGGCGTCCCAGGAACGTGCCGACGCGGGCCCAGCTGCCGAGGCTGCCGTACGTGCGGCGGTCGTCCAGCTGGTTGAGCTGGTCGCCGTTCAGCGGATCGTCGAGGAAGTAGGTGAAGTTCGAGAAGAGCGACAGGTAGTAGCGGATCGCATAGGCGGACGCACGCACCCGGCCGCCCGCGAAAGGCCCCTCGTAATCCGTGGAAAGGCTATAGCGATGGCCGCGCCCGCCATCCGACGGATCGACGGCGCCGAAGCGATCGACGCTGCCGGACTCCACCGCACGAAGCGGCACCTGGTCCGTGGAGCTCCACTTGGCGTCATAGGCCATTCCCGTCACCGACCAGACGCCGCCCACGAGCGTGAGCAGCGAATAGCGCAGCACGCCGTTCAGCTTGTGCAGGTTGTCGGGATGCACCCACGGGCCATCCTCGTGAAACGCTTCGAGCGCATAGAGGAGGTGCCCGTCGCCCGCGTCCCTCGTGCCCACCGCGAGCGAGCGCGCGTAACCGTTCGTCCCGCCGGTGACGGACACGCTGTTCGCGGGCATCACATAGCGGTAGCGGATCTCGGCCGCGCCCGCGGTGGCGAAGTCGCCCTGCGAAGCGTAGTAGGGACCCTTGTAGTAGTCGATCCTCGAGACCAACTCGGGGATCATGAAGTTGAGATCCGTGTATCCCTGGCCATGCGCGTGCGTGCGCTCGTTCACGGGCATGCCGGCGAGCGTGGTCGCGAAATCGGTCCCGTGATCGAGATTGAAGCCGCGCAGGAAGTACTGGTTGGCCTTCCCGGCGCCGCTGTGCTGCGTGACGATCATGCCCGGTATCGCCTCGAGCACCTCGCCCGGGCGCAGCAATGGACGATCGTCGATGAGGGCGGGCGTGATGAACCCCGCGCTCGCCGCATCGGTGGTGCCTACGGCATTGTCGTAGTGGCCCGTGACCTCGACGGTTTCGCCGCCGGGATCGTGGGCGTACGCGCTCGTTGCTGCCGCGAGGGCCGGTGCGAAGAGGAAGCGGAAGATCGAACCGCGGGGGCGCGCAGAGGGTGCGCCGGGAATGTCGATCTGCGGTTTCGTCCTACCCGCCGCTGGGGCCGCGCCACATCGGGCGGCCGACGGCGGCTGTGTCCGGCACGCCGCGCGCCACGTTCACCTGCGACCAGTTGCCGGTCTGGATGGCGTTCCTCAGGATGTCGACGTACTGGTTCATGAGCTGCGAGTCGTTGGGCGATGCGCCGTAGTAGTAGATGTAGTCGGCAAGGCTCTGCGCATTGCAATGCCCCTGGTAGGCGCAGCCCGTTTCCACGCGCGTGTTGGATGAGTCGCAAGGATAGCCGTAGTCGCAGGCGAGGAGCTGCCACGCCTGGTTGAGCGCGCGCGGGTCCGCGGGCTGGTTGTCGGGGCCGACCTGGACCTGGGTGTCGTGCCATGGGGTGGAGAGGATGCGCCCCGCGATCACCATGGCCTCCGGATCTCCCGAGCCCACGAGCTGGCGCAGCGAGTTCACCTGCGTGTCGCTGAGCGCGACCGTATCGCGGCCCCAGCGCGCGTCGGGCCCCGCCGCACGGCGCTCGCCCCAGAGCTGCTGCTCCATGGTGAGGGCCTGCGCCTTCGCATCGCCGCCAGCAGCCGCATCGGAGAGGAGCTTGTCGAGATCCGCCTGCTTCACGGCCACGCCTTCCATCCCGGCGCAACGGTTGCCGCTCACGGCATCGAACGCATCGATGCGCTTGTCGCGTTGCGGGTCGTTCATCGGGATGGTGGCGACGAAATCGTCACGCTTCGGATCGTTGCCCTTGGGAGGCGCCCGCCCCGCCCGGTCCGCGACCGTCGCGCAGCGCCGCAGGATCTGGTACTCGACGTACCACGCCTCGGGCGTCTGGCCCTCGGGCGAATTCCTGAGCCGGTCGTAGAGCGCGCGGTAGTTCTTCGCCTTGAGGAACTCGTTGAAGAGGGTCTTGCGCGGCGCCCCCGCGGCAACCATGCGCGCCACGTTGCGGGGATTGATGGACAGCACGCTTGCCGCACCGAGCGCGGTGCGAGCCGAAGCGCCGGCCGGCCCGGTGGAGGGCTGGCTCGCCTCGGATGCCGGACGGGTGGCGGCGTCGCCATCGCGAAGGAACCACCAGCAGCCCGCCGCGATGGCGAGGCCCAGGAACACGACGGTGAAACGGTTCTTCATCGAGCTTCCGTGAGGATGAATTCGGCGCCCCGCTCGGCGATCATATAAGTGGGTGCGTTGGTGTTGCCCGAGGTTATGCGCGGCATGATGGATGCATCGATAACGCGCAGCCGCTCGATCCCGTGCACACGCAGGCGATCGTCCACGACGGCATGCGCGTCCCGGCCCATGCGGCAGGTGCCCACCGGGTGGAAGATGGTGGTCCCCAGGTCGCCCGCGGCCTTCACGAGCGCCGCGTCGGTCTCGATGGCGGGGCCCGGCCGGAACTCCTCGGGGGAATACTTCGCCAGCGCATGGGCGGCCATGATGCGGCGGGTCATGCGCATCGAGCGCGCCGCGATCGACTGGTCCTCCGGCGTGGAGAGATAGTTCAAGCGGATCTCCGGGGCGGCGAGAGGATCGGCCGAGCGGATGCGCACGTGCCCCCGCGAGGTCGGCCTCAGGTTGCAGACCGACGGCGTGATCGCCGGGAACGGGTGGAGCTCATCGCCGAACTTGTCCAGCGACAGCGGCTGCACGTGCCATTCCACGTCGGGCGCGGGCTGCGACTCGTCGCTCCTCGCGAACGCGCCCAGCTGCGAGGGAGGCATCGTGAGGGGCCCGGTCTTGAAGAGGAGGTATTCGAGCGCCATTGCCGCCTTCCCGTACCAGCGGTTGGCGCGCTCGTTCAGCGTCGGCCCTTTCACCTTGTACATCATCCGGATCTGGAGATGATCGTGCAGGTTGCCGCCCACGCCCGGCGCCGGATGCACGACCGGGATGCCGTGTTGCTGCAGAAGCTCGCCCGGGCCGATGCCCGAGAGCTGCAGGATCTGCGGCGAGCCGATGGATCCGGCGGCGAGGATCACCTCGGCCCTCGCCTTGACCGCGCCCTCCCCGCGCCCCTCGACCACCAGGTCGACGCCCGTGGCGCGCTTGCCCTCGAAGAGCACCCTGCGCACGTGCGCCTTGGTGATCACGGTGAGGTTGGGCCGCGAGAGGGCCGGACGCAGGAACGCCTTGGTCGCGCTCCAGCGCACGCCGCGGCGCTGGTTCATGTGGAAGTACGCGTTGCCGAAGTTGTCGCCGCGGTTGAATTCCTCGACCTTCGGGATCCCGCATTCGGCCGCCGCGTCGCGCCATGCATCGAGGATCTCCCAGCGCACGCGCGGCTCTTCCACGCAGAGCTCGCCGTCGCAGCCGTGATGCTCGTTCGCGCCGCCGAAGTGCTTCTCCGCGCGCTTGAAATGCGGCAGGACGTCGGACCAGCCCCAATCGCGATTGCCGAGCGAGGCCCACAGGTCGTAGTCGCCCTTCTGGCCGCGCATGTACACCATCGCGTTGATCGAGGAGCAGCCGCCCAGCACCTTGCCGCGGGCATATCCCAGGCTGCGGCCGTTCAGGCCCGCGTCAGGCTCGGTCCTGAAGCACCAGTCCGTTCGCGGATTGCCGATGGAGAAGAGGTAGCCCACCGGCACGTCGATCCAGAACCAGTCGTCCTTGCCTCCCGCCTCGACCAGCAGGACCGTCGACTTGCCGTCCTTCGTGAGCCGGTTGGCGAGCACGCAGCCCGCGCTCCCCGCCCCCACCACGACGTAGTCGTATTCGCCGAACGAATTCATTCCCCGCGATGCTAGCGGAAAAAGGGGTCAGAGCCCTTTTCCGCGAGAAAAGGGGACAGATCACCATGACCTCACTGGAACGCCGCGGACGGCGGCGAGGGCGCGGGGTAGAACATGAGAAAGGAGGTATCGCCTGTCCGTGCCGCGTTACGCAGCGCCGATTCGTAGCGGGCCAGCACCTGCGAATCGTAGGGCGAGCCCCGGTAGTACAGAAAATAGTCGCGCAGGCTTCCCGCATCGCAGCGCCCCTGGTACGCGCAGCTCTGGGCGATTTCGGAAGTATCCGGCCCGCACGGATAACCGGTGTCGCAGGCGATCAGCCTTGCTGCGCTCCACAGCGCGACGACATCGACCGACTTGCCGTCGGTTTCTCGAACGCTCACGTTGGCAAATGAAAACCAAAGGGTGCGTGCCGCCTCCATCGCCGCCGTGGGATCGCTCGACGCGAGCGCCTGCTTCATCACGGCAACCTGGTCGTCGCCCAGCTTAAGAGAACTCGGCATGCCATTCTTCGCCATGCGATCGCGCATCTGTGCCCGCAACTCGTCGGCGACCAGCGCCACACGCGACTTCTGGTCTCCCGCCTCGGCGCCCCGGCGATAGAGGTCGTCGATCTCCCCGCGAGTCGACTGCAAATGGGGAAGATCCTGGCAGCGGTTGCGTGTCGCGACGTCGAAGGCGGCAAGCCGCTTCTCGCGATCGGGATCCGAAGGCGAAAGCGCGGCGGCGAACTGCGCACGGCGACCCTCGACGACCTCCCTCGATGCCGCGGCCGCCCCTCGTGGAACCTCGTCGGGGATCATCGCGCAGAACTCGAGGATCTTCGCGAGCACCCAATCTTCCTCGGGTGTCCGATTGCCTCTCGACAAGCGCTCGTACAGCGGCGCGTAGTTCCTGCCTTCGTAGTACTCCTTCGCGGACACCGAGATCTGTGACGAGGCCGTTCGCGGCGGGCCCGCGGATCGCGGCGAGATCGCGAGTACGGCATCCGGGCCAAGCGGACCCTTCGATCCCCGAGCGAGCCCGTTCGAGGCGCGATCGGCCATCCGCCAGGGCTTCTGCGCTCCCGCCTGCGAGCGCTCGACCAGCACCAGCGCGATCACGATCGCCATGGCGATGAAGGCGGCTGCGATTTTCGGCATCGGCTCTCCGGAGAACCCGGGGGAATGCTAACACCTGCTACCCGCCGGCGCGGGCGCAAACGATCAGGAAGGGTAGCGGCTTTCGCGCGCGCGCACGATCTTCGATGCCGCGTCGGCGAAGTCGGCGGCGACGAAGTCGGGGATGGCGCGCGTGAGCGGATCGTGGCCCATGCGGTCCAGCAGGATCGTGCCGCAACCGGCGCCCACGCCAACCTCGATCTCGTCGCGCGTGCGGCCGACGAGCCAGGATGCGTCGAGGTCGATGTCGAACTGGTCCGCCGCGTGGCGAACGAGGTCGAGGCCCGCGTCCAGTGCGAGCACGACAGTGTCGTAACCCAGGCCCGCGAAGAGGGAGACATCCTCGATGGTCATGTCGTCACGGTTGTTGAAGAAAACGGCGCGTTTCATGGAAGGGCCATCTTCCCGCACCGCTGTTGCATCGAATCCGGCGGCGCATCCGCCGAAAGGCGTAGGCGCTCAGGAGGCCTTCGGCAATCGTCCCGCCGCGCGCCTCGCCTCGTAGGCCTTCAGGTGCGTGTAGGCCGCGGAAAGGATCGTGTCGTCGACCGCATGCTTGCGCGCGCGCTCGAGCATCCAGCCCACGATATGGTCGGCCTCCACGCGGTTGCCCGCCTCCATGTCGCGCATCATGGAGGCGCTCCATTCTCCCGTGGGGTCGGTGAGGCGATCGCGGAAGCCGTTGTAAGAAGCCTCGCGCGGAGCGTGACCCTCGCGAATGGCGATCTCGCGGTTGGCGGCGAGCGCGCGGTGCATCGCCTCGCGCCCGCCTGGAGCGGCGATGATCTCACGCACGTTGCCGCGAAAGAGGCACGTGGTGGCGGCGAGCGCGGAGAGGAACACGACCTTCTCCCAGAGGTCCTGCTCGATGTCCGGAGAAAGCTTCCAGTCGGATTTCGTTTTCGCGAGCTCGGCTGCCAACGCCTTCGCGCGCGCGCTCTCGCCGCGGTCGCGCTCGCCGAAGAGGATGCGGTGCAGGGCGTCCGCGTTCACCACGGTGCCGTCGCGCTTCAGGATCGCGTTGATGTGGGCCGTGCCGCCCATCACATGCTCGCGGCCGAAACGCGCGTCGAGCCTCTCGAAGTGCGCGAGGCCATTCAGGAGCGGGACCACGGCCGCCTCGCCCTTCATGGCGGGCGCGATCGCATCCATGGCCGAATCGAGGTCGTAGGCCTTGCAGGTGAAGAGCACGACGTCGAAGCCGGGCAAGAGCGCTTCGGCGAGCACGGATTTCACCGGCATCCTGATGTTGCCGTGCGGGCTTTCGACCACGAGGCCGTCGCGTGCGAGCTGCTCGCGGCGCCCCTCGCGCACGAGGAAGGTCACGTCCGAGCCCGCTTCCGCGAGCCGCCCGCCGAAATACCCGCCGATTCCCCCGGCGCCGAGCACGAGGATTTTCAAAGCGAGGCTTCTGCGAAGCCGCGCTTCTTCACCAGCGCGTCGAGGTCCTTCAGGACACCGAGCAAGTCCTTCATCTTTCCGAGCGGCCACGCGTTCGGGCCGTCGGAAAGGGCCTTCGCCGGGTCCGGATGCGTTTCCATGAAGACTCCGGACACGCCCGTGGCGACGGCGGCACGCGCGAGCACAGGGACGAATTCGCGCTGGCCACCTGAAGAAGTCCCTTGCCCACCCGGCAACTGCACCGAATGCGTGGCATCGAAGACGACGGGACAGCCCGTCTCGCGCATGATCGCGAGCGAGCGCATGTCCGAGACGAGGTTGTTGTAGCCGAAGGAAGCGCCGCGCTCGCACACCATGATGTTGTCCGCGCCGCTCGCCTCGCGTGCCTTGTCCACGACGTTCTTCATGTCGGAAGGCGCGAGGAACTGCCCCTTCTTGATGTTCACGGGCTTGCCGGACCGCGCCACGGCGTGGATGAAGTCCGTCTGGCGGCAGAGGAAGGCGGGCGTCTGCAACACGTCCACGTGCTTCACCACCTCGGGGATCTCCTCCGCCGTATGCACGTCGGTGAGCACGGCAACGCCGATGTCCTTCCTCACCTTCGCCAGGATCTCGAGGCCCTTTTCCATGCCCGGACCGCGATAGCTCTTGCCCGAGCTGCGGTTCGCCTTGTCGTAGCTCGACTTGAAGATGAACGGGATGCCGAGCGCCTTGGTCATGTCACGCAGCTGCCCCGCGACATCCATCTGGAGCTGCTCGGACTCCACGACGCAAGGGCCCGCGATGAGGAAGAAGGGCTGCTCGAGCCCGACATCGAATCCGAGGAGCTTCAATTGCTCGTCCCGCCGATGACCTTCAACGCCGGCTCCGGAACGCGAAGCTTGTGCCGCTCGAGCGCCGCCTTGATGAACGACTTGAAGAGCGGATGCCCGGCGCGAGGCGTCGACGTGAACTCGGGGTGGTACTGCACGCCCACGAACCACGGGTGGTCGGCAAGCTCGGAGATCTCCGTGAGGTCCTCCGACTGGGTCTTCGCGCTGATGTTCAACCCGGCCGCCTCCAGCCGCGGCACGTAGTGGTTGTTCACCTCGTAGCGGTGGCGGTGGCGTTCGGCCACGACGTCCTTGCCGTAGATCCGGTGTGCGAGCGTGCCCGGCTTCACGATCGCGGGCTGCGCGCCCAGGCGCATGGTGCCGCCGAGGTTCGACTTCTCGTCGCGGCGCTCGACCTTGCCGTCGTGGCTTTGCCACTCCGTGATGAGCGCGATCACGGGGTGCGGCGTCTCCGGATCGAACTCCGTGGAATTCGCGCCCTCCAGGCCCGCCTTGTTCCGCGCGAGCTCGATGGCGGCGATCTGCATTCCGAGGCAGATGCCGAGATAGGGCACCTTGCCCTCGCGCGCATGCTTCACCGCCGCGATCTTTCCCTCGATGCCGCGCTTGCCGAAGCCGCCCGGGACGAGGATCGCGTCCATGTCCTTCAGCGTCTCCACGCCCTGCGCCTCGATCTGCTCGGAATCGACGTAGTGGATCTTCACCTTGGTGCGCGTATGGATCCCCGCGTGGATGAGGGCCTCCGTGAGCGACTTGTACGAATCGGTGAGGTCGATGTACTTCCCGACCATCGCGATGTCCACCTGGTGCTCGGGGTTCTCGAGCGCGTCCACGATGTTCTCCCACATCGTGAGGTCGGCGGGGTAGGCGGCGAGGTCGAGCTTGCGGCACACGATCTCGTCCAAACCCTGCTTGTGCAGGACCACCGGGAGCTTGTAGATGGAATCCACGTCGTGCGCGGAGATGACCGAGCGCACGTCCACGTTGGTGAAGAGCGCGATCTTGCGGCGCTCGTTCTCGGGAATCGGCTGCTCCGAGCGGCACATCACGATGTCGGGCTGGATCCCGATGCCGCGCAGCTCCTTCACCGAGTGCTGGGTGGGCTTGGTCTTGATCTCGCCCACGCTCGCGAGGTGCGGCACGAGCGTCAAGTGGATGTAGCAGGTATTGGTGCGGCCCTCCTCGATGCCCATCTGGCGGATGGCCTCCAGGAAGGGAAGCGACTCGATGTCGCCCACGGTGCCGCCGATCTCGACGATGCCCACCTCCGCGTCCTTGCAGGCGGCCTTGATGGAGGCCTTGATCTCGTCGGTGATGTGCGGGATCACCTGCACCGTGCCGCCGAGATAGTCGCCGCGGCGCTCCTTGTTGATGACGCGCTCGTAGATCTGGCCGGTGGTGAAGTTGTTGGCCTTCGTCATCTTCGCGGAGACGAAGCGCTCGTAGTGGCCGAGGTCGAGGTCCGTCTCGGCGCCATCCTCCGTCACGAAGACCTCTCCGTGCTGGAAGGGCGACATGGTTCCCGGATCCACGTTGATGTAGGGATCCAGCTTCACGAGGGAGACCTTGATCTTGCGCGATTCGAGGATCGCGGCGAGGGAGGCTGCGGCGATGCCCTTCCCGAGGGAGGAAACGACACCCCCAGTCACGAAGACATATTTGGTCATGCTGTACCTCGTGTGGGAAATTCTCATTTTACAGGAAAGGCGCGAGTTCAGAGGCGGTAAAATCGGCCCATGAAAGTCGCCGGCAAGCACTACCGCAGCCTGTGGGCCGACGAGGCGCGCGGCGTGGTCCACATCATCGACCAGTCGCGCCTGCCGCACCTGTTCGAGGTGGAGACGATCTCCTCCGCCGAAGCGATGGCCGAGGCGATCCGCGCCATGCGTGTGCGGGGGGCCCCTCTCATCGGCGTTTCCGCGGCTTTCGGCATCGCGCTCGCCGTCGCCCACGACCCGTCGGACGAATCCATCTCGAAGGCCTCGGCGATGCTGCGCGCCACGCGGCCCACGGCGGTCAACCTCGCATGGGCCATTGGACGCATGCGCGCGAAACTTTCGGCCATGGCGGCCGCGGAGCGCCGCACCGCGGCCTGGACCGAGGCGCAGGCGATCGCCGACGAGGACGTGGCCCTGAACGAAGCCATCGGGCGCAACGGCCTGGCACTCCTCCAGCACGAATACGCCGCCCGCAAGCGCCCCATCAACATCCTCACCCACTGCAACGCCGGCTGGATGGCCACGGTGGACTGGGGCACCGTCACGGCGCCGCTCTTCATGGCGCACGACGCGGGGGTCGAGCTCCACGTCTGGGTCGACGAGACGCGCCCCCGCAACCAGGGCCTCCTCACCGCCTGGGAGCTCGCCGGCCATGGCGTGCCCTTCACGTTGGTCGCGGACAACGCCGGCGGGCACCTCATGCAGCGAGGCCGGGTGGACCTCGTGATCGTCGGAGCGGACCGGGTGTCGCGGCGCGGCGACGTCTGCAACAAGATCGGCACCTACCTCAAGGCCGTCGCGGCGCGCGACAACGACGTTCCTTTCTATGCCGCGGTGCCCACGCCCACCATCGACTGGGCCTTGGACGACGCGATCCGCGAGATCCCCATCGAGGAGAGGGATGGCGACGAGGTGCGCATCGTCCGCGGCGTGGACGAGGCCGGCAGGCCTTCACAGGTGCGCATCGCATCGCCCGGCACGCCCGTGGCCAACCCGGCCTTCGACGTGACGCCCGCGCGGCTGGTGACGGGGCTCATCACGGAAAAGGGCATCTTGCGCGCCACCGAGAAGGATCTCCTCGGGATCTGGCCGCGGCACCGCGAGAGCAAGGCCTACCTCACTTGAGGCGCCTCGCCGCCGCGCTCGTCGCCCTCCTGCCCGCCTGCGCGGCAGCCTTCTCGCTGGACGACGTCGACCGGCGCGCCGTAGACCTCGCGAAGAAGCCGTTCGAGGCTCCGAAGGCCGACCTGTCCGCCGCGCTGAAGGGCCTCAGCTACGACCAGTACCGCCAGATCCGCTTCGTGAACGAGCGCTCGCTCTGGCGTTCGGCGAAGCTGCCCTTCGAAGTGGCCTTTTTCCACCGCGGCGGCATGTTCGAAACCGGAGTCGAAATCCACGAGGTCGCGGGCGCCGGCATCAGGGAGGTCCCGTTCCGCTCCGAGGACTTCAACTATGGGGGAAGCGGCGTGGACCGCACCAAGCTGGGTAACGCCGGCTTCGCGGGCTTTCGCGTGCACTACAACGTGAACAAGCCGGGATACAAGGACGAGGTGATGACGTTCCTTGGCGCGAGCTACTTCCGCGCGCTCGGACGCGACCAGCTCTACGGCCTGTCGGCGCGCGGGCTCGCCGTCGACACGGGTCTCGCCTCGGGCGAGGAATTCCCGCGCTTCACCGAGTTCTGGCTCGAACGCCCCGAGCCCGGGTCGAAAAGCCTCGTGGTCTACGCGCTCCTCGACTCGAAAAGCGTGGCGGGCGCCTACCGTTTCGTCCTGAAGCCGGGTGTCGATACCGTGATTTCGGTCACGGCCCGCCTGCACGCGCGGCGTTCCATCGCGAAGCTCGGCCTGGCGCCGCTCACCACGATGTACCTCTTCGGCGAGAACCAGCGCGCCGCCGGCGAGGATTACCGGCCCGAGGTCCACGATTCCGACGGTCTCGCGATCCAGGCGGGGACGGGCGAATGGATCTGGCGGCCGCTCGTGAACCCCAAGCGGCTGCTGATGACGTCCTTCACCCTCACCTCTCCCCAGGGCTTCGGGTTGCAGCAGCGCGACCGCAGCTTCGCCTCGTACGAAGACCTGGAGGCGCGCTACGAGCTGCGTCCCGACGCGTGGATCCGGCCGACGAAGCCTCTTGGCGAGGGCCGCGTGGAGCTCGTGCAGATTCCGTCGCCGTTCGAATACAACGACAACATCGTCGCCTTCTGGGTGCCGCGCGATCCGGTCGTCGCGGGCGCCACGCTCTCCCTCGCCTACGACATCCTGTGGCAGAAGAACACGCCCATGCGCCCGCTCACCTCGTGGGTCACCCAGACGCGGCGCGGCCCCGGGTACCTCCGCAAGCCCGAGGACACGGTGGATTTCCACGTGGATTTCGAGGGCCCGGCGCTGCGCAAGCTTTCGCAGAAGTCCAGGATCGAGGCGATCTTCAACGCCGACGCGAACGGGGAGATCGTCGAAACGGCCATCGAGCGCAATCCCGTCAATGGCGGCGCCCGCGTCTCGCTGCGGGTGCGCAGGGTCGATGCAACCCGCAACGTCGAACTTCGCGGCTTCCTGCGTGACGAAGCGGAAACCCTCTCCGAGACATGGGCCTACATCCTGCCCCCGGATTGAGCGCGCACGAAGCAGTCGCCTGCTACCTGTCGCGGCTCGACGTCACCCCCGAACGCCGCGCGGAGCTGCTGGCCGCGGCGGCGTCCTGCGGCGATGCGCGCGAGGGTCTCGCCGCGGTCCACGCCGCGCTCGCGCGCGCCGACGGCGCGAGCCCGCCGCAGGAATCGACGCCGCCCGGCGGCAATTCCGCGCTGGGCTCGGTGGCGGCGAGATTGGGGATGGGAGTGCCGACGATGCCGCGAACCGGTGGCCTCGCGCCCCGGGTCGCCCTCACTCCACCCTTGCAGCGCTCGTCGATGGCGCCGCGCCGCTGGCTGGGCGGCCTCTTCACGTCGCGGGATGGGGAAGCCGGGCCGCTGCGCCGCGACGGAATGCGCCCGCGCTGGGCACGCAGTGCCGCCCTGCGCCGGATAATCCTCTTCGGCCTGGTCGTCGCGCAGAGCGTCGTGGCCACCTCGTTCCTCACCCAGATTTTGCCCTTCCAGGGTGCGCAGCCCATGGAGATGGCGATGATCGTGATCTTCGCCATCCTCTTCGCCTGGATCTCGTCGGGCTTCTGGACCGCGCTGGCGGGATTCACGGTGCTCGAGTTCGGGCGCGACCGGCACTCGATCACCCGGCTGCCGGTTGCGCCCCTGGGCGAAAGCGCGCGCACGGCGCTCGTGATGCCGATCTGCAACGAAGACGTGGGCCGCGTCTTCGCGGGGCTGCGCGCCACGTGCGAGTCGCTGGTAAAGACCGGAGAGGCGGCGCATTTCGAGGTATTCGTGCTGAGCGACACGGGAAACCCCGACGCGCTGGTGGCCGAGATGGCCGCATGGCTGGAGCTGCGGCGCGCCCTGGAAGGGCGGCTCGCGGTGCATTACCGCTGGCGCCGCCACCACATCAAGAGGAAGAGCGGCAACATCGCGGACTTCTGCCGGCGCTGGGGCAAGGGGTTCCGCTACATGGTGGTCGTGGACGCGGACAGCGTCATGACCGGCGATTGCCTCGTGCGCCTGGCGCAGCTCATGGAAGCCGACCCCCACGCGGGAATCATCCAGACCGCGCCAAGGCCGTTCGGGCGCGAGACGCTCTTCGCCCGCCTGCAGCAGTTCGCGACCGCCGCCTACGGGCCCTTGTTCACCGCCGGGCTGCACTTCTGGCAGCTGGGCGAAGCCCACTACTGGGGCCACAACGCGATCCTTCGCGTGGAACCCTTCATGCGCCATTGCGCGCTCGGCCGGCTTCCGGGCGACGGCGCGCTCTCCGGCGAGATCCTCTCGCACGATTTCGTGGAGGCCGCCCTCATGCGGCGCGCCGGCTGGGCCGTGTGGATCGCGTACGACCTCCCGGGGAGCTACGAGGAAGTGCCGCCCAACCTCATCGACGAGCTGGCGCGCGATCGGCGCTGGTGCCTTGGCAACCTCATCAACCTGCGGCTGCTGGGACTGGAGGGGGTCCATCCGGCGCATCGCGCGGTGTTCATGATCGGCGTCATGGCTTACGCCTCGGCGCCGCTCTGGTTCCTGTCGCTCGCGCTGGGGACCGCGCTCCTCGCCCAATACACCCTCACGGTGCCCGACTACTTCCCGCAGTCGCACCAGCTCTTCCCGAACTGGCCGCGCTGGCATCCGGAATGGGCGTTCGCCCTCTTCAGCAGCACGGCGGTCGTGCTTTTCCTGCCGAAGGTGCTCGCCACGATCCTCATCGTGACCCGCGGCGCGCAAGCCTTCGGCACCGGCCTTCGCGCAACCGCGAGCGTGGCGATGGAGACCGTCTTTTCGGCCCTCCTCGCCCCCATCCGGATGATCTTCCACACGCAATTCGTGGTGACCGGCATCGCGGGCGTGACGCTGCGCTGGAAGTCGCCGTCGCGCGCCGACTCGCAGACCGGATGGTCGCAAGCCCTGTCGAGGCATGGCTTGCACACGCTGCTCGGCGTGGGCTGGACCGCGCTCGTCTGGTGGCTGCAACCCGCGGTGCTGCCCTGGGCGCTTCCCGTCGCGGGCGCCCTCATCGTCTCGATCCCCATCTCCGTGCTCACGAGCCGGGTGGCGCCCGGGCGCCTGCTGCGCCGCGCGGACCTCCTCCTCACGCCCGAGGAAGCCCAGCCGGCCGAAGCGATCACGCGCACGCTCGAGCTTGCCCGCTCAGCGCGCGCGCAACCGGGCCTCGCCGAGGCCGTCATCGATCCCTCCCTGAACGCGCTCGCGATCGCTGCCGCCCGGCAGCGCGACCGGGCGCCGGCGTCGGTGCGTGAGCAGCGCGAAGCGCTGGTGCGCCGCGCCACCGTGGAGGGACTCGAGCCGTTGGCCCGCGCGGAGCGCGCCCGGCTGCTCGACGACGCCGAAGCGCTCGCCGCGCTGCACCTGGAAGCATGGAGCGCGCCGGACGCGCACCCCTCATGGCTCTCCTTGCGGGAGGGGGAGCCCAAAGCCGGCACCGACGCCTTGACCGGGGACAAGTCCACGCCGCCCACGGCAGGGAATTATTTCGCGCCAC
Organism: Usitatibacter sp.; assembly: GCA_036271595.1. Classification (GTDB taxonomy): domain Bacteria; phylum Pseudomonadota; class Gammaproteobacteria; order Burkholderiales; family Usitatibacteraceae; genus Usitatibacter. The sequence goes on from DATBAI010000030.1 coordinate 26,154, forward strand.
GGCGCTCCATGCCGTGATACGCGGATGGTGAGATAATTTGCATTCCCTGGGAAGCCGGCACGGATTTCACATGAGCCGGCAGTTGGAGGAGTAACGATGCACGCTCAAGCGGCCCCCGTTTCCGAGGCCAAGACCCGCAATGGCAAGCTCCAGCGCTGGGTCGAAGAGGTCGCGGCTCTCACCCAGCCCGATAGCGTCTACTGGTGCGACGGCTCGGAAGCCGAATACGACCGCCTGTGCGCGGAGCTCGTCGCCGCCCGCACGTTCACGAAGCTGAACGAGAAGCTTCGCCCCAACTCGTACCTCGCCTGCTCCGATCCCTCGGACGTCGCGCGGGTCGAGGGGCGCACGTTCATCTGCTCGAAGACCCAGGACGAGGCCGGCCCCACCAACAACTGGGTGGATCCCGTCGAGATGCGCGCGACGCTCGCCGGCCTCTTCAAGGGCTGCATGCGCGGGCGCACGATGTACGTGGTGCCCTTCAGCATGGGCCCGCTGGGCTCGCCCATCGCGCACATCGGCGTGGAGATCTCGGATTCCGCGTACGTCGCCGTGAACATGAAGCTCATGACGCGCATGGGCCGCAAGGTGCTCGACGTGCTGGGCGACGGCGATTTCGTGAAGTGCCTGCACTCCGTGGGAGTTCCCCTCTCGCCGGGGCAGAAGGACGTGCCGTGGCCCTGCAACAAGGACCACAAGTACATCGTGCACTTCCCCGAGGCGAAGGAAATCATCTCGTTCGGCTCGGGCTATGGCGGCAACGCGCTGCTCGGCAAGAAGTGCCTCGCGCTTCGGATCGCCTCCGTCATGGGCCGCGAGCAGGGCTGGCTCGCCGAGCACATGCTGATCCTGGGCGTCGAATCGCCCGAGGGCCGCAAGCACTACGTGACGGCGGCGTTTCCCTCGGCGTGCGGCAAGACCAATTTCGCGATGCTGATCCCGCCGCCCGCGTTCAAGGGCTGGAAGGTCACCACGATCGGCGACGACATCGCCTGGATCAAGCCCTCGCCCGACGGCACGCTGCGCGCGATCAATCCCGAGGCCGGCTTCTTCGGCGTGGCTCCGGGAACCGGTTGGGACACCAATCCCAACTGCATGGAGACGATCAAGGCCGACACCATCTTCACCAACGTGGCGCTCACGCCCGAGGGTGACGTGTGGTGGGAGGGCATGACGAAGGACGCGCCGGCGAAGCTCACCGACTGGACCGGCAAGGAGTGGACGCCGCAATCGGGGCGGCCCGCGGCGCATCCGAACGCGCGCTTCACGGTGTCGGCGGCACGTTGCCCGTCGATCGATCCCAAGTGGGACGATCCGGTGGGTGTTCCGGTGGACGCGTTCATCTTCGGCGGCCGGCGCTCGACCACGGTGCCGCTCGTGACCGAGGCGAAGAGCTGGCGCGACGGTGTCTACATGGCCGCGACGCTCGGCTCGGAGACCACCGCGGCGATCGTGGGGCAGGTAGGCGTAGTGCGGCGCGACCCGTTCGCCATGATCGCGTTCTGCGGCTACCACATCGCCGACTACGTGGCGCACTGGCTGAAGCTGGGCGCGAAGATGGCGAAGCCGCCCCGCATCTACCTCGTGAACTGGTTCCGCAAGGGCGCCGACGGCAAGTTCCTCTGGCCCGGTTACGGCGAGAACATGCGCGTGCTGAAGTGGATCGTCGATCGCGCGGAGGGGCGCGGCGCCGCGAAGGAAACGGAGCTGGGCTACGTGCCGGAGTCCCTCGACATGAGCGGCATCGAGCCGTACGGGAACGACAAGCTCGCCGCCGCCACCGCCGTGACGCCCGCCGAGTGGCAGAAGGAAATGCCGCTGCACGCGGAGATGGTGGAAGGCAAGCTCGCCGAGAAGGCCCCGCGCGAGATGATGCAGCGCTACGAAGAGCTGAAGGCCGCCTTCCGCTAGCCCATCGCCGGCTGCCCGTTGGACGCGCCCACGCCGCCGTCCACGGGCAGGTTCACCCCGGTCACCATCCGCGCGTCGTCGCTCGCCAGGAACGCGATCACGGCGGCCACGTCCGCCGGCATGATGATGCGGCCCATGGGCATGCGCTCCATGAATTTCGCCACGAGCTTCTTGTCCTTGGCCATGTCCTCGGTCATCCCGGTCAGCGTGAAGCTCGGGCACACGGCATTCACGCGCACGCCCTTGCGGCCGTAGTCGAGCGCCATCGCGCGCGTGAGGTTCACGATCGCCCCCTTGGAAGCGTTGTAGGCGCTCATCTGCCAATCGGCGCCAAGGCCCGAGACGGACGCGGTGTTCACGATGCATCCCTTGCTGCGCACGAGGTGTGGCAGCGCGGCGCGCGAGCCGTTGAAGACGCCGCCGGCATTCGTATCCATGACCTGCTGCCATTCGGACGGCTTGGTTTTCGTGACCGTGCTGCCCTTGAAGATGCCGGCGTTGTTCACGATCACGTGCAGGGCGCCGAAGTGCTTCACCGTGGATTCGACCGCCGCCTCCACCTCGCGGTACTTCGACACGTCGGCCTTGTGCACGCGGGTGCGCTCTTTCGGAAGGCTGCCCGCCACGGTTTCGACCTTCTTGCGGTGGTCGCCCACGAGCACCACCGCGGCGCCTTCTTCCGAGAAACGGCGCGCCGTCGCCTCGCCGATGCCCGACCCCGCGCCCGTGACGATGACCACCTTTCCTTCGAATCGCATGCCCCGCCCCGATCGAAAATGATCGCGGTAGGACAGCCGCGCCCCGCGGCTAGTTCTTCAACGCGTCGACCATCGCCTTCAGCACCTGTCGGCGGAGTTGTTCGTGTCGATCCACCTCAGCACGACCACGAGGTCGTGGTCCGGCTCGACCATGATCATGTTGTTGCCGTTGCCGATGTGCACGAAGACATTCGCGGCATTGCTCGGAAGCAACGTCCGGTCCGCGTTGAGGAACCAGTTCATGAAGCCATACTGGCGGTTGGGCCCGGTGGGCGTGCGCGCCATCGCGACCCAGCGCTTCGAGAGGAGCTGGCGGCTCTTCCATCGCCCTTCGTGCAGCGTGAGGAGGCCGAAGCGCGCCATGTCGTAGGCATCGATGTACATGCCGCCGCCGTAGTGGCCGCCGCCGCTCACCGACTGCATCACCTCGCCATCGATCACGACGTACGAATTCTCGTAGCCGAACCAGCGCCACGTGTCCGAGGCGCCGATCGGGTCCATGATCGCCTCCTTCAGCACCTGGGGCAGCGGCCGGCGCCACACGTTGAGCGCCGCAAGCGCGAGCGCGTTCACGCGCGTGTCGTTGTACTTCCAGGCCGTGCCGGGCTTCGAGCGTTCCCGCGTGCGGTTCTTCTCGACGTCGGGGCCGGGGCGATCCACCCAGTCGGGCTTGTCCCACAGCGTGCCCTCCCAGTCGCTCGTCTGGCGCAGCATGTCGTCCCAGGTGATCGTCTTGTCGCGCGCGGTGGGGAATACATCGATCAATTCCCCTTTCGGAAAAGGCTGCACGGGCGGCACGTACGGCGCCACGGGATCCTCGATGCGGCGGATCATGCCGCGGTCGAAAGCCACACCGATCACCGACGAGAGGAAGCTCTTGCTCACGCTGTGCGCCATGTCAACGCGCGCGGGATCTCCCCACTCGGCGACGATGTAGCCGTGGTGCACGACAATGCCGGTCATGTCGCCGCGTGGCTTCATCGGCCCCACGATTTCGGCCTGGGGCTCGTTCTTCCCGAAGCTCGCGCGCTGGTCCTCGGCCATGTCGCGGGGTCTGCGGCTTTCGTGCGAGACGGCGAGCTCGATCGCGGCCTTCAGCCTGCCGGCATCGAAGCCCGATTCGCCCGGGTCCTTGTGCGCCCACTCCTTGCCGGGAAAGTAGGGCGATTGCGCGAGCGCGATCGTGGGCAGCAGTACGGCGATGGCGAGCGCACGGGCGAGCGGCGTGATTCTCATGGCGAGTTGTCCCTTCATTCCCCTGGAGGGCCGATCCTATCAACTTGCGGGGAAATGCGGATGCCGTGGCCGGCGTAAAATGCCGGGGAGACTTCCCGCGGGACACATCCCATGATCGAATCCGCCGTGCGCGAGCGCGCCGACGCGCTCGTCCGAACGCTGCTCGAATCCGTGCGCATCGCCTCCGTGAGCCTCACCGGGGAGGGAATCGCGGACCAGGTCGGATTCCTCGAGCAGCGCCTCGCGGGCTGGGGTTTCGCCGCCGAAGTGCATCCGACCACGAGCCATCCCATCATCTATGCCGAGGCCGGGCCCGCGAACGCGAAATTCACGTGGCTCCTCTACGGGCACTACGACGTCTATCCCGCCGATGAGAAGCAGGAGGGCTGGCGCACGCGCCCCTTCGAGCCCGTCGTCGACGGCGATCGCGTCTGGGGCCGCGGCACGGGCGACAACAAGGGCCAGCACCTCGCGATGCTGAGCGCGATCGCGCTGTGGCGAGAGCTCCACGGGGAGCTTCCGATCCGGGTGAAGGTGATCCTCGAGGGCGACGAGGAGACCGGCAGCGTGCCCCTGCCGAAGTTCATCGAGGCCAATCGCGCGCGGTTGAAGGCCGACATCTGCGTGTACTCCGACGGGCCGATGTTCCCCAACGACCAGCCCGTGTTGCTGATGGGCGTGCGCGGCAACCTCGGCCTGGAATTCGTCGCGAAGGGAGCCCGGCGAAACCTCCACTCGGGCAATTTCGGCGGCGTGGCTCCCAATCCGACACTGGACCTCATCCACCTGCTGGCCGAGATGGTCGATCGCGAAGGACGCCTCACGGTTCCGGGCGCGGGATACGCGGACGTGAACGTGGCGCCCGCGGACCTGGCCGCGGTGCGCGAGCTCTCGGTGGACCACGCGGGGTTTCGCGACAGCGTGGGCGTCGAGCCCATTACCGGCGACGACGACGCGCTCTTCCATGAGCGCCTCATGCTGAGGCCCGCGTTCAACGTCTCCGGCTTCTCCTCGGGCTACACCGGTGCGGGGCAGAAGACCATCATCTTCAAGGAAGCGCTCGCCAAGGCCGACGTGCGCCTCGTGGGCGGCCAGGATCCGGACGCGGTGCTCGAGGCGATCCGCAAGTTCGCGCGCGACCGCGGCTACCACGGGATCGAGATCCGCAGCCTCAAGGCGACGCCCGCATCGCGCACCGCCCTCGACCATCCCATGGTCCCGATCGTGAAGGCGGCGGTCGAGAAGGGCTTCGGAAAGAATGTGCTGGTGGTGCCCTCGCTCGGAGGCACCACCCCCGATTTCGTCTTCACCCGGCTGCTGGGACTGCCTTCGATCGTGGTCCCCCTCGCCCCGTACGACGAAAACAACCACGCGCCCAACGAATCGACGAAGGTCTCGCTCTACCTCGCCGGCATCCGTTCGGGGCTGCACCTTATCGAGGCCTTCCATGGAATTTAAGTCTCTCGGCGACAGCGGCCTCAACGTCTCGCCGATCTGCCTGGGCACGATGATGTTCGGCGACCGCACCGACGCGGCGGAGTCCGGGCGGATCGTGGCGTCCGCCCGCGAGGCCGGCGTGAACTTCATCGATACCGCCGACGTGTACACGAAGGGCGAGAGCGAGCGCATCACCGGCAAGCTCATCGCGCCCGATCGCGACCGCTGGGTGCTCGCGACCAAGGTCGCGAACCCCATGCCCGGCCCCGACGGCAAGGACGACCCCAACCGCCGCGGCACCGGCCGCAAGTGGATCATGCGGGCTATCGACGAGAGCCTCGCGCGCCTGGGCACCGACTATGTCGACCTCTACTACCTGCACCGCGATGTCGAGGCCACGCCCCTCGAGGAGACGATGGTGGCGCTCGCCGACCTCGTGCGCGCCGGCAAGATCCGCCACTACGGCGTCTCGAATTTTCGCGGCTGGCGCATCGCCGAGGTGATGCGCGTCTGCACGATGCTGGGATTGCCGAAGCCGGTCGCCTGCCAGCCGTACTACAACGCGATGAACCGCCAGCCGGAGAACGACATCCTGCCCGCGTGCGCGCACTACGGCATCGGCGTGGTGCCCTACAGCCCGCTCGCGCGCGGCGTGCTCACCGCCAAGTACGCGCCCGGCGCGAAACCCGACCCGGCCTCGCGCGCGGGGCGTAACGACAAGCGCATCCTCGAAACCGAATTCCGCGAGGAGTCGCTCGCGATCGCGCAGAAGCTGAAGGCGCACGCGGCGAAGAAGAATGTCTCGCCCGGCCATTTCGCGTTCAACTGGGTGCTTGCCAACCCGATCGTCACGAGCGTGATCGCCGGCCCGCGCACGCTCGAGCAGTGGAACGACTACCTCGCCGCGCCCGGGCCGCGCCTCGATGCCGACGACGAGGCGCTGGTCGATTCGCTGGTGAAGCCCGGCCACCCGTCCACGCCCGGCTACAACGATCCCGCCTATCCGATGCGCGGGCGCCCCACCAAGCGCTAGCGCCTCGCCGTCGCGGCGCCCAGTCGAGGAATCCTTTATGAAACCGCTTTCCGGCGTGCGCATCGTCTCCGTCGAGCAGTTCGGCGCCGCCCCCTACGGCACGATGTTCCTCGCGGACCTCGGCGCCGAGGTGATCAAGATCGAGAACGCCACGATCGGCGGCGACCCCGCGCGCAAGACCGGGCCCTACCTGCTGGGCGAGGGCGACAGCGAATACTTCCAGGCCTGGAACCTGAACAAGGAGAGCGTGGCGCTGGACCTGAAATCGCCCGAGGGGCGCGCGGCGATGCAACGCCTCGCGAAGGATGCGGACGCGGTCGTGAACAACCTGCGCGGCGACCTCTCGGCGAAGATGGGCCTCGACTACGCCACGCTTTCGCAGGTGAAGCCCTCGCTCGTCTGCCTGCACATCTCGGCGTACGGCCGCGACAACGAGCGCGCCTCCTGGCCCGGCTACGACTACCTCATGCAGGCCGAGGCGGGCCTCATGCACCTCACCGGCGAGCCGGAAGGCCCGCCCGCGCGCATCGGTGCGCCCTCCATCATCGACCACGTGACGGGCCTCACGGCGATGGTCGGCCTGCTCTCGGCGATCCTCTCGGCACGCGCGACCGGGCGTGGTTGCGACGTGGACACCTCGCTCTTCGACTGCGCCCTGCACCAGCTGGGCTACACGGCCAGCTGGTACCTGAACGAGAAGCACCTCTCGGTGCGCCAACACCGCAGCGCCCACTTTTCGGTGGCTCCGGTACAGACGTTCCCGACGCAGGACGGCTGGATCTTCGTGATGTGCATGACCGACAAGTTCTGGGAAGCGCTGGTGGCGACGCTGGGCCGCCCCGACATGCTCGCCGACCCGCGCTTCGCGAACCAGGCCGCCCGCCAGGCCAATCGCACGGCGCTCACCGAAACGCTCGACACCGAATTCCGCGAGCATCCGACCGCGCACTGGATGCGGCAGCTCGCGGGCGTGCTTCCGGTTGCGCCGGTCTACGACATGGAGCAGGCGCTCGAGAACCCGTTCCTCGCCACGACGAAGATGGTGAACACCATCGCGCATCCCGCGCGCGGGAATTTGCGCGTGCTCTCCAATCCCATCCGGATCAATGGAGAGCGCATGGAGCAGTCGGTGTGCTCGCCCATGGGGGCGGATACGCGCAAGCGCGTGGGCTAGCGCCGGTCCTCGTACCAGAAGCCCGCGTCCTCGCGGCGCTTGATGCGTCCCTCGAAGCCGGCCTTGCGCATCACGTGGAAGTTGATGCGCATCATCTCCCAGAACGTGCGGTTCTCGACCTTGCGGGGCGATGTCGCGACCCATTCGCGCACGATCACGAAGCGACCCAAACGCTTCAGCGCACGGCTGAAGTGGATCTCCTCGCCCGCGTACGTGCTTTCGTCGAAACCGCCCGAGGCCTCGAAGGCGGCTCGCGTGCAGAAGACGAAGCACCCGGCGGCCCATCGACCGAGGCCGAAATAAAGCGGTGTGAAGAGCTTCATGAAAACGCGGACCCACGTGGGCACGGCCTGGTGGAAGCTCACGCGGGCGCCGCCGCCCACCGCGCCCGAGCGCATCGCCGCGAGCGCCTCCTTCACGAGCGCCGCACCCACGTGCGTGTCGGCGTCGACGAAGACGAGCATCTCGCCGGTGGCCGCGCGGGCTCCCGCATTGCGGGTGCCCGCGATCTGGCGCTTCTGCACATCGATCACGCGGGCGCCGCCTTCCCGGGCGATGGCGGATGTCGCATCGGTGGACGAATCGTTGGCCACCACGACCTCGTAAGGCTCGCCCGCCGCGTGGGCGGCGGCGTGGATCGACGCGAGCGTGGCCGCGAGGTACTTCTCCTCGTTGTACGCGGGCACGACGAAGGAAATCAGGCGGCTACCTCGCTCTCGAGATGGTCGCGCACGATCGATTCGAAATCCGCATCGGCCTTGAAGCCCATGGCGAGCGCACGGGAGGTAGCGAAGCGCACCGGCCAGGTCTTCACGATGCCCTGGATGCGCGCATCGGGGACGAACTTCACGCGCGAGACGGCTTCGCTTCCGGCCACTCGCCCCATGGCGTCGAGCATTTCGCGCACCGTGAGCGTGATGCCCGGAAGGTTCACGACCCGCGTCGTGGGCCAGCGGCTTCCGGGCAGGTCGTGTGCATGGACGAACGCCTCCACGGCGCGCCGCGGCGAGAGGATCCAGACGCCCGTCGAATCGGGCACCGGGCAGGCGCACTCGACGCCCGCGACCGGCTCGCGGATGATGCCGCTCGCGAACGACGAGGCCGCGAGGTTGGGCTTGCCGGGACGCACGACGATCGTGGGCAGCCGCAGCGAGCGCCCGTCGATGAAGCCCTTCCGCGTGTAGTCGGCCACGAGGTATTCGCCGATCACCTTCTGCGTGCCGTAGGAGGTCTGCGGCGCGGGCGTCGTGGAATCGTCGAGCACGTCGGGCAGCACGCCGCCGAAGGCCGCGACCGAGCTCGCGTACACGATCCGCGGCGGCTTCCCGAGGCCCCGTGCGGCTTCGAGGAGCGCGTGCGTGCCATCCATGTTGACGCGGTAGCCCAGGTCGAAGTCGGCCTCGGCGCCCCCGCTCACCACGGCGGCCAGGTGGAAGATGGAGCCCGTGTCGGTGCCGAGCGCCTTGTCGATGGTGGCGCGCGTGGCGAGGTCCCCGGTGACGCACGTGAAGTCGCGCTCGAGGCCCGGCGGGAACGCCACGTCCAGGAGCGTGATTCGCGCCGAGGCGTCGCGCGCCCGGAGTGCCCGCGCAAGGCGCGAGCCGAGGAAGCCGCCGCCGCCGGTGATGAGGATATTCATCGGTAACGCAGCCCGTTCAGCAGCATGTTGGTGGTCTTCACGTCGCCCAGCGCCTCGTCGCTCACGCGCTCGAACATGGCGTGGCGCGCCGCAAGGAGGAGCTTCGCGAGGTCTTCGTGCGGCAGGCCGGAGGCGAAGATCGCCTTGGGCGCGAGCGGCTGGTCGGGGCGCGAATGCGCCGGCATCGCCGCGAGCTGCTTGCGCAGCTCCGCATCGGGGATCCGGTCGGGGCCGGGCGAGCGCTCGAAGAGGCCCTTGTACCAGGCATAGTTGCTCGACTCGATGCGGGGCCGGCTCACGCCGTAGAACTGCGCGGCCTGGGGATCGAGCTTCTGCGGGTCGATCGAGAGCATGAGGTCGCGGCCGCCGGGGCCGCCGTCCTGCATGAGGAAAGCGGTGGCGCGCGCGAAGGTCTCGTAGTCGCGGTACTGGTAGATCGCATCGCGCACCGCGTTGTTGCTGGCGGGCGTGCCGATCCAGATCAGCACCTCGAGGGCGCGCCGCTCCCACTTCGGGTCCTTCAGGATCGGCCAGAGGTGCGCCTCGGCGCCCTCGCCATATACGCCGTACAGGAAGACGGACGCGAGCACCGAGTCCAGCGTGAGCCCGTTGGGCGGGATCACCACCTGCACGTCGGTCTCGAGGAAGGCGCGGTCGATGAAATCCAGCACGCGCGGGACGCGGTCGCTCGCCACCGACAGCGTGAAGTAGAAGAGCTGCTGCTGGTTGTGGCGAACCATCGGGGCGCGCGTGTCCACCGCGAGGAGCGCGGCGAGCGCGGCATCCTTGTCGATCGCCGCGCCGTGCGTGTAGAGGTAGTAGCCGACGTCGAGCAGCACCATCTGGCTGGGTTCCGCGCGCTTGGCCTCGGCGATCAGCGTACTGCGCAGGATCGGAAGCGCACGCACACGGTGCGCGTCGAAATCCTTCCACGCGTCGTCCATCTCGCGGTTGTACTCGTCGCTGCGCGCCGGGTCCGGCTGCATGGCGCGCAGCGCCTCGACGTGGCGCGACACTTCGCGCTCCGCGTCCTGCGCCGCCGCCGGAAGGGCAAGCCCCACCGCGAGCGCCGCGCTCACGAGCGCAGCAAGAATTCGATCCATGGGTTCCTACTCCGAAGCGACGACGAGGTTGCGCCCGGCGCCCTTCGCCGCGTAGAGCCGCCGGTCGGCCGCCGTGAACAACGAGTCCCAGCCGGCCCCCTCATCAGGATACAGGGCCACGCCGCCGCTGGCGGTCATGCGCAGGATTTCGCCGCCGGCCCGAAGCTCCACCCGCGAGAGCGCCTCGCGCATCCGCTCGGCGGCGTGCACCGCGCCCTCGAGGGTGCGGCAGGATGCGAGGACCACCAGGAACTCCTCGCCCCCGATCCGCGCGAGGATGTCCTCGTCGCGCTTGGCCGCGGAGAATGCGTCCGCCGCGGCCTTGAGGATCTCGTCGCCGACGGCGTGTCCGCGCGCGTCGTTCACGCGCTTGAAATGGTCGAGGTCCAGGAGGGCGATGGCGAACTTGTCCTTGTGGCGCGTCGTGCGCGCCACCTCTTCCTGGAAGCGTTGCAGGATCGCGCGCCGGTTCGGCAGCCCCGTGAGCGCATCCGTATGCGCGATGCGCGAGAGCTCCGCCTGCATGATGCGTACGTCGATCCAGAAGAGCGCGAGCGTCGCACCCACGCCGGTGACCATCTGGCCGATGGCGAAGAACGAGACGATGGCGTCGATGCGGGCGAGGTCCTCGCTCGCCTGCATCGCCGTGTACATCGTGGCGATGCGCATGACCCAGGTCGCCACCGCGAGCACCATGATGGCGGCCAGGAACTGGTTCGCCATGGCCGACTCGCGCGGCCCCTCGCGCAGGATCACGAACGCGGCCAGCAGGAACATCACCACCGCGATGATCGAGGGCGCCGCGAGGTTCACCATCGGGTGGGGCGCGAAGGAGAAGTTGTTCCAGCCGAGCGCCACGATCGTCGCCGCGACGCCCGCCGCGATCCATCCGAAGTGCAGGCGGATGCGTGTGTGGGTGAGAACGCCGATGGCGCAGAGCACCGGGGCGGCCGTGATGAGGCCGTTGCCGACGGTGAGCGCGATGCTGCGGGCGCCGACGATGGCGCCCAGCGTCACGACGAGGCCCAGCGCATACACGAGGAGCCCGCCCCCCCACCAGCGCAACGCCGCCGACTTGTGCTCGCCCCGCCCGATGACGAGCGAGAGCGAGCCGAGCAGGACGTGCAGGACGAGGAGCGCGAGGACGAGGGTCTGGGCGCGGGACACGCGCCCAGCTTATCGCATGCCGATCGCCTGCGTGAGGCCGGGAACCGCGGCCGCTCCCTCGGGCACCTCGATGTGCGCGCCGGGAAAGCTCGTCATCGGCTCGGCACGCCCGCCCAGGCACTTGGAGAGGAATGCCTCGGAGATCGCGTAGAAGGAAATCCGGTTCTCCGGCCGCGCGAAGCCGTGCCCCTCGTCGTCGTACACCACGTAGGTCACCGGGATCTTCTTCTCGACCATGTCGTGGACGATCGTGTCGGACTCCTTGCGGGTCACGCGCGGGTCGTTGGCGCCCTGGGCGATGAGGAGCGGGCGCTGGATCTTGTCCATGCGGGTGATGGGCGAGGCGGCCAGCAGCCGCTCGCGGTCCTCGGCCTTCTCGGGGTTGCCGACCCGGCGGTACCAGCTGCCCTCCATGAAGGGTTTCCAGTAGTCGGGAAAGCTCTGGATGAGGGTCACCAGGTTCGACGGGCCGACGATGTCCACGCCGCACGCGAACGTGGTGGGCGTGAAGGTCATGCCGACCAGGGTGGCGTACCCGCCGTAGGAGCCGCCGTAGATCGCGACCTTGTCGGAGGTGGTGATGCCGTGGTCCACCGCCCACTTCACGGCATCGATGAGGTCCTCGTGCATCTTGCCGGCGAACTGGTGGTTGGCCGCCTCGACGAAGGCCTTGCCCATGCCGGTCGAGCCGCGGTAGTTCACCTGCAACACCGCGTAGCCGCGGTTGGCCATCCACTGCGCCTCGGAGTTGTAGCCGAACTTGTCCTGGTACCAGGGGCCGCCGTGGACGTTCAGCACCATCGGCAACGGCTTCTTCGGGCGCATGCCATCGGAGGTGCCCACCGGGAGCGTGAGGAACGCGGGCAGCGTGAGGCCGTCGCGCGCCTTGATCTCCACGCCGTACATGGGCGCGAGCGCCTTGCCGTCGAGGTCCGGGCGCGTCACGAAGAGCTTGTCGAGCTTCTTCGCCTTGCGCTCGTAGAGATAGAAGGTGATGGGCCGGGTCACCTCGTCGGCCTGGATCACCCAGCGCGTGTCCGCGTCGTCGCGGCTCACCACGTTCCACTGGCCCTTCACCAGCCGGTTCAGCGCCGCGATGTCGGCCTTCACGGCATCGCCTACGGGGAACCACTCGTTCTTGAGGTAGTCCACCGAATAGGCCTCGGCCTTCAGGGTCACCGGGTTCTGCATGAGGGCCGCGACGTCTGCCTTGTCGCTCTCGCCCAGCACGTGCGTGACACCCGAATCCGCATCCTGGGCGACCAGCGCGGCCTTGTCGCGCCCACGGCTGTCGGTCCAGTAGAGCGTCTTGCCGTCGGCGGTCATGCCGAGCGTGCCCGTGGTGATCGAATCCTGGGCGGGGATCTCGGCGAACGGGGAGGTCTTGCCAGCGTCGAAGCGCAGCAGCTCGGAGGCGCCGCCCGGCATTTCGCGCTGCGCGAAACGAAGGCGCAGTTCATCGTCGGCGACAAAGCCGCCGAACTCGTGGTTCTCGTACACGAGCTTGAGGGCTCCGCTCACGAGGTTCAGGCGGTAGATGTCGTGCCATTGGCGATCGCGGTTGTTCAGGCCGACCAGGATCTCGTCGCGATGGCGCAGGCTCCCGCCCACGAAATGCACGGCGGTGTTCTCGAACGGCGTGAAGCTCCTCGCCTCGCCGCCCCTCGGATCGACGCCGTAGAGCAGGTAGTTCTCGTCCCCGCCACGATCGTTGATGAAGACGATCAGCTTGCTGTTGTACGCCCAGAAATGCTGGCGGATGGGCCGCACCTTCTCGCTGGTGAGCGGCCGCGCCTTCGAAAGATCGTTCGCCGGGGCGACCCAGATGTTCAGGACGCCGTCGCGCGGCGCGAGCCAGGAAATCCATTTTCCATCGGGGCTGATGAGGCCCTGCGCCTTCGTCGGGTTACCGAAGATGGATGCACGGGGGATCAGGGGGACATCGGGGCCCTGCGCGAGCGCCGCGGTGGCGGCGATCGTTGCGGCCGCGGCCACGGTGGCGGCCGCGAGGTGGGCGAATCTCATCGTTCCTCCTTCAGAGTGCCGCGACGCACATGATCTCGACCTTGTACGCGGGGTTCGCGAGCCCCGCCTCGATGGTGGCGCGCGCCGGTGTCTGGCCCGGCACGACCCATTTCTCCCATGCCACGTTCATCCCCGCGAAATCGGCCATGTCGGGAAGGAAGATCTGCGCCGAAAGGATCTTCGTCTTGTCGCTTCCCACCTGGCGCAGGAGCTTGTCGATCTTCGCGAGCACTTCCTCGGTCTGGCCGGTGATGTCCTTGCTGGTGTCGTCGGGAACCTCGCCCGCGAGGTACACCGTGCTGCCATGCACGACGATCTCGGAGAGCCGCTTGCCCACGTTGTGGCGCTGGATGGTCATTGGACGTCCTTTCCCGGGTATCCGGATTCAGCCGCGTCCACGGAGTGGGCGCGGGCCTTGAAGCCGCAGGCTTGCAACGCGGCCACGATCTGGCCCACGTGCTCGCGATTGCGGGTCTTGAGGACCAGGTCCAGCTCCGCGTTCTGCACGGCGAGCGAGGTGAAGGTGCGCTGATGGTGCACCTGGTCGATGTTGGCGTTCTGCTCGGCGAGGCAAGCCGTGACGCGCGCGAGCGAGCCCGGCAGGTCGCGCACCTCGACTATCACGCGCGCGAGGCGCCCGGAGCGCACCATGCCGCGCTCGATGATGCCGGCGAGCATGAGCGGATCGATGTTGCCCCCGCCCAGCACCAGCCCCACCTTCCTGCCGGCGAAGCGCTCGCGGTTGCGAAGCACGGCGGCGAGCGGCGCGGCGCCCGCGCCCTCGACCATGGTCTTCTCGATCTCGAGCAGCATCACGATCGATTCCTCGATGTCGCCCTCGTCCACGAGGAAGATCTCGCGCACGTTCTTCTCGATCACCGGGCGCGTGAGGGTTCCGGGCTCCTTCACGGCGATGCCCTCGGCGATGGTGGATGCGGCGAACGTCGGCGTCGTGCCCTTCATCGCGTGGTACATCGCGGGGAAACGCACCATCTCCACGCCGTACACGTCGATGGAGGGCTTCAACGCCTTGGCCGCGATGCAGATGCCGGAGATGAGCCCGCCGCCTCCGATCGCCACCACGAGTGCCTCCAGCTCCGGTTGCGCAGTAAGCATCTCGAGGCCGCAGGTGCCCTGCCCCGCGATGACCTTCTCGTCGTTGTAGGGGTGCACCATCGTGAGGCCGCGCTCTACGCCCGCGGCGAGCGCGAATTCCTTCGCCGCGTCGAAATTCTCGCCCTCGAGGATCACTTCCGCGCCGAAGCGCTGGGTGTGCTCCACCTTCACGAAAGGCGTGTAGCGCGGCATCACGATCACCGCGGGAATCGCGAGCCGCGAGGCGTGGTAGGCCACGCCCTGCGCGTGATTGCCGGCCGAGCAGGCGATGACGCCCTGCTTGCGCTGCGCGGCGTCGAGCGAGGTGAGCTTGTTGAGCGCCCCGCGCTCCTTGAACGACGCCGTGAACTGGTGGTTCTCGAACTTGAGGAACACCGTCGCGCCCGTGACCTCCGAGAGCGTCCTCGACTCGAGGAACGGCGTTTCCACCACCTGGCCGCGAATCAGCGTGGCCGCGGCCCTGATGTCCTCGAGGTTGACCGTCACGTGTTTCCCGTCCTGGTTTGAAGCGCGTTGTCGAAACGCCAGGCACGCACTGCCGCCGCGCAGATCGCGGCGGCCTCGCGGTCGCCCGCGCGATTGAGATGAATGGCGTCGTGGATCATGTATTCCGCGGTCCGGGCAGCGTCGCCGATCGTGGGATTGTCGCCAAAATCGCACAATCGCACACGGCGTGAATCCTGGGCTGCGATCCAGGCACGCATCCGCGCGTTCGCGTCCCGGCGATGGGGCTCGAACCCGGCGCTGAGCGACTGCTCGTCGCCACGCGGCAGGATCGTGTGGTACATCACGGAGATGCCGGGGTGAAGCGCGAGCGATGAAGAGAGGATCGCCTGCACCCGGCGAACGTACGCCTCGACGCCGTGCGTGGCGAGATCCTGCCAGTCGTTGGTTCCCATCAAGTAGTGGTAGAGCGTCGCGCGAGCGCCCTTCGCGGACGCGAGGAGGATGGGAGAATCGGTCACGGCCCAACGCCCGGCCGGTCCCTCCAGGCTCGATGTCCGCTGGCCGCCCACCGACGTGTTGGATGCCCACAGGTCGCGCGCCGGCGCGAAATAGCCCGCCGAGGTCACGAGCTGCGTCCAGTCGCCCGTCGCGCGCGTCGCGTTGGAGTCCCCCGAGAAGAGATGGAACTCAGGGACCTTCGCCAGGCCCCGATCGGCGAAGGCCTCCCTCACGCCGGCGCATGCTTCCTCCCAGTCTTCCTGGCTGAGCGCCGAGTCCCAGACGAGCGTGCACACGTGCTCGCCGGGGGCTTCGGCCTGCGGTTGCCAGGCGCGCGCCGTATTCGCGCCGCTGCCGACCAACCAGCGATTCACGCGCATCGGCTGGAAGGCGCTCCGCTCGGAATACACCGGGATCTCCCAGAAATACATGCGTGCGCCGGACGCGTCGAGCACCTGGCCCTGGATGTGGATACCGGCGCCGAGCAAGTTGATTCCCGTATGCGAGCGGAACGATTTCGCCGGACGCATGCGCAGCTCGCCGGCGTAGTCGGGCACCGTTGCCTCCCATCCGAGAAAGATCGTCGCGTCCCGCTTCGTGCCGAGCTCCGCGTCCGCGGGCACCGAGAGCGCGGTCGCGAGCGACTGCCGCGGCAGCGCATCCAGCGAGCCCACGTGCATGACCGTAATCGCCTCGTAGCTCCTCGCCTCCAGGCCGGGCTCGTAGATCCAGGCGCCGGCCGAGCCCGCCGCGATGATCCAGTTGCCGCGGGCATTGTGGGCGAAGCTTCCCGGAAAGGCGAACGCGGTGCGGGCGCCGACGATCGCCTCCTCGCGCCACGCCGCGATGGCCTTCAATCCGCCCGGATAGAGTTGGATCCGGTCGATCAGGCAATCGGCGGGACCCGCGAACCGGATGGCGATGTCGCCCTCGCCTTCGTACTGGAACTCGACCGAGAACGTGGTGGCGGCTTCGTCGTGCGGGCTCGCCCAATCGAGGTCCGACGCATGCCCTTTCACATACTGGGTCGACAGGCCGAATTCGAACGCATGGGGCCCGGTCCCCGGACTCGCGCGCAGGCGAAAACGAAGGCCGTAGGCGCCGGCGGGCATGGCCGGACACGTTTCGGTCCGGTAGAAGAAAAAGGTCTGGTGCGCGGTCGTGACGATTCGCGTCGCGCCATGGGACGTGCCGGACGGATCGGCGACTTTCCCGTAGTAGGGGGTGTGCACCGGAGCCGGCGCGCCGGACTCGTTCACGATGGGGCCGGTCGGGAACGCGATCCGGTTGCGGGTGGGCTCGCGGGGATCGTTGCGGTTGGGCACGCAACCGCTTCCCGAGGCGGCCGACCAATCGATGAAGATCCGCGCCCTCGAAAGGACGCTGGAATGTTCGGCCGCGCTCGCCCTGGGCTGCGCGCCGTGCAGGCGCACCGGGAGGGCGCTCGCCAGCGCCGACGCGGACACGGACTTCACGAAGGCGCGTCGATCCATGCGTACGCGGGATTCAGCCCGCCATGCCCACGAACCCGAAATCGACGTCCGGCTTGCGGCCCGAGACGATATCGGCGAGCGCGCGCCCCGAGCCGGCCGCCATGGTCCAGCCGAGCGTGCCATGGCCCGTGTTGAGGTAGAGGTTGCGATACTTCGTGCGCCCGATCAGCGGCACGTTGGAGGGCGTCGAAGGACGCAGTCCCGTCCAGTAGGTCGCCCGGTCGTAATGGCCCGCATCCGGGAACATCTCGGCGGCACGCTTCGTGAGCGCCTCGCAGCGTACCGTGTTGAGGTCGGTCGAATAGCCCGAGAGCTCCGCGGTCCCCGCGATTCGCAGGCGATCGCCCAGGCGCGTGATCACGATCTTGGCACCGTCGTCCGTGAGGCTCACCCGCGGCGCCTTGGAGGCGTCTCGAATCGGCACCGTGGCCGAATAGCCCTTCGCCGGATAGACCGGGAGGTGCACTCCGACCGGCCCGGTGAGGAGCGGCGAATGGCTACCCAGGGCGACCAGGTATGCATCGGCCGTCATCGGGGCGCCGTTCACCATCACGGCCTCGATGCGCGCGCCGCTCGCCTTCAAAGCCCCGATCGTGCGCCCGTATTCGAACCGGCAGCCGTTCGCCTCGGCCATTTCCGCGAGGCGCGTGGTGAAGAGGTAGGCATCGCCCGACTCGTCCGACGACGTGTATGTCGCGCCCACGATCCTGTCGCGGGAGGCCTCGAGGGCCGGCTCGATCCTCACGGCCTGGTCCACGGTCTCCACCTCGCGGTCGAGTCCGTACTTGCGCATGATCGAGGCAGCGGCCACCGCACGGTCGAACTCGGCGCGGTCGGTGTAGTAGTGCAGGATGCCCAGCTCCAGCTCGTCGTAGGCGAGCGCGGTCTCTGCACGCAGCGCCTGGAGGCAGGCCCGGCTGTAGAGCGAGAGCTTCACGATCTCGCCGATGTTGGCCCGCGTGCGAGAGGGCAGGCATTCCACGAGGAATCTCAGGCCCCACGACCATTGATGCGGATCCATGCGCAGCCGGAAGAGGAGCGGAGCGTCGTCCTGCGTGAGCCATTGCAGGATCTTGAGGGGTGCGCCCGGATTGGCCCAGGGTTCCGCGTGGCAGACGGAGATCTGGCCCCCGTTGGCATAGGAGGTCTCGAGCCCGGCCCCTTCGCGGCGATCGACGACCGTCACTTCGTGGCCTTGCTGCGTGAGGTACCAGGCGGTGGTGGTGCCGATGACGCCGGCACCGAGGACGAGGACTTTCATGACCGGGGACCGGGGGGAGAGGCGGATTATACTTTGCGGTCCATGAGACCGCGCCTCTATGCCGACCTCCTGGCCTTCGCCCGGGCGTCCTGCACCCACGCTGCGCGATCCGGCAGCGAGCTGCCGGTCCTGCCCTTCTACGTGAGGGAGCATGTTGTCGGATGGTTGCGCCCCTCGTTCGCCGACCCGCTGCGCCGCTGGCCCCATGTCTTCGAAATCTCGTCGGCCTATGTGCGCCTGGCCGTCCAGCCCGATACGCCGCAGGGACGCAGCGCCGCCCTCGAGGAGGTAGCGCGCGAATTGGCGCGTGACGGATTGCTGCGCGGCTGGCGCGACGAGAAGGTGAGCGTGGCGCCGCGCTACGGCGAGCCGGAGCTCTTCCGCGTCGAGCGCTGCGCCTCGCGCCGCTTCGGGCTCACCGCGTACGCGGCCCACCTGAACGGATTCACGCGCAGGAACGGCCTCGCGCACGCCTGGATTTCGCGGCGCAGCCCCAACAAGGACATCGATCCCGGCAAGCTCGACACGCTCGTGGGCGGGCGCATCGCCGCGGGCCTCTCGGTCGACGAGACGCTGCGCAAGGAAGCCTGGGAGGAAGCGGGCATCGCGCCGGCGCTCCTCGCGGGCGTGAATTGCCTGGGCGCCGTGCGCACCGAGTATTCGGTCCCCGAAGGGCTGCATCGCGAGGTGATCTTCGTGCACGACCTCTGGTTGCCGGAGGATTTCCGGCCCGCCAACCAGGACGGCGAGGTCTCCGAGATCCGCTGCATGCCGGTCGAGGAAGTGCTGCAGGCGCTTCTCGCCGGCGAATTCGCGATGGACGCGGGCATGGTGATGATCGACGGGCTGCTGCGCCTTGGCGCCGTGCTGCCCGAGGACTCGCAATACCTGGACCTCCTGCGGCTCATGAAGCCGTGACGGGCGTCGCGCTCGGCCTCGTCCTCCTCTCAGCCTTCATCCACGCGAGCTGGAACTTCCTCCTCAAGAAGAGCGGAGGCGGCGCGGGGCTCATCACGGCGACCAACCTGGTGTCGCTCGCGGTCTACCTGCCGGTGGCCGCATCCGTGGCCTGGCTCTCGCCGTATCGTTTCGCACCCGTTCACCTCGTGCTGATGCTGGGAAGCGGCATGGTGCACACGGTGTATTTCCTGATGCTCGATCGAGCCTACCGCAGCGGCGGCGACCTCTCCGTGGTCTACCCCCTCGCGCGCGCGACCGGCCCGCTCCTCACGATCCTGGTGGCGATCGCGGCCTTCGGCGAGCGTCCCAGCGCGGTGGCCCTGGGGGGCGCGGTGCTGGTCGGGGCCTCCGCCCTCACGCTCACCGGCAATCCGCTCGCGTGGCGGCAAAGCCGGGCGCGCCACGCCATCGGCTTCGCGCTCGCCACGGGCTGCACGATCGCCGTGTACACGCTCTGGGACAAGCAAAGCGTGGCGCGCTTCCTCATCGCGCCGCTCGTGTACGACTGGGGGTGCAACTTCTTCCGCTGCCTGGTGCTGGTGCCGCTCACCCACCGGCGTTCGCCGGGCGCGGTTGCGCGCGCATGGCGCGACCAGCGGATGGCGGCCATCGCGATAGGCATCCTCTCGCCGCTCTCGTACATCCTCGTCCTCACCGCGATGGTGTTCACGCCCGTGAGCCTGGTCGCGCCCGCGCGCGAGGTCTCGATCCTCTTCGCCGCGCTCATGGGCGCGCACCTCTTGCGCGAGGGCGACGCGAAGCGCCGCGCGTTCGCCGCGGTGGGCATGGTGCTCGGCGTTTCGGGGCTGGCGCTGGGATAGAATCGATCGAAACGAGGCGTTCCGGAATGCCCCCCTTTTCCTCCACAGCAACCTGGCGATCCCTCCTCGAGCACCGCGACGCGCTCGCGGCCACTCCGCTTTCGCGCATGTGGAGCGAGGATCCGGGGCGTGGAGAGGCGCTCACCTTCGGCTGCGCCGGGCTCGCGGCGGATTTCTCCAAGCAGCGGATCACCCCCCGGATCGTGGGCCTCCTCGCCACGCTGGCGCGCGAGCGTGGGCTGCCCGCGGCCATCGACCGCATGTTTTCCGGCGAGATGGTGAACGTCACCGAGAAGCGCGCGGCGCTGCACACGGCCCTGCGCGGCGACGAGCACGCGATGGTGGACGGGACCGACGTGCGCCCGGAGCTGCAGCGCGACCACGAGCGCATGAGGGTGTTCGCGGAGGCGGTGCGCGCGGGCCAGTGGAAGGGCGCGACGGGCCTCGCGTTCACCCACGTGCTGGCGCTGGGCATCGGCGGCTCGTCGCTCGGCCCGCAGCTCGCCATCGAGGCGCTCCACGACGAGGCCGACGGCCCCGAGGTGCGCTTTGTCACCAACATCGACGCGGCCGAATTCGACGACGCCATCGAGGGCCTCGATCCCGCCACGGCGCTCGTGGTGATCGCCTCGAAGACTTTCACCACGCAGGAGACGATGGTGAACGCCATCGCGGCGAAGGAATGGATCTCCTCCGCGCTCGGCGAGGCCGCGCTCGCGAAGCATTTCATCGCCTGCACCGCGAACATCCCCGCCGCGACGCAGTGGGGCCTTCCGAAGTGCAACGTCTTCCCGTTCGCCGACTGGGTGGGCGGGCGCTACTCGCTCTGGTCGTCGGTGGGATTGCCGATCGCCATCGCCATCGGGATGGCGCGCTTCGACCAGATGCTTGCCGGCGCGCACGCGGTCGACCTGCAATTCCGCTCCGATCCGCTGGAGCGCAACGTGCCCGCGCTGATGGGCCTTGTCGCCGTCTGGAACCGCAACGCCCTGGACTTCGGGAGCGAAGCGGTGCTCTCGTACGCCTCGCGCCTGGAGCACCTTCCCCAGTACCTGCAGCAGCTCGAGATGGAATCCATGGGCAAGCGCGTGACGCAGGAAGGCGAGCCCGTCGGCTTCCATACGTGTCCCGTGGTGTGGGGCGGCACGGAGACGCCGGGCCAGCACGCGTTCCACCAATGGCTGCACCAGGGCACCGACACCATGAGCTGCGAATTCATCGTCGTGGCCCAGGCGATGGGCGCGCGCACGATCCACCACGAGATCCTGCTTTCCAACGCCTGCGCGCAATCGGAAGCGTTGATGAACGGCGTGGACAAGGGCGACGCGGCCCGCGCATGTCCCGGCAACCGGCCCAGCACGACCGTCGTCCTGCCGCGCCTGGATCCGTACTACCTGGGCGCGCTCCTCGCCTGCTATGAGCACAAGGTCTTCACGCAGGCGACGGTATGGGGCATCAACCCCTTCGACCAGTTCGGGGTCGAGCTGGGCAAGACCATCGCCTCCGAGATCCTGCCCGCGGTGCGCGGCGCGAACGTGCCGCTGCATCCCGCGTCGCGCCATTTGCTCGACGTGATCCGCAAGCTCGCCGCCACTCCCTAGGGATGGCGGACTTCCGGCGTATCGTCGAGTCGCTTCGCGCCGCCGTGGCGGTCGCGGATTCGCGCGGCGACATCTCGTTCGCCAACGCCGCGTTCGTGCAGCTCGTGGGGCGCGGGGAGGAGAACCTCGCCGGCACCACGATGACGCTCCTCTTCCCCGAGGCCGACCGCAAGCGCCTCCAGCAGAACCTGTCGCGCGTGGCCGAGGGGAAGGTCGCCACGGCCTTCGTCGACGCCCAGGTCGCGGGTCGCTGGGTGCAGGTGGCGCTGCAGCCCGCGCTCGACGACCGGGGCAAGGCCGCGGGAGTGATCGCGCTCCTCACCGACATCGGCACCGAGCGCGAGACCGAGCGGGCGCTGAACCTCGTCACCGCGCGCCTCATCGCGCTCGCCGAATCGTCGCCCGCCGCGGCGATGATCGAAAACGCCGCCGGCGAGATCGAGGTCGCGAACCAGGCGTTCTGCAAGCTCCTCGCCATCGGCAGCTCGCCCCAGTCGCTCGCCGGCATGCCCGTCGCCGACGCCTTCGCGCAGTCCTCGTATGTCGATGCGAAGGTGCTCGAGCGACTGCGCGCGCGCAAGGATCCGCGCCTCAAGCTCCAGCTGAAGCTTCCCGACGGCGGCGGCGCGATCCTCGAGCGCGAGCCCATCACGGTCGACAAGGAGGCCGGAGGCGCCGTCTGGAGCCCGCGCAGCAGCGCTGCCGGCGAGGAGGGCGCGCGCGACGCCGCCGAGGTGGCGCTGATCGAGAAGATCGGCATGGAGCTCTCGGTCGCGATGGAAGGCATCTCCGCCATCGCGATCCGCGCACAGCAGCTCGAATTCGACTCCGCGCTCGTGGACCACTTCCAGCGCATCCGCGAGTCCACCCAGACCGCCATGGCCGCGATCGGCGACCTCGTGGACTTTTCCAAGGTGTCGGGCGGCGTGGTGCTGCACAAGACCGAGTTCGGGCTGCGCGAAGCGCTGGGCGACCTCGTGTCGCGCCTCGCCCCCAACGCCGAGGAGCATGGCTGCCGGCTGCGCATCAAGGTGGAGCAGGACGTCTCCGATCGGCTCGAGGGCGACGTCGAGCGGCTGCTGCTGGTCGTGAAGAACCTGCTGGACAACGCGTTCGTGCTGCTGCCGGGCTCCGAGGTCACGCTGCAGATCACGCCGGAATACGTGACCGAATCGGGGATCCAGCTCTCGTTCGGCGTGACCGCGTCGGCCGATGCCGCGCAGCCATTGAGCTCCACGTCGGCGGAATCCGGAATGGGCGTGGCGGTGGCGAAGTTCATGGTCGCCGCCATGGGCGGGCAGCTCGCCGTATCCACGCGCTCGCCGGGCGATCCGCTCTACGCGTTCACGCTGCAGTTCCCCGTGATGGCGCCCCCGCCGGCGCCGCGCCGGGCCACCTACGTCTCGCTCGTGGGCTTGCCGGTGATGGTGGTGTCCGGCGAACCGGAGCAGCGCCTGCAGGTGACGAACCTGCTGCGCGGCTGGCGCATGGTGCCGCTCGAAGCCGACAACGCCGCGATGGCGATGGCCCTCCTCGAGCGCATGCACTCGGAGGGTGCTGCGATCCCGCTCGTGATCCTCTCGAACCGCCTGCCGATGCAGGACGGGTTCCTGCTCGCGTTTCGAATCAAGAACAGCGGCAAGTTCCGCGCGACGCTGGTGATGATGCTGGCGAACGAGGGGCGGCCCGGCGATGCCATCGCCTGCCGGGAGAATGGCATCTCGGCCTACATGCGCTATCCGATCGCCGACCGCCAGCTGAACGAGGCGATCATCGCGGTGACCGGGGCCTCGGTGGACGCGGACGAGACGCCCACGCTCGTGACGCGCCACTCGCTGCGCGAGCATCGCAAGGGCGCGACCGTGCTGCTGATCGATTCGTCGCGCGACAGCCAGATCCTCGCCGCGCACATCCTGGGGCGCGAGGATTGCAGCGTCGTCGTGGCCCAGGACCTGGAAGAGGCGTTCGCGGCGCTCGACCAGGACCTCTACGACATCGTGCTTGCCGACACGGGCCTCGCGGGGCTGGGCGGCGAGGACGCGGCGAGGCTCTTGCGAGCGCGCATCCCGCGCGACGCGGAAAAAACCGCCCTCGTCGCGACACACCTCGACCACGCGCCGGCCTATCGCAAGGCGAAGCTCGCCATCGGGTTCGACGACACGCTCGGCAAGCCTTTCCGCAAGGACCCGCTGCTGGGGCTCCTCGAGAGCCGCGGGCATCTCGCCGCCGAGGCGGGCTAGGGCTCGTTGTACGATCTGGCTTCGGGGCGGTCCAAGGGAGAGTGGCAAGCGATGAAGGAAATCCTGCTCGTGGCGCTGGGCGGCGCGTTGGGCTCCGTCGGGCGATTCAAGCTCTCGGGCCTGGTGCTGCACCACACGATCGACTGGCGCTTCCCGGCCGGGACCTTCGTCGTGAACGTGGTGGGCTGCCTCATGGCGGGCATCCTCGCCGGCCTTGCCGAAGAGCACGACCTCATCTCCCCGGAAGCGCGGCTCCTCCTTTTCACGGGCGTGCTGGGCGGTTTCACGACATTCTCGGCCTTCGGGCTGGAGACCATGTTCCTGCTTCGCAAGGGCGAGATCGCGATCGCTGCGGCCAATATCGGGCTCTCGCTCGCCCTGGGCCTCGCCGCGCTCTGGCTGGGGCTCGCGGTGATCATGCCGCGCCGGTGAGGCCCGGATGCGGCTGCTGCTCGTCGAAGACGACGCGATGATCGGCAGCGCCGCACAGCAAGGCCTGCGACAGGAAGGCCATGCGGTGGATTGGGTGCGCGACGGGCGCGAGGCCGAGGCGGCAGTGGCCAACGGCGTGTACGACCTCCTGCTGCTGGACCTGGGCCTGCCGCGCAAGGACGGGCTCTCGGTGCTGCGCTCGCTCCGCGCGAAAGGCGTGCAGGTGCCGGTGCTCATCATCACCGCGCGCGATGCCGTCTCGGATCGCGTAGCGGGGCTGGACGCGGGCGCCGACGACTACCTCGTGAAGCCCTTCGACCTGGACGAGCTGGCGGCGCGCGTGCGCGCCGTGATGCGCCGGCACTCCGGCCGCACGGCGGCAACGCTTCGCGTGGGCGGGCTCGAGATCGATACCGCCGCACGCCAGGTTCGCTGGAAGGGGCGCGACGTCGCCCTGTCGGCGCGCGAATACGCGCTGCTGGAAGCGCTCGCGGACCGTCCCGGCGCGTTCCTTACCCGCGCCCGGCTGGAGGAGCGGCTCTACGGATGGGACGAGGAGATCGCGAGCAACGCCGTCGAGGTCCACGTGCACGCGCTGCGCCGCAAGCTCGACCCGGCGATCATCCGCAACGTGCGCGGCATGGGCTACTCGCTGGTGCAGGACGCCTGATGTCGATCCGCCGGCGCCTGCTCGTGTGGCTGCTGGCCGCCGTCCTCGCGGGGGGCCTCACCGCGGCCGGGGTGGTGTTCTTCCAGGCGCGCGCGGAGGCGAACGACCTCTTCGACTACCAGCTGCGCCAGCTCGCGCTCACGTTGCGCGACCGTACCTTCATCCCGAGCGAGTTCGCCGAGGCGCTGAAGGGCGAGGACGCGCTCGACTTCGCGATCCAGGTCTGGGGTGCCGACGGCACCAAGCTCTACGAGTCGCACCGCAGCCTGCGCGTGCCCGGCGCGGTTCAACTGGGCTTCACGACGCAGGACTCCGCGTCGGGCCGCTGGCGAATCTTCGCGATCCAGCAGCGCGGCCTCACCATCCAGGTGGCGCAGCCCGTGGTGGTTCGCGATCGGCTCGCGGTCGAAGCGGCGTTGCGCACGCTGCTGCCCTTCCTCGTGGCGCTCCCGCTCATGGGCCTGCTCATCTGGCGCCTGGTGGGCCAGGAAATGAAGGTGCTCGAATCCACGGCGAGCGCGGTCGCGCGGCGCACGCCCGAGTCGCTCGAGCCGATCGCGACGCGCTCGGTGCCGGCGGAGATCCAGCCGTTGGTGCTCGCCCTGAACGGCCTCCTCGGGCGCCTGGGCGCCGCTCTCTCCCGGCAGCGCCAGTTCATCGCCGACGCCGCTCATGAGCTGCGTACGCCGCTCACGGCGCTGAAGCTCCAGTTGCAGCTCGCCGAGCGCGCCCGCGACGTTGCCGAGCGCGAGAAGGCCCATGCGATGCTGGGCGAAGGCATCGCACGAGCGGTGCGCCTCGTGGAGCAGCTCCTCGCGCTCGCGCGCCTGGACCCGGACGCCCCGGCCAAGCGCGATGCGATCGACCTCGCGAGCCTCGCGCTCGCCGTGGTCCAGGTGCACAACGCCCGCGCCGTGGAGGCGGGGCTGGCGCTCGAGGCCGATGCCGGCGAGCCCGTGCCGGTGCGCGGAGACCACGCCGCACTGGAGACGCTCGTCGACAACCTGGTGGACAACGCGTTGCGCTACACGCGCGCGGGACGTGTCCTGGTGCGGGTCCGCAGCGTTGGCCATGGCGCCATCCTCGAAGTCGAGGACACGGGCCCGGGCATCGCCCCGGCGGAGCGCCAGCGCGTCTTCGATCGCTTCTATCGCGGCGAATCCGCGCCCACGGGCGGCACCGGCCTGGGGCTCGCGATCGTGAAGCGCATCGCCGAGCGCCACGGCGCGAGCGTGGAGTTGGGAGACGGCGTCGGGGGAACCGGCCTTCGAGCGGTCGTGCGCTTTCCCTGAAAAGAAAAAGCCCCGCCCGAAGGCGGGGCTTCCCTTTACATCTCGTTACACCTTACCGGTCACGCACCAGCCTGATCTGGGCGTTCGCCGGCGTGCCGACCACGTAGGCGGTGTAGACGCCCCCCAGGTCCAGCTCGATGTTGCTGAGCGTCGCAACGACCGTCACCCCGCCCGCCGTGGTGAACGTGATCGTGTACCCCGTCGTGATGGTGCTGGGCGCGAGCTGGTAGTAGCTCGATTGCCCGGCGAAGGGAATCGCGCTCGCCTGGAGTGCGAAGTTCACCAGCACGTCCACGTTGCCGCTGCCGTTCAGCCCGTTCACGAAGCGGATCTTCGCGAAGCCCGCGGCCGGCAGCGTGTTGTCGTCGAGGAGAGCCGTGAGGCTCGCCGCGCCGACCGTGCCGGTGGCGAGGATCGTGTAGTCCCGCGCCGCGAGGAAGTTGTTGGAAAGCGTCGCGATATCCGTGCCCGGCACGTTCGACTGCTCGATCTCCACGTTGTGCGTGCCGGAGTTCGTCGTCACGTAGCTGGAGCTGCCCGCGAACGGCACGTTGAGGAGCGCCGCCGCCTCGTCCACCTTGAAGTTGATGGTGTTCGAGTCGGTGACGTCGTTCACGGCCTTCATGCGCGAGAGCGGGTTCTGCAGGAACGTGCCCGTGCCGCCCTCACCCTGCGTGAGCAGCACCGCGTTCACCTGCTTGCCGCCCTGGGTCGGCACCACGACGATCGTGTAGTACACGCCGGCCGCGAAGGTCTGCGGCGAGGACTGGAACAGCACGTCCTGCGTGCCCGAGGCGGTCACGATGATCGGGTAGCTTCCCGGGGCGATCTCGGCCGAGCCCGTGACGGCGCCGAAGCCCGCGCCCCCGATGATCACCGGCGCCGTGCTGACCGGCGAAGCCAGGTAGATGTCCACCGGGCCCGCGTCGGAAGCGAGGTTCGCGACACGCACGCGCAGCTGCCCGGAATCGATCGTCGTT
This sequence comes from Usitatibacter sp., assembly GCA_036271595.1. Classification (GTDB taxonomy): domain Bacteria; phylum Pseudomonadota; class Gammaproteobacteria; order Burkholderiales; family Usitatibacteraceae; genus Usitatibacter. Next base: position 53,448 of record DATBAI010000030.1, read on the forward strand.
ATGTCGTCGGCGAGGATCTGCGACTGGATCGCCGCGCGCTTGCCGTACACGAGGAGCGTCTGGAAGACGCCGCTCGAGAAGTCGACGCTCTTGTCCGAGAGCACCGATTGCGAGGTGGACGAGCGCACCTTCACGTCGCGCGTGCCGGAGTCGAACTCGGAGAAGCCCGAGGTCTGGCCCAGCGTGAGCGCGGAGGCCTTCACGTCGTCGTCGATGAGCACGTCGAGCGGCTCGGCATCGGGCACCGCGTTCAGCGCGCGCATGTCCGTCGAGTTCTGATTGTGGCTGCCCTTGCAACCGGGGAGCACCGCCAGCGCGGCAAGGAACGCCGCGATCCATATCTTCTTCATGTAAAAAACCTCTTGAAAGGGGGTTTGCCGCGAGGATGAACCGGGATTATGGAGAGAGTTTGTAGGGAGTGTAAACCAAAGCCGTGCGATCCTTTGCCCCGGCCTCGCGCTCCCGCGGGGGCCACGCCGGGTTAAGATTGCCCCTCTTATGGCGAGCCCGAAGACGTCCGAGTTCGACCTGCTGGTCGTCGGAGGGGGAATCAACGGCGCCGGCATCGCGCGCGACGCCGCGGGGCGCGGCCTCGCCGTGCTCCTCGCCGAGAAGGGCGACCTCGCCGGGGCCACCAGCGGCTGGAGCACGAAGCTGATCCATGGCGGGCTTCGCTACCTCGAGCAATACGAATTCCGCCTGGTGAGGGAAGCACTCCAGGAGCGCGAGGTGCTCCTGGAAATCGCGCCGCACATCATCCGGCCCCTGCTCTTCGTGCTCCCGTACGACGCTTCCATGCGCCCGATATGGATGATCCGCACGGGCCTCTGGATCTACGACCGCCTGGGCGGCCCGATCACGCTCCCGCGCTCGAAGGCGGTGCGCTTCCCGCACCTGGAGTATTCCGCGGGATTGAAGCCCGACCTGCGCTCGGGCTTCGTGTACTCGGATTGCCGCGTGGACGATGCGCGCCTCACGATCCTCAATGCCGTCTCCGCGCGCGAGAAGGGCGCGCAGATCCTCACCCGCACCCGGTTCGAGGATGCGCGCCGTGTCGAGGGCCGCTGGGAAGCCACGCTTCGCATGCCGGATGGCTCGCCGCGGATCGTGCATGCCAAGGCGCTGGTGAACGCCGCGGGGCCATGGGTAATCGATGCGCTGGAGACGATCCACGGCGAGCGCATCCGCGACAAGGTGCGCCTCGTGAAGGGTAGCCACATCATCGTGCCCAAGGTGCACTCGCAGGGGCACGCGCTCATGCTCCAGAACACCGACAAGCGCGTGGTGTTCGTGATCCCGTACCAGAACGATTTCAGCCTCATCGGCACCACCGACGTCGCGGTGGAAAGCGTGGAGGAGGCGGCACGCATCACCCCGGCCGAGATCGACTACCTCCTCGCCGCGGTGAATCGATTCCTCGCCAAGCCACTGGAGGCCTCCAGCATCGTGTCCACGTACGCGGGAGTCCGTCCGTTGCACGACGACGGCTCGGACAATCCCTCGGAGGTGACGCGCGACTACTTCCTCAAGATGGACGTGGACCGGGGACGCGCCCCGCTCCTCACCGTGTTCGGCGGGAAGATCACGACCTACCGCAGGCTCGCGGAAGAGGCCCTCGAGCACCTCGAGAAATTCTTTCCCGGGGCGAAGCGTCCCTGGACGGCAGGCGAGGAGCTTCCCGGCGGGGACGTCGGCCACTTCAACGCCTTCCGCGACGCGATGCATGCGCGCTACCCGGAGCTGGGACGCGAGCTGGTGGAGGCAGTCGTACGCCGCCACGGTTCGCGTACGACGCAGGTGCTGGGCGATGCGAGGTTTCCCGAGGCATTGGGGCGCAATTTCGGCGGATGCCTTACCGAGCGCGAGGTGAAATACCTGGTGGCAAACGAATGGGCGCAAACCGCCGAGGACATCCTCTGGAGGCGCACCAAGAGCGGCCTGCACATGAATTCGGCGCAGCGCGAGGCGTTCGCGCAATTCATGGGCCGCTAGCCCGGTGAAGCCGCTCGCCGAATTCCCCGTGGAAGCGCGCGGCCGGATCCGCGGCGTGTTCACCGACATCGACGATACCCTCACCACCCATGGCAGGCTCTTCGCCGCGGCCTACACGGCGCTCGAGCGGCTGCAACGCGCGGGTTTCCTCGTGATCCCCGTCACGGGGCGCCCCGCCGGATGGTGCGACCACATCGCGCGCATGTGGCCGGTGGACGCGGTAGTGGGCGAGAACGGCGCCTTCTGGTTCCGGCACGACGCGAAGGGCGGCAGGCTCGTGAAGCGTTACGTCGTGGGCGACGAGGAGCGCCTCAAGCGGGGAAGGAAACTCCTGGACATCGCGGCGCGCATCCTGGAGGAGGTACCCGGCTGCGCGCTCTCCTGCGACCAACGCTACCGCGAAGCCGACATCGCGATCGACTTCCGCGAAGACGTGCCGGAGCTCGGCCGCGCCGAGGTGAGTCGCATCGTCGAGATCATGGAAAGCGAAGGCCTCACCGCGAAGGTAAGCTCGATCCACGTGAACGGCTGGTTCGGCGACTACGACAAGCTCTCGACCACGAAGCTCATGATGCGCGAGGATTTCGGCGTCGACCTCGATGCCGAGCGCGAGTCGTTCGTCTTCGCGGGCGACTCGCCGAACGACCAGCCCATGTTCGCTTTCTTCCCTCACGCGGTCGGCGTGGCGAACGTCCTGGAGATGGCGGACCTCATCCGCGACTTCCCCGCGTGGATCACGCCCTCGGCCGGCGCCGCGGGATTCGCGGAGCTCGCCGACGCGTTGATCCCGACCCGCTAGGCGCGCCGGCCAGCCCAGTCGTCGTGAAGCAGGCCGAAGGTCTCCACGTCGTGGGCGGCGCCCTTCGAGACCCAGCGCTGCCGCGCGAGCCCCTCGCGTACGAACCCGAGGCGACGCAGCAGGCGGCCCGAGGCGGTGTTGCGCGGATTGGCCTCCGCCTCGAGGCGGCGCATTCCCATGTTCTCGAAGGTGCAATCGATGAGGGCCGTGAGCGCTTCGGTCATGTAGCCGCCGCCCCAGTGCTCGCGGCCCAGGACGAAGCCCAGCTCGGCGCGCGCGCTGGGCTCGTCGTGCCGGAATATGAGGCAAGTGCCGATCGCCTTCTCGAAGTCCTTGCGGACCACGACGAACTGCAGCGCCGTGGCCGCCGCCTGCAGGTCCATCATCCGCTTGTACCAGGCGTTGCCGGTCGCGGGCGATTCCCACGTCGCGTAGGGCAGGAAGCGGGTTACCTCGGCGTCCCCGTTCACCTCGAAGAGGTCGGCCAGGTCCGTTTCCTCGAGCAGGCGCACGCGCAGGCGCGCGGTCTCGATGGGCGTCGGTCGCTCGAGGGGCATGACGCCCCAAGTATGCGGCTTCTTCAGCCGACGTTGCTGGGTGTATCGCGTTTCCAAGCGAATATCACTCGGTCCCGGGCATCGCCGATCGCGAGGTCCTTCGAGAAATTCCAGTTGTCCCAGTGCGCGGTCACGGTGTAGCGGCCCTTCGGAACACGCGCGATGAAGTACGGCCCGGCGCTCCTTCCGTCGAACACGACCTTCCCGGTCGCGTCGTTTCGGATCTGGAGCGGCACGTCGTAGAGGTCCTTCGGCTTGCCGTTCACGTCCTGGCGGAAAATGAGCTCGAGCGGATAGTCCTGCGACGCGCGCTTGATGGAGTCCGCCTGCTGGCGCGAGAGGCCACCGGAGATGTACGAGACATCGCCCTGGTGCTGCTCGGCCGGGAGGTAGGCGCGGTACGCGGGGGGCAAAGCGGCCACTGAAGAAAAAACCGCCGTCGAGGCCGAAGCCAGGACGGCGGAGAGCAGGATGCGTTTCATGTTCGTAACCTTCCTTGGTTTCTACATGGCGAAGGTCAACCCAGGTCGATCGGCACGAAGAGCTGCCGGTCCTCGCGCTGCACGAGGAGCGCCACGTGCTTGCCGCTGCGCGCGGCCTGCGCCTTGAGCTCCTGCACCGAGCGAACCGGCGTGCCGTTCAGGGCCAGCACCAGGTCGCCGGGCTGCACGCCCGCGCGCTCCGCGGGGCCGGACACCTGCTCGACCACGAGGCCGCCCTTGCCGTTGTTCTGGCTGCGCTCCTCGGGCGTGAGAGGACGCACCGCGAGCCCGAGGCGGCCGTGCGCGGCGTCGCCCTCGTCGTTCGAAGCGACTTTCTCGTCGCTCGCCTTGCCGGTCGCGACGGAAAGCATCTTCGCGCCGCCCTTGCGCCAGACCTCGACCGGCGCGCTCTTGCCGGGAGCCTCGTCGGCCACCAGCAGCGGCAGGTCGGACGAGCGGTCGATCGGCTGGTTGTCGTACTTGAGGATGATGTCGCCCACCTCGAGGCCGCCCTTGGCCGCGGGGCTGTCCTCGTCCACCGAAGCCACCAGCGCGCCGCGCGGGCGGTCGAGGCCGAAGGACGAGGCGAGCGTGGCGTTCACTTCCTGCACCACGACGCCCAGGTGGCCGCGGGTCACGTGGCCGGTCTTCACGAGCTGGTCCTTCACCTTCATGGCGATCTCGACCGGAATCGCGAACGACAGGCCCTGGTAGCCGCCGCTTCGCGAGTAGATCTGCGAGTTGATGCCGATCACCTCGCCCGCCAGGTTGAAGAGCGGGCCGCCGGAGTTGCCGGGGTTCACCGCGACGTCGGTCTGGATGAACGGAACATAGGTCGCGTCGGGAAGCGAGCGCGATTTCGCGCTCACGATGCCCGCGGTCACCGAGTTCTCGAACCCGTAGGGGGAGCCGATCGCGACCACCCACTCGCCGACCTTCGCCTCGCGCGAGCTACCGATCTTCACGACCGGAAGGTTGCTTGCGTCGATCTTGAGGAGCGCCACGTCGCTCGCCTTGTCGCTCCCCACGACCTTCGCGGTGAACTCGCGGCGATCGGTGAGGCGTACAGTCACATGGCTCGCATGGTCCACCACGTGCGCGTTGGTGAGGATGTAGCCGTCGGGGCTCACGATGAAACCCGAGCCCAGGCCGCGCATCGGCACGTTCTGCTGGCCGCGCGGCATCTGGCCGCGGAACTGCTTGAAGAACTGGTAGAACGGGTCGTCCGGATCCATGTTGCCGGCATCCGGCCCCTCGACCGCGGTCTTGGTGGTGCCCTCGACGCTCACGTTCACGACCGCGGGGCCGGCCTTGGCGACAAGCTCCGTGAAGCCGTTGAGGGGAAGGCTGGTGGCCGCCGGGTTGGCGGCCGGAGCTGCGACGCCTGCCACTGCCATCGGGTTGGCATGTGCCTGCGAGAACGGAGCTTCGATCTGTCCGCGCCACGCCGCCGCTCCGGTTCCGACGATGCCGGCCACCACGAGGGCGCCGACCAATGTGCGAGCTTTCATGTCACTCTCTCCGCTTGTATTTGGACGGAGCCTTTGCAGGCTCCGATAGGAAGAGTCTGCGGCGCGACGCTTAAGGGGGACTTAAGGCCTCAGTAGAGATGGTCCTCGTCGTGCACCCAGCGCTCGTGGTAGAGCTTCGGCGGCTGGTCGGCGTGGCGCGCGGCCTCGGGATACTTGCGCGCGGTCCGGTCGGTCAGGGAGCGCGGGAGGCGGGCCGCAGTGGGCTCGGCATTCATCGCGACTTTGACGTTGGTGTTGGCAGCTTGCGAGTTGGCGCTCGCATCGTTGGCGGCGAAGATGGGGAGGCTCACGGCCATCGCGGCGCCGGCAAGCAGAAGGTTCGTGGCTTTCATGGGGTCTCCGGGGTGGGAGGCCCATTTTGGGCACCGACGCTTAAGGCGGGCTTAAGGGCCCTTAGCGGCTCGCGGGGACGAGCAACGGCAGTGGCGCAGGCCTGGTGGCGACGACCTCGTAGGCCACGCCCTCGACCGGGATCGTGATGCGCTCCTCGCCCGGTGCGAACGGGTGGGTCCCCGCCGCATTGAGGATGGGCTTGCGGTAGTGGCCGCGTCGGCCAGCCCGAGCTCACTCATCGGTTCACTGCTGTTGGCTCGCGAAGAAATGCAGCAGCTGCTCCTCCTCCTCCTTGTTCACCTTGTCCAGGCGCTGCTTCATCTTCTCGTCGATGGGTCGCTTCCCGGCGCGGAAGTTGGCGATCTGGTCGCGCAGGTAGGGCATCCATTGGCCCGCGAGGATGCCGTTGTCCTCGTCGGGCGAAGACCCGTTGTTCTCGTGGCACTTCTCGCAGCGCAGCTTGTACACGCTGTTGCCCTTGGCGGCGAGCGAGCCGTCGAAAGGCTGCTTGGCGCGGACGAACTTCTGGTCCGCGAGGTATTTCGCGACCGCGGCGGCATCGGAATCGCCGAGATCGGCGGTCACCTTGCACATGTCCGACTTCGTGCCCTTCTTCGGGCCGGACTGGATCGTGACCTGGGCGCAGGTCCGCACCTTGGTCTTGAAGTTGTTGAGGCTGTCGAGGATGTATTTCTCGGAATACCCGGCGAGGGTCGGGATCGCGGGCTCCGTGCTCACCCCGTTCTTGCCATGGCACGCGGCACACTGCTCCATGACGGTAGCGCCATCGGCCGCGTGCGAATCGGCCACCCCGAGGACGAGCGCTGCGGCGAGCAGCGCCTTGAAGAATCGATCGATCATGAAAGCAGGCCCCTTATCCCTTCCTTTAGATGAATGCGTGGACTCGCCTGGCGCGGCAGGCTCTCGACGATACCGCGCGCGTGCGCGGTCGTGGGCGCGGGCTGCGCTTCCTCGCGCAGCTTGAAGCGTGAGACCGATTCCATCAGGTGCTCGGCCTGGTCGGCCAGGTTCTGCGTGGCGGCGGCTGCCTCGGAGACCAGCGCGGCGTTCTGCTGCACGACGCGATCCATCTGCGTGACCGCGCCGCTCACCTGCTCGATGCCCCGCAGCTGCTCCTGGCTCGCCGCGGCGATTTCAGCCATCATCGCGGTCACACGCTTCACGGAGTCGACGAACTCCTGGATGGTGGTGCCCGCCGCCTCCACCAGGAGCGTGCCCTCCCCGGCGCGATCGACCGAGTTCTGGATGAGCCCCTTGATCTGCTTCGCGGCGTCGGCGCTGCGCTGCGCGAGGGCCCGTACCTCGGCGGCGACGACCGCGAACCCGCGGCCCTGGTCGCCCGCCCGCGCCGCCTCCACCGCCGCGTTCAGCGCGAGGATGTTGGTCTGGAAAGCGATGCTGTCGATCACGCTCACGATATCGGCGATCTTGCGCGAGGCATCCGAGATGCCGCCCATCGTATGCACGACGTCCGCGATCACCTTGCCGCCCTTGCTCGCCGTGCCGGAGGTGTCGGAGGCGAGCGCGTTGGCTTCGCGCGCGTTGTCGGCGTTGTGCTTCACGGTCGTCGCGAGCTCGTGCATCGACGAGGCGGTCTGCTCGAGGCTCGCCGCCTGCTGCTCCGTCCGCGACGAGAGATCCGCATGGCCCGTCGCGATCTGCCGGGAGGCGGTGCCCACCATCTCGGCGGACCGGCGGATGAGGGACACGGCCTCGGCCAGTGCATCGCGCATCTTGAGGAGCCCCGACAGGAGCCGTCCCGTCTCGTCGCGAGAGGCGCTTTCGACGTGAACGGTGAGATCGCCCGCCGCGACGCGATCGACGATCGCGACGGCGCTCGCGAGAGGGCGCGACACGGTGCGCGAGATGAGGATCGCGCAGGCGACAAGTGCGAGCACGGTCGCCGCCGCGATCACTCCCAGGCTCGCAGCGAGCCCACGGGAGGCCGAGCGCCTGGCAGCCTCGACCGCCGCATCGGCCTCGTCGCGCATCCGCTTCACGAGCTCCTCGAGGAGATCGCCCGGCTCGACGTCGATCCCTTTCACCTGCGCATCGACGCGCTTGGAGTCGAAGCCCGAGGCCTTGAAGGTCTCCAGCCCCTCGCGGTAGCTCGCGCCCATCGCCGCGTGCGCCGTGATGAACCTGTCCAGGAGCGCGCGCGCCTCGGGTAGCTCGACCGATTCACGCAGCTTCTGCGCGCTTCTCTTCACCTCCCGCTCACGGAAGGCGAACTGCTTCCAGCTCTTGTCCAGCGCCTGCTGGTCGTGGCCGCGGACGAGGACGCTCATCCATTGCTGGACCTGCTCCTTGAAGGTGCTCTCGAGCGCCTGCGCGTCGATCGCCTGGGCGATCAGGGTGTCGTTCACGCGCGCGACCGTCGCGAGGCCGCCACGCGCCGCGGCAAAGCCGTAGAGCGCACCGGCCACGACCGGGACGAGCCCGAGGACGAAGACCGCGAGGATCTTGTTGCGGATGCTGCCTGCGAACCAGTTCATGCGTTTTATCCGGCCTTTCCTACATCCTCACGTGGAACAGGATTCCGACGACGGTGGCGCGGTAGTCCACCGGCCCCGCATCGAGATACACCGCGTTGTTGGCGGGCACCGGGTTGGCGAGCACGCCGTCGTAGTGCCAATCGCGGATGCGCCCCGACTCGTAGCGAACCAGGAAGCGCATCGCGACGCTCGGCGTGAGCGGCACGAGCAGGTTCGCATTGAGCACGTTCTGCGCGAAGACGAGGTCCGAGAGGCCGGAGCCGGCAAGCGCCGCCTGCAACGGTGTCATGCCCAGCGCCGCCGGATTGTAGCCGTAGCCGATCCGCGTGCGTCCGAGCGACCTCGTGAAATCCGCGTCGAGCTTCGCCTTGCCCAGGTCGTATTTCACGCCGAAGCCCAGCACGTGGTTGCGGTCCCTCGAGGTCACGTCCCAGCCCCGGCTATCCGGGAAGAGCGGGCTCGTGGGCGAAGCGTTGGCGCACACCGTCGCCCAGTTCGACGCGAGCACGTCCTGGGTGGCGAGGAGCGTCGTGCCCGCCGGCGTCGCCGGAGCCGCGCCGCCGATCGACGCGCTCGCGATGTGCCCGTCGCTGTAGAAGTAATACGTGCTTCCCACGTTGCAGCTATTGGGTTGCACGCCCCTTTGCTCCATCGACGCGGACTGGAACGAGTAGTAGCCATACACGACCGCGTTGGAGCCGGCACGGTAGCTGAGGTCGAGGTTGGCGAAGCCGGTCCGCTGATGCCCGACGCGGCCGAGGCCCGAAGGATAGTCGGCGTCCTTCAGCTGCAGCGTCGCGGCACCGTCGAGGTCCTGCGTGATCGCGTAGTCGATGCGGGCCTTCACGGCGTTTTGCGTGCGATCCGCGAGGTCGAAGCTGCGGAACTGGCCGATCGTATGGAACCAGCTCGCCATGCTCTGGCCGTTCACGGCGGGTATCGGGCCCACGCTCGCGCTGTAGAACGCCTCGTAGGGATTGGTGTTGTATGCGCTCCCGCCGCGCGAGTCGTATTCGTAGGAGAGGCGAATCGAGCCCTCGATGAGCCCGCGGTTCACGTAGGCGAGCTTCAACTTGTCCTCCCACGTCTCGTCGCGCTCGCGAAAGTCGCGCCGGAAGCTCTCGCGCTCGAGCGCCGCGTTCACGCTCGCGGCGCGGCCCACGCGGTAGTCCGCGGTGAGGCTCGTCACGAGCTGCTTGTAGTCGTAGGGAATGCTCGCGATCGGCACGTTGCCCGCCGTGGGCGCGATCGCGAGGGAGCGTAGTGCCGCGAGGTCGCACCCGGCGCCATTGAAGGCGTTGGCCGAAGTGCCCGCCGCATTCGCGCCGGCGAGCGTATTGGCGATGAGGAGGGAGAGGCCGCTGCCGTCGTTGAGGAGCCGCCCCCACTGGCCGGTCATCGGGTTGCAGGCCTCGTACGACATGTAGTTGTGCGTTTCGTAGTAGTGCACCTTGCCGCGCAGGTCCAGGCCGCTGGTGGGCTTCAAGGCGAGGCCGAAGTCGGCGAGCACCGTGTCGATGCGAGCGCGCGCCGTGGTGCGGGTGAGCGCATCCGTCGTGTTCCACTGGTTGGCGAGCGGCACGCCGCCCGGGTTCACGCTGCCGCCGGCAAGGCTGTACTCGCTGGGGGGCACCAGGTTGTCGTTCTGGCGCATCGTGCCCAGCGCCACCGTCGCCGTGAGGTTCGCGCGGTAGAGCTCCGGGAACGACCGGCCGTACTCGCCCCTCACGTTGTAGTGCTGGTTGTTCGGCGCGAGATCGAAGCGTCCCGTGGTGAAGGCGTTGGGATCTAGCCCGTTCGTCCCGTTCAGCGTGACGAAGAGCGGGTTCTGGAAGGTCATCGTGTCGATGTCGTTGCGGAAGAACGACGCCGACACGCGCAGGTTGAAGCTGTCGCGCTCGCCGCTGTACTGCGCGCCCCCCACGAAGTCGTAGGTCGAATAGTCGAGCGATTGCGGAATCTCGATGTTGCCCCCGCCCCCGCCGCCGCCGAACACGGCGCCGAACGGCTGCGTCCCCTGCCGCTTCTGGTCGGTCACGCTCGCATAGAGCCGCCAGGCTTCGCTCGCGCGGATGTCGACTCGGGCCCCCGCCTTCTTGCGCACCGCTTCCAGCTCCGACGCGGGAGTGACCGCGAGCGCACTCTGGATCGCGGCCTGGGTGGCCGTCGCGTTCGCGAGCCCCCCGGGTGTGAGGGTGTCCAGCGTGAGGTTGGAGGTCCCCAGCCCATTCCATAGCGACCGGTAGGTCGTCGTGAAGACCTGCGGTGTCTCGTCGTAGAAGGCCGTGATGCGCCACGAGTTGTAACGCCCGAACGTGAGCCGGTAGAACTGGTCGTCCAGCCCCACCGCGCCGCCGCTCGCCTCGAAATAGCGGGCCTCCGAGGCCTTCTCGCCCCACGCGGCGAAATTGTCGATGTAGGGACCGCTCTTCAGGTCCTTGTACTGCAGGAAGCCCGCGCTGCGATCGTCCTTGAAGACATGCAACCCTCCCGCCTCGACGAAGCCGCCGACCTTCCATCCCGGATCCTTCTTGTCGGGCGTCTCGTCGGGCGCGTCGTAGGGAATGTTGTAGAGCTGGCCGCCGGGCGTGCGCGCCGCGGGAATGCGCGTGCCCATGCCCTCCTCGTCCAGCCACCGGCCGGCGGTCGCCGGGTTCACGCCCGCGGGGTTCATCGCATTGCCCGGCGCGGGAGCGAGCTGCGCGTGCGCCGCAGCGGCGGCGAGCGCCAGGGCGGCCGTAGCGAAGCGGCGCAGGCGATCGGACCGTCTCACGAGGCGGCCGTCATCGCTGGAACCGCGCGCCGGATGGATGGTTGCTGCCATGGATCTGCACATGGCAGTTCTGGCAGGAGCGCCCGATCATTCGCGGGTTCGGGGTGCCGCCCAGCAGCTGCGCTGCGGCGCTCTGGTCGCCGCGGAAGAATTGTCCGGCGTGCAACGCGGGCGAGGTGTGGCACTGCTGGCACAGGTAGGGCCGTTCCGCGACCAGCAGCTTGTCGTGATTGGATCCGTGAGCCTCGTGGCAGTTGAGGCAGTTCTCGCGCACCGGCGCATGCTCCCAGAGCATGGGGCCGCGCTTTTCCGCGTGGCACGTGTAGCAGACGTCGTTCACGGTGTCGGCCCTGAGGAGCGGGCGCGTCGCCGATCCGTGCGGGTTGTGGCAGTCCGTGCAGGTCATCTTGCCCTCGGGAACGGGCATGTGGGAGCGCTTGTGGAACTCGGCGCGCTGCTGCGCGTGGCAGTTCTGGCAGGTCTCCGAGATGCTCGCGTTTCGCAGCAGCCCGTTCACCGAGAAGCGCGCCATCGCGTTGTGGCAGTCCGAGCAGGCGACCTGGCTCGACTCGTGGGTCGATCCCGGCCAATGCAGCCTGTCGCCGCCCTTGTGGCATGCCATGCACATGCCGTTCTGCTGCTCCACGGGCGTGCCCCACTCGCGCGTGAACCCGACCAGGTTCTCGCGGATCTTGTGGTTGTCGCGCGGAATGTGCAGCGACCCCGGCCCGTGGCACGCCTCGCATACGCGCGCCTCGAGGGCGTTGCGCGGATTCTCGCGAAAGAGCTTGGCGTGGAGCGTGCCGCTGAAGTGCTTCGCCTCGACGTCGTGGCACTTGACGCAGGCTTTCTCGCCCACGTATTCGGCCTGCGGAGGAATCGCGCGCGCGCTGCCCGCGGCGAATGCGCCGCAAACCAAGGCAAGCAGGAACGCGGCGCACGACGCCGCCCGCTTGCCCGAGGCGTTCTCCCCCAGGCTATCCATGGCCCCCTCCCCTTCGGCCCTGCGACCGCGCTACTGTCGCCCGACCGCCCTCGCGCGTGCAATGCGTAAATTCATGTGCGGCATTTCATCTGCAAGGAGCCAAACAGCGAGCCGGCCGGAATAATCCTCGCGCGCGTCAGAACCCGCGCACGACGACAGCAACTATCAGCAAAGAGGCGATGAATAGGATGAGGGCACGGGTCCCGGTGGCGAAATACGCGGAAGCGTGCTCACGCGAGGCCGCCCTGCGGCGCGGGCTCTTGCGAAGCGCATCCCGCCTTTCGCGCAGGGCGACCTCCGGCACGTTCTTCATTCCCGTGAACATCGCGCCGATGAGGTTCTCGCCCTTCACCAGCCAATGGAAGAAAACGCCCGCGATGTGCACGCCGGAAAGGACGAGGAGCGCTTTCAGGTTCCAGCGATGGAACTCGGTGAGCAGGTTCGATGTTTCGAGCGCGACCCTCGAGGCGAGCGGGCCCTGCGCGGAAGCGCCATCGTTTGCGAAGAGGCCCGAGGCGGCCTGCAGCCCGAGGCAAGCGATGAGCGCCACGACCATCCAGCCCCCGAGCGGATTGTGGCCGACCTGGGGAACGGCTTTGCGCGAGAAGAGACGGGCCGCGAAGCGCCCGGTCGCGACAGGGCCCGCGAGGAAGCTCGCGAAGCGTGCATGCGTTGAGCCGGCGAAGCCCCACAGGATGCGGAAGACAACCAGCACCAGCACCGCGTAGCCGCAATACGCGTGGTACGGCATGAGGCTGCCGCCGATCCTGCCGGTCACGACCTGGAAGGCCAGCAGCAGTACGAGGACCCAGTGGAAAAGGCGTACGGGCAGGTCCCAGACCCGTGTCGCGATTTGAGCGCCCTCCTCCATGCCCCCACCCCATGTCTTGTGGGCCGAATATCGCATAGAGGCGCAGCGTTTGGCGAGGTTTAAGGCGCTGCGACAGCCACGAGCTCCTTGCGGGCATCTTCTTCGCAGAGCCGCGCGGCCGTGGCCCGGACCGCCTTCGGGACCCACTCGGGATAGGGCACCTCGCGGCTCTCGTGCCGGCCGCTCGCCGTGTGCGCCTCGACCACCTGGGCGAGGCGCTCGCGCGGGAATTCATCGGCGAGCCTCACCAGCGCCGGCCACAACGATCGATGGACGAAGGTGACCTTTCCCTCGACAAGGCGGCAAACGAGGACGTCTTTCGAATCGCGCGCCGCCCCGATGGCCTGGAAGATCTCGCGGCCCTTCGGGTGCGCCCACCAGCTGCCGCGGATCGGGCCGCCGGCGATCGCGTGGGCGAGCGTCGGCACCGGACCCTTCGCGGATGCGAGCACGATTCCGTGCCGACGGATGAAGGCCAGGGCGTCCACGGCCCCGGCGCGGGCTAGCTTCCCCAGTTCTTCCACCAGAGGAGTGCGAAGGTCGTCTTGGTATCGGTGATCACGCCCTCGCGCACCCAGTCCAGCGCGTCATCGACGCTCGCCTCGAACACCTCGAGGTGCTCGCCCACGTCGAGGGCCGCGCCCACGTGGGTGAGATTCGAAGCCGCGTAGAGCTCGATCACCTCGGTGGAGTAGCCGATGGAGGGATCGATCGTCGCGAGGTGGCGCCACGCCCCGGCTTCGTATCCGCATTCCTCGACCAGCTCGCGCTTCGCGGTCGCGAGCGCCGGCTCGTTCGGCTCGAGCTTGCCCGCGGGAATCTCGATGAAGTGGCGATGCTTCGGATACCGGTACTGGCGCTCGAGCAGGATGCGGTCGGGACCGGTGAAGGCGAGGATCATCACCGCTCCCGGGTGCTTCACGTACTCGCGCCAGGTCTCGTGCCCGTCGTGGAGCCTCACCCGGTCTCGATAGACCTTGAGGAAGCCGCCGTCATAGGCGACTTCGCTCGAAAGCGTGGTCTCGGTGAAGTCCGCGGAGGCTTCCGGCGGCTTCGCCATGGGCTACATCGACGCCGTGATGGCCCGGGCGCAAAGCTCCACGAGCGGCGTAGGCACGATGCCCAGCGCGAGCGTGGCGATGGCCGTCGCCGAGAGCATCCAGCGCGTGTCGGCGCGCGGATCGATCGAGATCTCGGAGGTGGGGCTCTCCATGTACATGAGGCGCACGATCCTCAGGTAGTAGAACGCACCCACCACCGAGAGCAGCACCGCGTAGACGACGAGCCAGGTGTAACCCGCGTCCAGCGCCGCCTGGAGCACGAAGAGCTTGGCGAGGAACCCGCCTCCCGGGGGGATTCCCGCTAGCGAGAACATGAGGATCAGCATCATGAACGCATACCACTTCGACTTCTGGTTGAGGCCGCGGAAGTCGTCGAGGTTCTCGGCCTCGAAGCCGGCGCGCGAGAGGAGGAGGATCATGCCGAAGGAGCCGAGCGTCATCAGCACGTACACGATCACGTAGAAAAGCGAGGCGCCGTAGCCCGTCTTCGTATCCGCCAGAATCCCGAGCATGACGAAGCCCATGTGGGAGATGGTCGAGTACGCGAGCATGCGCTTCAGGTTCGTCTGCGCGATCGCGATCACGTTGCCCACCGCGAGGGAGGCGATCGTGAGGATCACGAGCATCGGCTGCCACTGGTCCGCGAGCCCGTCGAGGCCGGTCACGAGGAGCCGCATGATGAAGCCGAATGCGGCGAGCTTGGGCGCCGCGCCCACGATGAGCGTGACCGGCGTGGCGGCGCCGTGGTACACGTCGGGAATCCACATGTGGAAGGGCGCCGCGCCCAGCTTGAACGCGATGCCGGCGACGACGAAGACGAGGCCGAAGAGCGCCAGCGTGTTGCGCCCGCCGCCCTCGATCGCCTGCGCCACGCGCGAGAGCTCGAGAGACCCGGTGCCGCCGTAGATCATCGACATGCCGTAGAGCAGGAGGCCCGAGGAGAGCGCGCCCAGCACGAAGTACTTCATCGCCGCCTCGGTCGCGCGCGCCGAATCGCGCTGCAGCGCGACCATCGCGTACTGCGAGAGCGCCATCAGCTCGAGCCCCAGGAAGAGGGTCACGAAGTGGTGCGCCGAGATCATCACCATCATGCCGAGCGTGCCGAAGAGCGCTAGGCAGAGAAATTCGCCGTTCAGCAGGCCCCGCAGCTCGAGGTAGCTTCGGGAGAGGACGAGGGTCGCGGCCACGGTGAGGAGCGTGGCGACCTTCAGCACCTGCGACATGAGGTCGGAGACGAACATGCCCTGGAACGTCACCGTGCTGCCGCCTCCCAGCGTGGTCGCGCACAGCACCGCGGTGCCCACGAGCGCCACGAGGGTCAGCACGTAGGTGAGGTGCTTCTCGTGCGCCTTGAAGAAGAGGTCCGCGACGAGGAGGATCGAGACCATCGCGAGGAGCGCGATCTCGGGCAGGGCCGGGGCCATGGTCGCGAGGGAAAAGGTCGCCTGGGTCACAGCTTTCCTGCCGCGACGTGGCGCAGCAGCTCCTGGATCGAGGGGTTCATCACGTCGGAAAGCGGCTTGGGATAGAGGCCCATGGCGAGCACCGTGACCGCGAGGAGCACGAGGAACGCCATCTCGCGCCTGCCCACGTCCTTCAGGGCGGCCACGTGCTCATTGGCGACAGCCCCGAAGATCACTCGCTTCACCATCCAGAGCGTATAGGCGGCACCCCAGATGAGCGTGCTCGCCGCGAGGAACGCGTACCACCAGCTCACCTTCAGCGTGCCCAGGATCACCGTGAACTCGCCCACGAAGCCGCTGGTGCCGGGCAGGCCCGAATTGGCCATCGCGAAGAGCACGAAGAAGGCCGCGAAGACCGGCATGGTGTTGGCTACCCCGCCGTAGTCGGCGATCTGGCGCGAATGCATCCGGTCGTAGAGCACGCCCACGCAGAGGAAGAGCGCCGCCGACACGAAGCCGTGGGAGACCATCTGCATGAGGGCTCCGAGCGCCCCTTCGCCGTTGAAGATGAATAGCCCCAGGGTCACGAAGCCCATGTGCGAGATCGACGAGTAGGCGATCAGCTTCTTCATGTCGGATTGCACCAGCGCCACCAGGCCGATGTACACGACGGCGATGAGCGAAAGCGCGATCATGAAGCCCGCGAGCGTGTGCGAGGCGTCCGGCGCGATCGGCAGATTGAAGCGCGCGAAACCGTACCCGCCGATCTTCAGCGTGATCGCGGCAAGGATCACCGAGCCGCCCGTGGGCGCCTCGACGTGCGCGTCCGGCAGCCACGTGTGCACCGGCCACATCGGCACCTTCACCGCGAACGACATGAACATCGCGAGGAAGATGAGGATCTGCTCCTTCAGCGTGAGCGGCACTTTCTGGAAGTCGAGGATCTCGAAGCTGCCGTTGGTCTGCTGGTAGAGGTAGATGAACGCGGCCAGCATGAGCAGCGAGCCCAGCAGCGTATAGAGGAAGAACTTGACCGCGGCATACACACGGTTCGGTCCGCCCCATATCCCGATGATGAGGAACATCGGGATCAGCATCGCCTCGAAGAACGTGTAGAAGACGATGGCGTCCAGCGAGGCGAAGACGCCGTTGATGAGCCCCGACATGATGAGGAAGGCGGCGAGGTACTGGCCGACCTTCTCGGTGACCACTTCCCAGTGCGCGATCACCACCAGCAGCGTCATGAAGCTGTTCAGCAGGATGAACGGCATCGAGATGCCATCCACGCCCAGGTGGTAGCTCACGTTGAAGCGCGGTATCCAGGGCACGTTCTCGACGAACTGCATGGCGGCCGTGAGCTCGAATCCGGTCCAGAGCGGGAGGCACACCGCCAGGCCCAGCAGCGCGCCGGCGAGCGCGGTCCATCGCGTGGCGACGGGCTGCCTGTCGCTGCCGATGGCGAGGACCGCGATGCCGAAGGCGATCGGCACCCAGATGGCGAGCGAGAGCCACGCCATCTACAGCGCCCTCACGTAGAAGAGGAAGAAGGTGAGCAGCGCGAACACGCCGAGGATCATCGTGAACGCGTAGGTGTAGATATAGCCCGTCTGCATCTTGCGGGCGAAGGCGGCGAACATGCCGATCGCGCGCGCGGTGCCGTTCACCATGATGCCGTCGATGATCGTCTTGTCGCCCCACGCCCAGAGGCCCGTTCCCACCTTGCGGGCACCGCCGGCGAAGAACCAGTCGTAAAAGTCGTCGAAGCCGTACTTGCGGTCGAGGATGTTCACGAAGAAGCCGAGCTTCCGGCGCACCACCCCGGCGAGCCCGGGCCGGTAGATGAAGAAGAACCAGGCGGTGGCGACGCCGGCGATCGAGAGCCAGAAGGGCACCGTGGCGAAGGCGTGCAGCGTCATCTCGGCCCAGCCGTGGAACTCCCCGGCGAGCTCCCCCATCGTCGCGGTCTTCGCGATCGCGCCGTCGAACCAGCCGCCATAGAGCATCGGGCGAATGGTGAGCGCCCCGATGATGACCGACGGGATCGCGAGCAGGATGAGCGGCACCGTGACGACGGCGGGCGTCTCGTGCGGCTTGCCGTGCATCTCGTCATGCCCCGGCTCCTCGTGGCTTTCCGCGTGGCTGGCGGGGTCCGAATGGGTTTCGAACCGCTCCTCGCCGTGGAAGGCGAAGAACACCAAGCGGAACGAATACAGTCCCGATACGTAGATCCCGGCCAGCGCGAGCAGGTAGGCGAACGTGGCGCCGGGCACGTGCGAGGCGCCCAGCGCCTCCACGATCGAGTCCTTCGAGAAGAACCCCGCGAACGGGGGGATTCCCGCGTTGGCGAGCGCCCCGACCAGCACCGTCCAATAGGTGATCGGCATGTACTTGCGAAGCCCGCCCATCTTGCGCATGTCCTGCTCGTGGTGCAGCGCGATGATCACCGAGCCCGCGCCCAGGAAGAGAACCGCCTTGAAGAATGCGTGCGTCATCAGGTGGAAGATCGCCACCGAGTAGGCCGACGCGCCCAGCGCCATCGTCATGTAGCCCAGTTGCGACAGCGTGGAGTACGCCACCACGCGCTTGATGTCGTATTGGGTGATGGCGATCAACGCCATGAAGAAGCAGGTGATCGCCCCGATCACGAGGACGAACGAGAGCGCGGCCTGCGAAAGCTCGAAGAGTGGCGACATTCGCGCCACCATGAAGATGCCCGCCGTCACCATGGTCGCCGCATGGATCAGCGCGGAGATCGGCGTGGGGCCCTCCATCGAGTCCGGAAGCCACACGTGCAGGGGGAACTGCGCGCTCTTGCCCATGGCGCCCACGAAGAGGCAGATGCACACCACGGACATGAGCGACCACGGCACACCCGGGATGATCTGCACGGTCCTCGCGGCGACGTCCGGCGCGGCGGCGAAGATCGGGGCGTAGTCCAGTCCCTGCGCGGTCGCGCCGAACACTGCGAAAAGCGTCCCGATGCCGAGGAGGAACCCGAAGTCGCCCACGCGGTTCACCAGGAAGGCCTTGAGGTTCGCGTAGATCGCGGTCGGCCTCGTGAACCAGAAGCCGATCAGCAGGTACGAGACCAGCCCCACCGCCTCCCAGCCGAAGAAGAGCTGGACGAAGTTGTTCGCCATCACCAGCATCATCATCGAGAAGGTGAAGAGCGAGATGTAGGAGAAGAAGCGCTGGTAGCCCGGGTCGTCGGCCATGTAGCCGATGGTGTAGACGTGCACCATGAGCGACACGAACGTGACGACGCACATCATGGTGACGGTGAGCCGGTCGATGAGGAAGCCCACCCGGAGCGACCAGCCGTCGCCGGTGAGCCACGTGTAGAGCGAGGAATCGAGGTGCGCGCCCTCGGCCACCTGCACGAACGCCATGGCCGAGGCGGCGAACGACACCGCCACCAGGAGGATCGTGACCGAATGGGCGAAGGTGCGGCCCAGCTTCCAGCCGAGGAAGCCCGCGAGGATCGCGCCCACGAGGGGCGCGAACGCCGCGATGCAAGAGAGGGTCATCAAGTCCATTTTTTTCTTTTGTCACCCCCGAGGCTGCAATCGCAGCGATCGTCGGGGGCCCAATCTATCCTTTAAGGCTGTCGAGGTCGGCGACGTTGATGGACCGAAGGTTGCGGAAGAGCGCCACCAGGATCGCCAGCCCGATCGCGGATTCCGCGGCGGCCACGGTGAGGATGAAGAAGACGAACACCTGGCCCGAGAGGTCGCCCAGCGCGTGCGAGAAGGCGATGAAGTTCATGTTGACGGCGAGGAGCATCAGCTCGATCGCCATCAGCAGGATGATGAGGTTCTTGCGGTTGAGGAAGATGCCGACCACGCCGATGGCGAAGACGAAGGCCGCGAGGACGAGGTAGTAGCTGAGCGGGATCATCGCACGTCCTTCACGATCTTCAGGCGGTCGGACGCCTTCACCGCGAGCTGGGTCGCCGGATCCTGGTACTTGGTTTCCTTGCGCGTGCGCAGCGTGATGGCGATGGCCGCGACGATCGCGACCAGCAGGATCACCGCGGCGATCTCGAAGGGAAATACATAGTCGGTGTAGAGGACACGCCCCAGCTCCTTGGTGTTCGAGTAGCCCACGGCGGAGGGAGCCGCGGCCATCGGAGCGGCACGGGTGGCTCGCCAGAGGAGGCCCGCCATCTCCGCCACCATCATCGCCCCCACGAGTGCCGCCATCGGCAAGTGCTTCCAGAAGCCTTCGCGCAGCAGGTCGAGGTTGATGTCCAGCATCATCACCACGAAGAGGAAGAGCACCATCACGGCGCCGACGTAGACCAGCACCAGGGTGATGGCGAGGAATTCCGCATAGAGCAGCAGCCAGAGCGCCGCCGCCGTGAAGAAGGCGAGCACCAGGAAGAGCGCCGCGTGCACCGGGTTTCGCACCAACACGACCAGCAGCGACGCGGCGACCATCACGACGCCGAAGAAAAAGAAGAGGAAGAGGCCAAAGTCCATCAACGGAACGCCGCGTCCTGGGAGCGCGCCGCGGCGAGGAGCGCCTCGTACTTGTCGCCCACGGCGAGCAGCATGGGCTTGGTGTAGATGAGGTCGCCGCGACTCTCGCCGTGGTACTCGAGGATGTGCGTCTCGACGATGGAATCCACCGGGCAGCTCTCCTCGCAGAAGCCGCAGAAGATGCACTTCACGAGGTCCACGTCGTAGCGCGTGGTGCGGCGCGTGCCGTCCTCGCGCTGCTCGCTCTCGATGGTGATGGCGAGCGCCGGGCACACCGCCTCGCACAGCTTGCAGGCGATGCAGCGCTCTTCGCCGTTGGGATAGCGGCGCAGCGCGTGGAGCCCGCGGAAGCGCGGCGAGAGCGGCGTCTTTTCCTCCGGGTACATCACGGTCACCTTGCGCTTGAAGAGATGGCGCCCCGTGAGGAAGAGGCCCTTGGCGAGCTCCGAGAGCATGAGGCCGGAGAAGATGTCCTTGAATGCCATGGCTATTGTCCGAACCAGATGCTCACGACCGGCCAGGTGCGGATCGGGTCCATCATCAGGACTCCGACCACGACGATCCAGACGAGCGTGACGGGGATGAAGACCTTCCAGCCCAGCCGCATGATCTGGTCGTAGCGATAGCGGGGGAAGGTCGCGCGGATCCAGAGAAACGCGAACATGAAGAAGGCGATCTTGGCGAGGAGCCAGAGGATGCTGGGGTCGGCGATCCAGGAGATCGACGGCGCGGCGTTACGGATCGCGGGGATCGCGAACGGCGAGAGCCATCCGCCCCAGAAGAGCAGCGCCGAGACGGTCGAGACGAGGATCATGTTCGCGTACTCGGCCAGGAAGAAGACCGCGAACATCATCCCGGAATACTCGACGTGGAAGCCCGCCACGAGCTCGCTCTCCCCCTCGGCCACGTCGAAGGGCGCGCGGTTGGTCTCGGCGAGGCCCGCGATGTAGTGCACGACGAAGAGCGGCAGGAGCGGCAGCCAGAACCATCCGATGAACCCCCAGCCGGTGTCCTGGCGCGCCACGATCTCGCTCAGGTTCATGCTGCCGCCCGCCATCAACGCTCCCACGATGGCGAAGCCCATGGCGATCTCGTAGGAGACCATTTGCGCGGCGGCGCGCATGGCGCCGAGGAACGCGTACTTCGAGTTCGAGGCCCAGCCCGCGATGATCACGCCATAGACGCCCATGGAGGTCATGGCGAGCATGAGGAGGATCGCGGCGTCGGCGTTGGAGATGACCCAGCCGGGCGCGAACGGGACGATCGACCACGCGGCGAGCGCGGGGGCGACGGAGACGACGGGCGCCAGCAGGAAGAGGGCCTTCGAAGCGCCGTTCGGGATCATCTGCTCCTTCATGAGGAGCTTGATCGCATCGGCGACCGGCTGCAGCACGCCTTTCCAGCCCACGCGATTGGGCCCTCGGCGCACCTGGATCCAGCCGATCACCCAACGCTCGACCAGCTGGTAGTAGAGCACCGTGAGCAGCAGCGGCACCAGCACCACGACGATGGTCGCGAGCGCCTGGCCGAACGTGTAGACATTCGGCCCCCACGCGGGACCGAAAACGTCGTTCGCCATTCCCTGCGCGTGGCCCGCGAGGTCGTGGAGGGTATTCATGCCGTCGCCACCTGCCGGGCCTTCTCGAGCGTGATCGCGCCGCTGCCGAGCGCGGCCGTTTCGGCCACGCCGCGAGCGATGCGCACGCAACCGTCGGGAAGTGCCGCGTCCACCGCGGCGACGAGGCTGGCCGACCCTCCACCCTGCGAGACTTCCACCGCGTCGCCACCCTTCAGGTTGAAGCGCGCGAGGGTCGCCGCGTTGGCGCGGAGCGTGCGCGAAGCCTTTCCGTCGGCGGTCTTCTGCAGCGAAGGCGAGCGGCGTGCGATGGGGTCGCTGGCGGTGGACGGGAATTCGGCCACGCGCTCGAGGTCGGCCCGCGTCGCGCGAAGCTCCCACTCGAAGGGGGCGATGGCGTTGTCGAGCCCCGCGGTGGCCCACGCGACGAGGTCGGGCGCGATCTGCGCGCGCACCGCTTCGAGCGTATCCGGATGGAAATCGGCGATCTCGAGGAGCGCGCCCAGCATGCGCAGGACCTTCCAGCCCGGGCGCGCATCGCCCTGCGGCTTCACCGCGGCGTTGAACGACTGCGGGCGTCCTTCCATGTTCACGAACGTGCCGCCCGTCTCGGTGAACGGCGTGATCGGCAGGATCACGTGCGCCCGGTCGGTGGCGGCGTTGCGATAGGCCGAGAGCACCACGTTGAAGCCGGACTGGTCGAGGGCCCTCAGCGCGGCGGGCCCCATGTCGTGCTCCGGCTCCACGCCCGCCACGAGATAGGCACGGCGTGCTTGCGCGGCCATGGCACCGGCATCGAGCCCCTTGCCGCGGGGCGTGGCGCCCGCCAGCGCGGCGCCCACGGCATTCGCGCCGTCGGGAAGCACGCCCACGATGGCGCCCGCGAGGCGCCCGATCTCCTGGGCAATCGCGAGGATCACCGCGAAGTCGGGATGCTGTTGCGCATAGTGGCCCAGGACGATGGCGGAGGGCCCGTGCTGGAGCAGGGCGACGAGGGAATCCTTGCGTGCCGCGAGCTCGCCCGTGAGCTCGCTGGGGCGCACGATCGCCTGGCTCGCGACCGGCATGAGAAGCTCGTCGCCGGCGACGTGCAGCACGTGTACCGCGGTGCCCTTCTTCGCGGCCTGGCGCACCCGCGCCGAGAAGAGCGGCTGCTCCTTGCGAAGCGTCGAGCCCACCAGGAAGATCGACTTCATCTTCACGACGTCGTCGATGGCGAAGCCCAGCCAGGGCGCGCCCTCGGCCCTCGCGCGGAAATCGGACTGGCGCACGCGCGAATCCACGTTTTCGCTGCCGAGGCCACGCGCGAGGCGAGAGCCGAGGTGCAGCTCCTCCAGCGTGAGCTCTGGCGCGAGCAGGACGCCGAGGGCGTCGCCACCGCCCGAGGTCGCCTCCTTCAGGCCCTTCGCCGCGGCGTCGAGCGCCTGCGGCCAGTCGACTTCCCTCCACTGTCCGGACTGCTTCACCATCGGGCGCAGCAGGCGCTCCTCGGAGTTCAGCCCCAGGTAGGCGAAGCGGTCGCGATCGGAGATCCACACCTCGTTCACCGCTTCGTTCTCGAACGGCAGGACGCGCATCACGCGCTCCTGCTTCGCCTGCACGATGAGGTTGGAGCCGAGCGAATCGTGGGCGCTCACGGAGCGGCGCCGCGAGAGCTCCCAGTTGCGCGCGCTGTAGCGGAAGGGCTTCGAGGTGAGCGCGCCCACGGGACAGAGATCGATCATGTTGCCGGAGAGCTCGGAATCCACCGTGCGCGAAACGAAGGTGAGGATCTCGGCGTGCTCGCCGCGCCCGGCCATGCCGAGCTCCATGATGCCCGCCACTTCCTGGCCGAAGCGCACGCAGCGCGTGCAGTGGATGCAGCGCGTCATGTCGGTGGAGATGAGGGGGCCCAGGTTCTTGTTCACGACGACCCGCTTCGCTTCCTGGTAGCGCGAGGCCGAGGGCCCGTAGCCGACGGTGAGGTCCTGGAGCTGGCACTCGCCGCCCTGGTCGCAGATCGGGCAGTCGAGCGGGTGGTTGATGAGGAGGAATTCCAGCACGCCCTTCTGCGCCTGGATCGCGGGATCCGAGTGCGTCATCACCTTCATGCCCTCGGTGGCGGGCGTGGCGCACGCCGGGAGCGGCTTGGGCGCCTTCTCGACCTGCACCAGGCACATGCGGCAGTTGGCCGCGATGCTGAGCTTCCTGTGGTAGCAGAAGTGCGGCACCAGGATGCCGAGCTTCGTCGCGGCTTCCATCACGGTGGCGCCGCTGTCGACCGTGACGGGCTTGCCGTCGATCTCGAGGGTGATCGCCTTGGCGGGATTCGGGGTGGCCATCAGTCCGCCGCCATCTGGTGGGCGACCGTGTTCGAGTCGCGGTGCTGCTCCGGCGTGCTGTAGCCGCCGGGCTTCACGTTGCAGCACTTGTTGTGGATGTGGTGCTCGAATTCGCCGCGGAACACCTTCACGAATGCGCGGGTGGGCATGGCCGCCGCGTCTCCCAGCGCGCAGATCGTGCGGCCCTGGATGTTGTCCGAAAGGTTGAGGAGGAGGTCGAGGTCTTCCATGCGGCCTTCGCCGTGCTCGATGCGATTGAGGATCCGGTAGAGCCAGCCCGTGCCCTCGCGGCATGGCGTGCACTGGCCGCAGGATTCCTCGAAGTAGAAGTAGGCGAGGCGCTCGGCCGCTTTCACCATGCAGGTTTCCTCGTCCATCACGATCACGGCGCCCGAGCCGAGGAACGAGCCCGCCTTGGCGATCGAGTCGTAGTCCATGTCGATCGCCATCATCACGTCGGCCGGAAGCACCGGCATGGACGAGCCGCCGGGGATCACGCCCTTCAGCTTCTTGCCGTCCCGCATGCCGCCCGCCATCTCGAGGAGCTTCGAGAACGGCGTGCCCAGCTTCACCTCGTAGTTGCCGGGGCGCGTTACGTTGCCGCTCACCGTGAAGATCTTGGTGCCGCCGTTGTTGGGCTTGCCCATCGAGAGGAACCAGTCCGCGCCCTCGGTGATGATCGCGGGCACCGCGGCGAACGTCTCGGTGTTGTTGATCGTGGTGGGCTTGCCGTACAGGCCGAAGGTCGCGGGGAAGGGCGGCTTGAATCGCGGCTGCCCCTTCTTGCCTTCGAGCGACTCGAGGAGCGCCGTTTCCTCGCCGCAGATGTATGCGCCCCAGCCGTGATGGGCGTGCAGCTCGAAATCGAAGCCACCGCCCAGGACGTTCGCTCCGAGGTAGCCCGCGGCGCGCGCCTCTTCGAGCGCCTTCTCGAAGATCTCGTACTCGGCCCAGATCTCGCCATGGATGTAGTTGTAGCCGACGGTGGCGCCGATCGAGTAGCCCGCGATGATCATGCCTTCGATGAGGATGTGCGGGTTGTAGCGCAGGATGTCGCGGTCCTTGCACGTGCCCGGCTCGCCCTCGTCCGAATTGCAGATGATGTACTTCTGGCCCGGGAAGCTCTTCGGCATGAACGACCACTTGAGGCCGGTGGGAAACCCCGCGCCGCCGCGCCCGCGCAGCGCCGATTTCTTCACTTCGGCGATCACCGCGTCCGGCGTGAGCTTGTCGTTCACGATCTTCTTCAGGGCCTGGTAGCCGCCACGCGCCTCGTAGTCCTTCAGGCCCCAGTTGTCCCCGTCCAGGCCCTTCATGATGACGGCGTCGGGGCCGTAGTCGAATGTGGCCATCACTTCAGCTCCTCGATCAACCGGTCGATCTTCTCGTCCGACATGAAACCGCACATGCGCTTGTCGTTCACGATCATGACGGGCGCGTCGGCGCAGGCGCCCATGCACTCGCCTTCCTTCAGCGTGAAGCGCCCGTCCGCGGAGGTCTCGTTCCACTGGTGCACGCCGCACTTCCTTTTCAGATGGAGAGCCGCGTGCTCGGCGCCCGAGAGCGCGCAAGGCAAATTGGTGCAGAGCACGATCTTGTGGCGGCCCGGCTTCCTCACGTTGTACATGGCGTAGAAGGTCGCCACCTCGTACACCCATACCGGAGGCATGCGAAGGACCCGGGCGACCTCCTCCATGACCTCGGTGGAGAGCCAGCCTTCCTGGCCCTGCGCGATGGCGAGCGCGCTCATCACCGCCGATTGCCGCTGCTCGGGCGGGTATTTCTTCGTCTCGCGCTCGATGCGCTGCAGGGAATCCTGGGTGAGGATCGCCATGCTATTCGCCGTCCCAGTATTCGAGCGATTCGGCCTCGCGCACGTAGCGGGCCGGGAAGGCCGCCTCAGAGGGCGGCTTGCCTGGATCGCGCCCGCCCGCGGCGCCCCACTTGCCGGAGTCGGGGTATTGCCAGATGTCGATGTCGATCATCGTGCTCACCGCGAGGTACTTGAGAGGCGCGCTACCCGTGTTCACGATCTGGTGCGCGACCTCCGGTCCGCCGGGCGGACACGCGACCACGTCGCCCGCGCGCAGCGCGTACTCGTCCTTGCCGAAGCGCAGCCTTCCCGCGCCCTCGATCACGAAGAACATCTCCTCGTTCGCGTGGTGGTTGTGGAAGGGAAACGCACGCTTGCCCGGCTCCACGATCGTGAGGTTGTAGCCCAGCTTCACGGCTCCCAGGTGCGGGGCGATGCGGGCGACCGTCGCACCGAATTGCTCGCCGTGGCGCATCTCGCGCGTCACTTGCAGGGAATCGATATTCAGCACCGGGCCCGGCATCACTCGCCCTTCCAGTAGTCGACGGAGGCGGAAACTTCCGTCATGTGCCGCAGCCGTTGCTCGCCTGCCCCGAAGGATCCGATCTTCTTCGAGTCCGGATACTCGCAAATCTCCGCCGGCATCATGGTCGACACCGAGATGTACGCGAGCGGCTCGTCGGAGTCGTTGATGATCTGGTGCGCAGTCTCGGGCCCGCCGGTCGGGCAGCAGATGAAGTCGCCGGCTCGCACCTTGCGGGTCTCCTCGCCGTAGCGCAGGAGCCCGGCGCCCTTCACGATGAAGAACATCTCCTCTTCGCCGCGGTGGCTGTGGAACGGGCAGGAGGCCTTGCCCGGCGGCACCACGTCGTAGGAATACCCGAGCTCCTTCGCGCCCACGATAAGGCCGATTCGCGCCGAGTCGCTCACGAACTTGTCGCCCTGCTCGAAGTGCTTGAGCTCGACCTGGTCGACGTTCACGACGCGCTTGTCGATCACGCGCGCGGTCATTGCGCCGCCCGGCATGTCACGGCCGCGAGGATCTTCATCGATCTATCTCCCCGAACACGATGTCCAGCGTTCCGATGATCGCCACGACGTCGGCAATCATGTGGCCACGGGCCATTTCGTCCATCGCGGCGAGGTGCGGGAACCCGGGCGCGCGGATCTTGAGCCGCCACGGCTTGTTGGCGCCGTCGCTGATGAGGAAGATCCCGAACTCGCCCTTCGGATGCTCGATCGCGGCGTACGCCTCGCCGGGCGGCACGTACATCCCCTCGCTGAAGAGCTTGAAGTGATGGATCAGCTCCTCCATGCTCTCCTTCATCTCGACGCGAGTGGGCGGCGCCACCTTGTGGTTCGCGGTGATGACGGGGCCGGGGTTCTCGCGCAGCCACTGGACGCACTGCTTCACGATCCTGTTGGACTCGCGCATCTCCTGCACGCGCACGAGGTAGCGGTCGTAGCAGTCGCCGTTGGTGCCGATGGGGATGTCGAAGTCGATCCGGTCGTACACCTCGTAGGGCTGCTTCTTGCGAAGGTCCCAGGCGATGCCCGAGCCGCGCAGCATCGGGCCCGTGAAGCCCAGGGCCTGCGCGCGTTCCGGCGTGACCACGCCGATGCCCACGGTGCGCTGCTTCCAGATGCGGTTGTCGGTGAGCAGCGTCTCGTAGTCGTCGATGTAGCCGGGGAAGCGCCGCGCGAAATCCTCGATGAAGTCGAGGAGGGAGCCCTGCCGGTTCTCGTTCAGCGAGCGCACCGTCTCCGCGCTCCTCACGGTCGAGGGCGCGTACCTCGGCATCTTGTCCGGAAGGTCGCGATAGACGCCGCCCGGGCGATAGTAGGCCGCGTGCATGCGCGCGCCCGACACCGCTTCGTACATGTCCATGAGATCCTCGCGCTCCCGGAAGGCGTAGAGGAAGACCGTCATGGCCCCGACGTCGAGGGCGTGCGCGCCGATCCACATGAGGTGGTTCAGGATCCGGGTGATCTCGTCGAACAGCACGCGGATGTACTGCGCACGGATCGGGACGTCCACGTCGAGAAGCTTCTCGATCGCCATCACGTAGGCGTGCTCGTTCGCCATCATCGACACGTAGTCGAGGCGGTCCATGTACGGCACGTTCTGGAGGTACGTGCGCGTCTCGGCGAGCTTCTCGGTTGCGCGGTGGAGGAGGCCGATGTGCGGGTCGGCGCGCTGGATCACCTCGCCGTCCAGCTCCAGCACCAGGCGCAGCACTCCGTGCGCCGCCGGGTGCTGCGGCCCGAAGTTCATCGTGTAGTTGCGGATTTCGGCCATCTACGTTTTTTTCTCTTCCGGCCGGTGCGTCGCGACCACGCCCGACTCGCCGTATCCCTCCTCGCGCCGGACGCGCGGCACGATCTCGCGCGGCTCGATGGTGACCGGCTGGTACACGACGCGCTTCTGCTCGGGGTCGTAGCGCATCTCGACGTAGCCGGAGACCGGGAAATCCTTGCGGAATGGATGCCCCATGAAGCCGTAGTCGGTGAGGATGCGCCGCAGGTCGGGATGGCCCTTGAAGACGACGCCATAGAGATCGAAGGCCTCGCGCTCGTACCAGTTCGCCGAGGGCCAGACACCGATCACGGAATCGACGGCGGGAAAGTCGTCGTCCGCGCAGAAGACTCGCAGGCGCACGCGCGTGTTGTGGGAAATGGAGAGCAGGTTGTACGAGACGGCGAACCGCCTCCCGCCCCACTCACCGTCGAAGCCCTGGTAGTCCAGCCCCACGAGGTCGAGGAGGATGGTGAAGGCGAGCTCCGGATCGTCGCGCAGCTTCGTGCCGGCCAGGACGAGGTCCTTCGCCGCGATCTCCAGCGTGAGCTGGCCGCGGTCGACCGATTGGCGGGCGATCATGTCGCCCAGCGCGGAAGCGAGCGAGGCCTGCAGGCCTTCCAGGGCGTCGGGCATCAGCGGCGCGAGAGGGTGTGCGTGCGGCGGATCTTGTTCTGCAGCTGCAGGAGGCCGTAGATGAGCGCCTCCGCCGTGGGTGGGCAGCCGGGAACGTAGATGTCCACGGGCACGATGCGGTCGCAACCACGGACCACCGAGTATGAGTAGTGGTAGTAGCCCCCGCCATTGGCGCACGAGCCCATGGACACCACCCAGCGCGGCTCGGCCATCTGGTCGTACACCTTGCGAAGCGCGGGCGCCATCTTGTTGCAGAGCGTTCCCGCCACGATCATGAGGTCCGATTGCCGCGGGCTCGGGCGAAACACGATGCCGAAGCGGTCGAGGTCGTAGCGCGCGGCTCCCGCATGCATCATCTCGACCGCGCAGCACGCGAGCCCGAAGGTCATGGGCCAGAGCGACCCGGTGCGCGCCCAGTTGAGGACGCTGTCCACCTGCGTCACGACGAAGCCCTGCTGCGAAATGCCCTGCGATAGGTCAGCCATTCATTACTCCCACTCCAGTGCGCCCTTCTTCCACTCGTAGATGAAGCCCACGACGAGGATGCCGAGGAAGATCATCATCGCGATGAAGCCGAACCAGCCGATCTCGCGCAGCACCACGGCCCACGGGAAGAGGAACGCGATCTCGAGATCGAAGAGGATGAAGAGGATGGCCACGAGGTAGTAGCGCACGTCGAACTTCATGCGCGCGTCCTCGAACGCCTCGAAGCCGCATTCGTACGGGGAAAGCTTCTCGGAATCCGGGTTCTGCACCCCGGAGAGCCGCGCGAGCGTGCCGCTCGCCACGATCGCTCCCACGCCCACGGCGGTGCCGATGGCGAGGAAGAGCAGGACCGGAAAATAGTTAGCGAGCAATTCCTGGGATCCAGCTTGCGATTCGAAATGGTGCCGTCGAAGAGACTCGAACTCTTACGCCTTTCGGCACCGCCCCCTCAAGACGGCGTGTCTACCAATTCCACCACGACGGCATTGTGCTGCGTGAAACATGACTGCGATTACTTCGGGATCTCCGTGGATTTATCCGCGGGAGCGTTCGCCGGCGCCGGTGCCGAGGTTGCAGGCGCCGCCGGCTTTGCGGGTGTCGCGGGCGCCGAAGCCGGGGCTTCGAGCGACTGCGTGACGCCGCCCGACTTCGCCGGCGCCGAGAAATAGGTGAGCCCGAGGCTCGTCGCGAAGAACACCGCCGCGAGGACGGCGGTGGTGCGCGAAAGGAAGTTGGCCGCGCCCGCGGAGCCGAAGAGGCTGCCCGCCGAGCCGCTGCCGAACGCGGCGCCCATGTCGGCGCCCTTGCCGTGCTGGAGCAGCACGAGCACCACGATGCCCAGCGCCGCGATGATGTGTAGAACGAGGACCAGCGTTTGCATGCTTGCCTATCAGCCTTTCAGTTCCCGGCGAGTCACCTGGCGCCGGCCGCTCGCCAGATCGCCACGAACTCTTCCGCCACCAGCGACGCCCCGCCGACCAGCCCGCCGTCGACATCCGGCATCGCGAACAGCTCCGCGGCATTGGCCGCCTTGACGCTGCCCCCATACAGGATGGGGACATCCGCCGCCACCTTCGCATCCTTCGCCGCCACGCGGCGCCGGATGAATTCATGGGCTTCCTGGGCTTGCGCCGAGGTCGCCGTCCTGCCCGTGCCGATGGCCCACACCGGCTCGTAGGCGACTACCGCGCCTGCGAATTCGCCCGCGCCCTTCGCGAGCAGCGCGTCCAGCTGGCGAGCGAGCACCGCCTCGGTGGCGTTGCCTTCGCGCTCCTGGAGCGTCTCGCCCACGCAGAAGATCGGCGTGAGCCCCGCGCGCCTCGCGGCGGAGAATTTCTCCACCACGATCGCGTCGGTGTCGCCGAAGAGCGTGCGCCGCTCCGAGTGCCCGACGATCGCGTAGCGCGCGCCGAATTCGGCGGCCATCGCCGCGGAAACGTCCCCGGTGTATGCGCCCTTTTCATAGCGGCTGCAGTCCTGGGCGCCCCACGCGATGCCGGATTCCCGCAGGAGGTCCCGGGCCTGGGCAAGATACGGATATGGCACGCATACCGCGCAGCCCGCTTTGCCATTCCGGGGGATTTCCCGCAGAAGCGCTTTCAGCAACGCCTCGTTGGCGGCAAGTGTTCCATTGAGCTTCCAGTTGCCGGCGACGAGTCTCGACCGCATGTGACCCTCAAATCCATTCGATTTTACCAAGAAATGGACCGGGGGTCATTCCCGCCGGGGCGGGAATCCAAACGGGGGCGCGAGCGCTTGGGTCGGGCGCCGTCCTCGCGGGATCGCCGTCAGGCGACGGCCTTCGCGGCGCTCGCCTTCACCACCGCCGCGATCTCGTTTGCGAGCTCCTGGACGTGGGCGCGATTCTCGCCCTCGACCATCACGCGCACGACCGGCTCCGTGCCCGAGGGGCGCAGGAGCACGCGCCCGCGGCCGGCGAGATCGGCCTCCGCCTTTGCGACGGCTTCGCGCACCGTCGCGTGCTGGAGATCCAGCTTTCCGGCGACGCGCACGTTCACCAGCACCTGCGGCAGGAGCTTCAGCTCGCCCGTGTACTGGGCGAGGGATTGCTTCGAGGCGGTGACGGCCGCCAGCACCTGGAGCGCGGAGATGATCGCATCGCCCGTGGAGTGGCAATCGAGGCAGAGGAGGTGCCCCGAGTTCTCGCC
The DNA here is from genome assembly GCA_036271595.1 of Usitatibacter sp. Lineage (GTDB taxonomy): Bacteria > Pseudomonadota > Gammaproteobacteria > Burkholderiales > Usitatibacteraceae > Usitatibacter. The sequence goes on from DATBAI010000030.1 coordinate 84,529, forward strand.
GCCCACTTCCCAGCCGCGCTCGAGGAGGGTCTCCAGCACGTAGCGGTCTCCCACCTTGGCGCGGGCGAACGGCACGCCCATCTCTCCCAGGCGCCGTTCGAGCGCGAAGTTGGTCATGAGGGTGCCCACCACGCCCCCCTTCAACCGCCCCACGGATTTGCGGTGCTTCACCATCGCGTAGAGGAGCTGGTCGCCGTCGAAGAGCGTGCCGTCGGCATCCGCCATCGCGAGCCGGTCGCCGTCGCCGTCGAAGGCGATGCCGAAGTCGGCCTTGTTCTCCAGCACGGCGCGGCCCAGCGCCTGCGGGTGCGTCGCGCCCACGCCGTCGTTGATGTTCACGCCGTTGGGCTTGTTGCCGACCGGGATCACTTCTGCGCCCAGCTCCTGGAACACGCGAATGCCCACGCGGTAGTTGGACCCGTGCGCGCAATCGACGAGCAGGCGCAGGTCGCGCAAGGTCCCGTTCCTCGGGAAGTTGCCCTTGCAGAACTCGATGTAGCGGCCTTCCGCGTCGTGCAGGCGCTCGGCCTTGCCGAGCTCGGGCGAGGCCGCGACCACGAGCGGCGAATCGAGCAGCGACTCGATCTCGCTTTCGACGGCATCGGGAAGCTTCATGCCGTCGCCGGAAAAGAACTTGATGCCGTTGTCCTCGAACGGGTTGTGCGAAGCCGAGATCATGACCCCCGCGGACAACCGCAGCGCGCGCGTAAGGTGCGCCACCGCGGGCGTCGGCATCGGGCCGACCAGCACCGTGTCCACGCCGGCGGCGGAGAGGCCCGATTCCAGCGCGGCCTCCAGCATGTATCCCGAAATGCGCGTGTCCTTTCCGATGAGGACCGTGGGACGCTGGCGATGGGGCGGCGCGATGTCGGCGCGCGAGAGCACCTTGCCCGCGCAATAGGCAAGCTTCAGGACGAAATCGGGGGTGATCGGCGACTGGCCGACGCGGCCGCGGATGCCATCCGTGCCGAAGTATTTGCGGGTCATTTCGTGTCGGCGGTTTTCACCGCAGCTCCATCCAGGTCTTCAGCGCGTCGACGGTTGGCCCCACGTCGTGGACGCGAACGATGCTCGCCCCATTCTGCACCGCGAGGAGCGCGGCGGCAACGCTCGCCGCCGCGCGCCCTTCCACCGGACGGTTGGTGAAATCGCCCAGCATCTTCTTGCGCGAGAGCCCGGCGACCACGGGATGGCCGTGGGAAGCGAGCGCGGGCAGCGCGCGGAAGAGCTGCTTGTTGTGCTCCACGGTCTTTCCGAAGCCGAACCCCGGATCCAGCGCGATCCGCCTGCCGGCTATGCCGGCGGACGTGAGAAGCGAGACGCGGGACAGGAGGTACGAAGTGACCTCTTCCACCACGTCCGTGTATTGGGGCTTCGCCTGCATGGTAGCGGGCGTGCCCTGCATGTGCATCACGATGAGGCCGACCTGGCTCGCGCCCGCGACCGCCGCGATCGCACCGGGGGCGCGGAAGGCGTTCACGTCGTTCACGACGGCCACGCCCGCGCGGATCGCCTCGCGCATCACGGCGGGCTTCATCGTGTCCACGGAGACCTCGATGCCGCGGGCCACGAGCGCCTCGACCACCGGAATCACACGGTCCAGCTCTTCACGCTCCTCGACGGGCGCCGCGCCGGGCCGCGTCGATTCGCCTCCCACATCGACCAGGTCGGCGCCCTCCTCGTGCAGGCGAATGCCATGCTCGATGGCGCGCGGCACGTCGAGGAATCTCCCGCCGTCGGAAAAGGAATCCGCGGTGACGTTGACGATGCCCATGACGAGCGGCCGAGCCGCGCCCGCGGGACCGCGCGAAGCGCCGGCGGCATCAGGGGCCGGCACAAAGACAGAAGGGGTGGCACCCGGCCACCCCTTCGATTGCTTCGTCCCGGAGAGTGCGCTCAGGCGCTCTCCGCCGGCGCGGCGGAAGGCTCCGGGCCGCGGGTTCCTCCGCCATCGGTGGGAGCGGGAGGCCGCGGCGCTATCGGCTTGGGCGGACGAGGCGGCTTGCCGGCCATGATGTCCTTGATCTGGTCGCTGTCGATCGTCTCCCAGTCGAGCAGCGCCTGGGTCATGATCTCCACCTTCTCGCGATTGTCCTCGAGGATCTTCCGCGCGAGTGCGTACTGCTCGTCGATGATCCGGCGGATCTCCACGTCGACCTTCAGCATCGTCGCGTCCGACATGTTCTTGTGCGTGGTGATCGAGCGCCCGACGAAGACCTCGCCGTCGTTCTCCCCGTAGACCATCGGCCCGAGCGACTCGGACATGCCATAGCGCGTCACCATGTCGCGCGCGATCTGCGTGGCCCGCTCGAAGTCGTTGGAGGCGCCGGTCGAGACGTCGCCGATGAAGAGTTCCTCCGCGGCGCGCCCCCCGAAGAGCATGCAGATCTGCGCCATCATCTGGTCGCGATAGAGGCTGTAGCGGTCGAGCTCCGGCAAGGCCCAGGTGACGCCGAGCGCGCGGCCGCGCGGAATGACGGTCACCTTGTGCACCGGGTCGCAGCCTTTCAGCACGCTGCCGATGATCGCGTGGCCGGACTCGTGGTACGCGGTCTTCTTCTTGTCCTCGGGCGTGATCACCATGGACTTGCGGGCCGCACCCATGAAGATCTTGTCCTTGGCCTCTTCGAAATCGGCCATGTCGACGAACCGCTTGCTCGCGCGCGCCGCGTACAAGGCGGACTCGTTCACGAGGTTGGCGAGGTCGGCGCCCGACATGCCCGGGGTGCCGCGCGCGATGACATTGGCATCCACGTCCGGCGCGATCGGCACCTTGCGCATATGCACGAGGAGGATCTGCTCGCGGCCCCGGATGTCGGGAAGCGGCACCACGACCTGGCGATCGAAGCGGCCCGGGCGCAGCAGCGCCGGGTCCAGGACGTCGGGGCGGTTGGTCGCCGCGATGACGATCACGCCCGAGGTTCCCTCGAAGCCGTCCATCTCGACCAGCAGCTGGTTCAGGGTCTGCTCGCGCTCGTCGTTGCCACCGCCCAGGCCGGCGCCGCGGTGGCGACCGACGGCGTCGATTTCGTCGATGAAAATGATGCAGGGGGCGTTTTTCTTGGCCTGTTCGAACATGTCGCGCACGCGCGAGGCGCCGACACCGACGAACATCTCGACGAAGTCCGAGCCCGAAATGGTGAAGAACGGCACGCCGGCCTCGCCTGCCACCGCGCGCGCCAGCAGGGTCTTGCCGGTGCCGGGCGGTCCGACGAGCAGGATCCCCTTGGGCAGCTTCGCGCCCAGACGGCTGAACTTCGCGGGCGACTTCAGGAAGTCAATCACCTCGCGCAGCTCCTCCTTGGCCTCGT
>DATBAI010000031.1:0-1940 GCA_036271595.1 Usitatibacter sp.
CCCTCGCCGCCTACCGATACCCCGCCGCCTGCAACTCGAAGAGCTCCTTGTATCGGCCGCCCCGTGCCAGCAACTCCTCGTGCGTGCCGATCGCTTCCAGCAGCCCCTCACCCAGCACGACGATGCGGTCGGCCATGCGCACGCTCGAGAAGCGGTGCGAGATGAGGAGCGCCATCTTCCCCGCGGAGAGCTCCTTGAAGCGCTTGAACACCTCGTACTCGGCCCGCGCATCCAGCGCTGCCGTCGGTTCATCCAGCACGAGCACCTGGGCGTCGCGCATGTACGCCCGCGCGATCGCGATCTTCTGCCACTCGCCGCCCGAGAGATCCGTGCCGGTCTTCCATCGCTTCCCGATCACCTGGTCGTAGCCGCCGGGGAGCTTTCGGATCAGCTCGTCCGCCCCGCTCTGCCCGGCCGCATGCACGATGCGCTCGCGATCGTCGCGGGCCTCGATCCGGCCCACGGCGATGTTCTCGGCGGCGGTGAGGTGGAAGCGAACGAAGTCCTGGAAGATGACGCCGATGTTGGCGCGAAGCTCGAAGAGGTCGTACTCGCGCAGGTCGTGGCCGTCCAGGAGGATGCGGCCCTCGTCGGGATCGTAGAGGCGCGTCACGAGCTTCACGAGCGTGGTCTTGCCGGCGCCGTTCTCGCCGACCAGCGCCAGGACCTCGCCCGTGCGCAACGTGAACGAGAGATGGCGCACCGCCCAATGCTCGGCGCCCGGATAGCGGAAGCCCACGTCCTCGAACGTGAAGCCCTCGCGGATCGGGTTCGGGAACGCTCGCGGATTCGCGGGCGACGTGATCTCCGGCTCGATCTCGAAGAAGGAGAAGAGGTCGTCCAGGTAGAGCGCCTGGCCCGCGACCGTCGAGAATCCGGAGAGGAAGTTGTCGAGGAGCGTGGAGAGGCGCCGGAACGAACCCGCGAGGAACGTGAGCGAGCCGATCGAGAATTCGCCGTGGAGCGTGCGCCAGACGATGTACGCGTAGGCGACGTAATACGCGCTGGTGCCGATCGCCGAAAGGACGATTCCCCATCCCGCGCGGCGCGTCGCGATCTTCCGGTTCGCCCTGAAGAAGCCCGTCGCAAGCGTCTCGTAGCGCGCCATGAGGAAGTCGTTGAGGCCGAAGATCTTGACCTCTTTGGCCGTCTCGACGCTCGCCGCGGTCTGGCGCACGTAGTCGCTCTCGCGGCGTTCGGGCGCCTGCTTGTAGTTCATCCAGTACGACTGCGCGTTGAAGTGCACCTCGCCGATGAAGGCCGGCACGAGCGCCACTGCGATCAGCACGAGGAGCCACGGCGCGTAGACGAAGAGGCCGGCACCAAAGCTCACGATGGTGACCACGTCCTGCGCCTGGTTGAAGAGCTGGCTCATGAGCCCCGTGCGCCCCGAGGCCTGCTGGCGTGCGCGCTCGAGCCGGTCCTGCACCTCGCTATCCTCGAAGTCCTCCAGGTCGAGTGTCGCCGCGTGCTGCATCAGGCGAAGGCTGGTCGCGATGCTGAAGCGCTCGCCGAGGAGAGAGTCCAGGAGCGAGACGCCGCGGCCGAGAATGTCCGAGAGGACCGCGAGGCCGAACTCGAGAGCGAGAAGGCGCCAGATCGGACCGAAATCGTTGCTCTTGATGCCCCCCACGACCGCATCGATGATGAGCGCGCCGACGTAGAGCGTCGCGACCGGGAGAAGCGCGCGCACGAGGCGCAGCACGATCACCGCAACACTGATCGCGGGACTCGTCTGCCATACGAGCTTCAGGAAGGGCGGAAGGTTGCGCAGCGCGCCGACGCGCTCGCGCATGGAGCTGGGCGCACCCGCGCCAACCGGTGTCATCCCGGCCGCTGCAATCGCAGCGATGAGCCGGGATCCAGTTTCATTTCTTTCCGTAAGTCGAATCGTGGTCCGGTTCGACTGTCAGGAACCGCATGAAATTCCCTTGCCGCAT
>DATBAI010000032.1:0-9105 GCA_036271595.1 Usitatibacter sp.
AGTGAGCTCGATGCTCACCTTGTCGCCGGCGAGGATGCGGATGCGGTGCTTGCGCATCTTGCCAGCCATGTAGGCGGTGATCAGGTGGCCGTTCTCCAGCGTCACGCGGAAACGCGTATCCGGCAGGACTTCGTCCACCACACCCGCCATTTCGATCATGTCTTCCTTCGGCATCGATGCTCCAATTCGTTGATTGACACGCGCGGGCGAACCCCGCCCCGGCGGCGGGTCACGAGGACCAAGGAAGGAAAAGGCCTGCTTGATGATCCTGGTCTTCAATTTTACGCGAAATGGCGCCCTTACGCGCGCCGCGCCGCCAGAATCTTCCCCATGAGCGACCCGAAGGCGAGGCCTTCCACCTTGCGACCGGGCACGTCCGTGTCAGCGCGATGGACCACCACCAGGTCGAGGCTCGGCACCACGACGACGTAGTGCCCCCCGGCCCCACGCGCGGAGTAGGTGCCCGGCGGCACGGCGACCTGCGGAAAGTGCACGTCGTCCACGCCGACCCACCACATGTAGCCGTACCCGCCGCGCTCGCCCGCCGGCGAATACGAGCGCACGCTCATGCGCACCCAATCCTCCGGGATGACCTGCGCGCGCTGCCAGCGCCCGCCGCGCAGGTACAGCAGGCCGAAGCGAGCGAGATCCCGCGTCGACAGGCGGAAGGGGTATGCCGGATGGTCGGACGTCTCGAAGCGCACGTACTCGCCGTCGCGCCGCGTCTCGTCGTAGCGGAAATCCTGCATTCCGAGCGGGACGGCGATGCGATCGCGGAATTCCTCGAAGATGCCGCGGCCGGTGAGCTTCTCGAAGATCGTGCCCAGCGCGTTGAAATCCCAGTTGTTGTAGCACCACCACGTGCCCGGTCCCTGCGAATGGCGCGCGGGCTTCAGGTTCTTCATGAACTCGGTCTCGTATCCGGTCGGGTGGTACACCCCGGAGCGGGCCATCAGGAGGTCGTGCACCTTGGCGGCCTTCTCCCGCGGCGTGAGGGCCTCGCGGTCGTCGATGCCGAGGTCCGCCAGCGTTTTCCCCAGGTCGATCTCGCCCGAGGCGACGTGCAGGCCGATGAGGGCGGAGAGCAGGCTCTTGCGGATCGAGTGGCACTTGTAGCGGCGCTCGACATCGCCCCACTGCGCGACCACCTCGCCGTTCTCGATGATCATCACGGCCGCCGAACCGATCGCGTCCGCATGCAGGCGCGCCTTCTCGAGCTCCTCGGCCGACCAGCGGCCCCGCGAGGCCGGCGTGGCGTTCGTCCAGCCGGAGATGGGCCAGCGCTCGAAGAGGCGCCGCGCCGCGTAAGGCGCCATCCCGGGATTGGAGTGGCCAACGCGTGGCGCCGTCGCGATCTCCCACGCGAGCGGCACGCCCAAACGCGCCGCCTCGCGCTTCGCCGTCGCGAGGTAGTGGTGGCCGCGCGCGAAGCGGTGCGGGCCCTGGCGCATGGCGCCGGGCTCGCCGGGCAGCTGGTAGTGGTGCGGGTCGTTGTCATCCTCGCCCAGCAGGACCAGCAACGGCCGCGAGAAGAGGGTTCGCAGCTCATCGTCGGTGAGCGTCACGCCGCCGAGGCCAAACGGAAAGGATTCGTCGCGCAAGGGAAGGGTGTAGCTCCCCGCATTGGCCGAAATCGCGTGCTCGATGCGCGGCGACCATGCGAAGGTCGCCATGCGGTGCACGATCTGCGCGCCGGCCGAATGGCCATAGAGGAAGTACTTCTCCCGCTTCGACCTCGCCCGCGCACGAACGTCGAGGAAGACCGCGTCGATCACGGGAAAGATCCAGCGATCGCGCGGCGTGAAGCCCTCGGCGCCCGTCATGCCGGCGTAGTTGTACTCGTGAGGATGGACGTAGTGCGCTTCGGAGAACTCGGGGACGGCGACGAGGAAACCGTAGCGCTGGGCATCGGCGATCCACGCATCGCGATAGCGTGCGCCATCGCGATTGCGCCCATGGATCACGATCAGCACCGGGCTTTCCGGCGTGAATGTGGCGGGCCGATAGGTGTAGACGGTGATCTCGCGCGGGGTACCGGCGCGCGGGTCCGCCAGCTTGTAGTCGCTCGTGCCGACGGGAAGCGAGGGCGCGTTCAGGGGATCCATGAAGCCTCCGGGTCCAGCGGGAATATCGGCCGCGGGATGTTGCGATAGGGAAGGTGGGCGAGCCCCTGGGTCGTGAGCCCGGGCGCGTCCACCTCGAGGATCTGGTCGTCGCGGAAGAACTCCGCGAAGCCGGCGCGGAAATGTCCCCGGGATTTCACGACGAGGCCGCGCAGCGCCCCCACGTCGATGCCGAAATGCTCCAGGACGGTGGGGTCCGTGCACTGCTGCCGGATGGTGATCACCACGACGTCGACGCCTCCGGGTCCGCCGATGCGCATCCGGGCGCTGGGACCGAGGTCGAGCGCGCGGCCGTGGCTCGCGCCCCGCCGGCCGATCAGCTTCCCGTCCGAGAGCCTCACGACCTCGACGTCGGCCTCGAAGCGCTTCGAGAGCGGATGACGCTCGGCGCTGTTGAAGGTCGCGCGAAACGTGGCGCCCTCGCCACGGCGATGGGCTTCGCCCGCGAGCGCGGGGTCGTTGAAGATGCCGAGCGCCATGCCGCGCATGCCCGCCGCGAGGAGGGCTTGCAGCAGGTCGGTGGTATTGCCGCGCCCGCCGCCGCCGGGATTGTCGGCGACGTCGGCCACGCACACCGCGGGCTTCGCGGGATCGCGGCTCGCTTCGAGCATGCGCCGCACCGCTTCGGCGATCGGCACGAGGTGCGGGACATAACGATGCCGCTCGTTCCAGGCGCGATCGGCAAGCTCGCGGGCGAGCGCGTTGGCGGCCTCCTGGTCGCCACGAGCGGTCACCACGACCGACATTCCGGCCTTGGGCGAATCGGTGAGGTAGAAGCCGGCGCAGATCGAGACGTTCATGATCGTGGCGGAGAGCTTCGATTGCCCGAGGCGGATCAGCTCGCCATAGGGGCGGCCGGGCGCCTCGCCGGTGAGGAGCGTCACCGACGGCGGCATGAGCGGCAGCTTCACGTGGGCCCGCGCCGTGCGCGTTCCGCCCAGCAGCTCGCGCATCGCGTTCGCCGCCTCGGCGCCGCGCTCGCGCTGGTCCACGTGCGGGTTGGTGAGGAACGACACCAGCAGGTCGGTCTCGCGCACCATCCGGTCGGAGACGTTCGCATGGAGGTCGAGGGTCGCGACGACGGGGACGCGAGCACCGACGATCTCCCGGACCATGGCGAAGAGCGCGCCATCGGGATCGTGCTCGGCGGTGGCGGACGCGGCGCCGTGCTCGGCGATGTATACGCCGTCCAGCGGTAGCGCCGCCGCGAGGCGCGAGCGCATGCCGCGCAACGTTTCGTCGAAGAAGGATTGGTCGACCGGGCCGCTCGGGCTGGTGGCCGCCACGAGGATCGGCACCATCTCCCAGCCGCCCGAGGCTTCCATGGCGGCATGGAAACCCGTGAGCGTCCCGGGGGCGCGCGCATGCGTGGCGCGCAGGTCCGCGGCGAGCGAATCGCCCGCCAGCAGGTAAGACTCCTCGAAGTCCGCCTTCAACGCCACCGGGGCGAACCCGTTGCTCTCGAGGCTGAACCCCAGCACCGCGATGCGCGGCGAGCCCTTCGCCATCAGCCAGCCCCTTCCTCTTCGAGAGCATCCCAGCGCAGCGCCATGGCGCGATCGTATCCGGCGCTCGCGTCGATGAAGCGGCGAGTGTACGGATCGGTCACGGCGCCGGCGCGAATCGCCGCGGCATCGGTCTCCAGTACCAGTCTTCCCTGCCGCATCACGCCGACCCGCTCGCACATGTGCGCCACCACGCCGAGGTCATGGCTCACCAGCAGGTAGGTGAGGCCATTCGCCCGGCGCAGGTCCGTGAGCACGTTCAGGACCTCGGACTGGATCGACACGCCGAGCGCCGAGGTGGGCTCGTCCAAAAGCACGAGGCGCGGTTCGAGGATCATGGCGCGGGCGATGGCGATCCTCTGGCGCTGGCCGCCCGAGAGCTGGTGCGGATAGCGGAAGCGGAACTCGCGCCCCAACCCGACCTGGTCGAGCGCGCGATCGACCCGTCCGTGCGCGTCGTCCAGCCCATGGATGGCGAGGGGCTCGGAGAGGATCGCGTCGACGGTATGGCGCGGATGGAGCGACGCGTAGGGATCCTGGAAGACCATCTGCGTGCGCCGGTACTGGGCGAGCGTGCGGCGCGCATCGAGCGCCGTGCCCTCCAGCACGATGTCGCCATGCCACGCGGCGTTGAGCCCCGAGATCGCGCGAAGGATGGTGGACTTGCCGCATCCCGACTCGCCGACCAACCCATAGGCCTCGCCCTCCGCGATCGAGAAACTCACGCCGTCTACCGCCATATTCCGGTCGTCGGGGCCACCGAAGGCGACGCGCAAGTCGCGTACGGCGAGGAAGCTCATTCCAGCCATGCGGGATCGCGCTTGAGCACGGGCAGGCGCTCGCGTGGGGCATCGAGCCGCGGCATCGATTCGAGCAGGCCGCGGGTGTAGGGATGGCGTGCGTTCTCGAGGTCGGCCGCGAGGCATTCCTCGACGATTCGCCCCGCGTACATCACGAGCACGCGATCGCAGAATGTCGACACGAGGTTCAGGTCGTGGCTGATGAAGAGGAGGCCCAGCCCGCGCCGCGTCACCAGGTCGTCGAGGATCGCGAGCACCTGCGTGCGCACGGTCACGTCCAGCGCCGACGTGGGCTCGTCCGCGATGAGGATGGCGGGCTCCGGGATCAGCATCATCGCGATCATGATGCGCTGGCCCATGCCGCCGGAGACCTCGTGGGGATAAAGGTCGTAGACGCGCCGGGGCTCGCGGATGCGCACCTGGGAGAACATGTCGAGCGCGCGTTCGCGGGCTTCCCGCTTCGAGGCGCGATGGTGGACCAGGTACGACTCCGCCACCTGGTCGCCCACGCGCATGACGGGGTTCAGCGAGAACCTGGGATCCTGGAGGATCATCGATACGCGGCGCCCGCGAATCTCGCGCATGCGCCGCTCGCTTGCGGCGAGGAGGTTCTCGGCGCCCAGGGCGATGCGCGCGGCGCTCGTGCGGCAGCCACGCGGCGTGATGCGCAGGATCGCGCGCCCGGTCATCGACTTGCCCGAGCCCGATTCGCCCACGATCCCGACCTTCTCTCGGCCGACGCCGAACCCCACGCCGCGAACCGCGTGCACCTCGCCGCGCGGCGTAGCGAAGCGCACGTGCAGGTCGCGGACCTCCAGGATCGGCTCCATCACTCGCTCCTCGGGTCCAGGGCGTCGCGCAGGCCGTCGCCCAGGAGGTTGAAGGCAAGGCTCACCGACATGATCGCAAGGCCCGGGAAAGTGGGCATCCACCAGTAGTCGATCAGGAAGCGCCGGCCGCTGGAGAGCATCGCGCCCCATTCCGGCGACGGCGGTTGGGCGCCCAGGCCCAGGAACCCCAGCCCCGCCGCGGTGAGGATGACTCCCGCCATGCTGAGCGAGGTGCGCACGATGACCGACGGCATGCACATGGGCACCACGTGCCGCAGCACGATGCGCGCGGCGCTCGCGCCCTGGATGCGGCTCGCGGCGATGTAGTCGCTCGAACGGATCACGAGCGTCTCGGCGCGAGCCAGGCGGGCGAACCCCGGCCACTGCGTGAGCGCGATGGCGATCACGGCGTTCACGAGGCCCGGGCCCAGCGCCGCCACGAAGGCGAGCGCGAGGATGAGCCCGGGGAACGCGAGGAAGATGTCGGTGAGGCGCATCAGCGCCGTGTCCACCATGCCTCCCGCATAGCCCGCGATGGTACCGATCGCGAGCCCGAGGGGCGCCACGATGACCGCCACGAGCGCCACGATGAAGAGCGTGATGCGCGAGCCATGCACCACGCGGCTGAAAAGGTCGCGGCCGACCTGGTCCGTGCCGAACCAGTGGGCCGTGGACGGCGGCCGCAAGCGTTGCGCGAGATCCTGGGCGAACGGGTCCTGGGGTGCGATCCATGGCGCGAAGATCGCGACGGCGACCAGCGCCACGACGATCGCGAGTCCGGTAGCGGCGAGTGGATTTCGCAGCAGCCGCAGCCATGCGAACCATGCGCGCTGCATCCTCGCTTGCCCTGCGGATCTCGCCGCGGGGTCGGTGAGCCAGGCCTTCAGGCCTGCGGCCGCGTGCACGCTCACCGGGTGCGAGGATCGAGCGTGCGGTAGAGCACGTCGGCCGCGAGGTTGAGGGCGAGGAAGATCAACCCGACCAGCAGCGTTCCCGTGAGCACCACGTTCATGTCGCCCGCGAGAAGGCCCGCCGTGAGGTACTGCCCGAAGCCAGGCCAGCCGAAGACGGTTTCCGTCAGCACCGCCCCGTCGAGCAGGCCGCCGTAGGCGAGCACGACGATGGTGACGAGCGGCACGGCGATGTTGCGAAACGCGTGGCGAGTCACGCCCAGGCGAGACAGCCCCTTGATGCGCGCGGTGGTCACGTACTCCTGCCCCAGCTGTTCGAGCATGAAGCTGCGCGTCATTCGGCTGAGGTAGGCCATGGACGTGGTGGCGAGGATGAGCGCCGGCGCCACGATGTGGCGCAGCGCGTCGCGAAACACTTCCCAGTTTCGGTCGAGTGCCGAATCCACGAGGATCATTCCGGTCACCGCCGGAACGGTGTCCACGAAGCCCAGCGAAACGCGTCCCGAGCCGCCGATCCATCCGAGGTGCGCGTAGAACACGATCAGGACGACGAGGCCCAGCCAGAAGTGCGGCACCGAATGCCCCGCGAGGCCGAAGAGGCGCACCAGGTGGTCCGCGGGGCGCCCTTGCCATACGGCGGCCGCGACGCCGAGCGGCACGCCCAGCAGCACGCCGGCCAGGAGCGCGAGCGTCGCCAGCTCGAGCGTCGCGGGAAACACGCGCTCGATGTCCTCGATCACGGGGTGCCCGGTCGCGATGGCTGTCCCGAAGTTGCCGGTGGCGATGTCGCGCAGGTAGTAGGCGAATTGCACCGGCAGCGGCTTGTCGAGACCGAGCCGCGTGTACACCTCGCGGTAGGTTTGCTGGTCTGCCTGGTCCCCGACCAGTGCCACCACCGGGTCCACGGGCATCACGCGCCCGATGAAGAACGTGAGGGCCGCCAGGCCGAGGAGGGTCACCGCTACGGTCGCGCCGGTCCCGGCGAGCCGCGCGACGATGCCGCGCCGCTCAGCGCTTCTCGATGCTCGAATAGTCGTCCCCGAACACGGTGCCCTGGAACACCTTCACGTCCTTCGCCAATGCGTTCACCGAGACGCGCTGGAAAAGGTAGATGATCGGGGAGGTCGCGTTGATCCGCTTCTGCAGCTCCTCATACATCGCGCGGCGCTTCTCCTGGTCGGGCTCCACTTGCGCCGCGCGGATCGTGTCGTTGACCCACGCGCCCGGGTCCCATCCCGCGCGCCAGGCGATCGAGATCGTCTCGTTGGAGCGGTCGCTGTTGTCGGTGTTGTACGCCTGGCGCAGCATCATGTTGTTCGCGTCGGGGTAGTTGTAGCCGTATCCCGCCATGTAGATCTCGAATTTGCGCGCCCGCGCCCGCTGGTAGAGCTGCGCTCCGATCATCTGCGTGATCTTCAGCTTCACGCCCGCCTTGAGCGCGTTCTGTTGAAGGTGCTGCGCGAGGTCGGGGTAGGGAAAGGAATTCAGCACGGCCAGCTCGGCGGAAAACCCGTCCGGGTAGCCCGCTTCGGCAAGGAGCCTCTTCGCGCGCGCGATGTCGAGCTTGTAGGGCATGTAGTCCTTCGGCAGCGCGCCGAAGACTCCGTTGGGGACGATGCTCTGGCGCACGATCGAGTGGCCCTGGAGGAGCGTGTCCTGCAGTTCCCGGTAGTCCCACAGGTAGCGAAACGCCTCGAAGAGCTTCGGGTTCCTGAAGCGCGCATCGCCCATGTTGAACATCATGTAGCTCACCGCGAGGCTGGGCCTCGAGTCCAGGCGCACGTTCGGGTCGCGCTCGAGCGCGGGAAAATCGGCCGGATCGATGTCGGCGGCCTGGTCGACGTCGCCCTTCTCGAGGAGCAGGCGCTGCGCGCCGGCCTCTGGGACATGGCGCACGACGATGCGCTTCATCGCGACCTTGCGGCGCCAATAATCGTCGTTTCGCTCTAGGGTGAGGAGGTCCTGGGGCCGCCAGGTGGCCACCCGGAACGGGCCCAGGCAAGCCGAGTGCGTGGCGAGCCACTTGTTGCCGAGGTCGCCCGCGGACTCGTGCGCCAGGATCTCCCTCCTGTCGAGGGTCGGGGCCACGCGGAAATCGGTGAAAGCGAAGAGGAAAAGGCCCGGGGCCCAGGGTCGCGGGGGGGTCACGCGCAGCGTGTTGGCGTCCACGGCCTGCACGACGCTCTCGACGTTGTCCTTCGTGATGTCCCACTCGCGAAGGCGCTGCGCGTTGGCGAGGTTCAGCCGCAGGTTGCGCTTCATCGACCAGGCGACGTCCTCGGCCGTGACCGGGTTGCCCGAGGGAAACCGCAGGCCCTTGCGGATCGTGAAGGTGTAGGTGCGCGAATCCGGCGATAGGGTCCAGCTCGCGGCGATGCCGGGGCCGAGCTTCGTGGGATCGTCACTGTCGGGGCGAACCAATGGGTCGCAGACGTTGCGCATGAAGCCCGCCGTGAAGCTCTCGTTGATCGCGGCCGGGTCGAGCGTGATCATCTGGCTCATGTTCGCCGCAACCACGAAGGTGTCGGCGGGTGTCGCGGCGTGCACGGTGGGTCCGAGGACGGCCAGCGAGGCGAGGAGCGTGCACGGGACGCTGCGGTGCATGAAAAATCATATCATCCCGCCTCGCACCGATAATCGAGGCGTGTGCCGGTATATGCTTGCAGCCGAACGATGAAGCGTTGCCTCGACATTGAGACCCTGTGGCAGCTGGAGCGCGTCGGCAACGTGGCGCTCGCGCCCGACGGCTCCGCGGCGGTGTGCGCCGTCACCCGCTATTCGATGGAGGACAACAGGGGCGCGGCGAGCCTTTGGCTGCTGCCCTGCGGTGCCGGCGAGCCGCGGCGGCTCACCACGCAAGGCGAGAAGGATGGGAACCCCGCGTGGTCGCCGGGCGGCGATCGCATCGCGTTCCTCGCGAAGCGCGAGCAGGAGGG
>DATBAI010000033.1:0-1647 GCA_036271595.1 Usitatibacter sp.
CCCTCTCAGGCAGCGAGGGCCCCAGCCGAAGGCCGCGCCCGAAACATCACCGCGACAATCATCCCCACCCCAATCACAACCGCGACGAAGTGCGTGAGATCGCCCACGTAAGGCAGCCGCACGAGTAGCGCGATAGCCAGCATCGCGAGCATTGCCATCCCCACGCGCCAACCCGCGAGCGCCGTGGTCTGCGGCTTCACGCGATCGAGCAGCATCCCGCCGACGATCACCGCGAGCCACACGTAACCCACGAGCAACAGTACGGCGTAAACCAGGATCGCGAGCACGCCGATGGGAACGCCGATGATGGTGATCATCAGCAACACGGCCGCGACAGGGATTGTCACGACCGACACGAGGCCGAGGAGCAGCGTGACCCCCGGACGCTCGCGCAGCTCGCGCGCCATCCGGTCCGATGCGCCGGGCAACGCGGCGGCAATGAACGCGGCGAGCACCATCAGCCCGGCCGTCCAGAGCCATCCATGGAGGAAGCGCTCCCCCGTCATGTGTTGGTGCCAGTGCCGAGAGCCTTCATGGCGCTCGATGCCGCCCACCACCTGTGCGGCAGGATCCTGGCGCAAATCATTTCCGCGGAACGTGAGCTTGCCCTGGATGCGGGCGGCGGGGCCCAGCTCCAGCTTCCCCGCGGCGATCGAGGCATCGCCCGTGATGATCGAGTTGATCTTCACCGAGCCGCCCGCGGCGTGGAGGTTTCCGTTGATCGATCCATCGACCGTGAGGTCGCCGGCGGCCACGTTGACATCTCCCGTGACAGGCGCGCTCGAGGCGATCTTCACGTCGCCACCCGCGATGTGCATGCGCCCGGACACCGGCGCGGTGACCCTCACGTCCCCGCCCACCGCGACCAGGGGCCCGCGCACCGCTTCTGAAATGTTGACGTCGCCGCCGATCCAGGTCGTTCCGTCGAAGGTGCCCTCGGCCGCGGCCGCGTTGCCGCCCAGCACCAGGCCCAGCAGCAACATTGCGATCCGCGGGATCATGGCGCAGATATCAGGCGAACGACCGGGCGCTGGCAACGGACGCCGCGGCATATGCGACGATGGCGGCGAAGAAGGTGACGGTCACGAAAGCGAAGAAGGCGGTGATCATTGCGTTGGCTCCTGGACGGGTGCTGCGTTGTCGATGGAGCCAATTTAGGCGCCCGGAACGGCTCCGGCGAGGGGAAAGCGACGAAATGCAGGTAACGGGGGCCGAAGGGCCGGGAAAGGGCGGTGTTTACTGAAACCGGCTCACTTGCGCTTCCGGACGGAGGGCTGCGGGGCGGCCCCGAACATCGCCGCGATCTCCTCGCCGAACATCGTATTGAAGCTGTCGGGCACCTTGACCCGGCCCTTGAGGGCGCCGATCCTTATCGACCTATGAGTCACCTCGATCGGAACCAGTCGCGCGATCGGCCGCCCCGCTTTGGCGATGACGATCTGCTCTCCGGCCTGGACACGATCGAGCAAGCGGGAAAGGTGGGCCTTGGCTTCGTGGATGTCGATGGATTTCAAGGGCACACTAAGTCTAGCCAGCTGGGGTTGAAAAGCACAAGAGCCTTGTCGCCTGCCAGTTGCGCAGCGCCAGGTATTCTTGGCTGGCAATCGCGTAAACGCGTCGCTGAATAGGCGAACGTTCCCCTACATA
>DATBAI010000034.1:0-8918 GCA_036271595.1 Usitatibacter sp.
GCGCGAGGTGTCGAGCGCGGCACGCACGCGATCGCGCGCCTCCTTCACCTCGGTGTCGGGCAGACCCACGATGCGGAACTGCGGCAGGCCGCCGCCCACGTGGGCCTCGACCCTCACCAGCGGCGCTTCCAGGCCCGCAAGGCCCCGGCTGAAGACGGTTGCGACACGCATCTACACTCAATTCGCAGCCGGGCTTCAGGTTGACCGGCCGCAGTACACTTGTGCGATGACCGGCACGTACGTGTACGTCTCCAACGCCGACGACGGCGATATCGGCGTCTACGCCCTCCAAGGCGATGGGAGCCTGCGAGCCATGGCACGCGCGGCCGCCGTGAAACCCGTGATGCCGCTCGCGGTCAGCCCGGACCGGCGCCACCTGTACGCCGCGATCCGCGCCAAGCCGTTCTCGGTATCGACTTACGCGATCGACGCGGGCTGCGGCGCGCTCGAGAAGCTCTCCAGCGTCCTCATCGCGGACAGCTTTCCGTATATCTCCACGGATCGCACCGGCCGCTATCTTTTCGGCGCCTCCTATGGCGGCAACCTGGTCGGCGTCCATCCGATCGAGCGCGACGGGCGCCTCGGCGAAGCGCTCCAGGTGATCCCGGTCGGGCGAAACGCCCATTGCATCCTCATCGACCATACCAACCGGTACGTCTTCGTCCCGACGCTCGGGACCGACCAGGTGTTCCAGTTCGTGTTCGATGCGAGCACCGGCCGCCTTGCCGCGAATACACCGCCGGTGTTGCAGCTGAAGGCCGGAACCGGTCCGCGCCACATGGCCTTCTCCAACGACAACCGGTTCCTGTACCTGCTGAGCGAGCTCGTGGGCACGGTGACTACGCTGGCGCTCGATGCCGCCTCGGGACTTCTCACGGAGCAGGGCATCGAATCCATCCTGCCGCCCGACACTCCGTTGCGGACGGGAATGCCGCGTGGCAGCGTGGGCTCCTCGGCCGCGGGCCCGGAGCGAGACACCCGCAACGACATCTGGGCTTCCGACCTGCATCTCAGCCCCGACAACCGTTTCCTTTACGCCGCCGAGCGCACCAGCAGCACGCTCACCGTTCTCGGCGTGGATGGCGCGAGCGGACGGGTCACTCGCCTGGGGAGCGTCCCGACCGAGAAGCAGCCGCGCGGCTTCGCGATCGATCCCACGGGCAGGTATCTCGTGGCTTCGGGAGAGAAGTCGGACACGATCTCGGTCTACGCGATCGGCTCCGATGGCGTACCGGCGTTGCTGGATCGATACCCCAGCGGAAAGGGCTCGAACTGGGTGCAGATCGTGGCGACGGAGTAAGCTCGGCGGCAAATAACAGGAGGAGGGCACATGAAGAGTTCCAGAAGGAGCTTCCTTGCCAAGGCGGGTACCGGCGCCGCGGCCGCCGCTTTCGGACCCTGGGTGCTCAAGGGCTACGCCGCCGAGCCCATCAACATCGGCGCGCTCTACCCCTCCACGGGAAGCATGGCGCAGATCGGCCAAAGCTGCGTCGTGGCGGCGAAGCTCGCGGTCGAAATGGTCAATGCGGCGGGCGGCATCAAGTCGCTGGGCGGAGCGAAGCTGAACCTGGTCCTGTCCGATGTGCAGAGCGACACGACGGTCACGCGCACGGAAACCGAGCGCCTCATCTCGGGCAACAAGCTCTCCGCGATCCACGGCTGCTATGCCTCCGCGCTCACCTTGATCGCGAGCGAAGTCTGCGAGCGCGCGAAGGTGCCGATCATCACGGGCTCCAGCAGCGACCAGCTGAACAAGGGCCGCCACTTCACCTTCACGCCGTTCGCCCGCGCGTCGCAGTTCGCCAAGGCGCAGCTCCAGATGGCGAAGCTCGTGGGCGACAAGCCGAAGGCCGCGGTGATCTTCGAGAACACCGCGTTCGGCACTTCGACCTCCAACGGGCTGAAGGAGCTCGCCCCGGGCGAGGGCGTCGAGATCGTGATGTTCGAGCCTTATTCGGCAGGATTCACCGATGCCGGCCCGCTCATCAACAAGGTGAAGGCCTCGGGCGCCAACGCGCTCTTCTCGGTCTCGTACCTGAATGACTTGATATTGATCGTGCGCACCGTGAAGCAGGTCGGCCTCAACGTGGCGATCAACGGCGGCTCGGGCGGGTTCGTGGTCCCTGATTTCTACAAGAACGTGGGCAAGCTCGCCGACGGCCTCCTGGGCGTGGCGCACTGGAACCACGATGTCAGCCCCGACGCCCAGAAGGTGAACGCCGAGTACAAGAAGCGCACCGGCGACTTCATCTTCGAATACGCCGGCGGCCTCATCGCGCAGACGTTCATGCTCGCCGATGCGCTCGAGCGCGCGGCATCACCCGATCCAGAAAAGGTGCGCGAAGCGCTCGCGACGCTGGACGTCTCGCATGGCTATGCCGCGATGGCGCCCGGCGGACGGGTGAAGTTCGGCCCGGACGGGAAGAACATCTACGGCCATCCCGTCGGTGTCCAGTGGCAGGGTGGGGACCTTGCCAGCGTGTTTCCGAAGGAAGATGCCCGGAAGCCCCTGCTGAAGGCGTAGGCCCCGCCTCATGGGGGAGATCGTCGCGCAGGCCGTCATCAACGGCCTGCTCATCGGGGGCATCTATGCCCTCGTGAGCATCGGCGTCACGCTCATCTTCGGCGTCGTGAAGATCGTGAACTTCGCGCAGGGCGAGTTCGTGATGCTGGGAATGTACATCTCCTACTTCCTCGCGACCGGGCTCGGCGTCGATCCGATCGTCTCGCTCGTGGTCTCGATGCCCGTTCTGTTCCTGGTGGGGGTGCTGATCCAGCATTTCCTCATCCGCCGCGTGCTCGGCCAGAACGACCTGCCGCAGATCTTCCTCACCTTCGCGCTGTCGCTCCTCATCCTGAACGTCTCGCTCATGGCGTTCACGGCGAATTACCGCACGCTCCATACCTCCTATTCCGACGCTTCGCTTCATTTCGCGGGACTGTACGTTCCTGTCGCGAAGCTCATCGCCTTCGCGGTCGCCATGGGGTTGAGCGGCGTGCTCTGGGCATTCCTGCACGCGACCGACCTCGGCAAGGCCATGCGCGCCGCGTCGCAGAACCGCGAGGTGGCGCAGCTGATGGGGATCAACCCGAACCGCGTCTTCGCGGTTGCGCTCGGCATCGCGCTCGCGCTCGCGGGCGCGGCCGGCTCGCTCCTCATGCCCTTCTATCCCGCCTATCCGATGGTGGGGCAAGTCTTCGTGCTGATGGCTTTCGTCGCCGTGGTGCTCGGCACGCTCGGAAATGTGATCGGGGCTCTCGTCGCGAGCCTGCTGATGGGCGTGGCGGAGTCGCTCGGAATCCAGTTCATCGGCGCCGATTCGGGCCTCATCGTCGTCTTCGTGCTCTTTCTCGCGACGCTTGCGCTGCGCCCGCGCGGCCTTGCGGCCGGCGTCCAACGCTGATGGCGATCCCGGTCCGGGCCGGCATCGTCGCCGCAGGCGTGATCGTCGCGGCCGCTCTTCCGCTGGTGGTGAAGAGCCCGTTCGCGCTCGACGTGCTCATTCGCATCCTCCTCTTCGCTTCCATCGGCACGGCATGGAATCTCCTCGGCGGCTATGCGAAGCAGTTCTCGCTCGGGCACGCGGCGTTCTTCGGACTCGGCGCGTATACGTCGACGCTGCTCCAGATC
Source organism: Usitatibacter sp. (assembly GCA_036271595.1). Lineage (GTDB taxonomy): Bacteria > Pseudomonadota > Gammaproteobacteria > Burkholderiales > Usitatibacteraceae > Usitatibacter. Next base: position 3,632 of record DATBAI010000034.1, read on the forward strand.
GACTTGAACGTGTCGCCGTGGATCGGCATGTTGGCCGGAGGCGTGGTCGCCTCACTCGCGAGCCTTCCGATCGGCTGGCTCTGCTTCCGCCTCCGCGGCCCGTACTTCACGATCGCGACCATCGCGAGCGCGCAGATGCTGATGCTGGTCTTCCTGAAGTTTCGCGACTTCGCGTGGGGCGCCGAAGGGACCACGATCCCGAACCTGGGCAATGCGCCGCTCATGATGCAGTTCGAGGGGAAGGCCGCGTACTACTACGTGACCCTGGGGCTCCTCCTGCTGGCGCTCGGCATCACGGCGTGGATCGAGCGCTCGCGCATCGGCTACTACCTCGTGGCGCTCGGCGAGGAGCAGGACGCCGCCGAGGCCATCGGCATCAACGTGCCGCAGGTGAAGCGCAGGATCTTCATGATCTCGGCGTTCCTCACCGCGATGGCCGGTACGTTCTACGTCCAGTACATCTACTTCATCGATCCGCAGACGGTGTTCAACTTCAGCGTGTCGATCGAGGCGGCGCTCGTCTCGATCGTCGGCGGCATCGGCATGCTGTTCGGCCCGCTCGCAGGCGCGGTGCTGCTGGAGACCACCTCGACGCTCCTTCAAAGCCAGCTGGGGTCGATCGCGGGCGTGCAGCTCACCGTCTACAGCTTGATCCTCATGGCGGTCATCCTGTGGCGGCCCACCGGCATCCTGGGCTACGTCGTGGAGCTCGTGGCGCGGCGCCGCGCAAAGCGCCCGGAGCGCTGACGCAAATGGCCGATGCCCTCGTCGTCAGCGGCCTCGCCAAGCGCTTCGGCGGGTTGCATGCCGTGCAGGACGTGAGCTTCACGGTGCGTGAAGGCGAGACGCTCGCGCTCATCGGGCCCAATGGCGCCGGCAAGACCACGGCTTTCAACCTGATCACGGGGTTCTACCGGCCGGATGCGGGATCGGTGCGCGCGTTCGGAAGCGAGGTCGTGGGCCTTCGGCCCTACGAGGTCTGCGCGCGTGGACTCGCGCGGACTTTCCAGGTGGCGAAGCCCTTCGGCGAGATGACCGTCCTCGAAAACGTGATGACCGGAGCATTCCTGCGCGACCACGCGCCGAACGCGGCTCGCGGCAAGGCGCGCGAGGCGATCGACTTCGTGGGACTGTCCGCCCGGGAGCGCACCACCGCGCGCGACCTCACGACGATCGACCAGCGCCGCCTCGAGATGGCGCGGGCGCTCGCCACGCAGCCGCGGGTACTGCTCCTGGACGAAGTGATGGCCGGATTGAACCCTGCGGAGGTCGACCAGGCGGTGTCGCTCGTGGACAAGCTCGCCAGCCGCGGCATCACCATCGTGATCGTGGAGCACCTCATGCGCGCGGTGATGGCGGTCGCGAAGCACATCGTCGTCCTCGATCATGGACAGAAAATCGCCGAAGGTGCGCCGAGCGACGTCATGAGCAATCCCGAAGTCATTCGGGCCTACCTCGGCTCGAGCTACGCGCGATGATCGAGCTCTCCGGCGTGAGCGCCTCGTACCGGAAGGTCCCCGCCATCCGCGATATCGACATCCGGGTGGGCGAAGGCGAGGCGGTCGGCCTCCTCGGCGCCAACGGCGCGGGCAAGAGCACGACGTTGCGCGCGATCTCGGGGTTGGTGAAGCTCACGGCGGGCAGGATCACCTTCGAAGGCAACGATCTCGCCACCCTTGCGCCCTACAGGGTCGCCGAGCTTGGAATTGCGCACGTGCCCGAGGGGCGCCAGGTCTTTCCCGACATGACGGTGCACGAGAACCTCGAGATGGGCTCCTATGCGCCGCGCGCGAAGGCGGACCGCGCTCGCTCGCTCGAGCTCGTCTATGCGGTCTTTCCGCGCCTCGCGGAGCGGCGCACCCAGCTCGGCGGAACGATGAGCGGCGGAGAGCAGCAGATGCTCGCCATCGGCAGGGGCCTCATGCTGCGCCCGCGACTCCTCATGCTCGATGAGCCCTCGCTGGGGCTCGCTCCCGTGATGTGCGACGTGACGTTCGAGAAGATCGCCGAGATCCACAAGATGGGAACCGCGATCCTCCTGGTCGAGCAGAACGTGAGCCGAGCCCTCGGTCTGGTGCAGCGTGCCTATGTGCTCGAAGGCGGCACGGTGACGTTGCAAGGTGCAAGCGCCGAGCTCGCGAGCAACCCTCAGGTGCAGGCGGCGTATCTAGGGATGTAGGCGGCCCTCGAGCTCCGCAATCCGCTTCTCCAGCGCGCCGAGCTTTTCGCGCGCTTTCGCGAGCACTTCCACCTGCACGTCGTATTCCTCGCGGCTCACGAGATCCAGCTTCGTGAACGCGGAGGAGAGCATCGCGCGGATGTTGCGGCGCAAGTCCTGCGCCGGATTCGCGGCGGCCATTTCGGCCAGCCGCTCGGACAGATCGCTCAGCACCTTCTCGTTCATCTCGATTCCCTGACCCGGTTTCCGGTTGACCGACCGTGCACGGAGATGGTGCGCGGCCCCAATTCGATGCACAAGCGATGGGCGGCCTTGTCATGCGCCTGAAACGCGGCCTTGCCGAACAACGGCTTAGGCGGTGGCACGCTTGCTGCTAAATCCTTCGCGCCGCCTTCCCCACTCGCAAAGGATACCAAGATGAAAAGAGCGCTCCTGGGACTCGTCTTCGCCGCCGGACTGGCAAACGCCCAGACCCCCGCGCCGGCCCCGGCCCCCGCGCCAGCACCCGCTCCCGCCGCAGAAGCGCCACCCGCGCAGACCTTTGCGGTGAAGATCGGCCTCTGGACGGAGTACGAATACCGCGGCATCTCGCAGACTTCCGAGAAGCCCGCCGCGCAGCTGAACCTCGACTACACGCATCCGAGCGGCTTCTACCTCGGCACGTTCCTCTCCAACATCAAGTGGCTGAAGGACACGGCCGAGGTGAATGGCTTCGACACCAACGCCGGCATCGAGTGGGACATCTACGGCGGCTACCGGTACGAGTTCATCAAGGACTGGACGCTCGACGTGGGCTATCTCCGCTACGAGTATCCGAGCTCCTCGGACTTCAATCCCAAGCCCAATACCGACGAGGTCTACGCCGGCGTTTCCACCGGCCCCTGGTCGGCGAAGTACTCCTACTCGATCAACGACACCTTCGGAGTCGCCAACAGCAAGGGCAGCGACTACCTCGAGATCGACTACAACCAGCCGCTCGCCATGATCAGCGAGAAGCTGACCTTCAACGGCGTGCTCGGCCACCAGCGCTACAACCACAACGAGAGCCTCTCGTACACGGTGTGGAAGGCGGGCGCCACGTGGGACTTCGGCGGCGGCTGGAATGCGGGCGGCTACGTGAAGGGCACCGATGCACACCACGACCTCTACACAGTGAAGGGCCGCGACTGGAGCAAGACTCGCGCGGTGGGCTTCGTCACCTATACGTTCTAAAAGGGGGGAGAAGGACATGAAACTGGTCACAGCGATCATCAAGCCGTTCAAGCTCGACGAGGTGCGGGAAGCCCTCTCGGGCATCGGCGTGCAGGGGATCACCGTCACGGAAGTGAAGGGCTTCGGCCGGCAGAAGGGTCATACGGAGCTCTACCGCGGCGCCGAATACGTCGTGGACTTCCTGCCGAAGGTGAAGGTGGAGGCGGCCATCAAGGACGACCTCCTCGACCGCGTCATCGAGGCGATCGAGAAGAGCGCCAACACCGGGAAGATCGGCGACGGAAAGATCTTCGTCTTCGATCTCGAGCAGGTCGTGCGCATCCGCACCGGCGAGACCGGCGCCGAAGCACTCTAGGACAGGGAGAAAACATGAAACGATTGCTCGGTCTCATCGCGCTGGGTTGCACGCTCGCCTTCGGCGGCGTGGCCCTCGCACAGGACGCCGCGAAGCCCGCGGACACCACCACGGCGACCACGGCGCCAGCTGCTGCTCCGGCGGCTGCTCCTGCCACCGCCGCTCCTGCCGCCGGTGCTCCGGCTGCCGGTGCTCCGGCTGCCGCGCCCGCTGCTCCGGCCGCACCGGATCATCCCGTGCTGGTGGGCGTGGACAAGATCAACAGCGGCGATACGGCCTGGATGCTCACTTCCATGGCACTCGTGCTGATGATGACGGTGCCCGGCCTCGCGCTCTTCTACGGCGGCATGGTGCGCAAGAAGAATGTGCTCGCGACGCTCATGCAAAGCTTCGCGATCACATGCCTTGTCACAGTTCTCTGGGTGATAGCGGGCTACAGCCTCGCGTTCATGCCGGGTAATGGGGTCTTCGGAAGCCTCGACCGGCTCTTCCTGGACGGCATGGTGTTCCAGAAGGAGGCGGGCAAGGTGATGGTGAGCCATCTCGCGCTCACCATCCCCGAGTCGGTGTACATGGCCTTCCAGATGACGTTCGCGATCATCACACCGGCCCTCATCACCGGCGCCTTCGCCGACCGCATGAAGTTCTCGGCGATGCTCGTCTTCATCACGCTGTGGTCGCTCCTCATCTATTCGCCGATCGCGCACATGATGTGGGAGAGCACCAGCGGCTATTGGGCGGGCAAGGGCGTCCTCGACTTCGCGGGCGGCACGGTCGTGCACATCAACGCCGGTATCGCGGGCCTCGTGTGCGCACTCGTGCTCGGCAAGCGCATCGGGTACGGGCGCGAAGCCATGGCGCCGCACAACCTCACGCTGACCTTGATCGGCGCATCGCTCCTGTGGGTGGGCTGGTTCGGCTTCAACGCGGGCTCGGCGGTTGCGGCGGATTCGCGCGCGGGCATGGCGATGGTCGTGACGCAGCTCGCCACCGCGGTCGCGGCCCTCGCGTGGATGTTCACGGAGTGGATGACCAAGGGCAAGCCTTCGGTGCTCGGCATCGCTTCGGGCGCGGTCGCGGGCCTGGTGGCCATCACGCCGGCTTCGGGCTTCGTCGGCGTCACGGGCGCATTCGCAATCGGCATCGCGGCGGGCATCGTGTGCTTCTTCGCCGCCACGTCGGTGAAGAAGGCGTTCGGCTATGACGATTCGCTGGATGCGTTCGGCGTGCACTGCGTGGGCGGCATCGTGGGCGCGTTGCTCACGGGTGTCTTCAACGTGAAGGAGATCAGCGGCACCGACGGCAGCTTCATGGTGCAGCTCGGCGCCGTCGGCACGACGCTCGCGGTGAGCGGCATCGGCAGCTTCATCATCCTCAAGGCGATCGACATGACCATGGGGCTACGCGTGACCGAGGAGCAGGAACGCGAGGGCCTGGACATCAGCCTGCACGGAGAGCAGGTCCAATAGGGTTCGTACCAAGAGGCCTTGGAGCGGGCAGGCAACTGCCCGCTTTTTTTCGCCTGTCGTTCCCGCGAAGGC
>DATBAI010000035.1:0-120786 GCA_036271595.1 Usitatibacter sp.
TGCCGCGGCAGGCCGAGCACAACCCGATCCCCACGCCGGCTGCGCACGCGCAAGCCGGGCCGAAGCCACCGCCTCACGAGGCCGAGCGCAAGCCCCAGCCGGCTCCGGCCGCCCACCAGCAGCAGGCGCCCCATCCGCAAGCCCAGGAAAAGGCACCGCAGGCCAGGGAGCATGGCAACGAGCAAGGGAAGGGCCAGGGCGGCGAAAAGGACAAGGACAGCAAGGACAAATAGGGCAATCGCCCCGGCGGCGGCAATTCATGAGCGCCGCTGAGGCATCGTGCGTGGTCAGCGTGAGCGCGATATTTCGGCTTTCGTGACCACAAGCGGCTCGGAGGCGAACATCTCTCCGATCCACATCTTGCCCGCGCGGACGACCAAACACAGGTTGTCGTCGACGCCCGGGTCAAACAGGCCTCTTATTTCGTTCGAGAAACGCATGGGCGGACGTACTCTTCGCATTTCGGGACTCTCCAAGGGCACGAACGCGTAATACAGGATGCGACCATCAGTCCGCCGATATCCCTTCAGGCTGGGCTTGGAGAATCCGATTGCCCATTCAAGTGGCTCTTTACCAACCTCAAGGTCGGCGAGGGCCAGCACCTCCTTTTGAACATGCGACGAGTCTATGCATCGATAGGCCGAGTAGTGAATGTTGACCACGGCGCGCCGGGCCAAATCGACGAAATCGACCTCGCTGGAGATCCCTATTTTCAGGAATATTGCCTTCTCTGCAACCTCGCTGGAGATGAAGGCGGCGCCCACGTTGAGGGCAGGCTCGTCGATAAGTGACACTGACTTGACGGTTTCAACCCTCATATCGCGAGGAGCGGACACACACGCTGAAAGCGAGATAGCCGCCGCCAGTGCCAAGCCGCTGCGGACAGGAAGGCCTGAGATTCGTCTCATGGCTGCGCCAACGCGTGCTCGATAGCTTTCATCATTCCCGAAGAGTCTCAGACTTTTTCTTGCAGGTATAGTCCGGGCATGTCCGGTGCAAGGGCGGTCAGCGCATCCACGGCTGGAATCGAAGCGGTGATTTTCGACCTCGATGGCACGCTCGTGGACTCGGCGGGCGAGATCCACGTGGCCCTTGCGCGCGCGTTCGACGACCGTGGCCTCGAGCCGTTGTCCAAGGCCCAGGTCGAGCGCCTCATCGGCCGCGGCGTGCGCTCGCTCGTGGAACGCGCTCTCGCCGTGCGCGGAGCCGATGCCGCGACGAGTGATTCGATGGTGGAAGCTTTCGACGCGCATTACGCGCGCACCGTGGGCACCACTGCGTCGCTCTTCCCGGGTGCGTTCGATGGCCTGCGCGTCTTGCGTGGCGCGCACTGCCCCCTCTCCGTCGTGACCAACAAGCCCCGCGCCTTCACCGAAACACTGCTCGCGAAGCTCGACGTCCTCGAATTCTTCACGGCGGTCGTGGCAGGCGACGATGGCGTGGCACGCAAACCAGCGGGCGACATGCTGCTGGCGGCGTGCGTGCGGATGGGCACCGAGCCACGAAAGAGCCTCATGCTCGGCGATTCGGAAACGGATGTCCGCGCCGCGCGCGCCGCCGGCTGCCCGGTCTGGTGCGTGCCCTACGGCTACAACGAGGGCCGCGATCCCGGCACACTCGCGTGCGACCGGATCGTGGCGACCGTGGAGGAGGCGGCACGCCGCGTGGTCGAGGCCGCCTGAAGCGAGATGGAGCCCCTTTTCACCATCGGCCACTCGACCCATTCCATCGACGAGTTCGTGCGGATGCTCGAGGTGAACGAGGTCACGCGCGTGATCGATGTCCGGGCTTTCCCACGCTCGCGCACGAATCCGCAGTACAACGAGGACATGTTGCCCGATTCACTTCGTCCCCGCGGCATCGCCTACGAGCACCTCGCCTCGCTGGGTGGCAAGCGCCCACGCAGCAGGGAAGTGCCCGAAGGGACCAACTCGTTCTGGGACAACGCGAGCTTCCACAACTACGCGGACTACGCCATGGCCGCGTCTTTCCGAGAAGGCTTGAACCAGGTTCTCGAGCGCGGCGCCGGCGAACGGGTCACCGTCATGTGCGCCGAGGCCGTCTGGTGGCGCTGCCATCGGCGCATCATCGCGGACTACCTGCTCGCCGCGGGGCGTGAGGTGTGGCACATCATGGGTCCCGAAGCGATCGAGCCCGCGCGAATCACGCCCGCGGCGCGGCCTGGCCCCGGCGGCTCGCTCGTCTACCCCTTCACGCTTTCCTAGACGCGCTCCACCACGAGCGCGATGCCTTGCCCCACGCCGATGCACATGGTGCAGAGCGCGTAGCGGCCCTTGCGTCGAACGAGCTCGGCCACGGCAGTGGTCACGAGCCGCGCGCCCGAAGCGCCCAGCGGGTGTCCGAGCGCGATCGCGCCGCCCATGGGATTCACGTGCTCCGCGTCGTCGGCCACGCCGAGGGCGCGCAGAACCGCGAGCGCCTGTGATGCGAACGCTTCGTTCAGCTCGATCACGTCCATCTGCCCGATGGAAAGTCCCAGGCGATCGAGGAGCTTCTTCGAAGCGGGTGCGGGACCGAAGCCCATGATGCGGGGAGCGACGCCGGCCGAGGCCATGCCGAGCACGCGCGCTCGCGGCGTGAGGCCATTCTTCTTCGCGGCAGCTTCCGAAGCGACGATCAGCGCGCACGCGCCATCGTTCACGCCCGAGGCGTTGCCCGCGGTAACCGTGCCGCCTTCCTTCGCGATGGGCTTCAGCTTCGCAAGCGCCTCCATCGAAGTCTCGCGTGGATGCTCGTCCTTCGCGACCGTGATGGGATCGCCTTTCCTGGCGGGAGTGGTCACCGCGACGATTTCCTCGCCGAGCCGCCCGTCGGCTTGCGCCGCGAGCGCGCGCTGCTGCGAGCGCAGCGCGAACGCATCCTGGTCCGCGCGCGACACCTTGAAATCGTCGGCCACGTTCTCCGCGGTCTCGGGCATGGCGTCGATGCCGTACTTCGCCTTCATCTTCGGGTTCACGAAGCGCCAGCCGATCGTCGTGTCGTAGACGGCATTGGCCCGCGAGAACGCGCTTTCGGACTTGGGCATCACGAAGGGCGCGCGCGTCATGCTCTCCACGCCGCCCGCGATGCCGAGCTCGGAATCGCCGCAGCGAATCGCGCGCGCGAGGCTTCCCACCGCTTCCATTCCCGATCCGCACAGGCGATTCACGGTCGCTCCGGGCACCTGCATCGGCAAGCCCGCGAGGAGGAGCGCCATGCGGGCGACGTTGCGGTTGTCCTCGCCCGCCTGGTTGGCGCAGCCGTAGATCACGTCGTCGAGTGCGTTCCAGTCGACTCCGGCATTGCGGCGTGCGAGCTCGGCAATGGGAATGGCGGCGAGGTCGTCGGCGCGAACCACCGAGAGCGAACCGGCATAGCGCCCGAAGGGCGTGCGCACGGCATCGCAGATGAAGGCTTCAGTCATGGATGTTCAGCTCCGCGGCGGCCTTGCGCAGCGCCGGCAGGAAGGTTTGCCTGAATTCCGCGAGCGGCAGGCGCGAGGCCTGGGTGCTCGCGTTGATGGCGGCGGTCACGTGGCCGCGCGTATCGAGGACGGGAACCGCGATCGATCGCAAGCCGATCTCCAGCTCCTCGTCCACCACCGAATAGCCCTCGGCGCGCACGCCCTCGATCACGCCCCGAAGCTGGTCGCGCGAAATTACGGTGCGCGGCGTGTAGCGCACCGGATGCACGTGCCCCAGGTATTGCTTCAGCTCCTCGGGCGGGCGGGCGGCCAGGAGCACGCGGCCGAGCGAGGTGCAGTACGCGGGCAGGCGGCTTCCCACGTTGAGGTCCACCGACATGAGGCGGCGGATGGTCTTCGAGCGCGCGACATAGACGATCTCGTCGCCTTCGAGCACTGCCAGTGAAGCGGATTCGTGCAGTTTCTCGGAGAGGGCGTCGAGTACCGGCTGGGCGAGCGTGACGAGCGGTATCGAGGAGAGGTAGGCGTACCCGAGGCTCAGCACTTTCGGCCGCAACGCGAAGGTGCGGCGCTCGGCGTCGTGGTCGGCATAGCCCAGGCGCACCAGCGTATGCAGGCAGCGGCGCACGGCGGCGCGCGGGATGTCGGTGCGCATCGCGAGCTGCGAGATCGACTGGTTCGGCCGCTGCTGGGAAAAGGCCCGCAGCACGGTCAAGCCGCGGGCGAGCGATGCCATGAAGTCCGGATCCGATGCCATTGCGCCACATTGGGCGATAACCGCACACTCTGTCAATAATCGCACTTGACCCGGACCGGCGCCCGCTGTTGAAATGGGGTCCGCATAGAAGAACAAAGCAGCATCGAGGAGAAGCGGGAATGCGAAGAATCCTGCTGGCGGGGTTGCTTCTCGCCATGGGCGCCGCGCTAGCCCAGGAGCCGGTGAAGATCGGGGTCGTCGCCCCGTTCTCCGGCGTGGCTGCCGACTACGGCAAGCAGATGGAAGCCGGCATGAAGGCGTGGATGAAGATCCACGGCGATGCCGTGAACGGCCGCAAGTTCGAGATCCTCGTGCGCGACACCGGCGGCCCCAATCCCGAAGTCGCCAAGCGCCTCGCCCAGGAGCTGGTCACCCGCGACAAGGTGGATTTCCTCGCCGGCTTCGGCTTCACGCCCGAGGCGCTGGCCGCGGCCCCGGTTGCGACCGAATCGAAGACTCCCATGATCGTGATGAACGCCGCCTCGTCGGTGGTCACGACCCGCTCACCTTATATAGCGCGCTTCTCCATGACGCTGCCGCAGGTCTCGGCCCCCATGGCGAGCTGGGCGGCGAAGAACGGCATCAAGAAGGTGTACACGCTGGTCGCCGACTATGCGCCGGGGATCGACGCCGAGAAGCAGTTCACGAAGACATTCACCGAGGCGGGCGGGACGATCGTCGACTCGGTGCGCGTTCCGCTGAAGAACCCGGACTTCGCGCCGTTCGTGCAGCGCATCAAGGATTCGAAACCCGACGCGGTGTTCATGTTCGTGCCCGCCGGCGAGCAGAGCATCGCCTTCATGAAGGCCTTCGAGGAGCGCGGGCTCGCCAAGCAGGGCATCAAGGTGATCGCCACGGGCGACCTCACCGACGATGACGTGCTGGAGAGCATGGGCGAGCCGGTCGTGGGCGTCATCACGAGCCACCACTATTCGGCGGCCCACGACTCGCCCGAGAACAAGGCTTTCGTCGCGGCGTTCAAGGCGGTCGGCGGCGGCCTCGCGCGACCCAATTTCATGGGCGTGGGCGGCTACGACGGCATGGCCGCGATGGCCGAGGTGGTGAAGCGGGAAGGCCCGGGCCACATCGACGGCGACAAGGCGATGCAGATCCTGGAGGGCGTGAAGCTCATGAGCCCGCGCGGGCCCATCGCGATCGACCCCGCCACCCGAGATATCGTGCAGACGGTGTACATTCGGCGCGTCCAGAAGGTGGGCGGCGAGTACTACAACGTCGAGTTCGACAAGTTTCCCGATGTGAAAGACCCCGGCAAGTAAACCTGATCGTGGGAGAAAAAAAGATGAAAAGCCTTCGCCTCGCCGCAGCCGTCGCCGCTGCTTTCGCGTCCGGTGCCGCGTTCGCGCAGTCCGGCCCGCCTTCCGTGGTCGAGATGTACGGCACCGCGATGCCGTTCCTCGACAGCGCCGAGACCACCGGGGCCACCGCCTCCGCGCCGGCGAACAAGCCGAGCCAGGTCGCCACGGGCGCCTACACCGGCGTGAACGATCCGCGCCGCCAGCGCCTCACCGCGGGTACGACCAACTGGGGCTTCCGAGGCTACGAGCAGCTCGCGCCCGACCTGCGCCTCACCTGGCAGCTCGAGAACGCGTTCCAGATCGACCAGAACACCGGCCCCGGCATCTCGGGCCGCAACTCCAAGGTCGGCCTGGCGAGCCCGGTGTGGGGCGAAATCATGATGGGCCAGTGGGATACCCCGTACAAGTTCATCAGCCTCGCGATCAACCCGCTGCGCGCCGGCTACGTCTTCGACTACACGCCGATCATGGGTAACCCCGGCATGGGCGTTCCCGCGACCACGACGCAGTTCCAGCGCATCGGCGCCAAGCCCGATGCCGCCTTCGACAAGCGCGTGGGCAACGTCGTGCAGTACTGGTCCCCGCGCTGGGGCGGCTTCTCCTTCCGGGCGGCGTACTCCACCGACGAGGGCACGGGCCCGGTGACAGCGGGCGGTCCGATCGTGCATCCCGACATCTGGTCGGCCGCGGCGATCTGGGATCTCGGCCCGAATTTCAGCATCCGCGGCGCGTGGGAGCAGCACCGCGATTACTTCGGCCTTTCGCAGCTGGGCGGCGGTGCCGCGGGCACGGCCACCAACAATTCCTCCAAGGACACGGCGGGCAAGGTCGTCGCGATCTGGAAGATGGGCGGCTTCCGCGTGGCGGCCGCGGCCGAGCAGCTCAAGTACACGAACAGCGATTCCACCGTGGGCAACGTCGGCGAATACAAGCGCAATTCCTACTACGTGCTCGTCGAGCAGGACTGGGGCCCGAACGCGGTGTGGGGATCGTATGGGCGGGCCGCCGACGGCACCTGCACCAAGATCGGCGGCGCCGACTGCGTGACAGGTGGCCTGGGCGCCGACTACTGGGCGGCGGGCTACATCTATCACTTCTCGAAGCGCACCGACGGCTACATCACCTATTACGCCCTCACCAACAAGGAGAACGGCCAGTACTCGGTGCAGCCGACGGTGGGAACCGCCGCCGCGATCGCCCCCGGAGCGGACATCAAGGCGTTCGGCGTGGGGCTCCTGCACATCTTCTAGAGCCGGTCATCCCGGATGCTGCGATCGCAGCGACAGTCCGGGATCCAGTCACTCCGAGACGGCGGAGGTCCCATGGGCCTTCGCCGTTTTTTCCTGGAGGGCGCGGAGCGCCTTCAGTTCCGCTTCGGTCGGCTCGCGGGTGACGGCGAGGTCCGGCGCGACCTTGAGGTCCCAGCCGGTCGCCGCCTTCGCCTGCTCGACGGTGATGCCCGGATGGATCGCGACGAGAGTGAGCTCGCGCGTGACGGGATCGGGCGTGAGCACGCCGAGATCGGTTATCACGGCGGTCGGCCCCTTGCCGCGCGCGCCCGATTTCGCCCGTGAGTCGCCGCCTTCGAGGTGGCCCACCGAGGTGAGGAAGTCGACCTTCGACACGAAGGTGCGCTTCGACTGGCGGATGATGATCCATGTCTCGCGCGCGTTGGAGGCGATCTCGGGCGCGCCGCCCGCGCCGGGCAGGCGCACCTTGGGCTTCGCGTAATCGCCTCCGATCACCGTGGTGTTGATGTTGCCGAAGCGATCGACTTGCGCGGCGCCGAGGAATCCCACGTCCACGCGGCCGCCTTGCAGCCAGTAGCGAAAGATCTCGGGCACGGAGACCACGGTATCGGCATGCTCCGCGAGCTCGCCGTCGCCGATGGAAAGCGGAAGCACTTCGGGCTTCGCGCCGATCGTGCCCGATTCATAGATGAGGACCACGTCCGGCGCATGCGTGAGGCGCGCGAGGTTCGCCGCCGCCGATGGCAGGCCAATGCCCACGAAGCACACGGTGCCGTTGGCGAGCCGCCGCGCCGCCTCCACCGTCATGATCTCGTTGGGGGTATAGGTTGTCATCCCGTCATCCCCGGCGCCGCCGCGGCGGCCATGGTCGGGGATCCAATCGAATCGAGGAATTCGGCGTGCGTCTTCGTCCCCAGCACGTGCTTCTTCATCCAGGCAAGGAACGTTTCGCGATCGCGGGAAATTCCATCCCACGCCTTGCAGAATGCGTTGTCGCGGTCGTAGTAGCCATGCGCGTAGCTGGGATGCGCGCCGCGCGGCACCTCGCACACCGCGCCCAGCACCCAATGAGGCAGGAAGCACGCGTTCATGGGCGCCCGAAGGTCTTCCACGATTTCCTCGACCGTCACGATGGCGCGCTTGGCGGCGAGCACCGCCTCCTTCTGGACACCGACGATGCCTTCGATCAGCACGTTGCCCTTGCGATCGGCGCGCTGCGCGTGGATCACGGCGACGTCGGGATTGATCGCTGGCGTGGCGGCGAGCTTCTCTCCGGTGAAGGGGCACTCGATCGTGCGGATTTCCGGGTTGTGCTTCGGCAAGTCCGAACCCACGTAGCCGCGCAGCACCGAGAACGGAAGGCCCGACGCGCCCGCCTGGTAGCGCCCTGCCATGTCGGCGTGGCTGTGCTCGTGGATCGCGAGGGGCGCGGGCCAGCCGTCCTCTATCGCGTCCCGAAAGCGGTGGATCGATCCCACGCCCGGATTGCCGCCCCAGGAGAAGACCACGGCCTTCGCGCAGCCCATGCCGATCATCTGGTCGTAGAGGATGTCGGGCGTCATTCGCACCAGGGTGAGCCCGCTACGCCCCTGCCGGATCACCTCGTGCCCCGCGGCGAAGGGGATGAGGTGCGTGAAGCCTTCCATGGCGAGCGTCTGGCCATCCTGCACGAAGCGTGCGATCGCGTCATGGAGCGGCATGAGCGGGGAGGTCATCGGGATTTCCTGCCAGCGGAACGGCGTTCTTGCGACGAGATGCAATGGTATATTTTTTCATGAGCGTCGGGCGCAACGATCCATGCCCCTGCGGGAGCGGGCGGAAATACAAGAGATGCCATGGGTCGGTGATCGCGATCGCGGCGGCCCCGGCGCGCGCCTGCGGCGAGTGCACGGCGTGCTGCGACGGGTGGGTGGCCGGCGTGATCGAGGGCCACGAAATGAAGCCCGGCACGCCGTGCCACTTCCGCGGCGAGAGTTGTTGCACGATCTATGAGCGCAGGCCCAAGGAGCCGTGCCGCGACTTCATGTGCGGCTGGCTCCTGCCCGGCAGCGCATTTCCGGAAACCTGGCGCCCCGACAAGCTGGGCGTGATGGTGATCCCGATGAAATGGCGCGGTCGTGACGCTTATGTGCTGCGCTCCTCCGGCCGCGATCCCGACGACGCGACGATCGCCTGGATGCAGGCGCTCTCGACGCGCACCGGCAGCCCCTTCTTTTACGAGCGCGAAGGGGAGCGCTACGGGTACGGGCCGCCGGAGTTCCAGGCCGAGATGGCCGAGCGCGTCGCGAAGGGGGACAAGCTCTGGTGATGCCGGCCTGCCACCGCGGTCGCGGCGAGCGGGGTGACGCTCATTCCCTTTCGATCTTCGCGTCGCGGATCACCTTCGCCCACTTCGCGCTCTCCGCCGTGTAGAGCTTCGCGAGCTCCGCGGGCGACATCGCGTCGGGCTCGACGCCTTGTTGCGCGAGCTTCTGGCGGACCTCGGGCAGCGCGAGGATGGCCTTGATTTCCCTGTTGAGGCGATCGACCGCGGCGGGCGGCGTTCCCGCGGGTGCCACGAACGAGTACCACGTCGTCACCTCGTAGCCGGGGAGCACCTCGCGGATCGGCGGCACGTTGGGCAGCTGCGCCGCGCGGCCGCGGCTGGAGACCCCGAGCGCGCGAAGCCTGCCGGCCTTGATTTGCGGAAGCATGGAGGGCAGTGCGTTGAACATGAATTGCACGTTGCCCGCGATGAGGTCCATCGTCCCGGGCGCGCTTCCCTTGTATGGCACCTGCACGGCATCGATGCCGGCCATCATGTTGAACATCGTCGCGGACAGGCCCTGCGTCGTCGCGGGCCCCAGCGACGCGAAGTTGAGGGCGCCCGGTTTCGATTTGGCGAGCGCGATGAAATCCTTCACGCCCTTGGCATGGACCGAGGGGTTCACGCACAGCACCATGGGCGTGAAGCCGATCATCGCCACGGGCGTGAAGTCCTTCAACGGGTCGTAGGGCTGGTCCTTCATGAGCGATGGGGTCATCACGAAGACCGGCGTCGCGAGCCCGAGGGTATAGCCATCCCTGGGGGAAGTCGCGACGGTGCGCATGCCGATGGTGTTGCTGGCGCCCCCCTGGTTCTCGACCACGACCGATTGCTTGAGCCGCTCGGAGAGATGCTGGCTTACGAGGCGCGCGAGGCTGTCCGCGCCCCCTCCGGCGGAGTAGGGGACGATGACCTTGAGCGGCCTCGCGGGGAACTCTTCGGCCTGGGCGCAAGGCACGAGGCACGAGATCGCGAGCGCGGCGAGCGCGACGTCACGAACTCGAGTGATCGTCGTCATGCTGGTGTGTGTGAGTCGTGTGCGGATGTCCATGATCGTGGTCGTGCATGGCGCTCTTCGGTACGTCGGGGAAGAGCTCGCGCGATGCAGGCGCCGGCCCCCCCGCCCATTCGACGCCGCCCTTCTTCCGCGCGGCTTCGAAGAAATCGTCCCAGCGAAGCTTCGCGGGGTCGCGTGCGACCTCCAGCCGCTGGGCTAGCGCGGCCAGCACGAGCTTCCTCACGCGCCGCCCGTCCCAACCCTCGCAGTGGTGAGAGAGCTCTTCGATGCGCGCCCTGTCGCCCGCCAACGTTCGGAGCTCGGGCCACTGCACGGCGAGCTCTCCCAGCGCGCTCTCCAGGATTCGCGCGATGGTCTCGCGGTCGGGGAGCGAGAAGCGCATCACCAGGTCGGCCCGCGAGAGGAAGGCCGCATCCACCGCCTCGATGAAGTTGGTCGTCGTGACGAAGAGCACCGACGGAAGTTTCTTCGCGATCTCGTCGATGCCGAGGAGCACCGCGTCGGTGGCGCGATGCACGTCCACGGGATTGGCTTCGAACGAGGCGGCCGAGCGGCTCACGGCGAAGCTCTCCACCTCGTCGATGAGGACGACGGTGAACGGCCGCCGGGCGGCGAATTCCGGGATCGTCTCGGTGAGGAGCCGCGTCACGTTCCTCTGGCTCTCGCCCAGCATGTCGCTCGGGAAAGCGTGCGGGTTCACCTCGAGGAGCGTGGTGGCCCCTTCGCGGGCTAGCGCCAGCGCCGCCACCTGCGCCAGGCCGCGCGCCATCGTCGTCTTTCCGGTACCGGGCGGTCCCGCGAGCACGATGAGCCCATGCGGCAGTCCCGACAGCAGGGAGAGCTTGCGCCCGTGCTGCAGCACGAGGAGTGCTTGTCCCAGGAGGCGTTCCTTCACCTCGCGCGGAACGATGATCGCGTCCCAGTCGCGGTCATGGTGCTCCGCGGGCAGCACGTGCACCGAGAGCACGCCGGGGGGAAGGGCGTTCCTCGCGCGATCCATCAGGGCCTCCTATTCACCGGGGCGCTTGTCTTCGGGCCATTGGATCTGCGAGAGCTCCTGCGTCGAGAGGAGCGTGTCCTCGGCTTCCTCGAAGAGCACCATGGGATCCATCAGCGCGCGCATCGTCTCGAGGATCGAATCGAACATGTGCACGCGCACCAGCCGGCACTCGTTTTTCGGATCGTCGTTGAAGTGCTGGTGCCAGAGGAAGTGGTCGACGATGATGAGGTCGCCCTTCTTCCAGGCGTGGTGCTCGCCCTTGTCGGGAGCGGTGCCCATGAAGCTGTGGCCGTGCCCCTCGACCACGTAGAGCCACGCCTCGCCCGGGTGGCGATGCAGCGATTGGGTCTTGCCCGGGGCGAACTGGATCATCACCTGCGTGAGGCCCGAGGCCTCGTTGCCGATGGAGCGGTCGTTCAGGAACTTGGTTCGCGTGCCGCGCGGCGTCGCGAGCAGGTCCTGCTCGTCGTAGGGCGTGTGGATGCGCCCGGAGCGTCGCTTCTTCGTTTCCTCGCCGAGGCGGCGCAGGCGCCGCGCGTAAGGGTCGTCGCCGGCGAGGCCCGCCGAGAACTGTGGGCGCGGCGGCAGATCCTTGAAGGGCGCATGGCCGCGATCCTCGATCACGCTCATGCCGAGCGTGGAAAGCATCGGCTCCGACGAGTAGCTCATGAAGCGCGCGGGGCTCCCCGAATCGTTGCCGTGGCGGTGCCAGCTCCACGCCGGAATGTGGATCGCGTCCCACGGCTTCCAGTCGTAGCGCACTCCATCCACCTCGGTCCATCCGTTGCCCGAGACCATGAAGAGGATCGCGTCCCAGGAATGCCGATGCATGGTGGCGGTTGCGCCCGGGTCCACCTCGTGCACCCATGCATCGAGGCAGCGCGTGGGGCGATCGCCGTCCCAGCCCATGTACACGCCGCTTCTCATGCCGCGCGCGGTGGGCTCGAGGCGCACATCCTCCTCGCGGATCACGCTCTGGCGGTACTTGCGCCATTCCTCCATGAACTGGGCGCGGCGCTTCTTCTGGACGTGGTAGTGGGTGGTGGTGGTGCGAGTTTGCGTCGCCATCCGGGCGTTCCTTGATGCAGAACGGCGTTCCGATACGTCGCCGTCCCGACAGTTAATCACGGAGCGAGCGAACGGGTCAATTTGCGGGTAGCTGCGTATACTGGCGCCACCATGAACCCCGCCCCGGCCCGCGCGAAGGCCGTCTCCCCGGCCCGGCTCGCGGTGCTCCTCGCGATCGTCTTCGCGATCCTCGCGGGCAGTGCGATGCTGCACACGTCCACCACTTTCGACGAGATCGTCTTCATGTGCGTGGGCGCGCGCGGCTTCCACCTCGGCGATTTCAGCCTCGCGGGCGACCATCCCCGCTTGCCGCAGTACCTCTACGGCCTGCCGCTCTACCTCTCGCGCGTGGCGTATCCGCCGGAGTCGGTGCTGGGCATGGACATGTTCCCGCGCTACGCGTACTCGCGCATGCTGCTGTGGGGAATGGGCAATCCCGCGGAGCACGTCATCATGCTGGCCCGGCTCGTGGGTCTCGCGTTCGGCACCGCGACCGTCGCCTCGGTGTTCCTCCTCGCCCGCCGTCACATGGCGCAGGGCGCGGCGCTCTTCGCGGCGGGGCTGGTGGCCTTCCTGCCGGACATGCTCGCGCACTCGGGCGTGGCGTACAACGACATCCCGCTCGCGCTCGGTTTCCTCGTGTCGCTCTATGCCATCGACCGCGCGGCGCGCGATCCGTCGCCGCGGCGGGTCGTCCTCGCGGCGCTCGCCTTCGCGTTCACCGTTTGCGTGAAATACAGCGGCATGATCCTCGGGCCCGCGCTGCTCGTGCTGGTCGCCCTGGAAGCGATCGCGGGGCGCTGGCGCGATGACCGGTGGCGCCGCGGCATCGCCATCGCGGTCCCGATCTTCGTGGTGGTCGCCTGGGCCGCCATCGCGCTCGTGTACCTGGGCGACTGGACGCTCGCGGAATTCCGCGACGGCCTGCGCCGCAGCCTCGCGGCTACCGCGGGGCGCTACGGCAATCTCCTCGGCGAGCGCTACGAAGGCGGCCGCTGGTACTTCTTCCCCGTGGCGTTCCTGCTGAAGACTCCGGCGGCGCTGCACGTGCTCGCGCTCTTGGCGCTGGTGGCCGGGATCGCCGCGCTGCGCCGGATGCCGTGGCGCGAAATCGCGCAGCATCCCGCCCGTGCGCCCGCCGTGGGGCTCGCGTTGTTCGTGGCCGGGCTCCTCACCTCGAGCATGAACATCGGCTTTCGCCACGCGCTGCCCGTGCTTGCGCTCATCTGCATCCTCGTGGCGCAGGGTGTCGAGCCGCTCTGGAGGCGCGGGCGGCCGGCGCTGCGCTTCGCGCTGGGCATCCTCTTCGCCGCGTTCGTCGCTTCCACGTCGATGCACTATCCGTACTACCTCGCCTATCTCAGCGAATACGCCGCGGGCCGCCCGCTCTATGCCACGCTCGTCGATTCCAGCACCGACTGGGGCGAGGGACTGGTGGCGCTACGCAAGTTCATGCGGGAGCGCGGCGTGGATTCGGTCGCCCTGGGCTACTTCGGTTCCGCGCCTCCCGACGGCTATGGCATCCGCTACTACCCGCTCCCCAGTTACTACCAGCTGCCGCAGGCCCCGCCCGGCATGGCCGCGCCGCGCTACGCGGTGGTGTCGGCGACGCTGCTCGCGGGCAACTACGTGGCCGGCGATCCGTACCAGCAGCTGCGAGGCGTGAAGCCCGTCGCCGTGCTCGCGGATACGCTCTACGTCTTCGACATGCAGGCACGCCGGTAAACTTACGCGCATGCTGTCCATCACCGTCCCGGTCTACAACGAGGCGCAGAACCTGGAGCCGCTCCACCAGCGACTCCTCGCGGCGTTGGAGCCCCTCGGCCAGCCCTTCGAGATCGTGCTCGTGAACGACGGCAGCAGCGACGGCAGCGACCGCGCGCTGGACGCGCTCGCGGCGAAGGATCCGCGCGTAAAAGTCGTCCACTTCCGCCGCAACTACGGCCAGACCGCGGCGATGATGGCGGGCATCCGCTACGCCTCGGGCGAGATCATCATCCCCATGGACGGCGACCTCCAGAACGATCCCGCCGACATCCCCAAGCTCCTCGCCAAACTGGACGAGGGATTCGACGTGGTGTCGGGATGGCGCAAGGACCGCAAGGACGCGGCCATCCGTCGCAATCTCCTCTCCCGCATCGCGAACCTCCTCATCTCGCGCATCTCCGGCGTGCGGCTGCACGACTACGGCTGCTCCCTGAAGGCGTACCGCCGCGACGTCGTGAAGGGCGTGAAGCTCTACGGCGAGATGCACCGGTTCATCCCGATCTACGCGACGTGGGAGGGCGGCAAGGTGGCCGAGGTCGTGGTGAGCCACCATCCGCGCGTCCATGGCCATTCCAAGTATGGCGTGGACCGCGTCGTGAAGGTGCTGCTCGACCTCATCGTGGTCCAGTTCCTCGCGCGCTACGCGAGCCGCCCGATCTATCTCTTCGGAGGTTGCGGAATGGGGGCGCTCTTCCTCGCGCTCGTCGCGGGGCTTTGGGCCGTATACCTCAAGTATTTCGAGGCGACGTCCTTCATCCAGACGCCGCTCCCGCTCGCCGTGGTGCTGCTCACGCTCACCGGCGGCATCAGCATCCTGATGGGACTGCTCGCCGAGATCATCATGCGCACCTACTACGAGTCGCAGGGCAAGGCCGTCTACGACGTGCGCAGCACCGCCAACCTGGGCCCCGATCCGTCCTGACATGTGCGGCCTCGCGGGATTCGTGGGGGAGGGGAGCGAGGCCATCCTGCGCGAGATGGGCCGTGCGATCGCCCACCGCGGCCCCGACGGCGAGGCGATCCACGTCGACGCGGCCACCGGCGTGCACCTTCTGCACCGCCGCCTCGCCATCATCGACCTCGCCGGCGGCGACCAGCCGATGTGGAACGAGACCAACGACGTGTGCGTGGTCTTCAACGGCGAGATCTACAACCACCTCGAGCTGCGCGCCGAGCTGAAGCGCCTTGGGCACGCTTTTCGCTCCGACCACTCCGATACCGAAGTGATCGTGCACGGCTACGAGGCGTGGGGCGATGCGCTCGCGGCGAAGCTGAACGGCATGTTCGCCTTCACGATCTACGACGCCGCGCGGCGCAGGCTCTTCCTGGCGCGCGACCGCTTCGGGAAGAAGCCCCTCTATTACTGCGCGCGCGCCGGCTTCTTCGCGTTCGCCTCCGAGCTCACCGCTTTGCTGCGCCACCCGGGCGTGCCGCGGCGAATCGACCGTCGCTCGCTGCAGAAGCTCTTCGCCTACGGCTTCATTCCCGCGCCGCGCTCGCTCTACGAGGGCGTGCAGCGCCTGCCGGGCGGGCACTCGATGACCGTGGAGCTGGACCGGCTCGGCGATCCCGTAGTGCGCAAATACTGGGAGTTCGCGATCGAGCCCGCCGCGAGCGTTCCGGCGAATGCCGAGGCGGCGTGGGGAGAGGAGCTGCGCCACCTCCTCGCGCAGGCCGTGCGCCGCCGGTTGATGAGCGACGTCCCGCTCGGCGTCTTCCTCTCCGGGGGCATCGATTCCACCGCGGTGCTCGCCTATGCCACCGAGGCCCTCGGGCGCGGCGCGGTGAGCACCTTCTCCATCGGTTTCATCGAGCCCACGTTCGACGAATCCGCCTACGCGCGCATGGCGGCGTCGCATTTCGGCTCCGTGCATCACGAGAAGAGGCTCGGCATCGACGAGGCGCGCACGCTCACGCCAGAGGTGCTGCGCCGGCTGGACGAGCCTTTCGCCGATCCTTCCATCGTGCCCACGTTCCAGCTCTGCCGTTTCGCGCGCGAGGCGATCACGGTGGCGCTGGGCGGTGACGGCGGCGACGAGCTTTTCGCGGGCTACGATCCGTTCAGGGCGCTCGCGATCGCGCGCTGGTACAACGCACTGGTGCCCGCGTCCATGAAGGCCGGCATCCGCCGGCTCGCCGACTGGCTCCCGGTCTCCGAGGAGAACATGAGCTTCGAGTTCAAGGTGAAGCGGGGTTTGCGCGGCGCCTGCCTTCCCGAGGCGATGTGGAACCCCGCGTGGCTGGGACCGCTGGACCCGCGCGAGGTGGCTGAGCTGTTCGACGAGCCGGTCGCGGCCGAGGACCTGTACAGCGAGGCGATCGCGGCGTGGGAGGGAACGCGCGCCACGCACCCGGTGGACAAGACGCTCGAGTTCTACACGCGCTTCTACCTCCAGGACGACATCCTCGCAAAGGCGGACCGCGCCTCGATGATGGTCTCGCTCGAGGTGCGCTCGCCCTTCCTCGACCAGGACCTCGCCGATTTCGCGCGACGCATTCCGCACAGCCTCAAGTATCGCGACGGAACGACCAAGTACCTCCTCAAGTCGGCGCTGCGCGGCGTGGTGCCCGACGCGATCCTGGACCGGCGCAAGAAGGGCTTCGGGATCCCGCTCACGCGCTGGCTCAGGAGCTGGGACGATGAGCGCTTCCCTCGCGCGGGCGAGATCGTCGGCAACCGGGAATGGCCGGGACAGGCGCTCGCCGAGCACCGCTCCGGGGCACGCGACCATCGGCTCGCGCTCTGGACGCTGCTCGCCCTCGAGCGCCACGAGGAGGCCCTCGCATGAGCGGCGTCGACCAGAAGACGGCGGACGCCTTCGCGTCCTCCTGGAACAACCTTCCGTCGGGCTCGGTGTACACCGAAGCGCAGGTCGCCGATTGGTTCGCGCCCCTCACGCCCGCCGATATCCGCGCGCGGCGCGTGCTCGAGCTGGGGTGCGGCAACGCAAGCCTGATGGTGCACGTGCTGGGATGGAACCCGGCGGAGCTCACCGGCATCGACCTGGGCGATTCCGTCGCTTCCGCGCGCGAGAACCTATCCCGCACCGGAAAGGGCAACTGGCGCGTCGAGCAGGCGGACCTCACGCGTTTCGAGAGCGCGGGCTACGACATCGCCTACAGCATCGGCGTGCTGCACCACCTGAAGGACCCGCGCGCGGGCTTCGAATCGGTGGTTCGCAACACGCGCCCGGGCGGGCGCTTCCATTGCTGGGTCTATGCGCGCGAAGGCAATGGCATCGTCGTGTACGTGGTCGATCCCCTGCGGCGACTGGCTTCGCGGCTGCCGTGGTGGCTCACGAAGTATGGCCTCGCTACGCCGCTCGTCATACCGTATTTCCTGTATGCGAAGGCGCTCGCCGCATTGCCACGCTGGCGTGCTCTGGAGGCGCTGCCGCTCTACGAGTACAGCCTCTGGATCGCACAGCGCGAGTACGCATTCTTCCGGCACGTGGCCTTCGACCAGCTCGTGACTCCGCAGACCGCGTACATCGACCGGGCCACCGTGGAGGCATGGCTCGCCGCGGCACCGGTAGAGGCAGGCAGCACCTACGTGATCATGCGAAACGGCAACTCGTGGAAGTTTGGCGCACGCAAGAAGGAGAACCCATGAAGACGGCGCTCACCATCGCGGCGATGATCACCTTCACGGTGACCGCCAACCTGCTGTTGAAGACGGGGGCGGTCCTGGGACGGGAGGCGGGCGGCGCCTGGTGGGAGCAGCTCCTCAATTGGCGGATCGTCGCGGCGTTCGCAGCGTTTGCCGTGGCGGTGCTTTTCTACACCCTCGTGCTGCGCGATGTGCCGCTCAACGTCGCGCAGTCGTTCACCGCGGCACAGTTCGTCGCCATCGTGCTCGCCTCGGCACTGGTGCTGGACGAACCCATCACGGGGATGCGCTGGGCAGGGATGGCGATGATCGCCTGCGGCATCGCGATCGTGGGGTGGTCGCAGGCCTGAGCAGTCGTGTTCTCCGATATGGAACGACGTTCCATTCAATTGGAAGCGGGGTAGAATGATCCGGTCGGTCTTGCCGGATTCCTCTCCCTTGAAGCTCGCTTCCTTCCTTGTCGCGGCCGTTCTCATCCCGGGGGCCGCACGCGCCGCGGCACCCGCGAGCGACGAGGCGTTCCGCCTCGCGGGCCCGGGGCGCGAGGCGCGCCTCGTCGAGGGCGCGAAACGCGAAGGCGGCCTCGTGCTCTACACCTCGCTCGCCCCCACCGAATCGCGTCCGCTCGCCGCCGCCTTCGAGCGAAAGTACGGCGTCAAGGTGGAGCTGTGGCGGGCGCTCTCCGACAAAGTCGTGCAGCGCGTCGTCACCGAGGCGCAGGCGCACCGCAACGCCGTCGACGTGGTCGAGACCAACGGCCCCGAGATGGAGATGATCGCGCGCGAGCACGTCTTCGCCCCGCTCGCGTCGCCGTACATGGCCGACCTTCCGCCCGCCGCCGTGCCCGCGCACCACGAGTGGTTGCCCGATCGCATGAACTACTTCGTGGTGGGCTACAACACCGCGAAAGTGAAGCGGGACGAGATCCCCAAAACCTACGAGGGCTTCCTCGATCCGCGCTGGAAGGGCCGCATCGGGCTCGAGGCGACGGATACCGAGTGGATGGCCGCGATGGTGAAGGCGTGGGGCGAGGAGAAGGGGATGGATTTTTTCCGGCGACTGGCGGCGATGAAGCCCGACGTGCGCAAGGGCCACGTCCTGCTCGCCGAGCTCGTGGCCGCGGGCGAGGTTCCCGTGGGCCTCACGATGTACGAGGCCAACATCGCGTCGCTCAAGCGGCGCGGCGCTCCCATCGACTTCTTGCCCGTGCAGCCGGTCGTGGCGCGCCCCCAGGGCATCGGAGTCGCGCGCAACGCGCCGCATCCGCACGCCGCGCTCCTCTTCGCCGACTTCGTTCTCTCCCCCGAGGGCCAGGAGCTCTTCAAGTCCATGGGACGTACGCCCGCCAGCCGCAAGGTGAAGGGCACGCTCGATGCTTTCCCGTTCGCGATGGTCGATCCGGTCACGGTGCTCGACGAATCCGCGCGATGGGAGAAGGCGTGGAACGAGCTCTTCCTGCAGAAATGAAATTTCCCCGATGAGGCGAGACCCATGACGCAAGCCCTTCCGACCCATTGGCTCGCGCTCGTGGGCGTGGTTTTCCTGCTGGGCCTGAAGCATGGCCTGGATCCGGACCACCTCGCCGCCATCGACGGCCTCACGCGATTCAACGCGAGGAGCCGGCCGCTGCTCTCGCGGTGGTCCGGCCTGCTCTTCTCGGCCGGGCATGGCGTCGTCGTGACGGCGGTCGCCATCGCCGTGGCGACCGTCGCCCTCGAGTGGAAGGCGCCCCGATGGCTCGGCGACACGGGGACGTGGATCTCGATCGGCTTCCTTCTCCTCCTGGGCGTCGCCAACCTGTGGTCCGTGTGGCGCACGCCGCGCGGCCACGCCGTCGAGCCCGCGGGCCTGCGCACGCGGCTCTTCGAGCGCTTGACGCGCGCCGAGCATCCGGTGCTCGTGGCCGCGGTCGGAGCGGCGTTCGCGATCTCCTTCGATACGATCAGCCAGGCGGTGCTCTTCTCGATCACGGGCTCCAACCTCGCGGGGTGGCTCTTCGCGGCGCTGCTCGGCCTCATCTTCACCCTCGGCATGATCGCCACCGACACGCTGAACGGGCTCTGGGTGAGCCGCCTGGTGCGCTCCGCCGACCGCGGCGCCGCCGCTTCGCGCGTGATGAGCCTCGCGATCGGCGTCACGTCGCTCGCCATCGCGGCGCTTGCCGCGGCGCGTTGGCTCGTGCCCGCGCTCGACGCGCGCGTCGAATCGCTGGGCATCGTGCTCAGCGTCGCGGTCGTCGCGGGCGTGGCCATTTCCTACCTTGTCGCCATGCGCCTCGCGGCGCGTGAAAGGGAGGCTGAACCATGGAACGCCTGAAGAAGCCGAAGGGGCGCCGCATGCGCCTCTCTTCGGTCGCCAACTCGATCCGCCTCACCAAGGCCTTCTCGGAGAACGAGTTCGAGATGGGCATCAGCGCGCTCGCCGCGCGCCTGGGCCTCGCCAAGAGCACGGTGCATCGCCTGGCGACCACGCTCGTCGAGTACGACATCCTCGAGCAGAACCGCGAGACCGGGAAGTACCGGCTGGGCATCGCGCTCTTCGAGCTCGGCACGCTCGTGCGCCGCAAGATGGATGCGGCCTCGGGGGCGCAGGTGCAGATCCATTCGCTCGCCGAGGCGACCAACGAGACGGTGCAGCTGGCGATCCTCGATCATCTGTCCGTGCTCTACATCCGCGTGCGCGAAAGCCGCCAGGCGGTGCGCATGTCGACGGGGCTGGGCTCACGGGCGCCCGCGCATTGCACGAGCGTGGGCAAGGCACTCCTTGCGTTCCAACCCGCGGAAGTCGTGCAGCAGGTGATCGAGAACGGATTGAAGCGCTATACGGAGAACACCATCACGGAGGCTGCCGCGCTGCTGGCCGAGCTCGCGACGGTGCGGCAGAAGGGCTACGCGCTGGACGACGAGGAAATCGAGGTGGGCCTTCGCTGTGTCGCTGCTCCGATCCGCGACCACACGGGGCAAGTCACCGCCGCGATCAGCGTTGCCGCACCGGTGCAGCGCATGAGCAAGAAGCAGGTGCAGCAGACGATTCCCTCGGTGGTCGCCGCCGCCGAAACGATTTCGCGGCGCCTGGGCTACATGCCGGCGCTCGCGGGGGCGATGGCCGAGTGAGCCACGTCGTACGCATCGCCGGCGGGGCCGAATTCCGCTGCTCCGCGGACGACACGCTGCTGCGCGCGGGGCTGCGCTCCGGCCTGGGATTCCCGTACGAATGCAACGCGGGCTCGTGCGGGACGTGCAAGGTGGAGCTGGTGGAGGGCGAGGTGACGTCATTGCGTACCGATGCGCCGGGACTCGCGGAGCGCGATCGCGCGAAGAACCGGGTCCTCGCCTGCCAGTCGCGGCCCGTGAGCGACTGCGCGATCAAGGTGCGCCTTCGCCCCGAGAACGTCCCGGTCCATCGCCCGGCGCGCTTCGCCGCGACGCTCGAGGGCGTGCGCGACCTTACCCACGACATGCGCGAGTTCTCGTTCCGCGCCCAGGCCGGCCCGGGGTTCCTGCCGGGCCAATACGCGCTCTTCTACCTGCCGGGTTTGGAGGCTCCACGAACCTATTCCATGTCGAACGTGGACGACGGCAGCGGCACGTGGCAGTTCATCGTGCGGCGCGTGCCCGGCGGCACCGGCACCGTGACGCTCTTCGACAAGGTCGCCGTGGGCACCACGATCACGCTCGACGGCCCCTACGGCCTCGCATACCTGCGCCCCGAATGCCCGCGCGACCTGGTGCTGATCGGCGGCGGCTCTGGGCTCGCGCCCATGCTTTCGCTCGCGCGGGGTGCGGTGCTGGAGCCGCGCCTCGACGCCCGGCGCATCCACGTCTTCTACGGCGCGCGTACCCGCGGGGACTTGTGCGGTCTCGCGGAGCTATCGCGGCTCCCGGGCTTCGGCTCGCGCATCGTCTTCACGCCCGTCCTCTCGCATCACGACGGGGTCGAGACGTGGGAGGGCGCCACGGGTTTCGTTCACGAGGTGGCGCGCGATTTCGTGGGCGAGCGCTGGCCCGACTTCGAGTACTACTTCGCGGGTCCGCCGCCGATGGCCGAGGCCGTGCAGCGGATGCTGGTCGAGAAGCGGGTGCCGTTTCCGCAGGTTCATTTCGATAGCTTCTATTGAAGCGCTCGGCACGAGGCACGGGGAGGACGGATTGGCGAAATTGAGGCTGTCGCTGGGCTGCTGGAACTACGACCGGACGCGGGCGCTGGCGGACGGGCGCGTGAAGGCCGACGGCATCGAGCTCACCTACCTCGACATGCCGGTGGAGGAGACCTTCTTTCGCATGCTCCGCCACCAGGAGTTCGACGTCGCGGAGATGTCGCTCTCGTCGTACACCGTGTCGCTCTTCCGGGAGAAAAAGCACTTCATCGCGATCCCCGTGTTCCCCTCGCGCTTCTTTCGCCACTCGTGCATCTATGTGAACGCCGCTTCGGGCATCAACCAGCCGAAGGACCTCATCGGCCGCAAGGTGGGCAACCCCGAGTACCAGATGACGGCGCCCGTGTGGATTCGCGGAATCCTGCAGGACGAATACGGCGTCCCGGTCGATTCGCCGACCTATCTCACCGGCGGCGAGGAGGAGCCCAATCGCTCCGAGAAGCTGAAGCTCGATCTCCCGGCGAACATCCGGGTGCAGCCGATCGGTCCGCGCGACACGTTGGCCGCGATGCTGCGCGAGGGTGCGATCGACGCGCTCTACACCGCACGGATGCCGTCCACGTACACCGCGGGCGGGAAGGGGCCGGTGCGCCGCCTCTTCGAGGACTACATGGAGGTGGAGCAGGCGTACTTCCGCAAGACGCGCATCTTCCCGATCATGCATACCGTGGCCATCAAGCGCAGCGTCTACGAAGCGCATCCGTGGGTCGCGATGTCGCTCTACAAGGCGTTCGCGAGGGCGCAGAAGGAAACGTACGACGACCTCTACGTGACCGCGGCGCTGAAGGCCATGCTGCCGTGGCTCACGAAGCACGTCGAGGATGCACGCGCGCTGATGGGCGACGACTTCTGGCCTTACGGCTTCGAGCCCAACCGCGAGACGCTGTCGACGTTCCTGCGCTACCACCACGAGCAGGGGCTCTCGCGCCAGCGCCTCGAGCCCGAGGCGCTCTTCGCACCCGAAACGCTGGAGAGTTTTCGCATCTAGCCATGGCCGAACCGATCGGTGCGAAGAAGCACACGCTCGTGGACCATCTGATGGGCGAGGGCGGCATGCATGCGCACGCCGAGGGCGAGTACGACCACGATCATGACCACGACGACGTCGGCGGCTACGACCTGGAGAACGACGCGCTCTGGCTCCAGGACCACATCACGCTCGTGTGCGTGGGCATCGACATCGGCTCTTCGGGCACGCAGGTGATCTTTTCTCGCGTGTACATGCGCCGGCTGGCCGAAGATCTCACCAGCCGCTACTTCGTGGTGAAGCGCGAGACGCTGCACGAGTCCCCGGTGGCGCTCACGCCCTACCTGAGCGAGACGCGCATCGACGAGCGCGGGGTGGGCGACATCGTGGACCAGGCCTACGAGGCGGCCGGGATCCATCCCGACAACATCGATACCGGCGCCGTGATCCTCACGGGAGAGGCGCTGCGGCGCGAGAACGCGAAGGCGATCGCCGACGTGATCGCCGAGATGGGCGGCGAATTCGTGTGCGCCACCGCGGGCCACCACATGGAGTCGCTCCTCGCCGCCTACGGCTCGGGCGCCGCGCGCGTCTCGCATGAGCTGAAGCGCCCGGTGCTCAACGTGGACATCGGCGGCGGGACCACCAAGCTCGCCCTCGTGGAAAACGGGCGCGTGGTGCATACGGCCGCGATCCACATCGGCGGGCGGCTCGCCGTGGTGGCCGAGACCGGATCCCGGACCAGCGCCGCAGATGCGCCGTTCGGGATGACCTTGACGCGCCTCGACCCCGCCGGCCGCGAGCTCGCGAAGAACGCGGGTCTCGACTGGTCGCTCGGCGCGAAGGTGACGGACGCGGAGATCGAGCGCGTGACCGAATGGATGGCCGACGCGCTGGTGAAGGCGCTCACGGTCGTGCCCACGCCGGCCCCGACCGATGCGCTCTGGCTCACGGAGCCGCTGGAGCCCGTGGCGGGCATCGCCGGCGTGATGTTCTCCGGCGGCGTCGCCGAGTACGTATACGGGCGCGAGAGCCGCGATTTCGGCGACCTCGGGCGCCGCCTGGGTCACGCGCTGCGCCGGCGCCTCGATGCGGGGGCGCTTCCCTATCCGATCCTGCCGGCGGGCGAATGCATTCGCGCCACCGCCATCGGAGCTTCCGAGTACAGCGTGCAGCTTTCGGGCAACACGGTGTACATCTCCAATCCCGGAGATCTCCTGCCGCGCAAGAACCTCCAGGTCCTGCAACCGGATATCGTCCTCGGGGCGGAGATTTCGCCCGCGCGCGTGACCCAGGCCATCCACCGGCACTTCCGGGCCTTCGACCTCACGGAAGGCGAAGCGGAAGTGGCGCTCGCCTTCCACTGGGAAGGGCCTCCCGCCTATGCGCGGCTGGAAGCGCTCGCCCGCGGGATCGTGGAAGCGCTACCCCTCACGCTCATGGCGGGCAAGCCCGTCTTCCTCGTGCTCGACGGCGACATCGCGCAATCGCTGGGCGCGCTCCTCAAGGAAGAATGGGGCATCGCCTCCGAGGTGCTCGTGATCGATGGCATCGCGCTCAGGGACTTCGACTACGTGGACCTCGGGCGCGTGCGCATGCCCTCGTACACCGTGCCGGTGACGATCAAGTCGCTCGTCTTCAGCGAGGATCCGCGCGGGCCCCGCGCGCACGGCCATGAGCACTCGCATGGACACACCCACGAGCACGGGCAGGGCCGTCACCACCATCACCCGGGAGCGGCCAAGTGAGCGCGGAGCTGCGCCAGATGCTCGCCGACGCGCTCACGATGTTCGAGCGCGCCGAGGTGATCGACTTCAACGGCCACATGAGCTGCCGCCTGCCCGGAACGGCGCATATCCTCATCAACTCCGGCAAGTCGGTTCGAAGCGCGCTCACCGCCGCCGACATCATCGCCATCGATCTCGACGGCAAGCCCCTGGAGGGCGATGTCGTGCCGCCGATGGAGTTCCACCTGCATGCCGAGATCTATCGCGTACGCCCCGACGTGAACGCCGTGGCGCATACGCACCCGGTGTGGTCCACGCTCTTCGGAATGGTCGGCGAAACCGTGCAGCCCGTCACGATGCAGGCGGCCGTCATGGGACCCATCCGGTTCTTTGCGAAGACCGCGTCGATCAACCGCAAGGAGCTGGGCGAGGAGGTGGCGCGCGCGCTCGGTCCCGACCGCGTGATCATGATGCAGTCGCACGGCGCCGCGATTGCCGGCGCCGACATCGTCGAGGCCTTCGTGCTCGGCATCTACCTCGAGGAGACGGCGCGGCGACAATACCTCGCCCGCGCCTTGGGCACGCCCCGCGCGCTCACGCCGCAGGAGGTGGAGACGATCGGCGCGAACCTGAGGAAGCCGCACCTCCTGAGGAAGGTGTGGGAGTACCACCACGCCAGGATGAGGGCGCGATAAACTCACCGTATTCCTATGCAGACCGACGTTCTACATAAAGGAACATCTCTCCCGGCCGCTCCCCCGCTCGATCGGCGGCGCTTCGAGTGGAGCTGGATCGTGATCGGTCTCTGCGTCGCGATCGCGGTGTACGTCGCCATCATCCCGCTCGGCTTCCTCCTCTGGCAGAGCTTCTTCACCCCGCAGACCGCCGACAAGGCCGCGCAATTCACCTTCGGCAACTACCTCGAGGCCTACGGCAGCAGCGAGACGTGGGTGCTCTTCCGCAACTCGGTCCTCTTCGCGATCGGGACCTCGACCTTCTCGTTCATCGTGGGCACCGCGCTCGCATGGATGAACGAGCGCACCAATACCCCCTTCAAGAGCGCGTTCTTCGCGCTGTCGATCATTCCGCTCATCATCCCGAGCATCCTCTTCACGGTGGCGTGGATCCTCCTCGCGAGCCCGAAGATCGGCATCATCAACCTCTTCCTGAAGGACCTGTTCGGCCTCGACAACCCGCTCTTCGACATCTACTCGATGTGGGGGATGATCTGGGTGGACGGCCTGCACTACTCGCCGATGGCCTTCCTCCTCATGTCGGCCGCGTTCCGCTCGATGGACCCGGCGCTCGAGGAATCCGCGATGATGAGCGGCGCCTCGGTGCTGCAGGTGGCGTGGCGCGTGACGCTGCGCCTCTCGTGGCCCGCGGTCTTCGCCACGCTCCTCATCCTCTTCGTGCGCGCGGTGGAATCGTTCGAAGTCCCGGCGCTGCTGGGGCTGCCCGTCGGGATCCAGGTCTTCACCTCGTCCATCTACCAGGCGGTGCACCGCTACCCAAGCCAGGTGGGCCTTGCTTCCGCCTATGCGGTGACGCTCCTCGCCATCACCACGGTGGGCGTGTACCTGCAGTCCCGCCTCTCGAGCCGGGGCTCGAAGTACGCGACGATGACCGGCAAGGGATTTCGCCCGCGGCGAATCGACCTGGGGCCGTGGCGCTTCCTCACGGCGGGCATCTTCATCGTGTACTTCGTGCTGATCGTCGTGCTGCCCTTCGCGGTGCTCCTCTGGTCGTCTTTCCAGAAGTTCTATTCCGTGCCCTCGATGCACGCGCTGCACAACCTCACGCTCGATCCGTACCGCTTCATCCTCACCTACCCGAACCTCGCTTCGGCCGTCTGGAACAGCGTCCTCCTGGGCGTGGGAAGCGCCACGGTGATCATGCTGGTCACATCCGTCATCTGCTGGATCGTGGTGAAGACGAAGCTCCCCGGCCGATGGATCCTCGACAACATCGCGTCGCTGCCGATGGTGTTCCCGGGGCTGGTGCTCGGCCTCGCGATCATGATCTTCTACCTCAACGTCGACGTGGGGATCTACGGCACGATCTGGATCATGTTCATCGCGTACATCACGCGGTTCATGCCGTACGGCCTGCGCTACAACACGACCTCGATGCTGCAGATCCACAAGGAGCTGGAGGAGTCGGCCGCGATGAGCGGCGCCTCGTGGGGGACCACTTTCTGGCGGATCATCCTGCCGCTGCTCAAGCCGGGGCTCATCGCCGGGTGGATCTACGTGATGATCGTGTCGATCCGCGAGCTCTCCAGCTCGATCCTGCTCTACAGCCCCGGCACCGAGGTGGTCTCGATCGTGATCTGGGAGCTCTGGGAGAACGGCCAGTACGTCGAGCTCTCCGCGCTCGGGGTGATGTTCATCCTGGCGCTGCTGGTGCTCGTGATGGCCGCGCAGTGGCTCGGCAAGAAATTCGGGGTCCAGGAGTGATTCGATGCTAACGGTCGCGGGGCTGTACACGGAGTATCCGAACGAGAAGGGCGAGATCGTGAAGGCGGCCCAGGACGTGAGCTTCACCGTTCCCGAGGGCAAGCTCTTCACGCTGCTCGGCCCCAGCGGCTGCGGCAAGACCACGACGCTGCGTTCCATCGCGGGCCTGGAGAAGCCGCGCGCCGGCGAGATCGCCGTGAAGGGCCGCGTCGTCTACTCCTCGGCCCGCGGGGTCTTCGTCGCACCCAACCGCCGCGGCTTCGGCATGGTGTTCCAGTCGTACGCCATCTGGCCGCACATGGACGTCTTCCACAACGCCGCGTTCCCCATCGACGTAGGCGCCAAGCGCTATTCCCGCAAGGATGCGCGGGCGAAGGTGATGCGCGTACTGGAGGCGGTGCAGCTCGACCATCTCGCCGACCGGGAGGCGACCAAGCTCTCCGGGGGCCAGCAGCAGCGCCTCGCGCTCGCCCGTGCGCTGGTGATGGAGCCGCAGCTGCTCCTGCTCGACGAGCCGCTCTCCAACCTGGATGCCAAGCTTCGCGAGCGCATGCGTTTCGAGCTGAAACGCCTCCAGCGGGAGCTACGCATAACCACGGTATACGTGACCCACGACCAGAGCGAGGCGCTGGCGCTTTCCCACGAGATCGCGGTCATGAACGAGGGCCGCATACAGCAGGTGGGCAGCCCCCGCGACATCTACGAGAGGCCCGCGAGCGCCTTCGTCGCCGACTTCGTGGGCAGCACCAATTTCCTCGATGGCGCGGTGCTGGGAGCGGATGGAACCCCGGGCCATTATCGCGTTCGTACCGAGATCGGCGACGTGAGCGTGCGCGCCACCGAGCAGCTCGCCGCCGCCGACAAGGTGCTCCTTTCCGTGCGCCCCGAGGACGTGGGCCTCGTCGAAACCAGGCCCGACGCGCCGGTGAACGTGTGGGAGGCGACGGTGGACCAGAAGGTGTTCCTGGGCGAGGTCGTGGATTTCCAGGTGAAGCTCGGCAACCGCACGCTCCTGTCGCGCCAGCACCCGTCGCTGCGCACGCCCGTGGGCAACCCGATCTACGTGCGGCTCGATCCCGAGAAGTGCGTGGCGCTAAAGCAGGCGTAGGACACGAGAGGCGAGGAGAAACGAATGGATACATCGGTGAAGAAGCAGGATGTCTCGACGCCGCAGCAGGCGGTCGGCAACGAGTCGCACTACCACTCGAAGAAGGATCGCGTCTTCGTGCGCGGCATCCAGGGGCAGTACAGCCTGAAGGACGAGCTTGCGCGGCTGCGCGACATGCCGCGCGTGCGCCGCGCGAAGGACATCAAGTTCCGCGACGGCCCGCAGACCTACAGCCGCCACTACGTAGAGCCGAAGGACGGGATCACCCAGACCTTCCACCTCCACCTCGAGGAATACGGTCCCGGCGGGAAGAGCCAGAAGCACGGCCACGTGAACGAGGCCGCCTTCTACATCCTGGACGGCGAGGGCTGCGAGGTCCACGACGGCATCCGCTACGACTGGAAGGCGGGGGACGTCGCCATCGTGCACAACAACTGCGTGCACCAGCATTTCAACGCGAGCCCGACGCGGCCCGCGCGGGCGCTCGTCATCAAGACGAAGCCCATGTACATGTTCATGAACATGCTCTTCCAGCACCAGGTCGAGCCCCGCCCGCCGCAGCCCGCGGCAGGGCCGCAGGCCGCGTCGTTCAAGGCGCGCGAAGAAGAGTCGGACTTTAATCATTGAGATTGGGTGCCGGCCCCCGCCGGCATGACGAGGAGATCGAAGATGGCTTGGGGTGAATCGAAGGCTTGGAAAAAAGGCAACGTGAACCAGGCGCTGTACCAGGCGCTGCTCGACGACGCCGGGCAGGCGCCGGCGCGCAACGCCAAGAGGAAAAAGATCGTGCATCCGGAGGACATGCCCTGGGAGCTGTCGCGCCATGGCCTCCTCAAGCACCTGCTGAACGAAGGCATGAACACGCGCATGGAGACCGTGGACGCGTACATGCTGATCATCCCGCCCGGGAGCCGCTCGGGAAAGCACCGCCAGCTCGCCGAGGAATGCCTCTACGTGGTGGAGGGTCGCGGCTACGACATCCACGTCGACTACGACGTCGAGATCACGGACACCTACCACTGGTCGCCGCAGGCGGAATCGAAGCGCTTCGAGTGGGAAGCGGGCGACGTGATCTACATCCCGCCGAATACCGCGAGCCAGCACTTCAACGCCGACCCCGAGCGGCCTGTGCGCCTCATCTCGGCGGTGAACCGCATCTACAAGGCAAGCGGCCTGAACGACCTCGAGCAGATCGAGGACGCGCCCGAGTACCGTCCGGGCCTCGAGGTCACGCCCGAGATGGTCGAGGATTTCCTCAAGGGCCGCGTGAAGCTGGAGGCATGACGATGGAAGAGAGGAAAGCCACCGTCTCCGACGAGTTCGCGAAGAAGTTCGCCACCGAGAAGGAGACGCCGTACACGAGATGGGTCAAGGCCGAGGGCCTGGAGATCCGCGACGCGATGTACGTGGAGAACCTGCACACGGCCGAGCTGCGCGATTGGCCGAGCCGCGGCGGCAGGGGAGTCTTCCTCAACCACGACGCGTCGCGCACCTCGAACGATTCGTACATTTGCGAGATCCCGCCCGGCAGGGAGCTCTCGCCGCGCCGCCAGCTCTTCGAGGAGATGGTCTACGTGCTCGATGGGCGTGGTTCCACGGCGGTGTGGAACGATTCCGGCGCGAAGGTCACGTTCGAGTGGAAGAAGGGCGCCATCTTCGCGATTCCGCTCAACGCGACGCACCAGCACTTCAACGCCTCGGGCAAGGAGCCGGCCCGCTTCATCTCGGTCACCAATGCCCCGGCCATCCTCAACGCCTTCGGCGACCTGGACTTCGTCTTCGGCACCCGGCGCGACTTCCCCGACCGTTTCGGCGGCGAGCCCGACTACTTCGCCAACAAGGGCGAGCAGAAGGGCCTGCTGCTGGATACCAACTTCGTTTCCGACGCCATCAACCTGCCGCTCATCGCGGCAAAGGAGCGCGGCGCCGGCGGCGGCCACATCCGCTTCAACATGGCGAAGGGGTCGATGAACAGCCACATTTCGCAATTTCCCGTGGGGACGTACAAGAAAGCCCATGCCCATGGCCCGGGCGCCTACGTGATCGTGATGAGCGGCGAGGGCTTCAGCCTCATGTGGCCCGAGGGTGCGGAGCCGCGCCGCTTCGAGTGGAAGGAAGGCACCCTCATCGTCCCGCCCAACATGTGGTTCCACCAGCACTTCAACACGGGCACCACGCCGGCGCGCTACCTCGCGTTCAAGCAGGAAGGGGTTGCGATCCGCAACGCGCAGGGCGTGCCCAAGGCGTGGATCAGCCGGCGCGTGGGCGGCGACCAGATCGACTACGCCGACGAAAAGCCGGTGGTGCGCCAATGGTTCGCCGAAGCCCTGTCGCGCCATGGGTTGAAGTCGCGCATGGACGAGGCGTACCAGGCGGAGGCCGCCGAGCTGCCGCCGAAGGTGTCGGCGGCCGCTTGACACGCCTTTGCGGCACCGGCTTTTCCGCACTCAGGAACGCCACAGCGCCGGGCCCGGGGGAATGTCTCATCGACGCCACATTTGCGCCTGTCGCGAGGCTGTTTTTCCTTGACGAAGGCGGGGGGGCGCCGATACATTGGCCTCGTTCCGCAGCAAAGACAAACGTTCCATATAAAAGAACGACATACAGAACCCTAGGAGGCCTCGGTGCAGAAGAAAAAGCTGTTGGCGATCGCGGTGGGAGCGGCCCTGGTGTGTCCTTCCTTGTGCTTCGCGAAGGAGAAAGGTGGCGACGCGGAAGCCGATTCCGTGGTCGAGCTCTACGGGCGGATCTATCCGGAGCTGATCCGCGAGTACGGCAAGGACCCGACGCCGGCCGGCACGGCCGTGTCGACGCTCTCGGCGGCGCCGACGGGCACCAAGGGAATCATCACCCGCAACGAGATGGAGTCCTCCAACTCCCGCTTCGGCGTGCGCGGCTACGAGAAGCTGGGCGGCGGCCTCAAGGCCATCTTCCAGCTGGAGACGGCCTTCGCCGTGGACAGCAACACCGCCGCGTTCGCGCAACGCGATTCGTTCGTCGGCCTCTCGCACGACCGGTGGGGCACCATCAAGCTGGGCCGCATGGATACGCCGTTCAAGACCTACGGCGACGATCTCTCGTTCCTCGGGGTGTCGAGCGGCAACTTCGTGTCGTCCTCGAACGTCCTGCGCAAGGTCGGCTTCGGCACCAGCTCGGCGTCGAGCTTCCACCTGCGCCGCGCCAATGTCGTGCAATACGAGTCCCCGGTGATCGGCGGCTTCGACGGCCAGCTCCAGTACTCCACGGACGAGACGGACACCGCGACGCGCAAGCCGCACGTGTGGTCGGGGGCGGTGAAATGGGAAGGGGGCCCGTTCACCGTGAGCCTCGCGCACGAGATCCATTGGGATCTCTTCGGCGGCTCGAAGAACGTCCCCATAGCGGCCATGTCGAACACCAACGACCAGAACGTGAACTCGAAGGACAAGGCGACCCAGGGGATGATCCAGTTGCACTGGGGCGTCCATACGCTGGAGGCCGACCTCATCCAGAAGGAATACGACGAGAACGCGAGCATCACCGGGCGCTTCTCGAGCTACAAGAACACGGCGTGGGAAGTCCAGTGGGACGCGCGCTGGAACAACCAATGGCGCACGGCGCTCGAGTACATCAAGTCGAACAAGGGCACCTGCACGCTCGTGAACGCCGGCTGCAACACCGACGGCCTCGAGGGCTCGCAGCTGCAGTTCGGCGTGGCCTACTACTTCTCGAAGCGCAGCTACCTCTTCGCGATGGGCGCGCTGCTGAGGAACGGCTTCTCCGCGCAGTACAACAACAGCGCGTCGCAGACGCCCAGCGTCGGCGAGGACATCGACCAGTACGCGTTCGGCATGAGCCACTCGTTCTGATCGCGGTGCCCGTGCGCGAGCACGGGGCTGGAAGCTGCACGGCGGGCGCTCCGGCGCCCGCTGGCTTTTCCGGGGCGGCGGGCGTCCCGCACAGGAGATGGGCTCGATGAATCGCAACCCGCTTCGCGGGCATTCGCCCGGCCGGCGGGCCTTCCACCGCGCAACGCTCGCGGCGCTCGCGATTCCCTTCGCGGCACGCGCCCAGTCGCGGGTAGCGGATTCGCCGCACCGGGATATCTATCTCTACAAGGGCGCCGACCGTGCCGCGCGCATCGCCGCCGAGGCCAGGCGCGAGGGCGAGGTCGCGATCTACACCTCGCTCAACCTCAAGGATTCGGTTCCGCTGTCCGAGGCATTCGAGAAACGCACCGGCATCAAGGCGGTCCTCTGGCGCGCTTCCAGCGAGAAGGTGCTGCAGCGTGGCGTGACCGAGGCGCGCGCGGGGCACTTCGCCTGCGACATCTTCGAGACCAACGGCCCGGAGATGGAAGCGCTCTACCGCGAGAAGCTGCTGGACGAGTTCTACAGCCCGCACTTCACCGACCTGCCGGCGGCCGCTTTTCCGCGCCATCGCCATTGGGTCGCCGACCGCTTCAATTTCTTTACCCTCGCGTACAACACCGACCTCGTGAAGCCCGAGGAGGTGCCGAAGAGCTACGAGGATCTCCTCCTGCCGCGCTGGGCCGGCAAAGTCGGCATCGAGGGCAGCGACACCGACTGGTTCGCCTCGATGGTGAAATTCATGGGCGAGCCGAAGGGGCTCGAATTCTTCAGGAAGCTCGCCGCGACTCGCCCGCAGATCCGCACGGGGCACACGCTGATCGTGGAGCTCCTCGCCTCGGGTGAATTTCCGATCGCGGGCGCCGTCTACAACCATGCCGTCGAGCGGCTGGCGGCGAAGGGAGCGCCGGTGCGCTGGAAGGCGATCGAGCCCACCTTCGGGCGGCCCAATGCCATCGGCGTCGCGCGCCGGGCACAGCATCCGTACGCGGCGCTCGCGTTCGCCGACTTCATGCTTTCCCATGAAGGCCAGGAGATCGTGAAGCAGCGTAAACGCGTCCCCGCGAGCCTATCCGTGCAGACCAGCCTCAACAAGTTCCCCTTCCACATGATCGATCCCGTCGTGGTGCTGGACGAGAACGACAAGTGGGAACGCCTGTGGAGCGAGATCATGCTCCAGGGCGGAAAGATCCGGAAGGAAGCCGAATGAAACGACCGATCGCGATGTTCCTCGCCGCCGTGGCTTTCGCCGCCGCGCCGGCGTGGGCCCAGGTGAAGCCGAACGCCACCGCCGAGGACGTGGCCTCGTACGCGGGGGCCGACCGCGCGCAGAAGATCCTCGAGGGCGCGAAGAAGGAGGGCGCGCTCGAGATCTACACCTCCGCGCAGAGCGACGACATGGGTGCGCTCGTCGGCGCCTTCGAGAAGAAGTACGGCATCAAGGTGACGGTGTGGCGCTCTTCCAGCGAGAAGGTGCTGCAACGCGCGGTCACCGAGGCGCGCGCCGGGCGCTTCACGATGGACGTGGCCGAGACCAACGGGCCCGAGCTCGAATCCATGCACCGGGAGAAAATCCTCACGCCGGTGAAGTCGCCGTACCTCGCCGACCTCATGCCCGAGGCGCTGCGCCCGCACGGCGACTGGGTGGGCACGCGGCTGAACGTCTTCGTGCAGGCGTACAACACGGGCCTGGTGAAGAAGGCGGACCTGCCCAAGACCTGGGAGGAACTCGCCGATCCCAAGTGGAAGGGCAAGCTCGGCATCGAGCAGGAGGACTCCGACTGGCTCGCCGGCGAGTATGCGGCGCTGGGCGAGGCCCGCGCGGACAAGGTGTTCAAGCAGATCGTCGCCACCAACGGCGTCTCGGTTCGCAAGGGACACACGCTCCTCACACAGCTCGTGGTCTCGGGCGAAATTCCCCTCGCGCTCACGGTGTACAACTACAAGGCCGAGCAGCTGAAGGGCAAGGGCGCGCCCATCGACTGGTTCTCGATCGGTCCGGCCATCGCGCGGCCCAATGGGGTGGCGGTGGCGCGCAAGGCGCCGCACCCGCATGCCGCGGTGCTCTTCTACGATTTCGAGATCAGCCCCGAAGGGCAGACGATCCTCTCCAAGCGCGAATTCGTTCCCACCAGCCGCAAGGTGGATACGCCGCTCAACAAGATGCCCATGAAGTTCGTGGACGCGACCGACACCCTCGACCAGTACGAGAAGTGGGCGAAGAAGTACGCGGACATGTTCACTCACGGCATGAAATAGAAGGAACGACCATGGGCAAGGAATCGCACTACAGCAGCAAGAAGGACCGCGTCTTCGTCCGCGGCATCCAGGGGCAGTACAGCCTGAACGACGAGCTCTCGCGGCTTCGCTCGATGCCGCGCGTGATCAAGGGAAAGGACCTCCTCTTCAACGACGGCCCGCAGTCGTTCAGCAAGCACTTCATCGAGCCGGTGGACGGGCTCACGCAGACCCTGCACGTCCACCTCGAGGAATATGGCCCGGGCGGGCGCACCCAGAAGCATGGGCACGTGAACGAGGCCGCGTTCTACATCCTCGACGGCAAGGGCTACGAGGTGCACGACGGCATCCGCTACGACTGGAACGCGGGCGACGTCGCCATCGTGCACATGAACTGCGTGCACCAGCACTTCAACGCGGATCCGGTGAAGCCCGCGCGGGCGCTCGTGCTGAAGCCCAAGCCGATGCTGATCTTCATGAACATGCTGTTCCAGAAGTCGGTGATCCCGCGCCCGACCGAGCCCACGCCCGAGGGCCAGGGCTTCGTGCCGCGCCATTTCGAGGAGAACCTGAATCACCCCGAGTAAGGCCCGGCGCGGGCTGCTGCGCGCCCTCGGCGGCGCGGCGCTCGCCGCCGCGTTGCCCGCGCCCGCCCAGCGCCGCGAAGGCGAGCTCACGCTCTACACCACGATCGCCGAGAAGGACCTGCCGGCGATCGTCGGCCCCTTCGAAAAGAAGCACGGAATCAAGCTGACCGTGTGGCGCGCCGGGACCGACAAGGTCCTGCAACGCGCGATCGCCGAGAGCCGAGCGGGGCGGCACGACTTCGACGTGGTCCACTTCGGCACGCCGGAGATGGAGGCGCTCGCGCGGGAGAAGATCCTCCGGCCGGTCGACTCGCCGGTGTTGTCCGATCTCGCAGCCGGCTCCGTGCCGAAGCATCGCGAGTGGGCCGCGACGATCCTCTCGGTGTGGGTGCAGGCCTACAACACCAACCTCGTCAGGAAGCAGGATCTGCCGAAGACCTACGCGGACCTCCTCGACCCGAAGTGGAAGGGCAAGCTCGGCATCGAGTCGAAGAACGACGACTGGTTCGCGACCGTCGTGCAGCTCATGGGCGGCGAAGAGAAGGGCCTTGCCTTCTTCCGCGAGCTGGTGGCGAAGAACGGGCTTTCGCCGCGCCACGGGCACACGCTGCTGAACAACATGGTCATCTCCGGCGAGGTGCCGCTCGCGCTCACGGTTTACAACTACATGCCCGAGCAGGCGAAGAGGAAAGGCGCTCCCATCGACTGGTTCGCGATCGAACCCGCCGTCGCGCGCTCCAACGCGGTGGGCATCGCGCGCAGGGCTCCGCACCCCGCCGCGGCGCTCCTCTTCTACGAGTACCTGCTGGGTCCCGACGGGCAGGGCGCGATGGTGGGCCTCGACTACGTGCCCACCAACATGAAGGTGGCCTCGCCGCTGAAGGGCGTGAAGATCGTGCAGACCGACCCTGTTCGATCGCTCGACGAAAGCGCAAAATGGAGCAAGCTTTTCGACGAGATCGTCCTCAAGGGAGCGCAGTGAGCACGCTTGCCGCACCGGCACCGGCCGACAGCCCGCGCACCTACCGCGAGGTTTGGCTCATCACGCTGGGCCACGCCCTCACGCACTGGTACCCGTCCACTTTCTATCTGATCCTGCCGATCATCGGGCGCGAGCTGGGCCTCACGTACAGCCAGATCGGCCTCATCATGACCTGCCAGTACATCGCGGGCGCCGTCGCGAACGTGCCGGGCGGAATCCTCGTGGATACCGTCGGGCGCAAGGGCGCCCTGATGGCGCTCTCGCTCTTCTGGGTCGGGTTCCCGTACCTGCTGATGGGCTTCTCGCACGGCTACCCCATGCTGCTCGCCTGCGTCGCGCTCGTGGGCTTCGGCAACAGCCTCTGGCACCCCACCGCGATCCCGACGCTCGCGCGGCGCTTTCCCGACCGGAAGGGTTTGGTGCTCTCGATCCACGGGATGGGCGGCAACGTGGGCGACGCGCTGGCGCCGCTCGCCGTGGGGACGCTGCTCGCGACGCTCACCTGGCGCGAGGTCGTCGTGCTGAACGTGGTCCCCGGCCTCGTGATGTCGCTGCTGCTGCTCATCTTCCTCGGCACGCTTCGCCTGGGCGGGAAGCGTAAGGAGCCGATGGCGGAAGTGGAAGCCGGGCAGGGGCTGCGACAATACTTCGCCGGGGTTCCCGCGCTCTTCCGCAACCGGTCCCTCATGCTGCTCACGGCGAGCTCGGCGTTCCGCTCGATGACGCAGAACGCACTCCTCACGTTCCTCCCGGTCTACCTCGCGTACGAGATGAAGCTGAATCCCTTCTGGGTGGGGGCGGGCATGTTCGCGTTGCAGGCCGCCGGCTTCGCCGCCACGCCCATCGCCGGGTATCTCTCGGATCGGATGGGACGGCGCCACATCATGATGACGAGCATGACGATGTCGGCCGTGGTTCTGGTCTTCATGGCGCTCGCGGGCAAGTCGCCGGCCTTCATCGCGTTCGTCGCGGTGCTCGGGTTCTTCCTCTACGCGATCCGCCCCGTGCTCCAGGCGTGGCTCCTCGAATCGACGCCGAAGAACATGGGCGGCACCAGCATCGGGATACTCTTCGGCGCCCAGGCGCTCGGCGCCGCGATCGCCCCGCTCATCGGCGGAATGGTCGCCGACCGCTACGGCCTCACCATGACCTTCTGGTTCCTCGCGGGCACGATCGTGTTCGCGAACCTTTTCATCCTGCTCATGCCGCCGCAGGAGCCCGCGAAGGCGTGAGCGGGCGCAGCGGGGTCTCGCGCTGGCTCGCGAGCACTTCCAACCGCACCTTCATCGTTTGGCCTGTCGTTCTAGTCGCGCTCGAGGGGGTGCTGCAGGGCGGCCTGCCACGCATCGAATGGTGGGCACTGCCGGTGCTGGCGTGGGGCTACCTGCAATACCGGCTGGTCGGCGACTATCGCGCACGCATCGGCGGCGGAGGGCCCGGCATCTCCATTCCGCCCGATCGAATCGTCGAGACCGGGCCGTACCGCTATGTGCGCAATCCGATGTACCTCGGGCACCTCATCTTTTTCGCGGGGCTCGCGGCTGCGTTGCGCTCACCGGTTGCCTGGGCGGTCTTCGCCTTCCACGCGTTCTGGTTCGACCGGCGTGCTCGCGAGGACGAGGCGCGGCTCGTGCTGCTATTCGGCGACGCTTATCTCGACTATTGCCGGCGCGTGAAGAGGTGGATTCCGGGGGTGTATTGATACGCACTGGCGCTAAGCGTCGTTCCATTGCGCCCTCACCGAAGTCCGGAACCGGGCGCGAGGCTCCGCAACGTCAGCCAACGGTGCGCGACGGTGCCACCCTCGCCCGGAGCACGACGATATCTTGATTTAACTCGGCTCGCTTTGCTCCCTCTCAAGTGACAGCCACTGCCGTTGGCAGCGGAACACTGTCTTTCAGCGACGCGAACAACGGACTCTTTGGGTATACGATCGGATCGACGTCGCAGAGCAAGCTGATCACTCGGGAGGTCTTCGGCCCGGTTCCTACTTGCGCAACTGCGGCTTCGACCAGCAGTCTGGCCGCTGCCACGAACTACACAGATCTTTGGTGGGCCGCTCCGGCTGGCGCGGAAGCAGGTTGGGGAATCAACCTAACTCATCAGGGGAGTTCGATTTTCGCGACTTGGTTCACCTATGGGCCATCAGGCAAAGCGATGTGGTTGGTCACGACGGCGACGCCAACTGGCGGCTTGAACGCTTACTTGGGCACGATCTATCAAACGACCGGCCCTGCGTTCAATTCAGTTCCCTTTGATCCAAATCTTGTCCACGCTACTGCCGTTGGCGCAGCGACATTCACATTCACAAATGGCAATGCGGCGACGTTTTCGTACACCGTAAACGGCATCTCGCAGGTAAAGTCGATCACTCGTGAGCTCTTCAGTCCAACCGGTACCGTCTGCCACTGAGCTCTGCTCGAACGATAACCGCATTGGAATGCGCCCCATTCTCCGTGTCCGCGCCAGTTATCGAGCCGCGATAACGCCAGTGTTGCGCCGCATCCTTTCCATTCTCGCGACTCTGGAGCAATGCCGCTGAAGAAGTACTTCAAGGCGCCGCAAGGAAATCCCGCACCAATGCGTTGAACGTTTCGGGCACCTCCACGGCGGAAAGATGCGCCGCTTCGGCAAGCACGGCGAGCTGGGAGCCGGGAATTCGCTTCGCGATGATCTCGGACATCGAGGGCGGCGTCCCGGCGTCCTTGCCGCCGGCGATCAACAGCGTGCGGGCGTGGATCCCGGAGAGCTGCGCGGTGAAATCCAGGTCGCGGATCGCCGCGCAACATGCGATATACCCGAGTGCGGGCGT
Organism: Usitatibacter sp.; assembly: GCA_036271595.1. Classification (GTDB taxonomy): domain Bacteria; phylum Pseudomonadota; class Gammaproteobacteria; order Burkholderiales; family Usitatibacteraceae; genus Usitatibacter. The sequence goes on from DATBAI010000035.1 coordinate 38,400, forward strand.
GGTGAGCACGCGTTCCTTCACGCGGGCTACGACGTCGGCGTGCGACGCACGAAATTCGTCGGAGAAGTAGCGCTGCATCACGAGGTCCGCGATGGCCGCCATCCCGCCTTCGCGAACGGCTTTCATCCGGGCTTCCCACGTCTTCGGCCCGTCGGGGCCGTAGCCACTTGTGGTGTTGGCGAGGACGAGGCGTCCGAGGCGCTCCTTGTGCAGGAGCGCGAACGCCTGGCCGATCATGCCGCCCATGGAAAGGCCGACCCAATGCGCCTTCTCGATGTTCAGCGCGTCGAGGACCGCGAGCACGTCGCCGGCGAGATCTTCGAGCGAGTATTCGCCCGCGGGCACGGGGCTCTCGCCATGGCCGCGCACGTCCACGCGCACGACGCGGTAGCGGGAGGCGAGCGCGGAGGCCAGCGAATCCCACATCCGGTGGTCGCAGCCGATCGCATGCACGAGCACGACGGGCTCGCCACGGCCTGCCTCGACGTGGTGCAGCAGGTTCATTTCTTCCCGAGCGAGTCGATCACCGCGCGCGCTTCCTTGAACGCGGTGTTGGCCGCGGGAATGCCGCAATAGATCGCCGCCTGGAGCAGGACCTCCTTCAAGTCGTCCTGCGTGAGGTCCCCCGATTGCAGCGCGGCGCGCACGTGCAGCGAGAACTCCTCGTAGCGGCCGAGCGCCACCGTCATCGCGAGAACCAGCATGCGGCGCGTGCGATGGTCGAGCCCGGGCCGGTTCCAGATGTCGTCCCAGGCATAGCGGGTGATGAGGTCCTGGAACTCGGTGTTGAATGCGGTCTTGGTGCGCTCGGCGCGATCCACCCATTCATCGCCCAGCACCTTGCGCCGGGTCTTCATGCCGCGTTCGTGTGCGTCCTTGCTCATCGCGATCCTTCCGGGGAGAGGCCGTCGAGCAGCTCGTCGATCGCGGTCTCGAGGCCTTTCGGGTTGTGCGCCTCCCCGGCGCCATAGGCCGCGAGGTTGGCGGCCATGCGCGCGCCGTCCACTTCGAGCGAGGCGCCGATGGTGTCGAGGAAATCGAGTGCGGAGCCGAGGCACTCCGCGATGTCGGGCACGACTGCGAGCTCCGCTTGCCAGCCGCCCAACGCGCGCTCGTTCTCGGAGATGGAGCCGGCGTGGACCGTGGCGAGCAAACCGGGAATGCGTGTCGCCGCGGCGAGCGCGTGCACGCAGGCGACCGGGTTACGCTTGTGCGGCATGGCGCTCGATGCGCCCACGCCTTCGCGCGGCGCGCTCTCGCGCATCTCGCCGATTTCAGGTTGCATCGCCAATGAGATGTCGCGCGCGATCTTGCCCGCGGTGAGCACGAGCTGGCCGATGCGTCCCAGCAAGTCGATCCAGCCATTGCGGTGGACGTGCCAGGCGATGGCGTCGGCGAGCCCCAGCGCGGTCGCTACGCGATGCCGCACGGCCGGGCCCTTGCCGCCAAAAGGTTCCAGTGCGCCCACGGGCCCGCCCAATTGCACGGCAAGCGCTTCGGCCTGCGCTTCGGCGATGCGCTCGCGGTCGTGGTCGAGGGCCACGGCCCAGCGCGCGATCTTCAGGCCCGCGGTGATGGGAAGCGCCGGTTGCATGAGGGTGCGGCCGAGCATGGGCGTCGCGCGATGCTCCAGGGCGCGGCGGGCGAGCGAGCGCACCGCGGCCTCGACGCTGCGATCGGCCTCCTCGAGGCAGGCCCTCAGGCAAAGCGCGTTGGCGGTGTCGAGCACGTCCTGGCTCGTGGCGCCGTAGTGGACATGCTTCGCCGAGTCGCCGGGACGCCGCGCGACCTCGGCGCGCAGCAGCGCCACCAATGGCACCGCGAGCGTGGCCGATTTCTTCGCTTCGGCGACCAGCGACTCCATGTCGATCACGATGGTCGCGCACGCCGCGGCGATCGCCTCCGCGTCGCGAACCGGGATCATGCCCTCCGCGGCCTGGGCGTGGGCCAGCGCGGACTCGAAGGAAAGCATGGCGCGCACGAAGGCCTTCGCGCCGAAGGCCGCGTCGAACGAGGGACGCGCGAGGGTGCGGGCCGCGAGGCTCGAGGCCATGCCCTAGAACGCGAAGAAGACGGTTTCGCCTTCGCCCTGGAGGCGCACGTCCCAGCGATATTCGTTGCCGCCCGCGGCCTTCGCAATGAGGGTGGAAAGCCGCGGCGATCCCGCGATGGACGCGATGTCGGAATCGGTGCGCGCGGCTTCGGCGGAGAAATACACGCGGGTGCGCAGCGGCTTGAGCAGCCCGCGCGCGAAGATGGAGACGTCGATGGACGGCGATTTTCCGCCCGGCATGGTGGTCTCGATGCGGAACGTGCCGTCGGGTGCCGTCTCGACGCGGCCGAAGCCGTTCGGATTGCGGCTCCCCGTGGCGCACGCCGGAGCTTCGCCGGTGGGGCAGTGCTGCCACGTCTCGAAGAGCGCGTCGCCCACGGCCTCGCCCGCGCCGTCCGTGATGCGGCCCGTGAGCACGAGCGGAGTACCTTTTTCGGCGAAGGATACGCGGCCGCCTTCGGGCCAGCGCAATCCCAAATGGAAGAACGGTCCGATCGTCTGCGAAGGCGTGCGAGCGGGCACGTCAGATCCCCATGGGCGTGGACTTCGCCCCGGCGAGAACGATGTCGAACCGGTAGCCGAGCGCGATCTGCTCGATGCCGGTCTTGAGATCGAGCGTGCAGATCATGCGCTTGCGGGCGTCGGCATCGGGCACGCTGTTGTAGACGGGGTCGACTTCGAGCAGGGGATCGCCGGGGAAATACATCTGCGTGATGAGGCGCTGCACGGGCGCGTTGCCCAGCAGGGAAAAATGGATGTGCTGCGGGCGCCATGCGTAGGGATGATTGCGCCACGGGTACGAGCCCGGCTTCACCGTGACGAAACGATAGACTCCCTCGTCATCGGTGAAGGTACGGCCGATCCCCTCGAAGTTGGGATCGAGCGGCGCCTCGTGCTGGTCACCGGGATGGTGGTAGCGCCCCGAGGCGTTCGCTTGCCAGATCTCCACGAGCGAGCTGCGAACCGGCCGGCCGTCTTCGTCGACGAGCCGCCCCACGAGGATCATCTTCTCGCCCAGCGGCGCCGATTTGCCGCGCGTGGTGAGGTCGTTGTCGCCACCGTGCACGAACCCCGCGGGCACGAGCGGGCCGGGCGTATCCAGCGCGCCCTTGGGCAACTCAACCAGGGCCTCGCGAGGGAAGCGCTTGTGGGTGCTGCCGTAATCCGGGTAGTCGTAGGGCGGATCGAGCAGGCGCGGCTTCGTCATGTCGTTCATCGGGCGCGATTTCCTTTTCAGCTGCCGAGCGCGGCGACCATGGCCGGCACGTAGCTCTCGTCGGACATTACCACCAGCATCTCCACGCTTGCGCGGAGCGTCCTCAGCGTGTCGTCCTCGCTCGCCGATGGTCCTTCGGGCGGCACGAGGTAGAGCGCGGTGACGGGATGGTTCCTCGCGCGTGCGATGCCGCTCACCACCGGGGCGAGGCCCACGTCGTCGCCGCGGCAGGCGACCATGAAGATCATGTCGGCGTTGGAGAGGTCGCGCTGCAGGTCGCCGCCGCCCGCCTGGATCGCGGCGAGCGCCTCGCTGCCGGCGGCGCTCTTCGCAAGCACGTGCACTTCGAGGTTGGGATGGTGTTCCCCGGCCACGCGGCGCGCGACCGCGGCGCCGCCCCCACCAAGGCCCACCAGCGCGATGGAGCGCGGGCGCGAGTTGGGTTCCTGGATCCGGCCGGGAAGGCCGAAGCGCGGCTTGGCGGCGGTGCTCATGCGGTGGCTCTCCGCGCGGCGTTGCCCTGCGCGGCGAGGCGCCGGTCGAGCCGCGGATATACGCGGCGTGCATTGCCTTCGTAGATCTTGTAGCGGTCGGCGTCGGAGAGCGCCTTCACCTGGTCCACGTAGCGCTTGGTGTCGTCGTAGTTCTGCCCGGTCGTGGGATCGATGCCCTTCACCGCGCCCAGCATCTCGGAGGCGAAGAGAATGTTGTCGATCGGAATCACCTTCGCCATGAGCTCGACGCCCGGCAGGTGGTACACGCAGGTGTCGAAGAAGACGTTCTTCAGCAGGTGGTCGGTGAGCGGCGGGCGCTTCATCTCCTGCGCGAGCCCCCTGTAGCGTCCCCAATGGAACGGCACCGCGCCACCGCCGTGGGGAATCACGAGCTTGAGGGTCGGGAAATCCTTGAAGAGGTCGCCCTGCAGGAGCTGCATGAAGGCCGTCGTGTCGGCGTTGATGTAGTGCGCTCCGGTGAAGTGGAAGTTCGGGTTGCACGACGACGTCACGTGGATCATGGCCGGGACTTCCAGCTCCACCAGCTTCTCGTAGAGCGGATACCACGAGCGGTCCGTCAATGGCGGGCCCGTCCAGTAGCCGCCCGACGGATCGGGGTTCAGGTTCACGCCGACGAAGCCCAGCTCCCTCACGATGCGCTCGAGCTCCGGGATGCAATTGCGTGGATCGGCGCCCGGGAACTGCGGCAGCTGGCCCACGGGTGCGAAGTTCTCGGGGAGCAACGTGCACACCCGGTGGATGAGGTCGTTGCAAAGGCGGGTCCACGTGACGCCGATGGCCTCGGTGCCGACGTGGTGGCCCATGCCCGAGGCGCGCGGCGAGAAGATGGTGAGGTCGCTCCCGCGCTCGCGCTGGAGCTTCAGCTGCGGCTCGACGCTCTTCACGATCTGCTCGTCGCTGATCCCGAGATCCGTGGAGCCCGGCTTGCGAAGGGCGTCGGCGAGGCCGGCCAGTTGCTTGTCGCGAAACGCGTGCAGCGCCTGCGGTTCGGTCGTGTAGTGGCCGTGGATGTCGATGATCATTTTCTGCTCGCGGAATCGAGGAATTCGAGGAGCCGGGGCGGGGCGCTCTCGGCGGTCTGCCCCTCCGGCGGCACATCCCAGTATTGTGCCCCGGGGATGCATTCTTCGAGATACCGGGCGGCCGAGGTGGCGTGGGACTCATCCCGGCCCGGGACGATGAGCGTGGGAACCGAAGCCCGCATCAGGTCCTCGGGCTCCGCGCCTGGGGCGGTGTCGCGATCGAGAAGATTGTCGGCCATGCGCCGGACCGTCGCTTCGTAGCCTGCGCGGTCCCGCTTCGCATAGGCCTCGGCGAACTTCGCATCGGTGCGGATCGGAGCGGCCCATGGACCCACGCGTGGATCGGCGCCGAACGCCTTGCCCTCCGATTTCGCAAGGGCCACGACGCAGCCCAGGCCTTCGGCCTTCACGTAGGCGAGGTGTTCGGAGAAGCGCGCGTGCCCCTTGATGCGATACCGGGCGCCTCCCACGGGCCACCAGAAGATCGCGCTCGCGACGCGCTTCGGATGTGAGGCCACGAATGCCGCCACGGGGCAGCAGCCCATGCAGCCGCCCATCAGGTGGGCGCTCTCGATCCCCAGGTGATCGAGGAGGCCCTTGCCCTGCGCCACGTACTGCGCCCAGCCGATCGCCTCGACGCGTCCGCCCGATTGCCCGGTCTCGCGGCGGTCGAAGACGATGCAGGAGTATTTCTTCTCGAGGGCCTCGAGCGGCTTCACCTTGGCGTAGATGCCGAGCGTGGACCACTTCTCCAGCGTGGCGTCGAAGCCGCCGGGAGAAAACATCAGCAGCGCGGGGCCCGAGCCGCGCACTTCATAACGCGTGGCGATGCCGTCGATGACCGCGGTCGCCATCGCTAGGCCGCGGGCTTCACGGGAATGCCGCCCTTGATCTGGCGCCCGGAGCGCACGTCGTCCGCGTAGGCGCCGAGGGCGTCCAGCGTGATGCGCGCGACGTTCGCGTAAGTCTGCGCGTTGCCTTCCAGGTTCGTGGCCGCATAGCCGATGGCGGCGTGCGCCATGCGCATGCGCCCGTCGAGCCAGGGGCCCCCGCCCAGGCCGCCGATCACGGGAATGGACACGGCCCTCGTGACGGCGGGGCCCGCGATGGGGCCCGAATTGGTGAAGTCGATCATCGCCGCGCCGGCCGCCTCGCAGCGCCGTGCTTCATCCACGAGCGCCTCGGTCATCTCCGCGGGCACCTGCACGTCGCCTTTGAGCATGCGCGCGTACTCCACACCGTGCTTCTCGGCGGTCTGCGGCGTGATGCCGATCTGCGCGAACACGGGGATGCCGACGTCCACGATCGCGGCCAACGCCTGCGGATTGCTCGCGGCGTCGTCCACCTTCACCATGTCGGCGCCCGCGTCGCGGAAGCGCCGCGCCGCTTCGAGCGCGGTCGCGGTTCCGGCCTGCAGCGGGCCGTACGGAAAGTCGCAGCTCACCAGCGCCCGCCGCGTCCCGCGGCGCACGGCGCGCAGCACCACCAGCATCTCGTCCATGGTGACCTCGAGCGGCGTGGGATGGCCCCAGAGGTTGATGCCTACCGAGTCACCGACCGAGACGATATCCACGCCGGCGCGGTCGGCGATCTGCGCGACCTGGCAGTCCCACGCGACCACGCCGACGATCTTGCGGCCGTCGCGCTTCATTTGCTGGAGCGACGCAACAGTGACGGGTTGATGCGTCATACGGGGTCAGGCCCCATTTCGTGATCCAGCGTGGCCGAAGGCGAGGCTGTCACGCATGAATGGCGTCAGACCCCGTCCCAAGCTCGGTTGTCCACCGTGTTTTCATAAGTGGCGCCGGGAACCGTCATGTTCCAGCCCACGGTCCACTGGTACGTATCTTCCCAGCGCTCACGGGTATAAGGCTGCGGCGGTGCGTTGAGCAGGCGCCAGGTCTGGAACTCGTTCTCCTGCAGCAAGCCGCCGGTTTCTGCGACGAGGTACTTCACGTACGGGCCCGGGTCCCTGGCGAGCACTTCGCAGGCACGCGCCTGGGCGCGGAACATCTTCTTCAACGTCTCCCCATCGAGATCGTCGCCCGCGGCCTCGGCGCGCGTGGAGTGCGACTCCACCACGATGCGCAGCCCGAGCTTCTGCGCATAGCTGATCCATGGCTCCATCAGGCTCACCGCCTGCACCTTGCCCTCGCGCAGCGCCTCGATCCGCTTGGGCATCGAGCCCGCCGCGGTGGTCTTGACCTGCTCCTTCTGGAGGAAGCCCTCCATGATCTTGAGCGTGGTGAAGTGCGAGCCGTTGTTCGGTGTCACGGCGATCGGCTCGTTCTTCAGCATCTCGGGCTCGTAGTAGGGCGAGTCGGGACGCACGACGATGGCAAAGGACGACATCGCGGCGCCCAGCGCCACGATCTTGCGCGGGCGCAGGTGCTCGGTGTTGGCCTCCACCGCGCGCTTCATGATGCCCCACTCGCACATGCGGTACTGGTCGATGCCGCCCTCGTTGTACGTCGAATCGAGCGGGCGGTCGAAGATCGAGTCGAACTTCACGAAGTGCTTGGTCGTGACCTGCGCCATCCCGGGGGTCGTCACGAAGTCGATGTCGAGCCCTTCGTCCTTGTAGAACCCGTTGTCGCGCGCGACCAGCACCGGGAGGTCGTGCACGGCGTTCATGATCGCCACCTGCGGGCGCTTCGTGGTCGGCTTGCGGGTCAGTTCCTGTACGGCCATGGCATCCTCCGTTCTGGGCTCAGGCGACGAGCCCGTGGGTACTCTCGGGGAACAACGATTCTATGCGCACGGGGCGCGCGAGGATCTTCTGCTCGAAGGCCGAGCGCGCCGCCTCCTCCAGCATCGCGCGGTTGGGCTCGATGCCGTAGGGCAGGGGATCGCGCCCGGTGATCTCCATCACGCGTTTGTACGTCATGTCGGCCGCGGCGGGCTTGTCGATCGCACCCGTGCGAAGCTTCTCGACGTAGAGGCGCTTCGCCTGCGCGAACGCATCGAAGATCTTGGGCGCCAGCGACGGATCCTGCGCGAGCGTCTCGTCCTTGACGACCATGAGGTGGTTGATGGGATAGTGCCCGGTCTTCGCGAGGGCCTCGAACGCCGCCTCCTTCGGGTTCGCGATGAGCGGTTTCACGTCGGGATGATCCGCCTCGATGCCGATCGCCGCGGGCAGCTCTCCGGAGGCGACGAGGTCGGCCATCTTCCGGCCCTTCTCCATCGGGACGACATTGGCGGGCGGCCGGAACTCCGCCACGTGCTCGTCGCCCGACAGCACCCACGTGATCTTCGAGAGGTCCACGCCGTACTGGTGCGCGAGGATGCTGCGTGCCCAGAGCCCCGTGGTCACCGTATAGCCGCGATTCACGCCGACGCGCTTTCCTTCCAGGTCCCTGGGCGAAGCGATCCCGGCCTTCGTGTTCACCCAGATCGCGCCGTGGTGGAACGCGCGTACGAGGAAGATCGGCAAGCCGGTCATTTTCTTGCCGTGCTCGCGCGCGGTGATGTAGGTGGTCAACGCCATCTCGGAGAGGTCGAACTCGAGTCCCCGCACCATCCGGCGGAACGCATCGATGAGCGGATCGACCTCCATGAACTCGAAATCGAATCCGCTCGGCTTCACGGTGCCGTCCTTCAGCGCCTGGTTGTTTCCCTGGGTGCGCGTGACGGTTTTCAGCAGCACGGACATTGCATTCCTTCCGAAAAGGCGAGCGATGCCTTCAACCATGGCGGCGGGAAATCGTCCTCGACGATCTGCTCGGCCGGCTTGAAGACCTTGAAGTGGTGGCGCGTTCCGTCCGCGGTCCAGAACGCGACCAGCGTCTCCACGGGCGGATAGCCCGGCAACGTCGTCAGCCCTTCGGTCACGAGCACCGTCTCCCCGGGCGTGAGGACGAAGCGCTCGCGCGTCCACTCCTTCAGGCGCAGGACCGCCTGCAGGTGCGCTTCGCCGCCGCGCTCGGCCGCAAAGGCGCGTTCGCTTCCCTCCGGGCGGGTGAAGAGGCCCATGGCCGCGGCACTACTTCCAGGGCATCAATGAAGCGTGGATCACGTCGGGCACGCCCTGGCCCCCGACCGAGCGGATGGCGAGGTCGACATCCTCGAGCCCGAACCTGTGGGTGGTCACCTTCTCCAGCGGGAAGCGCTTCGAGGCGAGTTGCTGCAACGCGAGCTCGCAAGCCTTGAAGCTGTGGCCGCGCGCGCTCTTCAGCGTCACGAACTTCACCGTCATCTTGCCGATGGGGAAGTTGGGGAAGTCGGCCATCTCGCCTTGCACGACCATCACGCCCGCCTTGCGCTTCAACGCCTCCATCCCGAGCAGGACCGGCACCGTGCCCGCGCCGGCGGTGCAATCGAGCACCACGTCCACACCCTTGCCGCCGGTGATCTCGAGGATGCGCGCGAGCGGATCCTCGGCGTTCACGTCGATCACGTGGTCGGCACCGAGCGTCCTTGCCACGTCCAGCCGCGCCTTGTCCTTGGAAGTGCCGGTCACGATGATGAGCGAGGCGCCCGCCTGCTTGCAGATCACGGTCTGGGAGAGACCCTGCTGGCCCGGCCCCTGGATCAGCACGGTCGAGTTGTAGCCCACGCCGCCGTCGAAGAGCGACCACTCGATGCCGTTCGCCATGGGCGTCACCAGCCCCGCGAGCTCGGGTGAGACGCCCTTGGGCACGTGGTGCACCACCGCATTCCACGGCAGGTACATGTACTGCGCGAAGCCGCCCCAGAGGTACGGCGGTTTCTCGGCCGAGGTGTAGCCGTAGCGGACCGCGTCGGGGTTGTGGCGCCAGTCGGTGTTCTCGCAATGGCGATACTGGCCCAGGTGGCACCACTCGCACTTGCCGCACGAGACGTAGTGCTCGACGAAGACGAGGTCGCCTTCCCTGAAGCCCTTGCGGCGCGTGAATTCGCGGCCCGCTTTCGCGATGTAGCCGATGTTCTCGTGCCCCATGATCACGGGCGCCTTGGTGGGCGGAGACTTGTAGAGCTTCACGTCGGTGCCGCAGATGCCGGCGACCTCCACCTTGAGGAGCGCGCTGTCCTCGGGGATGTCCGGCATCGGGAACTCGCGCACCTCGGTCTTGCCCGCGGCCACACGCACGGCGGCCAAGACCTTCTCGACGGTGCCGCGCGAGGCGGCCGCGGTGGCCGTGGCGACGTTGTCTTTCATACGGAGGTCTGCGCGACGCCGGCTTTCGCCTTGAGCGCTTCGCCCGCGCCTTCGTTGAACGGAGTGCCGGTCGGAAGCACCACCGCTACCGAGCGCACCTTCTGCTGCACGGGATCGCGCCCCGGCGGAGGCGTCGCCTTCGCCGCAAGCTCCTTCGCCGCCTTCATCAGGCGATGGCGCGCCATGATGATTCCGTTGTCGGTGGAGACGAGGTTCTCGCGCGTGCGGTCCTGGATCGGGCCCATGCTCTCCTGGAGCGACGCGTCCTGCATGCCGATGCCTTCGACTCCGCTGTAGTTGCGGCCGGCCTTCTGCGAGTCGCGGTCGATCAGGTAGTCGTTGTCCCTGTTCTGCAGGGGACGGAAGTTGCGGTCCACCTTCACGTGCACGCCGTGGCCGTCCACCATCGCCTGGCGCTCGTATTCGGTGAGTGGGCGCACGGGGTGATAGTCGAAACTCCACGCCATGCAGTGCTCGTCATCCATCGGGACCCAGAAGTGCCCGTGCATCGGGTGATCGCCGCGCGGAGGAACCATCGTGAAGCATGGCATCACCCACGGCGTGATGCGCCAGTAGTACTTGCCGTCCTCGGCGTTGCGCCGAGCGCCGATGTAGAGGCCGCCGTCGCTTTCCACCACCTCGAACACCGGCTTCTTGTCGCCCAGGTTGTATTCGTTTCCCTTGGCGCCCCTGAAGAGGGGATCGTGGTTCAGCTGCCCGCTGTGCAGGAACGACACATGGCTGGAATCGATGCCGCCCTCCATGGCCTGCAACCAGTTGCACTCCTGGAGCCGCCTCGACATGTAGCTCTGCTCGGCCGGGACAGTCGCGAATTCCCACTCGGGAAGCGGCGGTTGCTGGTCGGCCGGGCCCATGTACACCCAGATCACCCCGCCACGCTCGGCGACCGGATACGACTTCAGCTTGATCTTCTTGCAGAAGCCGCTCTCCGCGGGCTCCGAAGGCACCTCCATGCACTGCCCGTTCACGTCGTACTTCCAGCCATGGTAGGCGCAGCGGATCCCGGATTCCTCGTTGCGGCCGAAGTAGAGCGAGACGCCGCGATGGGCGCAGAATTCATCGACCAGTCCCAGGCGGCCCTCGGTATCCCGGAACGCGACCATGCGCTCGCCAAGGCACTGCACGCGAACCGGCGGGCAATCGGGGGCGGCGAGCTCGCGGGCGAGAAGGATCGGGTTCCAGTAGCGACGGAAAAGCTCGCCCATGGGCGTGCCGGGCCCGGTTCGGACGAGCAGCTCGTTCTGTTCGGCTTTCATGGGAAATCCTTCATCGCATCAGGGGAATAGCATGGTTCCTTTATATGGAACGGCGTTCCTCTCTGTGGTGTCCACGGTATCATCCGCGCTAAGATGAGGTCAATCTTCGACCTCTTTTCGACTCCCATGAACGAGACCGCGAACCTCCTCGATTTGTGCCCGACCGGCGATGTCCCGGAGGGCGGCGCGATCAAGGTCGAGAAGGAAGGTTTGGTGCTCGCCGTTTTCAACCTGGGCGGGCGCTTCTTCGTGACGGACGACGGGTGCACGCACGGCCCGGGCTCGCTCTCCGAGGGGGAGATCGACGGCGAGATCGTCGAGTGCAATTTCCACAACGGCGCGTTCCACATTCCCACCGGCCGCGTCGAGGCGCCGCCGTGCATGGTCCCGGTGAGGACGTACGCGGTGCAGGTGGTCGGCGGCAAGGTCTGCATCGCCCAGCCGTAGCCGCCCCCGGCGGCCACCTTTTCGCATGTAATCAAGCCTGTAGGCCTCGTCCTACATTTTCGTTCGGCGCACCGGTCTACACTTTGTAAGCGTTGCGGAAATCCGCTGTTTTCCCGCGGTGCGAGGAGGAGATAATTTCCATTCCGGCGGCGAGGCCATGGCGACACTACTGAGGCGAAATGTTCGATCGCCGGCGGGCGAGGCGGCGAGCCGCGTCCTGCAGGAGGCGGGTTTGGGCGTGGTGGAGGTTCGCGATTGGGTGGATGCCGCCCCGCAGCTCGACGACGCTGCCGCCGTGATCTGCACGGGAGGAACCGATGAGGCGATGCGCATCGCGAGCGCGCTCTCGCCCGGACGCCCCGCGCTTTCGAGCGAGGCGGCGCGTTCTCTCTCGCATGATTTGCGCACACCCCTTTCGGCCATGGCGGGCTGGGTCCACCTGCTGGAAACCGGCAAGCTCGACGAGGCCGGATTGAAGCGCGTGGTGGAGAAGATGCGCCGCAACATCGATGACCAGGTGAGCACCATCGAAAGGTATCTCGGGTCCACGACCCAGAAGGGCATGGCCGAACGATGAACGACGCGAAGACGATGAAAGAGACCGGATCGGCGGTCGCCACGCGGCGCCGCGCGCAGGAGGCGAAGAAGAAGTCGCCACCCGCCGCGCAAGCGCCCCAGGACGAGACGCGCGTGCTCCTTGCGGCCCTCACTGCGCTTCGCCAGGGCGACAGCACGGTGCGATTGCCCGTGGAATGGACCGGGCTCCAGGGCAAGATCGCCGAGACGTTCAACGAGGTCGTGGAGCTGAACGAGCGCATGGCCGAGGAGCTCGCGCGCCTTCGCCAGAAAGTCGGCAAGGAAGGCAAGTTGAAGCAGCGCGCGCAGATGGGCGACGTACGCGGCTTCTGGAACGACCAGGTGAACAGCGTGAACGCGCTGATCGAGGACCTCGTGCATCCGACCTCGGAAACCGCGCGCGTGATCGGCGCGGTGGCGCAAGGAGATCTCTCGCAGACCATGGCCCTCGAGGTGGACGATCGCCCGCTGGAGGGCGAATTCCTGCGCACCGCGCGGACGATCAACAAGATGGTGGACCAGCTGGGCTCGTTCGCCTCGGAAGTGACGCGCGTCGCGCGCGAGGTCGGAACGGAAGGAAAGCTGGGCGGCCAGGCGAAGGTGAAGGGCGTCGCCGGCACGTGGAAGGACTTGACCGACTCCGTGAACTCCATGGCGGGCAACCTCACGGGCCAGGTGCGGAACATCGCGGAGGTGACCACCGCCGTTGCGACCGGTGACCTCTCGAAGAAGATCACGGTGGACGTGAAGGGCGAGGTGCTGGAGCTGAAGAACACCATCAACACGATGGTGGACCAGCTGCGGTCGTTCGCCTCCGAAGTGACGCGCGTCGCACGCGAGGTGGGTACCGAGGGACGACTCGGAGGCCAGGCCCGAGTCGAGGGCGTGTCGGGCACGTGGAAGGACTTGACCGACTCGGTGAACTACATGGCCTCGAACTTGACGGGCCAGGTGCGAAACATCGCGGACGTGACGACCGCCGTGGCCCGAGGAGACCTCTCGCGCAAGATCACGGTGGACGTGAAAGGCGAGATCCTCGAGCTCAAGAACACGATCAACACGATGGTGGACCAGCTCTCGTCCTTCGCCGCGGAGGTGACGCGCGTCGCGCGCGAGGTGGGTACCGAAGGACGTCTCGGCGGCCAGGCGGACGTGCAGGGCGTCGCGGGCACGTGGAAGGACTTGACGGACTCCGTGAACTCCATGGCATCGAACCTCACGGGCCAGGTGAGGAACATCGCGGAGGTGACGACCGCGGTGGCGAAGGGCGACCTCTCGAAGAAGATCACGGTGGACGTGAAGGGCGAGATCCTCGAGCTGAAGAACACCGTGAACACGATGGTGGACCAGCTCTCGTCGTTCGCCGCGGAGGTGACGCGCGTCGCGCGCGAGGTGGGCACGGAAGGACGCCTCGGCGGCCAGGCGCAGGTGCGCGGCGTGGCCGGGACGTGGAAGGACTTGACCGACTCGGTGAACTCCATGGCCGGCAACCTCACGGGCCAGGTGCGAAACATCGCCGACGTGACCACGGCCGTGGCCAAGGGCGACCTCTCGAAGAAGATCACGGTGGACGTGAAGGGCGAGATCCTCGAGCTGAAGAACACCATCAACACGATGGTGGACCAGCTGCGGTCGTTCGCCGCGGAGGTGACGCGAGTAGCGCGCGAGGTCGGTACCGAAGGAAAGCTGGGCGGCCAAGCGGTGGTGGAGGGCGTCTCGGGCACGTGGAAGGACTTGACCGACTCCGTGAACTCCATGGCCGGCAACCTCACGGACCAGGTGCGCGGCATCGCGAAGGTGGTGACCGCGGTCGCCAACGGCGACCTGAAGCAGAAGCTCACGGTAGAGGCGAAGGGCGAGATCGCGGCCCTCGCCGACACCATCAACAGCATGATCGAGACGCTCGCGACCTTCGCCGAGCAGGTGACGACGGTGGCCCGCGAGGTGGGCGTCGAAGGCCAGCTGGGCGGCCAGGCGAAGGTGCCGGGCGCCTCGGGCACGTGGAAGGGCCTTACCGAGAACGTGAACCAGCTCGCGGAAAACCTCACCACGCAGGTGCGCGCGATCGCCGAGGTGGCGAGCGCGGTGACGCAGGGCGACCTCACGCGGTCGATCACGGTGCAGGCGAAGGGCGAGGTCGCGGCGCTGAAGGACACCATCAACGAGATGATCCGCAACCTGCGCGACACGACGCAGAAGAACACGGAGACGGATTGGCTGAAGACCAACCTCGCCAAGTTCTCGCGCATGCTGCAGGGCCAGAAGGACCTGAACACCGTGGGCCGGCTCATCCTCTCCGAGCTGGCGCCGGTGGTGACGGCACAGAACGCCGAGTTCCACGTGCTCTCCGGCGGCGAAGACAGCCAGCACCTCACCCTCCTCGCGAGCTATGCCTCGGAGGGCGAATCGGCGTACGGGCGGCGCATCGGCCTGGGCGAGGGCTTGGTCGGCCAGTGCGCCCTCGAGAAGCGCAAGATCCTGCTCACCAACCCGCCGCCCGAGTACCTGCGCATCTCGTCGGGCCTGGGCCACGCGCCGCCGAGGAACATCCTCGTGCTGCCGGTGGTGTTCGAGAGCCAGGTGAAGGGCGTGCTCGAGCTGGCGTCGTTCGAAGGCTTCAGCGACATCCACCAGGCGTTCCTCGACCAGCTCACCGAATCGATCGGCATCGTGATCAACACGATCGAGGCGAACACGCGTACCGAGGAGCTGCTCACGCAGTCCCAGACGCTCGCCCAGGAGCTGCAGAGCCGCCAGGAGGAATTGCAGACCACCAACCAGGAGCTGCAGGAGAAAGCGCGGCTGCTGGCGCACCAGAACCAGGAGGTGGAACGCAAGAACGCGGAAGTGGAGCAGGCCCGCCAGGCGCTGGAAGAGAAGGCCCGGCAGCTCGCCCTCACTTCCAAGTACAAGTCGGAGTTCCTCGCCAACATGTCGCACGAGCTGCGCACGCCGCTCAACTCGCTCCTCATCCTTTCCGACCAGCTTTCCGGCAACTCCGACGGCAACCTCACGTCCAAGCAGGTCGAGTTCGCGCGCACGATCCATTCGTCGGGCAACGACCTGCTGATGCTCATCAACGACATCCTGGACCTCTCCAAGATCGAGTCCGGCACCGTCGCCGTGGACGTGGGCGAGGTGCGCCTGGACGAGCTGCAGCGTTTCGTCGAGCGCACCTTCCGCCACGTGGCGGAGACCAAGGGCCTCTCCTTCGAGATCCGCATGGACCCGCACCTGTCCAAGTCGATCTCCACGGACGCCAAGCGCCTCCAGCAGATCCTGCGCAACCTCCTGTCCAACGCGTTCAAGTTCACGCACACCGGCGAGGTGAACCTCATCATCCGCCCGGCGACCGCGGGCTGGAGCGCCGACAACGAGGACCTGAACCGCGCGAGCGACGTGCTCGAGTTCTCGGTGAGCGACACCGGCATCGGCATCCCGACGGACAAGCAGCAGATCATCTTCGAGGCCTTCCAGCAGGCCGACGGTTCCACCAGCCGCAAGTACGGCGGCACGGGCCTGGGCCTCGCGATCTCGCGCGAGCTGTCCCGGCTGCTGCGCGGCGAGATCCGCCTGGTGAGCGCGCCCACCAAGGGCAGCGTGTTCTCGCTCTACCTGCCGCAGACGTTCCCGCCGACGCGCCAGGGACGCAAGACGAGCGACGCCGCCGCGGTGGCGAGCGCCGCGATCGAGGCGGCTCGCGTGGCCGCCGACCACAAGGCCGCCGCGGTGAGCCTGGAGGACACCAACGCGCTCGCCGGCGCCGAGCCGCAGCCGGTCCCGGCGTTCCTCGTGAACGAGGCCAACGACGATCGGGAATCGGTGCACACGGGCGACCTCTCGGTGCTGATCGTCGAGAACGACCTCGCGTTCGCGCGCGTGCTGCTGGAAGCGGCCCGCGAGCAGGGCTTCAAGGGGATCGTGACCTCGCACGGCACGGCGGCCCTCACCATCGTGAACCAGGTGCAGCCCTCGGCGATCCTGCTCGACATCTTCTTGCCCGACATCGAGGGCTGGAGGGTGCTCTCGCGGCTGAAGAACGACCTCGTGACGCGCCATATCCCCGTGCACGTGATCTCCACGGAGGAAGCGCGCGAGCGCGCGATCGAGTCCGGGGCGCGGCGCTTCATCGCCAAGCCCATCCAGAGCCGCAAGGCCGTGGACGACGTGCTCACCGACGTGCGCCGCTACTCCTCGCAGGAGCCGCGCCGGCTCCTCGTGGTCGAGCCCGATCCGGGCAAGCTCTCGTCGCTGCGCGAATACCTGGACGGGCTGGAGAACGTCGAAGTGCTCACGGCTTCGGAGGGCCGCGAGGCCGCGGCGATCCTGCGCGAAGGCGGTCTCGATTGCGCCGTCGTGAACCCGGATACCCCGAACCTCGCGCTACACGAGCTCATGAACGAGCTGCGCGAGACGGGCGGCACCATGCCGCCGGTGATCGCCTTCGGCCGCCGCGTGGGCGCCTCCGTAGGTGCGGCGAGCGTGGCGGCGCTGGAGCGAATTCCCGGCGTGCACGAGGTGCATTCCATGGAGCGCCTCCTCGACGAAGTCGTGCGCGCGCTGCACGTCGACGTGAACCGCGTGAAGGACCAGCACCGCAAGGTGATCGACGACATCCATCGCTCCACCCAGGCGCTCGCCGGGCGGCGCGTGCTGATCGTCGACGACGACATCCGCAACATCTTCGCGTTGTCGTCGGTGCTCGAGGACTACGGCGTGGACATCCGAACGGCGGACAACGGCCGGGAGGCCATCGCGCTCGCGCAGAAGGGCGGGCTCGACGTGATCCTGATGGACATCATGATGCCGGAGATGGATGGGCTGGAGACCATGAAGGAGATCCGCAAGATCGCCTCGTGCAAGGACCTGCCGATCGTGGCGGTCACGGCGAAGGCGATGAAGGGCGACCGCGAGCGTTGCATCGAGGCGGGCGCCTGGGACTACCTGTCGAAGCCGGTGGACCGCGAGCAACTGATCGGCGTCCTCAAGGCATGGCTGCAACGATGAACGGAAGGCGGCGAACATGGCGGCACACATCCCGGTAAGGATGCCTGGCGAGGATTTCGGAGTCGGGGCGGCGGCAACGCCCGCCGATCGCTCCAACATCCTCATCGTCGACGATCGTCTCGACAAGCGGGTCGTATTCCGCACGATCCTCGAGGAGCTAGACCAGAACATCGTGACGGCGTCCTCGGGCGAGGAGGCCCTGCGCTGGCTGCTCGACAACGATTGCGCGGTGATCCTGCTCGACGTGAACATGCCGGGAATGGATGGCCTGGAGACCGCGGAGCTGATCCGCGCGCGCCGCAAGTCCGCGCACACGCCGATCATCTTCATCACGGCCTTCGCCGACGAGATGCACACCGCGCGCGGCTATTCGCTGGGCGCCGTGGACTACATCCTCTCGCCGGTGGTGCCCAACATCCTGCGCAGCAAGGTGAAGGCGCTGGTGCAGCTGCACCGGTTGAACGCGGAGCTGAAGAAGCGTAGCGACGAGCGCGTGGCGCTCGCGCGCGAGCAGGCCGCGCGTTCGATCGCCGAGGAGTCGCAGCGGCGCGCGACGTTCCTCGCCGAGGCCACGCAGGTGATGGCGAGCTCGCTCGACGCGGATACGATCCTCGCGGGCGTGACCTCCCTCATGGTCCCGTTCCTCGCCGACCACGCGGAGCTCCTGCTCCTGAACGAGGACGGCTCGCTACGCGCGCGCCGTACATCGGCCGTCCCCGGATGGGAAGCATGGGTGGGCGAACGGCGCGATGCCTTCGAGGGCCTTCTCGCCGGCTGCCAGTCGGGCGCGATCTCGACCGGCGTGTATCGCGGTTGCGAGCGTCTCGATCCCGCCGGAGAAGACGCACAGGCTGGCGAAGCGCATGCCTTTCCGCTCGTCACACGCGCGCGCGCGCGCGGAGCGCTCCTTCTCGCCATGGGTTCTTCGGGCCGGCGGCTCGCGCCCGCCGACCTGGCGCTCGCCGACAACCTCGCCTCGCGCGCCGCGAGCGCGCTGGACAACTGCCTGCTCTACGAGGAGATCCAGCGCGCCGACCGGCGCAAGAACGAGTTCCTCGCGACCCTTTCGCACGAGCTTCGCAATCCGCTGGCACCCATGCGTTCGGCGCTGCACATGCTGCGATCGAGCAACCTCGAGCCCGGCAAGGCGCAGGCGCTGCTCGACACGATGGACAGGCAGGTGGGGCAGATGACGCGCCTGGTCGAGGACCTGCTCGACATCTCGCGCATCACGCGAGGCGCGATCGAGCTGCGCCGCGAGCCGCTGGAGCTGAACGCCGAGGTGCGAAACGCGCTCGAGTCCTGCCACGGAGCCATCGAGAACGGCCGCCACGAAGTGAAGTTGGGTCTCTGCGCGCAGCCGGTGTACGTCGAGGCCGACCGGGTTCGACTCCAGCAGATCCTCGAGAACGTGATCCTCAACGCGACCAAGTACACCAATCCGGGCGGCCGCATCGAAGTAGCCGCGGCGGCGGAAGGCGACAACGCGGTGATCCGCATCTCCGACAACGGAATCGGCATCCCGCCGGAGAGGCTTGCCCACGTCTGGGACCTCTTCGTGCAGGTGGACGAGTCGCCCGACCGCATCCGCAAGGGGTTGGGCATCGGGCTCGCCCTCGTGCAGGACCTCGTGCGCCGCCACGGCGGCGGCGTCGACGCGGCGAGCGACGGCCTGGGCCACGGCAGCACGTTCACCATCCGCCTCCCGCTCGCGCAGGCGCCCGTGCAGGACGTCGCCAGCCCGTTGCCGGCGGTCTCGCAATCCTCCGCGGGCAAGCGCGTACTGATCGTGGACGACAACGTGGACGCGGCGGAGACCCTCGCGATGATGCTGGAGCTCCTCGGGCAGCAGACGCGCCAGGCCCACGAGGGAGTGGGTGCGATCAAGGCGGCGCAGGAGTACCAGCCCGAGCTCATCTTCATGGACATCGGCCTTCCGGGCCTCTCGGGCCACGAGGTGGCGAGCAAGCTGCGCGGCGAGCTGGGCATGCGCGACACCTTCATCGTGGCGCTCTCGGGCTACGGCACCGAGGAGGACCGGCGCAAGTCCATGCGCGCGGGGTTCGACTCGCACCTGGTGAAGCCGCTCGATCCATCGACGTTGCCCGAGATCCTCGCGCAGGCCGACCTGCGGCGCGCCGAAGCCCCCGGTGCTATCATCGCTCCCTGACCAGACACGGCACGAAAGGGCCCCGGTTATGAGACCGCCAACGCCGAAGTTCCTCGGAGGAATCCGGTAAGCGGGCCCGCCTGTGTCATTGGTTCGACGAAAAAGCGCGGCTCGTTCGCGCTTTTTTCATTTGAGGGACGAACATGGTTTCCATCACGCTCCCGGACAATTCGGTCCGGCAATTCGAATCGGCTCCGACGGTGGCCGAGGTCGCGGCCTCCATCGGCCCCGGCCTCGCCAAGGCGGCGCTCGGCGGCAAGGTCGACGGCAAGCTCGTCGACACGAGCCACCGCATCGATCGCGATGCGCGCCTCGCCATCGTCACGGACAAGGATCCGGAAGGCCTCGACCTCATCCGCCATTCGACGGCGCATCTCCTCGCCTACGCGGTGAAGGAGCTCTTCCCCGATGCGCAGGTGACCATCGGGCCGGTGATCGAGAACGGCTTCTACTACGATTTCTCGTACAAGCGGGCCTTCACGCCGGAGGACCTCGCGGCCATCGAGAAGCGCATGGCCGAAATCGCAAAGCGAGACCTGCCGGTCTCGAGGGAGGAATGGAAGCGCGACGACGCGGTGAAGTTCTTCAACTCCATCGGCGAGAAGTACAAGGCCGAGATCATCTCCTCGATCCCGTCCGCGGAGGGCATCAGCCTCTACCGCGAGGGCGACTTCGTCGACCTGTGCCGCGGTCCCCACGTGCCCTCCACCGGCAAGCTCAAGGTCTTCAAGCTCATGAAAGTGGCCGGTGCGTACTGGCGCGGCGACTCGAAGAACGAGATGCTGCAACGCATCTACGGTACGGCCTGGGCCAGGAAGGAGGAGCAGGAGGCGTACGTCACGATGCTCGAGGAGGCCGAGAAGCGAGACCACCGGCGCCTGGGCACGCAGCTGGATCTCTTCCACCTGCAGGACGAAGCGCCGGGAATGGTGTTCTGGCATCCCAAGGGCTGGGCGATCTGGCAGGAGGTCGAGCAGTACATGCGCCGCGTGTACCGCGACAACGGCTACCAGGAAGTGCGCGCGCCGATGATCCTCGACCGCTCGCTCTGGGAGCGCTCCGGCCACTGGGAAAACTACAAGGACAACATGTTCACCACGGAGAGCGAGAAACGCGACTTCGCGGTGAAGCCCATGAATTGCCCCGGCCACGTGCTCATCTTCAACAAGGGCCTGAGGAGCTACCGGGACCTCCCGCTTCGCTACGGCGAGTTCGGCGCCTGCCACAGGAACGAGCCTTCCGGCGCGCTGCACGGCCTCATGCGGGTGCGCGGCTTCACGCAGGACGATGGCCACATCTTCTGCACGGAGGACCAGATCCAGGCCGAATGCGACGCCTACACCACGCTGCTGCGCAAGGTCTACGCCGACTTCGGCTTCAGCGACATCATCTACAAGGTCGCGACGCGCCCCGAAAAGCGCGTGGGCTCCGACGAGACCTGGGACAAGGCCGAACGTGCGCTCATGTCCTCCCTCGAGCGCTCCGGCGTGAGCTTCGCGGTGTCCCCCGGCGAAGGCGCCTTCTACGGGCCCAAGATCGAGTATTCGCTGAAGGACGGCATCGGGCGCGTGTGGCAGTGCGGCACGATGCAGGTGGATTTCTCGATGCCGCAGCGCCTGGGCGCGGAATTCGTCGACGAGCACAGCGCGCGCCAGAACCCGGTCATGCTGCATCGCGCCATCGTGGGTTCCATGGAGCGTTTCATCGGAATCCTCCTCGAGCACCACGCCGGCGCGATGCCGTTGTGGCTGGCACCCGTGCAGGTCGTGGCGATGAACGTCACCGATCGCCAGGAGTCGTATGTGCGAGAAGTAGAGGCGGCGCTGAAGGACGCTGGTTTCCGAGTCGCGGCGGATTTGCGGAACGAGAAAATAACGTATAAAATTCGGGAACATAGCATTCAAAAACTTCCTTACCAGCTGGTGCTGGGAGACAAGGAAGTCGCCGCGAAGACGGTCTCGGCGAGGACGCGTGCCGGTGAGAACCTGGCGCCTGTCCCTCTCGAGGCCTTTATTTCGCGCTTGAGAAGCGAAGTCGAGGCCCGCAAGTGAATGCCTGGGGCGCCGTCGCCGCCATTCACCGAAAGGGAACGGCGTCTTCCGCGCAAATTATTGATTTCTAAAGGATTTTACGCATAGCTCAAGATAAAGCAGTTCGCATCAACGGCGAAATCAACTGCCCCGAAGTCCGCCTCGTCGGCGTCGAGGGCGAGCCCATCGGGATCGTCAAGATCGAGGAGGCCATGCGGCTCGCAGAGGAAGCCGATATCGACCTCGTGGAAATCGCGCCGACCGCGAAGCCGCCCGTCGCGCGGTTGATGGACTACGGCAAGTTCAAGTACCGCGAGAGCAAGAAGGCGCACGAGGCCAAGCTCAAGCAGAAGCAGATCCAGGTGAAGGAAGTGAAATTCCGCCCTGGGACGGACGAAGGCGACTACAAGATCAAGGTCCGCAACCTCACCCGCTTCCTCACGGAAGGCGACAAGACGAAGGTGACGTTGCGGTTCCGGGGACGCGAGATGGCGCACCAGGAGCTCGGCATGCAGCTCCTGAAGCGCGTCGAGGCGGACCTGAAGGAAGTGGGCGTGGTGGAGCAGTGGCCCAAGCTCGAGGGGCGCCAGATGATCATGGTGCTCGGCCCGAAGAAGAAGCACTGAGCGCGGAGCGCTCGTAGCAGTCCAGAAGGTGACTTCAGGTCCAGAAGCGCGGATGGGTTCCGCCACCTGCTGCACCAAGATGAAGAAGGAGGGCAGCCATGCCCAAGATGAAGACCAAGAGTGGCGCCGCCAAGCGCTTCCGGGTCCGCGGCAGCGGATCGGTGAAGCGTTACCAGGCGGGCAAGCGCCACATCCTCACCAAGCGTTCCACCAAGAACAAGCGCCAGCTTCGCGGAGCCACGGGGGTCCATGCGACCAACCTCGGCCACGTGAAAGCGATGCTTCCCTACGCCTAAGGAGCCGCCGACATGCCTCGTGTAAAACGTGGAGTCACGGCGCGCGCGCGCCACAAGAAAGTCCTCGCCCAGGCCAAGGGGTATCGTGGCCGCCGCGGCAACGTCTTCAAGATCGCCAAGCAGGCGGTCATGCGGGCCGGCCAATACGCCTACCGCGACCGGCGCAACAAGAAGCGCGAGTTCCGCGCGCTCTGGATCACCCGCATCAACGCCGGCGCCCGCGGCGCGGGCGTCACGTACAGCCAGTTCATGGCCGGGCTGAAGAAAGCCGGCATCGAGGTCGATCGCAAGGTGCTCGCGGACCTTGCGGTGTTCGACAAGCCTGCGTTCGGCAAGATCGTCGAACAGGCCAAAGCGAGCCTCGGGGCCTGAACCAGACGCTAAACGAAACAGGGGGCTCGCAAGAGCCCCTTTTTCTTTGATGGAAGAACTCGAACAAATCATCTCGGCCGCGCGCACGGCCATCGCCTCCACCGCGAACGTGGCGGACCTCGAGCAGGCCAAGGCCCGTTTCCTCGGCAAGGCCGGCTCGCTCACGGAGCTGCTGAAGTCGCTGGGCAAGCTGCCGGCGGCCGAGCGTCCGGGTGCCGGTGCCGCGATCAATCGCGCCAAGGCCGAGGTGGAGGCGATCCTCCAGGCGCGCCGCGATGCGATGCTCGCCTCCGAGCTCGATACGCGCCTCGCCGGCGAAGCGGTGGACGTGACGCTTCCCGGGCGCATGCACGGCGCCGGGGGGCTGCACCCGATCACGCGCGCGCAGGAGCGCGTCGAGGCGCTTTTCCGGACGATGGGTTTCTCCGTGGCCGACGGCCCCGAGATCGAGAACGACTGGTACAACTTCACGGCGCTGCGCATGTTCCCGGACCATCCGTCGCGCAGCATGCAGGACACGTTCTATGTCGCCGGCACCGGCAACGTGCTGCGAACGCAGACCTCTCCGGTGCAGATCCGCTACATGGAATCGCACAAGCCCCCGATCCGCATCATCTGCCCGGGCCGCGTGTACCGCAACGACCACGATGCGACGCACTCGCCGATGTTCCACCAGGTCGAGGGGCTGTGGGTGGACGAGGGCATCAGCCTCGCGGACCTGAAGGGCACGATCACGCAGTTCTGCCGCGCATTCTTCGAGCGCGACGATATCGACCTTCGCTTCCGGCCGTCGTACTTTCCGTTCGTGGAGCCCGGAGTCGAGATCGACATGGCGTGGTCGAGGGACAGCTACCTCGAGATCGCGGGTGCCGGCGTCGTCCACCCCGACGTGCTTCGCAACGGCGGCATCGATCCCGCGCGCTACTCGGGCTTCGCGTTCGGCATGGGCCTCGATCGCCTCGCGATGCTGAAGTACGGCGTGAACGACCTGCGCCTCTTCTTCGAGAACGACCTCAAGTTCCTGGCGCAATTCCGATGAAGGTCTCCGTGGCATGGCTGAAGGAGCTGGTGGCCGTCGACCTGGAGGTCGCGGCCCTCGCGCGCGCGCTCACCATGGGCGGCCTCGAGGTCGAAGAGGCTTCCCCGGTGGGTACCGCGTTCACCGGCATCGTCGTGGCGCACGTGAAGAAGGTGTCGCCGCACCCGAACGCGGACAAGCTGCGCGTGACCGAGGTGGATGCGGGCACGGGTGAGCTCCTCCAGATCGTGTGCGGCGCTCCGAACGTGGCCGAAGGCCAGAAGGTTCCGTGCGCGCTGGTCGGCGCGAAACTGCCGTCCTCGCAAGGCGGGACAGGGAATGAAACGGTCCTCGAGATCCGGAAGGCGAAGCTGCGCGGCGTCGAATCCAACGGCATGCTCTGCTCGGCGCGCGAGCTGGGGCTCTCCGACGAGCACGCGGGGCTGCTGGTCCTTTCGCCCGACGCTGCGATTGGCGCCGACGTGCGCGAGGTCCTGGCGCTCGGCGACACGATCTTCACCCTGAAGCTCACGCCCAACCGCGGCGATGCGCAATCGATGTTCGGCATCGCGCGCGACGTCGCGGCCATCACCGGGGCGCGGCTCACGCTTGCCGAGGCCAAGCCCGTCGCATCCATGCTTTCGCAGGCCCGCACGGTACGCATCTCCGAGCCCGCGGCGTGCGGGCGCTATCTCGGCCGCGTGATCCGCGGCATCGATCCGGCGAGGCGCACGCCCGATTGGTTGGCGCGACGCCTCGAGCGCGCGGGGCTGCGCCCGATCTCCCCCCTCGTGGACATCACCAATTTCGTGATGCTCGAGCGCGGGCAGCCGATGCACGCCTTCGACAATGCGAAGCTCGCGGGCGGCATCGACGTGCGATTCATGAAGCCCGGGGAGCGCGTGAAGCTCCTGAACGGCGACACCGTCGAATATCGTCCGAACCTCCTCGCCATCACCGACGAAAGCGGGCCCGTGGGCCTGGGCGGCGTGATGGGCGGTTTCGATTCCATGGTGGGAGAGGCGACCACCGAGGTCTTCTTCGAGGCGGCGTTCTTCCATCCCGAGGCGGTCCAGGGGAAGGCGCGCGAGCTTTCGCTCACGAGCGACGCGGCGCATCGCTACGAGCGCGGCGTGGATTTCGAAGCGTGCTTCGGCGCGATGGAACGCGCGACGCAGCTTACGCTCGAGATCTGCGGCGGCGAGGCCGGCCCGGTAAGCCGCGTGGATGCGGCGCTTCCGAAGCGTGAGAGCGTGACGGTGCGCCCGGCGCGCGTGGTGGAGCTCCTCGGGTATCGGCTCGAGGCCGGCGCGATGCGCGCGATCCTCGAGCGTCTCGCGTGCCAGCCGCGCATGGCGGGCGAATCGATCGTGGCCACGCCTCCGTCGTGGCGCTTCGACCTCGCGATCGAGGAAGACTATGTCGAGGAGATCGCCCGCATCCACGGCTACGACCACGTGCCCGACCTGGCGCCGCGCTCCAGCGTGCCGATGCTGCGGATTGCCGACGGGCGGCGCGACCGGTTCGAGCTGCGCCACGCGCTCGCCGCCCAGGGCTACCAGGAAGTCATCAACTACAGCTTCGTGCCCGAGGAATGGGAACGCGACTTCGCGGGGAACGCCGCGCCGGTACGCCTGGCCAATCCGATCTCGTCGCAGATGGGCGCGATGCGCACCACCCTTCTCGGCGGGTTGGTGCAGACGCTTCGCGCGAACCTGAACCGCGGCGAAACGCGGGCTCGCCTCTTCGAGGTCGGGCGCTGCTTCGAGGGCTCGGCCGCGGACATCGCCGTGCAGCCCGAGCGAATCGCCGCGATCGCCTACGGAATGCGCAGCCCCGAGCAGTGGGCGGAGAAGTCCGGATTGGTCGATTTCTTCGACGCCAAGGGCGACCTGGAGGCGATCGCCGCCGGGCGGCCGCTCGAATTCACGGCTGGGACCCACCCGGCCTGCCACCCGGGGCGTTGCGCCGCGGTGCGCTGGCGCGGAACGCCCGTCGGCATCGTGGGCGAGTTGCACCCGCGCCTCCAGCAGGCCTATGAGCTCCCCACCGCCCCGGTCGTCTTCGAGCTCGTCCTGGAGCCCCTCCTGGAGGGCCTGGCGCCCCGGTTCTCGGGGCTTTCCCGCATGCCGGCGGTGCGGCGGGATATCTCCTTCGAGGTGGCCCAGGAAGTGCCGGTCGGGCACCTCCTGGAGGCCATCCGCCGAGGCAAGCCGGCCTGGGTCCGGGAGGTCGAAGTGTTCGATCAGTACCGGGGAAAAGGGGTCGACCCCGACAAAAAAAGCCTTGCCCTACGGATAGTTATGCAGGATACTGACAGGACTTTGACAGATTCCGAGGTGGAGGAGATTGTCGCCTCCATTCGCGAGCAGCTGATCGAACAATTCAAAGCCAAGCCGCGCACGTGAAAGACAAAGTCACCCTCACCAAGGCCGAGCTGGCCGACCTCATGTTCGAAAAGGTCGGGCTGAACAAGCGGGAGGCCAAGGACATGGTCGAGTCGTTCTTCGAGGAGATTCGTATTGCCCTCGAGCGCGGCGAGATGGTGAAGCTTTCGGGTTTCGGCAATTTCCAGCTCCGCAAGAAACCCCAACGGCCCGGACGCAATCCCAAGACCGGCGAGGAAATCCCCATCACGGCGCGCCGGGTGGTGACTTTCCACGCCAGCCAGAAGCTGAAGAGCCTCGTCGAGAAGTCCTTCAATGGCCACGGAGAACCTGGCGACGACTGAGCTGCCTGCCATCCCCGCCAAGCGCTATTTCACCATCGGCGAAGTGAGCGAATTGTGCGGGGTGAAGCCCCATGTGCTTCGGTACTGGGAGCAGGAGTTCACGCAGCTGAAGCCCCTGAAGCGCCGGGGCAACCGCCGCTATTACCAGCACCACGAGGTGCTGCTGATCCGGCGCATCCGCGAGCTTCTCTACGAGCACGGCTTCACCATCAACGGCGCCCGCAACCGCCTCGAGGAACCCATGTCCTTGGCGGCGCTTGGCCGTGGCCACGGCGACGGTCAGAAGACCATGACGGTCCCGCAGCCCATCTCGCCATCGAACATCCGCAAGGAGCTGAAGAGCATCCTCAAGATGCTCGAGAGGTAGGCGCGTTCCGGAGGCTGCCGGCATGCACGCGGCCCGCGACCGCCACTTCGTCCTGCTGCAGGGCCCGACCAACCTCCTTTTCGCGAAGCTCGCCGGGCGCCTGAGGGCGCGCGGCCACCCGGTCGATCGAATCAACGCCTGCATCGGCGACCAGCTCTTCTGGCGAGGGCCGGGCGCGCTGGATTTCCGCGGCCGCGCCGAGGAATGGCCCCGATTCGTTGCCGACCACTTCGACCGCCACGGCGTGACCGACCTCGTGCTCCTCGGGGAGAAGCGCGATCGCCATCGCGAGGCGATTGCCGCCGCGCATGCGCGCGGCATCGCGGTCACCGTCACCGATTTCGGGTATCTCCGGCCCGACTGGATCGTGGTCGAGCGCGACGGGCTGAACGGCGACAGCCATTTCCCGCGCGATGCCGCTTCGATCCTCGCTTCGGCGCGCGGCCTTCCGGCGATCGATCGCCGCATCCTCTATCCGCATCGCCCGGTGAACCAGGCGCTGTGGGACATGGGGTTCCACCTGTCGTCGGCATTCTTTCCGTTCACGTTCCCGCATTTCCGCCGCCACACGCTGAATCATCCGCTGCCCAACTACCTCGCGACCGCATGGCGCCTCGCACGCTCGCCCCTCGAGGAAAGGCGCGCCCGAGCGCTCGCGACGAGGCTCCAGGCGGGCGCGGAAAGCTATCTCTTCGCGATGCAGATGGAAGACGACTATTCCCTGCGCGGCTACTCGCGCTATCCCGACCTGGATAGCGCCATGGACGAGGCGATAAGGTCCTTCGCGGTCCATGCGCCGGCGGGCTCGCAGCTCATCTTCAAGTCGCACCCGCTCGACCCGGGGCTCAAGCGCTGGCAGGCGCGCCTTTCGCGCATGGCCAATGCCGCCGGGGCCGGGGAACGCATCCATTTCATGGACGGCGGCGACCTGGATGCCATGATCCGGGCGAGCCGCGGGCTCGTCACGGTGAACAGCACCGCGGGCCTGCGCGCGCTGGAGCTCGGCCGACCCACGATCGCGCTTGGCGAGACGATCTATCGGGTGCCGGGGCTCGCCTTCGCTGGAACCCTCGACGATTTCTGGACCGGGGCCCCGAAGCCGGACGTGGATCTCGTGGACGCGGCACTGCGGCTCATGGCGGCGATGCTGCACGTGCGCGGCAGCATGTACGACCCGCGAGGGATCGAGGCGGCGGCCGACGGCATGGCGTATCGGCTGCACCATGGCCTCGTGAATGCGCCGCTTGCGCAGCCGCTACTCGGCGAGCGCCTCGCGCTGGACCCTCAATAGCGCAGCCGGCGCACGATCCAGCTCGACCAGGAGGCGGGCAGGATCGCCAGCAAGTGGGTCGCGTACGCGATGGGCTGCGGGAATGCGATCCTCGCGCGTCGGTTGGCAACGCCGCGCGCGATGCGCCGCGCCGCGTCGCCGGCGTCGAGCATCCACGGCTTGGATCGCGGATCGCGCTCGGCCATCGAAGTGCGGATGTAGCCGGGCATGACCACGGTGACCCCCACGCCGTGCCCGTGAAGCGACCCGTGCAGTGCTTCGCCGTAGGCCTTGAGCGCGGCCTTGCTCGCGCTGTACGCCGGCGTGCGCGGCAGGCCATGCCACGCGGCGAGGGAGGAGATGAGCGCGAGATGGCCGTGCCCGCGCGACCTCATCGTTGCGGCGAGCGTGGCCGCGGTCGCGATCGCCGCGCGCACGTTCACGGCGAGTAGCGCATCGGCCTCGTCCCAGGATTCGCCGCCGCCCGAGTCGAAGGAGGCGGCTGCCGCATTCACGAAGGCGAGATCGATGGGCGTCGCCGCGTCGACCTCGCGAAGTTGACGCGCCCATGCGCTCGCATCGCCGAGGTCGGCCACGATCGAGTGCGCCACGGCGCCGCGCGAACGGCATTCCGCCGAGACGAAGTCCAGCACCGTCGCGTCGCGGCCGTGGAGGAGGAGAGTGCGCCCCGGCGCCGCGTATTCGAGGGCGAGGGCGCGGCCCAGGCCGCCGGTCGACCCCGTGACGAGGATGGTGCGAAAGCCGTTGGAATCGCGGGTCATGGGCGAGGTTCGCGCATCGATTCGATCACGCCATCGACGACGCGGAAGTGGCGCTGCCAATCCGGGGGAGAGTAACGCCGCGCCCGCTCGATTTGCGCGCGGCGCTCGGGCCCATCGGCGAGCGCGTAGCGATGCAGCAGCCGTTCCCAGCCGTCGCGATCACGGGGGTCCAGATAGTCGGGCACGGGGCCGGCGACTTCCCGGAAAACCTGCAAGTCGCTCGCGATCGCGGGCACCGTCCGGGACACTGCTTCGAGCAGCGGCAAGCCGAAGCCCTCCGCGAAGGACGGCAGCAGGAGCGCGTTGGCGTGGTGCATCCAGGTGCAGAGCTCGACATCGCTGCATCGCTCGAGGTGCAGGACGCGTGCGCGAAGCGCGGGCGACGCGCCAAGCCGCCGCGTGATCGCATCGCTCATCGCGCCGGGCTGCCCGATCACGACGAGCCGCGGCGCACCCGCACCCCAGCGCGCCCAGACATCGAGAAGCAGCGCATGGTTCTTGCGGCGCTCGAGCGTTCCGAGCACGAGGAAATACGGCTCATCCAACGGCCGCGGGCCAGTGGGATGCCGAGGCAGGCCGGGGCCCAGCAGCGCCACGTGGAGCGCGCCCAGCGCGATGCCTTCGCTGCGGGCGAAGTCGCGGAGTGCGCCGGCGGTGTCCTGCGAATTGACGATCACGGCGGCCGCGCGGCTCGCGACGACGCACATGCGGACGCGATGGCGCGCCTGCTCGCGGGGACGGCTGAATTGCGGATGCGAGATCGGGATGAGGTCGTGCACGACGACCACGAGGCGCGCACCGCAACGGCGCAGCATCGTGGCGTAATGCCGGTTCTCCAAGCCTGTGTGCCCCGTGTTGAGGAGCACGTCCCCGGGCGCCGCCGGGGCGAGCCATCGCCACAGGAACGCCTTGGCCACGACCCGCGCGGCGAGCGCGAGCACGCGCTCATCACGCGGGAGGCGGTCCAGCACCTCGCGTGAGTCGCCTTCCGAGAGGATCGCGCTGAAGGGGCCGAGGCTCAAGACGGCCCGCGCCCCGGGATAGTGGCCGATGTAGGCGAGGCTCACGCGGTCGATGCCCGTGGGCAGCGTCCCGGTCACCCGGCGGTAGAGCAACCGCGTGACGTCGATGAGGATGCGGGGCAAGGGGGCGAGGGTGAGCCGGAGGGTGCAAGGGTAGCAAATCCGCCCGGCCCATTTGGTACCATGCCGGTTCCCCTTCCAGGCACAACGTGCGCCCATGGCCACCTTCCGGACGCTCGCGTCCCTCTTGATCGCCGCGATTCTGGCTTCGGCCTGCGGATCGGTGCCGACGAGCGGGCCGCGCCGCAGCGAGATCGAGGATTCTCCACCCCGGGCGGCCGCGGTCGCCGCGATCCAGGTCGTCGACGTCGACGAAGGCGTGGCGCGACGGCTCCTGGAAGGGCGCTCCGCGCGCCTTTTCTCCGATACCCTGGGCGACCATCCGGCGGGGATCCCCCGGATCGGCGTGGGCGACGTGGTCGAGGTAACGCTGTGGGAAGCGGCTCCGGCCACGCTCTTCGGCGGCGCGGCGCTTGCGGCGCGCGGCCCGAGCGGAGCCTCTCCCGCGACCTCGCTGCCCGAGCAGGCGGTCGATGCCGACGGCCTGATCGACATTCCGTTCGCCGGGCGCGTGCGCGCCGCGGGGCGCCAGCCCCACGAGATCGCGGCCGACATCGTGCAGCGCCTGAAAGGCAAGGCCAACCAACCCGAGGCGATGGTGCGGCGCGTGCGCAACGCCTCTGCCAACGTGACCATCGTGGGCGAGGTCACCACCAGCACGCGTGTTCCGATCCTCACGGGAACGGAGCGGCTGCTCGACGCGGTGGCCGCCGCCGCCGGTGTGCGCCAGCCGGTGTCGAAGACCACGATCCAGGTGACGCGCGGCTCGACGGTGCAGTCGATGCCGCTCGACGCGATCATCGCGGACCCCCGCCAGAACATCTCGCTCGTCCCCGGCGACGTCGTGACGGCGATGTTCCAGCCGCTCACCTTCACGGCGCTGGGAGCCACGGGCAAGAACGAGGAGATCGGCTTCGAGGCCCAGGGCATCACGCTCGCGCAGGCCCTGGCGCGCGCGGGTGGCCTCGCCGACGCGCGGTCCGACCCCCAAGGGGTCTTCATATTCCGCTTCGAGCCCCGCGACGCGCTGCCATGGCCGCACCAGCCGGTCATGGCTACGCCCGACGGGCGCGTGCCGGTGATCTATCGCGTGAACCTCAAGGACCCGGGCAGCTTCTTCGTGATGCAGAGCTTCGCGATCCGCGACAAGGACGTCCTCTACGTGTCCAACGCGCCCATCGCCGACGTGCAGAAGGTCATGAACGTGGTGCTGTCCGCGATCTACCCGCTCATCGCCTTCGTCCAGCTCACGCACTAGGGCGCATGCCGGCCTACGTCCCGCTCCCGGCGCTCGAAGGTCCCGCGCTCGCGCTGGCTCGCCTCCTCGCCTGCGACGAGGAGGCGTTCGTGACCGAAGCTTACCGGGCGCTCCTCGGGCGCGATCCCGACCCGCGTGGGATGCGCGATCGCCTCGAGCAACTGGCCGCGGGCTCGGCGCGAATGGCCGTGCTCGCGGGCATCGCGGATTCGGCCGAGGCGCGCAGCCGCGGTCCCATCCACCGGGCGCTCGCCGAGCTCGTGATCGCGCAGGCGCGCCGGCGCGATGCCATCCCCCGCGATATCGACGAGCTCCTCGCGCTCGCCGACGGCGAGTTCGTGATGGCTTCGTACCGATTCGTGCTGGGGCGCGATGCCGACGCGGGTGGCCGCGAGCATTACGTCGCGCGTCTTCGATCCGGGGAGCCGAAAGTCGATATCGTCGCGGCGTTGCGCCATTCGCCCGAGGGCGAGGAGCGCGCGGGGTCGTTGCGCGGCGCGGGCGGTGCGCCGGCAGTCGAACTGCTCGACCGCGCCATCGCTCGGCAGGCATGGGCGCGCGTGCCGCTCATCGGCACGCTGCTCGCCGCGATCCTGGGGTTGGAGGCGTATTCCCCGGCCGCGCGCAGGATGCGCCGCACCGAGAACCTCGGCGCGCGGACGGCGGCGGCCCTCGGACTGGGCGCCATCGACGCACCGGCCGAATCGCCGGCCCCGCAATCCGCGGCCGCGCCGGCCACGCCCGATGAGCCATGCCCGGTGCGCGTTTCGAGCGGAATGGAAGTCTCCGCGCGATTGATCACGCTTCCGGCCGCCTTTCAAGTGCCGGCGTCGCCCCGCGCATGAGGGCCCGGCACGCCGCCGTCACGATCGCGTCGAAGAACTACCTCGCCTACGCGACGACGCTCGCCGAGAGCTACCTGCGGTTCCATCCGGACCACGACTTCATCGTGGCCCTCGTCGACAAGGCCGATGGGCTCGTGCCGGCGCGCTTGGCGTGCGGCGCGGAAGTGATCGAGATCGCGAACTTCGCGATCCCCGATCTCGGCCGCTTCATCTACCGCTACACGATCATGGAGCTCAACACCGCGGTTAAGCCATTCGTCATGAACGAGCTCCTCGAGCGCCGCGGCTACGAGACGCTGGTGTACCTCGATCCCGACATCCAGGTCTTCGGCCCGCTCGCCAGCGTGCACGCCGCGCTCGCCGGAGCGTCGATCGCGCTCACGCCCCATATCCGGCGCCCATACGAGGATGGCGCGCTGCCATCGGACCTCACGATCCTGCAGAGCGGCACATACAACCTGGGCTTCATCGGGGTGCGCGCGGGCGAGACCGCGAAACGCATGCTCGAATGGTGGTCCGGCAAGCTCTACCGCGACTGCGTCGTGGATATCCCGAAGGGCCTCTTCGTGGACCAGAAATGGATCGACCTGGTGCCGGGATTCTTTCCCGACCATCGTATCGTCCACGATCCGGGCTGCAATGCCGCGTACTGGAACCTGCAC
Source organism: Usitatibacter sp. (assembly GCA_036271595.1). Classification (GTDB taxonomy): domain Bacteria; phylum Pseudomonadota; class Gammaproteobacteria; order Burkholderiales; family Usitatibacteraceae; genus Usitatibacter. The sequence continues at coordinate 71,222 of DATBAI010000035.1, forward strand.
GAGCGCCCGCTCTCGCGCGAGGAGGGCCGGTGGCACGTCGGCGGCGAGCCGCTCGCCTTCTTCCACTTCTCCGGATACGTGCCGTTCCTCCCGGGCGCGCTCTCCAGGCACCAGAACCGGCACGAGCTTCGCCACATGCCGATGCTGCGCGAGCTCACCGATTCATACGCCGCGACGCTGATGGCCAATGGATACGAGAAATCGAGCGCCCACCCCTATGCCTTCGCCACGCTCGGCAATGGCGTGCGGCTGCCCCTGGAGCTGGTCCGCCATGCGATGCAGTGGGCCGCGCATGCGAAGGTTGCCACGCCGTGCCCCGTGGATGCGCCCGAGGCGTTCAGCCGCTGGCTCATGTCGCGCAATGTCATTCCGCACCGGCCCCAGGTCGCGGCGATCTATCACTTCCTCCTGGCGCACCGCGGCGATGTGCTGAATGCCTATCCCAATGCCGCGCACGATTCGCGCGACGCCGCCTTTCGCGAATGGGTGCGCACGAGCGGCGTGCATGAATACGCGATCGCGGACTTGCTCGCCTACGAGGACACCGATGCCGCCGACGATGCCGTGGCCGATGCGTTCCAGAGGCTGCGCGCGGCCAAGCGCGACGACCTCTTCGCGCGCTTCGCCGACCTGTGGGACGATCCCGCCGCGTTCAACGCTTTCGCCGATTGGTTCGCCTCGCCCGCGCGCCGCTCGATGCGCTTCGATCGGCGTCATGCCGACGCGCTCAGGCGCTCGGTTCCCGCCATCGCGCGCATCCTCAACCTCTACTTCCTGCGCGGCGACCTGCAGCGCCGCTTTGCCTTTCCCGGCGGCGACTTCGCCGCATGGCTGAGGGAGAACCGCTACGCGCTCGGCTTCGAGCCGGCGGAGATCTCGCTTTTCCAGGAGTTCGCGAACGCGAGCGCGACGCGGATCGAGCGGATGCGCCTCCTCTACGCGCACCGCGGAGAGCGAGGCAAGGCGGCGGTATCGCCCTTCGCCATCGACGAAAGGCTGCGCGAGATTGGAAGCCCGCTGGACGTGGGAAGCGCGGTGCGCTTCATCACCTCGGGTCTCGGCATGGTCGCCGCCGACCTGGTGGACGACGTCGCGACCCTTGATACCTTCGAGCAGGAAGGCCGCGGGCTTCCCGGCCTCGATTCGCGAACGGCCTTCGAATTCTCGCGACGGGCCCGCGAGGGTCTCGCGTCCCGAGGCGCGGGGCCGGCGCGCGTGAACGTCGCGGGTTATTTCGACGCACCCAGCGGGATGGGGGAGTCGGCTCGCAGCCTTCGGGCCACGCTCGCGCAGGCGAAGGTCCAGGCATCCACGGTCACGCTGCCCCACCCGCTGGCGCAATCGCCCGTCCTCGCCCGCGGCGCGGCGATCTTCGGATGGCCCGCGGCGGGCGCCGATGTTTCGATCATGGTCGCCAATGCCGACGCGGTGGAGTCGGCGGAGGCTTTCCTGCCGGCGCATTTCGCGGCTCGGCGCAATGTCGGATTCTGGGTGTGGGAAACGCAAGCGATGCCGGCGCACCTGGGCAAATCGGCCCGCGGCCTCGACGAGATCTGGACTCCCTCGCGCCATTCGGCCCGCGCGATCGAGCACGCCGTCGGCGTTCCCGTAAAAGTGCTGAATCACGCGCTGGACCTGGATGCGCTCGACGCCGCGCGCGCCGATCGCCGCCGCTTCGGACTGCCCGCGGAGGGCACGCTCTTCGGGTTCGCCTTCGATCCCCTGAGCGTCCTCGAGCGAAAGAACGTAGCCGGGCTGGTGCGCGCATTCCGCGAGGCCTTTCGCCCGGATGACGATTGCTGGCTCGTCCTCAAGGTGAACGGTCGCCCGGTTTGCGCCTATGACTACGAGGTGCTGCGTGCCCGCGCCGCCTCTCCACGCATCCTCTTCGTCGAGGGCACGCTCGATCGCCGCGATTCGCACGCCTTCACTCGCAGCCTGGACGCATATGTGTCGTTGCATCGTGCCGAGGGTTTCGGCCTCACTTGCGCCGAGGCGATGGCGATGGGCCTGCCGGTGATCGCGACGGGCTACTCGGGTAACCTCGAATTCATGGACGAATCCAATAGCCTTCTCGTCCCGGCGCGCGTGGTCGAGACCGACAGGCCCCACGGCCCGTATCCCGCGGGCAGCCGCTGGGGCGATCCGGATCTCGACGCGGCGGCGAGCCTCATGCGAACGCTGGGGAGCCGCGAGCGGCGCTCCGCGCTCGGAGCCGCGGGACGCGCTTCGGTGCGCGAGCGCCTGAATCCGGGCGCGCTGGGAAGGCAGGCCGATACGCTTCTCGAAGCGCTGGCGAAGGCATGACGAAACGCGACACCGACAAGGACTGGGCGCGCATCGCGGAGCGCGATCCGTTCTGGGGCGTCCTCAGCCAGGAGCGCTATCACAAGGACAAGATGTCCAAGGCCCGCGTCGCGGAATTCATGGCGACCGGGGAAAAGTTCGTGGCGGACATCCTGGGCCTCGTGCGTCACCACCTGGACCCTGAGATTCGGCTACGCCGCGTGCTCGATTTCGGATGCGGAGTGGGCAGGCTCCTCATTCCTTTCGCCCGCTACAGCGAGCAGGCGGTGGGCGTGGACGTGGCGCCGAAAATGCTCGAGCTTTGCCGCGGCAACGCCAAGCTCGCGGGCGTCACGAACATCCGCCTGGTCCTGGGCGACGACGAGCTGAAGGGGGCGCAGGGCGAGTTCGATTTCGTGAATGCGTTCATCGTGCTGCAGCACATTCCACCCGAGCGCGGCATGCGCCTGGTGCGAAGGCTGATCGAGCGGGTGCGCATCGGCGGCGTGGCCTCGCTCCAGGTCACCTATGCGAAGGCGCGGGGGCTCATGCAGCACGAGGTGCCGGCCGCCCAGTTCTACCGGCGCGACGGGGCCACGATGACGGACCTCGTGGAGAGCGACTCGACGCCCCCGGAAGGCACGATCCAGATGTACGACTACGACCTGAATCACTTCTTCGCGCTGGTCTCGCGCTATTCGGGCCATCCGGTGATCGTGCTGCCCACGGGCGACGACGGGCACCTCGGCGTGCACTGCATTTTCGCAAGGGCCCGCTAGGGGAGCCCTTGCGAAATGCCACGCTAGCCCGCTAGCGGCAGTGCAGGCGGTGCGGCCGGCCTTACGCTCCAGGGGCCGGGGCCAAGCACGGTGGTTCCGGAACGCATCGACGTTCCGTCCATCAACCATACGGCCACCGACCCGTCGCTCTTCTGCCACACAAGGTCCGACTTCCCATCGCCGTCGAGGTCGTCGACGCGACGAACGCTCCATCCCGTCCCCGCTTCGAGGATCTCCGCGGTCGCGAGCACCGTCGTGCCGTTCATGAGCCAGATCGCAACGCGGCCGTCATCGTTGGCCCAGAGCAGGTCGCGGTTGCCGTCGCCGTCGAAGTCGCCGGTGCCGATCACCTTCCAGTTCGTTCCGGCGCCGATCAGTTCGGCGCTATCGATCACCGACGTGCCCTGGACATCCCAGAGCGCGACGCGTCCGTCGCCATGCAACCAGATGATTTTCGTTCGCGGACCATCGGCTTCCACCCGCGCGACGTGCCAGCCCGTACCGGGCCCCAGCACTTCCGCCGAGCTGGCGAGGGCCAGTCCGTTCATCTGCCAGATCGCCACCCGGCCGTCGACGTGTTGCCAAACGAGTGTCGAGCCCAAGGGTCCCGTCGGCAGGTTCTGCGAGTAGGAGTAGTTGCTGCCCGCCAGCGACCATGCTGTTACGTGGTTGCCCTGAATCAGGGTCGCGCCCGCCGTGACGGACGATCCGTTCATGAGGTAGGCGGCATAACTACCGTCATCACCGTTGTACAAGATGAGGTCGGCCTTGCCGTCTCCGTCCAGGTCCGCCACCGCGGCGACCGACCACGATCCGGCGGAAACAATCTCGGCGGAAGAGCCGATCGACGCCCCGTTCATGGTCCAAGCCGCGATGCGGCCGTCGTCACTCCACCAGGTGATGTCCGACTTGCCGTCGCCGTCGAGGTCCGCGAGGGCGGCCACGCTCCAGCCGGTCCCGGGGCCCAGGAGCGGACCGCCGCCGGCATGCGCCATCCCATTCATGAGCCAAAGGTTCACGCGGCCGTCGCTGTTCTGGAAAAGGATGTCGGAGCGGCCGTTGCCGTCGAAATCGTCGACCACGACACCCACGGAAGCGGTGACCGTCGCCGGCGCCGATTCGCTGCCGTAGCCCACGCTGTTGCGCGCGGCGGCCGTGCAGGTGAGTTCCTGCCCGTTTGAAACGCCCGAGAGCGTGAGGGTCGAGCCCGCGCCTCCTACGGACTGCCCGTTGCACGTGAGGCGATAGGCCGTGAGCGGCAACCCGCCAAAGGTATCGGGCGCACCGATCTGCGCGGTCACGCTGCCGTTCCCGCCGCTGATATGCGTGATCGTCGGCGCTTTCGGCACGACGGCGAGGTGCGCGACGAGCTGGAGATCCGTGGCATCTCCAGCCGCGATGCCGAGATCGGCGGCGGCCTGCTCGCCATCGCCGAGCGACATGGGATCGAGCCCCGTCATCATCGCGAACTGCACCAGCGCGCTCAGGTAGGAGCCGTACTTGCTCGGATGGAAGAAGTCGGTGTACCAGAGGTCGAGCTTGCCGGCCTCGGGAGCGTACGGGTCGCGCATCGCGAAGCCCTGCTGCACGGCGATGAGGAACGCGTTGCCGACGGGGCTCACGGCCTTCACCTGGCCGCCTTGCTGCTGGGCCGCGCCGATGTATGCGGCTTGCAGGTCCGCGGTCATCGCCTCGAGCCCTTCGCCCTGCGTGTAGTACGGGCCGGTGGTGCCGTTGGGCGCGATCATGTCGGGTCGCGCCCATGTCGCGTAAAGATACACGTCGGCCATGGCGCTGGCGTTGACGTTCGCCGGCGAGATGTCACGCACCGTGTCGCACGCCGAAGACGAAGCGCCCGTCTGCGCCTGGCAATCGGCGTTCGAACCGAAGAGCTGCGATTCGGTGTACGACTCGGCTGCGCCCACGTGGGTCCACTGCACGAGCTTGCCGACATATGCGTCGAAGTAGGCGAGGTCGGCGTTGGCTCCGCGCCCTGCCGGGAGGGGCTCGTCGCTTTGGTCCTGCAGGATGACCGTCGTGTAGGGCTGTGTCGCTACGTTGCCGCGGAGGTCCCAATTCGCGGCATTGGAGTTGAGATATTGGCCTCGCAGCGTCGCGGCATTCCGCGCGGAGATGGAGACATCCCAATCGAGGCCCGCTTCGTCCACGAACTTCTTGAAGATCCCGGGGATGCCGCCCCACGGGTGCGGCTCGTCGTCGTTGGTGCCGACGGAATTCGCAAGCCACATGGCCCAAGTGAGGTCCGTCACGTTCGCGGCGTTGTAGCTCATCACCGGGTCCGCGCGCCCGAACGTGTAGCTGTTGCCCACGAACAGCACGAGCTTCTGCGCGAACGTGGCCTGCACCGAGCAGGGGCCGCTCACGGCATTCACCGTGTAGGTCGTGGCGTCGGCCCACGATCCGGGACAGGTGCCGCGCACCGCGCCGTGGTACCCGGCCTCGGGCGTTACCGTGAACGAGATGGACTGGCCTTGCTGCACCGATTGCACGTCCGAGGGGCTTAGCGTGCCGTGCGCGCTCGAGCTTGGCGTGACCGGGTAGAAGGGCAGCGGCGAGAAAGTCGCGACGACGTTGCAGTCGCCCGTGATCGCGTTCGTCGTGTATGCCGTGCCTACGAGGCTTCCCCCGCAGGTTCCACCGACATCCGCGCTGTATCCGGAATCGGGTTCCACGGTGAACTGCGCCGTATGGCCGCTCTCGATGGGTTGGTCGCCGAGCGGGTCGATCGACCCGTGGTCGCCCGCGCTGGATGTCACGGTGTAGATCACCGGGACCGGAAAATCGAACGTGACGAGGCAGCTCGCCGTCACGGCATTCGTGCGGTAGACCGTGTCGGACACGAAGCTGCCGCCGCATGTCCCGCCGGCCGAGACTTCATGGCCCGAATCCGGCGTCACGGTGAAATCGACCTGCGCACCCGATGCCACGGCCTGTGCGGTCGCGGGGGACACAGTTCCGCCGCTTGCCACGACGGGCGTTGCCGAGAGTACGGGCGTCAACGCGACGCCGCGGAAGGCCTGGTTGGTGCCCGCCGTTGCGAGCGGCGTCGGGGTGACGGTCCAGCCCGTGCTGGAGCCGCTGTAGCCGGTGCTGTCGGTGAAGGTCACCAGCTGGTTGCCGCCCCTCACGGCGTAGAGCGTGACCGTGGTGCCGCTTACTACGCCCACGATGCTGCGATATGCATCGCTCGCGGTGCCGACGGTTCCATTCACCACCCACGTGCCGCTCACGAGCGAGAACTTGGTGAGGGCCATCGTGCTGTCGTCGGCGACGTAGAGCGTGTCGGGACCGGGTCCGATGTCGCCCAGCTTTGCGAAGAAATAACCGTACGGGCTGGTCGTCGTGACGGGGGCGGTCGCGGAGAATCCGGGAAGCTTGTTGACGGCTGGGGACCCCGACATGGGCAAGCCCGTTCCCACCTGGTTCACGCCGCGCTGCGGATTGGCGGCAGAGACGTAGAGCTGGCCGTCGAAGATTTGCGCCACGCGGAAGGGCAGGGAGGCCGTATTGGCGTCGCTGAGGCTCGTAGAGCTTGTCGCTCCGCGCAGCGCATAGCGCAAGCCGCCTTCGGTACCGGTCCCGCCGGAGACCCAATACCCCGTGCAGTCCACGGTGGCGGCGGCCCGGAAGTTGTCGGCTACGGCAGTGTCGAGGAGGATCGTGGTGACGCTGAAGGTCCCCGCGCTCGTCACGTAGCCCACGACGCGGGGGATGGGTCCACCGCCGCTGCTGGGAAGCATGGTTCCGGAGATGAGGTTGCCCGTTCCCGGGCTGGGCAACGAGCGTCCATACCCCGGCACCGCGAGGCAGGTGCCGTCGGCGGAACGTGTGAGGTGGCCGTCGGTGGTGGCGGTCCCGCTCGCGACTAGCGGGCTGTTACCACCGGTCGCGGTGGACGGAAGCGCGATCGATCGCACGAGCGTACCGCTGGTCGTGTACTCGTCGAGGTACACGGGATTTCCGTTGGCGCTGAGGGAGCCGGAGCCATCGCCAATCCGGTAGACGACCAAGTTGCCGGGAGTGAAGGGACCCGTGATCGCGGCGGGAGACGCGAGGGAAAGGAAAAGCGTGCCACAGGCGAGGGCTGCGCGCAGTCCCCGGCTCGTGAATCTCGTCATTTTTCGACCCCCCCTCCCGGATCGAGAAGAGTCTAGCAGTTCCCGTCTGAGAAACTGTTTCTCGTCAGGGCAGGGCGTTCCAGCCCGTGCCCGGGTCGAGGATCCCGGAGCCGCTCAGCATCGTCGTTCCTCGCATGAGCCACGCCGCATATCGCCCGTCGGTGTGACGCCAAACGATGTCGCACCGGCCATCGCCGTCCAGGTCGACCAGTCGTTGGGTCGCCCAGCCGGTGCCGGGCTCGAGGATCTGCGTCGTTGTCGTGGGCAGTGTCCCGTCCATGAGCCAAATCGCGGCGCGTCCGTCGGGATGCCGCAAGACGAGATCGGCCTTGCCGTCGGCATCGAAATCGGCGGCGCCCGCCACGGTCCATCCGGTGCCGGCGGCGAGAATGTCGCGGCTGTCGAAGATCGCCGCGCCGTTCATGACCCACGCGGCAGCGCGACCGTCGGTGTTCTGCCACACGATGTCCGATCGTCCGTCGCCATTCAGGTCGGCGACCTGTACGGGTGTCCAACCGCTTCCCGCGTTCAGGATCTGCCTCGTGGAAGTGATCGACGCGCCGTTCATGATCCAGATGGCGGCGCGCCCGTCGGGATGCGTCCAGAGAAGATCGGCCTTGCCATCGCCATCGAAGTCCCCTGTGAACGCAACCGTCCAGCCGGTGCCGGGGCCGAGGATCGTCCCTCCGCCCGTCATTGTCGTGCCGTCCATGGTCCATACCGCGACCGAGCCGTTCGAGTTGGCGAAGACGAGGTCCGCGTTGCCATCGCCGTTCAAATCCGCGACCTGCGAGACGTGCCAGCCACCGCCGGAATTGAGCAACTGCTGGCCCGCCACGGGGACGGTTCCATTCATCAGCCAGATCGCCATCCGGCCGTCGGGATGCTGCCAGACGATGTCGGTCTTTCCATCCGCGTCGAAGTCCGCCTGGTTCGTCGCAACCCATCCGCTGCCCGGGCCGAGGATTTCAGCGCTCGCGGTCGGGGCGAGGCCGTTCATCGTCCACACTGCGGCGCGCCCATCCGTGTTCTGCCAGACAATGTCGTCGCGGCCGTCGCCGTCGAGGTCGCGCGGCCGGGTCACGGTGAGGAGCGGTGAAAGCGGGAAGCGCGAATTGAACCGGATCTGCCCGCGCAACGCCGGAGCGTCCGCCGTGTCGCAGCGCTGCTCGAAATCAACGGCCAGGCTTACGAGGCTTTCGTCGGAGTTGCGCGAGAATTCGTAGACCACGAAGCGTCCATAGCCGAGGTTGCAGCCGTGGCCCTCTCCATCGAAGGAAAATACCGGCCGCGATGGATCGCCGCCGAATTGCTGCGCGTTCTCGTAAATGCCCGGAGCGAGGGCCGTCGAGTTCGGGGCGTTGACCTGTAACGTGTAGTACTGGCCATCCGCCGAGGCCACCACGACGCTGGCCCCGGTGCCGTCGTAGGAAGTGCCCGTCACATAGCTCGCAGGTACGGGCAGAGTCCTCGACTTGCCGCCGCCTATGAAATCTCCAGGCGCGCTTTGATAAGCCATGCCCGTGACAAGCTGTCCGGGGCCATACGTGGCCACCGGGAAGTGGACCGCGACACCTCCGGCATCGAGCACGGCTTCGCGCGTCGCGCCCGGGACGCTCGATGCCTTGACGCGGACCTGGATCTCGTCGAGCTCCGAAGCGGTTCCGGGTTGCGAGGTGAAAGCTCCACCGTTGAGGCTGTATTCGCCTGCGCCGCTGATCGAGATTGGAACCGGGGCGTTGACCCCATAGATCCGCGTCGAATTGGACGTTACCGTCGTGCCGCCCCGAACGAGGCCGGGGGAGATGAACGCCATGGGATCCGGCGTCGAGTCGGCTGTCGTGACCTGGAAGTTGAATGGAATGGCCGAATTGACACGCACCTCGCCGAACATCGGAGGACCGGAGTTGCAGGTAACTTCGAAGTCCATGGCGAGCTTCTGCTGCGCGATATCGATTTCGAGTATCGCGAAGCGCCCGCCGTTCGAGCTCCCACATTCGGAAAGCGCGGTGCTCATGAGGATCGAGGGGGCGGCGTTGTTGCCGATGAAAATCGCCGACTCGTATGCACCCGCCGAAACGGAGGAATTGGTCGGGGGAAACGCCTGCACGAAGACCGTGTCGGATCCGCGATTTGCCCCGACACTCACGCCATTGTCCTGGATGTAGTTCGTGAAGCGCCAGTCGCCCGGTTGCGCGAAAAGCGACAGGTCGGCACCATCCACCACGAAGCCGGTTTGTGGCACGCCCGGCGTGAATGCGACGAGGGTGAAGGTTCCGCCAAAGTTACCGGTATTGACGGTAGCGGAGGCGCTTGCGCCCGCCGATGTTGGGGACGCCCGCCGCACGCGGATGGTGTCCTTGTTATTCACGGTGCCGGCAGCGGTTGTATAGGGGCCGCCGTTGACGCTGTACTCCCCGTTGATGATGGAGATCGGCGCGGGCGCATTGATTCCATAGATGGTTGTCGGCGCCGACTCGACGATGGCGCCGTTAGGAGCGAGGCCCGTGCGGCCCTCGAACGTGTACGGGTCGGGCGTGGTCCAGCCGGCCGGCCGTTCGCTGGAAAATGGAACCGCCGAGTTGAAGCGCAGCTCGCCCCAGAGAGCCGGGCCGATTCCGCTGCAATGTTGCTCGAAGTCCGCGGCGAGGCTCGAAACCCGGCCGTTCGAATCGTAGGCGACGGACAGCACCACGAATCGACCGGTGACGGGATAGCACGATCCACCCCAGCCGAGCCTTGCGCTGATGCCCACGACGGAGGATCCCGGCTGGTAGGTCGTCGCGCCTTCGTGCGGGCCTGATCCAAACATCGATGTGTCGGGGAGCGACAAATCGACGGCCGCGAGCTCGCCCGACGAGCCCACGGAAATGCCGAAGTGATTCTGCGATTGCGCCGTTACGGCAAAGCTATCGGTTGGCGCCGTGAAGGTGGCAGTTGCCCCGCCGCCTGCGTTGTCACCGGGGTCGCTCTGGAGATATAGGCGTGTCTGCGCGGCTGCGGTCAAGGACGCAAACGCCGCCGCGAGCATGATTCGCCCGGCAATGCGGCCAATTCGTGATCTTTGCATAGGCACTGATTGTACCGGCCAAGGCCGCTGAAGGGGCCCTGCGTCCTACCCTTGCAATGCGATTCACGGACCCACCGTCGCAACTGTCCAGCCGCCACTCGCGGTCATTACTTCCGCACCGCTCGCCATCGTGGCGCCGTTCATGATCCAGACGGCGATGCGGCCGTCGTCATGGCGCCAGACAATGTCGCTCTTGCCGTCGCCATCCACGTCGCCAATGCCCGCGGCATGCCAGCCGCTGCCGGCGTTGAGGATCTGCGTCGTCGAGGTCGGCGTGAGGCCATTCATCAGGTAGATCGCCGCGCGACCGTCCGCGTGCTGGAAAAGGATATCCGCCTTGCCGTCGCCATTGAAATCGCCCGTCTTCGCCACGCTCCACCCGGTGCCCGCGCCGAGGATCCCCGAGCCGGACTTCATGGCGGCACCGTTCATGAGCCAGAGCGCGACGCTTCCGTCGGCGTGCTGCCACACGATGTCGGCCTTGCCGTCGCCATCGAAGTCGGCCGCGGCCGCGGGGCTCCATCCGCTCGCGGCATTGAGGATCTGCCCGGTGGCCTTCACCGCCGTGCCATTCATGAGCCAGATGGCGACGCGACCATCCGTGTGCTTCCACAAAAGATCGTCGTTGCCGTCGCCGTCGAAATCGGCGGTGAGGACGACACTCCAGCCGGTGCCGGGACCCATCAATGTCGCGCCGGCCGTGACGCTCGTGCCGTCCATCGTCCACGCGGCTACGCTGCCGTCGGCATTCTGGAAGAGCAGGTCGGCCTTGCCGTCGCCGTCGAGGTCGGGCGTATTCGTCACCGTCCATCCGCCGCCCGCGTCGAGCACCTGCCGGGTCGAGAGCACCGTGGTCCCGTTCATGAGGTAGATCGCGACCCGGCCGTCGGTGTGCTGCCACACGAGGTCGGCCTTGCCGTCGCCGTCGAAATCGGCGACTCGCGCGACCGACCAGCCCGAACCGGCGGGCATGACCTGCGCGCTCGAGGCGATGGCCGCTCCATTCATGAGGGCGAGCGAGGTGCGTCCGTCGGCGTTGGCGAGCACTAGGTCGTCCTTGCCGTCGGCGTTGAAGTCGGGACGCTGGCGCTGGGTGGACTTGGCCGTCGTGCCCGAGCCGACCGCGGAGCCCGCCGAGGCGGCGACGCCGAATTTCATCGCGCCCGCGCCTGCTTCGGCCGCACCCACGTCGGGGCCCGCGCCCTTGAAGTCGTCGTTGAAGTTCGCAATGCGCACGCCCTGGTCGTAGCCCGGCGTGCCCGCCGCGAGCGCGTATTGGCCCGCCTCTTCGCTCGTCCATCCATTGCCGGGCGCGTAGACGGGAGTCGCCTGGATCCCGTGGGAATCGGGCGCGCCGGCGGTGCCGTTATACAGGTCGTACGCGAGGTCGTTGCCCGTGCCCATGTCGTAGTACGCGGTCCACGTGCGCCAGTTCTGGAAGATGTTGTTGCGGGAGACCGTGTTGTTCGCGAGTTGCGTGGGGCCCGTTCCGCTGATGCCGCCCGAGGCGCCGAGGCCATACGTCACGCCCGCGAGCGTCGCCTGCAGCATCGTGTTGTGGAAAACGTAGCGCCGCCCGTCGCCCATCGCGGAATCCGAGCCCGACTTGAAGAACACCTGTCGGTCGTCGTTGTCGAGCGGCGAGCCCTGCAGGATGCGGCTGCGGTTGTAGACGTTGCGGAAGATGTAGAGCGGACCCACCGAGTCGATGGTGGAGGCGACGCCGGTGCCCGTGTTGTCGAGGTAGTTGCCCCAGATGCGCACGTTCTGGTCGCCACCTTCGGCCTCGATGCCGTCGTCCCACGAATTCTCGACGAGGTTGCCGTAGATGTCGCTGTCGACGTTGGGGAAGCCCGCCTTGGAGTCGTTCTCCTCGCCGCCGATCACGTCGTTGAAGTAGTTGCCGTTGGTGCTGTACATCTCGTTGTGGCGGATCACGTTATTGCCGCCGCAGTAGCTGAACGTGAGCGCCTGGGGGCCGGCCGGGTGGCCGGTCGTCCAGCTGCTGGCCGTGTAGCGCGGATCGTGGATGACGTTGCGCTGGATCGTGATGCGCGTGAATGCCGACGTGGACGTCGAGGGACAGACGGCGCGAATGCCGGAGTCGAGGTCGACGCCCAGGTTGCCCGAGCGCGAACGGCCCCAGCCGCTCACGTCGTTGTCCTCGACGATGACGTCGGTCGAGTTGGGCGAGATGCGGACCGCGTCCTGCTGCGCGCCCTTGAGCGTAAGCCCGCGCACGATCACGTACGAGGCATTGATGCTCACGTTGTACTGTGCCGCGTTGTTGGCGTCGAGCGTTGCACCCGTCGCGCCCTGGTAGACGACATAGCCATTCGCGGTGCCGCCCTCGGTGACGTTGAGCGTGCCGCTTCCGCTTTGCACCGTCACTGTCTTGGCGACAGGCTTGGTGTTGCTCCACGTGGAGAAGGTGAGCGTCTTGGCGGGCGATTGGCCGGGGAGGTTCAGCTGGACGTCGTACGAGGTGCCCGGCGAAAGACCCACGATGCTGCCCCGGCATTCGGCGTTGCGCGCGTCGAGCCACATGTCGAGGCCCTGGGTCCATGCGGTGGTCCCTGATTTTCGGAACTGCACCTGGCATCCGGTGGCGGCCGTGGCTGCGCTATTCGCCCAATAGATCCCGGCCGCTTCGTAGGTGGGAACGGCGCGCGCGGCGCTGGCCTGGGCAAAAGCCTGGAAGGACGCGCAAGCGCCCGCGATCGCCGCGAGGGCAAAGGTCACCGCTTTGGGGAAGGTCATGCACGGTTTGACCACGCCTACGCCATGCGTTGCGCGATCCTACGTTCCAGGCGTCACGACAAGCTACGGAGTAGTCCGGATGGAGCACGAAGTGCGGCAAAAAAAACGGCCGCCCGAAGGCGGCCGTCGAGGACCGTTGTTGCTGTTGTGGTTTAGGGCTGGCTCACCTTGGTGACGGCCCAGCCGGTGCCGGCAGGCAGCACTTCGCCGCCGCTCGACATCGTGGTGCCGTTCATGAGCCACACGGCGATGCGACCGTCGTCGTTCTCCCAGACGATGTCGCTCTTGCCGTCACCGTCGACGTCGGCAACCCGCGCCGCATGCCAGCCGGAGCCGGCATTCAGGATCTGCGTCGTAGCGGTCGGCGTAAGGCCATTCATCAGGTAGATCGCCACACGCCCGTCGGTGTGCTCGAAGAGGAGATCGGCCTTGCCGTCGCCATCGAAGTCACCGACGCGCTTGACGCTCCAGCCCGTGCCCGCACCCAGGATCTCGCCGCCGCTCGCCATCGCGGTGCCATTCATCAGCCACACCGCCACGCGCCCGTCGTCGTTCTCCCAGACGATGTCGCTCTTGCCGTCGCCATCCAGGTCGGCCACGTGCGAGACGTGCCAACCGGTTCCGGCGTTGAGGATCTGCGTCTGCGCGGTCGGGGTGAGGCCGTTCATGGTCCAGATGGCCACGCGTCCGTCGCTGTGCGTGAACAACAGGTCCTTCTTGCCGTCGCCGTCGAAGTCGCCGGTCTGGGTGATGCTCCAGCCGGAACCCGCGCCCAGGAGCGTGGAGCCCGAGGTCATGGCCGTGCCGTTCATCAGCCAGGCCGCGAGCGTGCCGTCGGTGTTCTGGAAGATGAGGTCGGCCTTGCCGTCGCCATCGAGATCCACCGCATGCTTCACGGTCCATCCGTCACCGGCGTTGAGCAGCTGGTTGGTGCCGGTGGGCGTGGTGCCGTTCATCGTGTAGACCGCCATGCGTCCGTCGGGGTTGGTCCAGACCAGGTCGGACTTGCCGTCGCCATCGAGATCGGCGATCTGCGAGACCTGCCAGTCGGTGCCCCCGGGGAAGATCTCCGCGCTGCCCGCGATGGCCACTCCGTTCATCAGCCAGATCGCCGTGCGTCCATCCGTGTTGTGGAAGAGCAGGTCGCCCTTGCCGTCGTGGTCGAAGTCACCGCGCGTAAGGTTCACGGGCGAGCTCGGCGTGACGCTTGCCGACGCCGTGGACGCCACGCTCGTGCCGACGCTGTTCGTCGCCGTGACGGTACAGGTCACCGCGACGCCATTCGTCAGGCCCGACACCACGATGGGCGAGGACGCACCGCCATTGCTTTGCGCGCCGCAGGTGGCGGTGTACGACGTGATGGCGTTGCCGCCATTGCCGTTCGCCGTGAACGCGACCGTCACGGTGCCATTGCCCGGAGTGACCGACGCGATGCTAGGTGCATCGGGGATCGTGGCCGGGGTGACCGAGACGGAGCCGGACGGATAGCTATCGCCAGCCGCGTTGGTCGCGACCACCGAGCAGCTGTACGACGTGCCGTTGGTGAGCCCACTGATCACAACCGGCGGCGAGCTGACGACGGTGGATGCCGTGCCGCACGTGACGGTGTAGCCCGTGATGGGCGAGCCGCCGTCATACCCGGGCGGCGTGAACGACACCGTCGCCTGGCCGTCGCCGGCCAGCGCGCTCACGCTGGTCGGCGAGTCCGGCGCCGTGAGGAGCGTGAACTCCGCAGTGGCGGTCCTCGGAAGCGTGATCGAGTCGATCGTGCAGGTGTTGGGCCCGGCGCTATCGCTGTCGCATCCCGTTCCCCCTGCAAGATAAGACCCGGAGGCGGGTGTCGCCGTGAGAATGACCTGGCTGCCCGAGGGGAAGTCGGCGGTGCACGTGGTCGGGCAATCGATGCCCGACGGCGACGACGTGATCGTGCCCGCGCCGGTGCCCGTGGCGGCCACTGTCAACGTCACGTTGTTCGGGTCGAACCCCGTCGCCTTCTCGGCATCGAGGAAGCCGTAGCCCGTGAGCGACGAATACCCGGAGCCGATCTTGTTCACGAACGTGCCCGAGAACGTCGAGCCGTCGGCCATGGTGCCGGTGAAGGCCATGCCGCCCGGCGTGATGGTGGTTGCCGGGATCTCGACCTGGGCACCCCACTCGTCCGCGGAGTTGCCGCCGGCGGTTGCAGGAGCCGACAGGCTCGCCGTGTGCTGCTCATCGCGATCCACGTTGAACGCGACGGAGCGCCCGTCGGTGAAGGTGCCGGGCGTAAAGCTCACCGTCATGGTCTGGAACTGGCCCGTGACCGAGGGCGAGCCGGCCTGGTTGCTGAACGACGCGCTCACGTTGCCGCCGCTGAGGCCGACCAGCTTGCCGAGCGTGAAGGGCAGTCCGCCCGACGCGGCCGGGCGCGTGTCGAACACCAGCCCCGGGAAGACCTGGTTCACGTTGCCGCCCGTCACGTTCGCGTTCTGCGAATTGAACGTGATGGAGGCGATGGAGCCCGAGCCCGAGTAGGCGGCCTTGATGACGTTGGGATCGAGCGGCCCGAACGGATAGGCGGCGCTCGTGTTGCTCGCGTCGGCATCGACCGTCATCGTGAGCGTGCCGCCGTTCACATGAACCACGGCTTCCGAGTGATTCGGATCGAGGTCGTTGGGCATCACGCTGCTGCGCATGATGCGGTGCATCTCGTCGATCGAGACCGAGCCTGGCCCACCGTTGGCTTGCAGCACGAGGGCAGCTACGGACGCCGCGTTCGGCGCCGCGGCGCTGGTCCCGAAGAAGTTCGGGAAAGCATCCGCGTCACTCGCACTGTCCTGGGCCGCATTGATGAAGAACGTATTGTTGCCGCCGTCCATCGCCGTGACTGTCGGCTGCTGGCGAACCACCGGCGTATCCAGGCGATTGCCATCCGCGTCGAAGACGATCGTCACGGGGCCGGGAGAGCTGAAGGACTCGGGGATGTACGGGCGGAACGGACCGACGGCCGCGACTCCATGCGAGTCCTTCGCCGTGCTGTGGCCGTACGTCATCGGGGTCTGGTAGCTGAAGTAATCACCCGGGACCACGAGGATGCCCGAGGAATTGCCATTGAACAGCACGTAGCGGATGCGGTTGGCCTGCGGAGCCGTCGTCGCCGCGCGGCAAACCACGAACAGGAGGGAATCCTTGCCGGTGCCGAAGCTGAACGTGCTCGTGAACTCCCACGGCTCGTTGAACGCGACGTTGTCCGTGAGTGCGAAGTTGCGCAGCGCCCCCGTCGTGGCGTCGAAGAAGAAGAGGTTGTAGTCCGTCGTCATGCCGGGAATGCTGTTGTCCGCCGAGTCGACCTCGAAGTCGCCGGTGGTGCCGTTGAACGCGTCGAGGATGACGGAGTAATTGCCCGTCGTCGCGGGGGTGAAGTAGACGTTTTCGTCCGTACCGGTGTCCTGGTGGTCGACGATGACGTTGCCGTCCGCGTCCTGGATGGTGACGATCGCGTCGTAGGCCGAGGCGTTGATCGCGAACACCGAAACGCGCGTCGGCACGCCCGACGTCACGGATACCGTGTAGGTGAGCTCGGTGCCGGTGAAGGTTCCAGTCTGCTGCGAGGTCGTCGTGCCGGGGATGTTCTTGTCGAACGGGTCATCCCACTGGAACATCATCTGGACGCCGCTCACGCTGGAGCCCGTGGTGGAGCTGCGGCGCAGCGTCTGGGTGATATCCGTGCTGCCGTCGGTGGCGAAGTTGTGGTAGCCGCCCGTGCAGAAAGGGGCGACCGAGGAAAGCTGCGGCTGGACCTGGCCGGCCGGGACCATGCTGGCGACGGGCGTCGCCGGGTCCACGAAATTGAATGTGCCCGAATAGCCCTGGGTCGAGGGTTGGTTGCCAGCCGAAGAGAAATAATGGACGCCGGCGGCGTTCACGTCGTTCACGGCCTGGGCCACGATGCCGTCGGAAAACATCGGCTCGTTGAGGAAGATCACGTCGTCGACGATGATGTCGGCCTTGAAGCCGTCGGACGAGATGCGGGGCGCTCCCGGGAGCGCGGCGAGTGAGCGGATGTTGTCCGCGAACTGCTGCTCGCTGTCGCCGGCGGTCGCGAACGCAAGACGCGCCTTGGGCGCCATGTCATGGACGAGCTGCAGCATCCCGCGGCCTTCGTCCTCGGATTGGGTCGAATCGGAGCTGTCCTGGAGGACGGAAACCGGTGTGGTGTTGCCGAGCGGGTTGCCGGGACCGGGAAGATCGCCGCTCGCGATGTCATCCGAATAGTGGATGGTCGTGCCGCCCGCTCCAACGATGGTCGTGTTGTTGAAGCTGTCGGACAGGGCCCCGACCGAAATTCCCGTGCCGTCGTAGCTGCCCGCGATCTGGTCGACCCGGTGCTGGACCACGCCTTGCTGGGTCACGGCGCCGATGTTGTAGACCGGCCGGATCGACATGGCGACCGTGCGAACGCCCTTCACCTTCGCGATGGCGGGGAGGTCGGCGACCTGGATCCATCCCTCGACCACGCCCTGGCGATAGCGCGCGGATGTCGAGGCGAGCTTGAACTTGCCGGTCGCGGTGAGCGCGTTGGCGACCTGGGCGAGGGCTTGCGTCCCGGAGAGGTGGACCAGCACGTTGACGCGGCCCTGGGCGTCCGTCGGGGCGCCGGCGAGGTAGTTGTCCGCGGATTCGGCGAGAGTATCGGTGCCGATCTGCTGGGGCACCGAGATGTTCAGCGTGCGAAGGTAGTTGGTATAGACCGTCGCGAGGGCGCCGTCGACGTTCCTGGGCACGACCGGCGCTGCGCTCGCCGGAATGGCGGCAATTGAGAAAATGAACGAAAAGAGCAGCGCAACCCGTTGAAGGGCAGTGGACTTTCTCACGGGATCTCCCTGGATTTCTGTACCGCCGTTGATGTTTGTCGCTGGATGCAATTTTGTTGCACCGCGGCTTTGGCGGAAAAACGTTAACAGAATTCCGGAAGTTCCATGTAAGCAAATTTTTTCGTGAACCCCGCGCCCGGCCGGCGCCACTGACAGACTTGCGCCGGGAAAGATGCTAGCGGGCGATGTCGATGACGCTCCAGCCTCCTCCGGCGGCGAGAATTTCCGATCCGCTCGCCATCGTCGCGCCGTCCATGAGCCATATCGCGGCTCGCCCGTCCGAGTGCTGCCAGACGATGTCCGATTTGCCGTCGCCATTCACGTCCGCGATGCGCTTCACGCTCCAACCGCTCCCCGCGTTCAGGATCTGCGTAGTGGTCGCGGGTACCAGTCCGTTCATGAGGTAGATGGCGACGCTTCCATCCGTATGCGTGAAAACGATATCGGCGTCGCCGTCGCCGTCGAAGTCGCCGGTGCGCGTCACGCTCCATCCGGTGCCCGGGCCCACGATCGTGGCGCCGCTCTTCGTCGCGAGGCCGTCCATGAGCCACGCAGCGACGCTGCCGTCGGCGTTCGTCCAGACGATGTCCGCCTTGCCGTCGCCGTCCAGGTCCGCCGCCGCGGTGAGGCTCCAGGCCGAGCCCGCGTCGAGGATCTTCGAGCTCGCCTTTACCGTGAGCCCATCCATGAGCCATAGGGAGACGCGCCCGTCGGTGTTCTGCCAGGCGATGTCGCTCTTTCCGTCGCCGTCGAAGTCCGCGGTCGCCGCGACGCTCCAGCCGCTTCCGGGCCCCACGAGCGTTGCGCCCGCCTTCACGGTCGCGCCATCCATGGTCCATGCCGCGACGCTTCCGTCGGCGTTCTGGAAAAGAAGGTCCGCCTTGCCGTCGCCATCCAGGTCGGCCGCGCCCGCCACGCTCCAGGCGCCCGCATTCAGGATCTGTTGCGAGGTCGCGGGCGCCGTGCCGTTCATCAAGTAGATGGCGACGCGGCCGTCGGTGTTCTGCCAGACGATGTCCGCCTTGCCGTCGCCGTCGAGGTCGGCCACGCGCGCCACGCTCCAGCCGGTGGAAGCGCCCAAAATCTCCGCGCTCGAAGAGGGCGCGAGACCGTTCATCAGCCACACGGCCGCGCGGCCGTCGGCGTTGCTCCAGGCGATGTCGCTCTTTCCGTCGCCGTCGAAATCGCTCGCGACCTTGCGCGTGCCCGCGACGACGGTGAACGAGTACGAAGCGATCGTGCCGATCAACGGGCTCGCCGATGTTTCGTTCATGATCGTCGGCGACTCCTGCGAATCGGCGGCGAAGGCATGGATCGTGTGCGGCCCCGCGGGGAGCGCGGACGTGGTCGCCGTGAAAGGCCCGGCGCCATTGGCGGCTGTCCAGGCGCCCAGCGTCGAATCGAGCTGGTAGTACACCGTGCGCACCGCGGTGGCGGTCGGAGAGAACGTGCTCGAGGCGGTGAAGGTGAACGAGGCGTTCGGCCCGCTCGTGTCGCCGGCCAGCGTCGAGATGGACGTGGTGAGCGGCATGGGAACGGACGATATTCCCTCGGCGCCGTTGATCACGTACACGTCGGCGCCCACGGCATACACCTTGTTGGTGATGGGATTCACGCCGATGTAGAGGGGCGGGCCGGCCGGTCCGGCGAGCGTCGTCACGGCGTTGCTGTCGCCGTCGATCACGGCGACGCTTCCGTCGTCCAGCGACGCGTAGACCTTGTTCGTGAAGGTGTTGATCGCGATGGCCTGGGCACCGGAGCCCGGCGTCGAGCCCACGGGAATGAAGGTGAGGGCGTTGGTCGCCCCGTCGATCTTGATGATCTCGTTGTCGAAGGCGGCATAGATCTTGTTCGTGACGGTGTTGACCGCGATCACGCGTGCGCCGACCGCGTGGCCCGCCGGCGCGAGCGAGGTGCCGGTGTTCGGCTGGAAGTTCGCGCCGTCGAGGATGTTGATGGGCCCGCGGCTGTCGTTGTTGATCACGTAGATCAGGTTCGTGACCGGGTTCACGACGAGCGCCATGGGCTTCGTCCACACATTGATGGTGGGCGGATGGGGCTGGTCTTCGGTCGAGTCGCCGGGGATGGCGGCCACGCTGCCGGTGGCGTAGTGGCTCACGTAAACGATATTGCGCAGGGGATCCAGCGACAGCTCGTTGGGCTGGAAGGAATCCGTGCCCCAGGTGAACCAGGTGTTGGTGGCTCCGTCGAGCACGCTCACTTCATCGGTCGCGGCGGTGCTCTGGCGCACGATGTAGATCTTGTTCGTCACGGGATCGATCGCCATGGGTCCGGTGCTGCCGACCGGCAGCGCGACCACGGCGTGCGTCGCCTCGTCGATCACGTAAACGTTCGCGTCGCCGCCGTTCACGTAGATCTTGTGCGTCACGGGGTTCACTTCGACGTGCTGCGGGCGAACGCCGGTGCCGAGCGCGATCTGCGTGAACGCGTTGGTGACGCCGTCGATCTCCGAGATGTTGTCGTCGAACTCGTTCACCACGTAGATCTTGTTCGTGGTGATGTCGATCGCGACCCCTCCGGTGCCGCTACCGGTGGTGAGCGTCGTGGAAAGCGTCTGTGCTTCGGAAAGGGGGGTCGCCGCGATGAAGAGCGCGGCCAGGCAGGTGCGTAGTCTCATGGGCCCATGGTGCAGAAGGCCGCCGAAGAATTCTGTCGGCGGCCTCCGACATCACGAGCAAGAAGCGGTTACGGTGCTGCCGGGGAAATGCTCCAGCCGGTGCCGGTCCCGATGAGGTCGCCGCCCGAAACCATCGTCGCGCCATTCATGAGCCATGCCGCGACGCGCCCATCGGCGTTCTGCCAGACGATGTCGAGCTTGCCGTCGCCATCCAGGTCGCGCAGCTTCGCCGGTGCCCAGCCGCCACCCGCGTTGAGGATCTGCGTCGTCTGCTTGGGCACCGTGCCGTTCATTAGATAGATCGCCGCACTCCCGTTGGTCTCTGTAAAGAGGATGTCATCCATGCCGTCGCCGTCGAAGTCGCCGGTGAGCGACACGCTCCAAGGAGTTCCGGCGGCGAGAATCGGCGCGGTCGAAAGCGTTGCCGCGCCGTTCATGAGCCACGCATTCACGGAGCCGTCGGTGTTGTGCCACACGATATCGGCGCGGCCATCGCCGTTCAGGTCCGGGGTAGCAACCACGCTCCAACCGGTGCCGCCGGGCATGATCTCGGTCGACGAGCGAACCGTCGTGCCGTTCATGAGCCAGATGGCGACGCGCCCGTCCGTGTTGGTGAGCAGGAGGTCGGCCTTGCCGTCGCCGTCGAAGTCGGCGGTGCGCGTGACGGACCAGCCGGTCCCGGCGCCCAGGATGGTCGCGCCGTCCACGCGCGTCACGCCATTCATCGTCCAGACCGCGATGCTGCCATCGGTGTGCTGCCAGACGAGATCGGCTTTGCCGTCCCCGTCGAGATCCGCCGCGGCCACGACCGACCAGCCGCTCGCCGCCGGGACGAGCGTGGCTTTCGCACCATGCGCGAAGCCATCCATGATCCACACGACGACTCGCCCGTCGGGATGCGCCCAGACGAGGTCCGCCTTGCCATCGCCGTCGAGGTCGGCGACCTGCACGACGTGGAAGCCCGTCCCCGCGGGCAGGATCTCCGCCGACGACGTGACGGCGAGCCCATTCATCAGCCAGACCGCGGCGCGCCCGTCGGCGTTCTGCCAGAGGAGGTCGCCCTTGCCCGTGGCGTCGAAGTCGGCCGTGTGGCCCGGCGCGGCGTGGATGCCGATGTCCTGCGTCACCGATGTGGCCGCCGCGAAGTTCGCGTTGCCGGACTGCGACGCCGTGATCGTGCACGTGCCCGTGGAATTCATCCGCACCGAGCTGCCCCCCAGCGTCGTGCACGCGCTCGAGGTCGTCGAGAGCGTCACGGTGAGCGACGCGGAGGAGGTCGCGTTGGCGGCGAAGGTTCCGCCCGGCGTGAAGGCCTGCGCGGCGACTTGCGGGAAGCTGATGGTTTGCGAAGCCTTGGCCACGTTGAACGGCTGCTGCACCGGTGCCGCCGCGGCGTGCGTCGCATCGCCGGCCTGGTCGGCCTGCACCGTGCAGGTGCCCGGGCCAACGATGGTCACGCTGTTGCCGAGGACGCTGCACACCCCGCCCGGGCCGGCGCTGAACGATACGGCGAGGCCGGAGTCGGCCGTCGCGGAGATCGTGAAGGGCGCATCGCCGTAGGTGCGATCGGGCAGCGTGCCGAAGCTGATCGATTGCGGGAGCTTGTCATTGGTGAGCGAGAAGCTGCCCGAGAGAAGTATGCCGGTCGCGTTCGCGGAGGCGCTCACCGTATAGGGACCGCCGGCGGTGCCGTTGGCAGTGGCGCTCACCTGCGCGATTCCCGAAGCGTCGGTGGTGACCGGGATCGACGGCACGAGCGCCGCGCTCGCGCCGCTGCCGGGTGCGGTGAACGTCACGCTGATGCCCGGGATGCCCGCACCGTCCGAATCGATCACCCGGACCTTGAGCGCCAGGCCGAAGCCCGAATTGATCGTGGCGTGCTGCGGCGTTCCCGAAATGGCCGCCATCGAAAGCGGCGTGTGGTAGGGCGCGATGCGAATCGCGACGCCGTTGGTGCCACCGGTTACGAGCGCCGTGCCATTGCTCGCGGTGAATCCGGACGCGTCCGCGCTGGTGGCGCCGCCGAGGGCGAGGACGCTCTGCGCTTCCTGCGACGCGGTGATCGCGTGCATCGCGTCGTCGACCGACGAGCCGCTCACGTTGCTGCCAAGGAAGCCGGAATAGGCCAGCGCGAGCGACGAGCCGGTGAGCTTCGCGAGGAACGCGTCCTGCGCACCCAGGCGCGCGGTGCTCAACCCATTGCTGGCCGCGGTGGGAAAGCTCGAGGAGGATGCGGCGACCGTGCCGGTCACGTAGACGCCGCCCTGGCCGTCGGCCGCGACGCCCTCGGCCGTGTCGAAGGCCGTGCCGCCGAGATAGGTCGCGGCGAGGACCGCCGTGCCCGAGGTGTTCATGCGCACCAGGAAGCCGTCCATTCCACCGGAGCGCGTGCTTTGCGCACCACCCGCGACGAGCCTCGCGCCGGCGTCGTTGGCCGGGAAATTGTCCGAGTCCGTCTCGCCGGCCACCAGCAGGTTGCCATCCGCCGGGTCGATCGCCAACGCGAGTGCGCGATCGATGCCGGTCGAGGAGGCGGAGGTGCCCGAGAGCAGCGCGAACCACGCGAGCGAGCCGGAAGTACCGATCTTCGCGACGAAGGCGTCTCCGCCGGCGCTGGTGAGCGTGCGCATCGCAGTGGCCACCGGAAGCCCGGTGGTCGAGTCCGTCTCGCCTGCCACGTAGACGCTGCCGTCGCCGCCCACGGCGATCGCGTGAGCGGCGCCGATGTCGCCGTTGCCGCCGATGAATCCGGCGAAGGGCACGGTGGTGCCATCGGCCGCAATGCGTGCCACGAATGCGTCCATCGTTCCGTTGAACGCGAGCGAGGGGCCGGCGACGGCCGGGAAGCCCGCGGCGGAAGTGCTGTAGCCGGCGATATAGGCATTGCCGCTGCCGTCGAGCGCTATCGCGTTGGACTGGTCGTCGCCGGCGCCGCCCAGCACGCCCGAGAATACGAGCGCGTTGCCGGCCGCGGTGAACTTGGCGACGAACGCGTCGCGGTCCGTTCCTGCCTTGGTCCGCGCGAGGCGGGAATCCGACGAGCTGCCGAGGAAGGGGAAGTTGGTCGACTGGGTCGCGCCGGTCACGTAGATCGTGCCGTCCGAATGGACCGCGAGGCCGGTGCAGGCGTCGTAGCCGCCGCCTCCGAAGTACGTGACGAAGGCCGGGACACCCAGCGGGCTGAACTTCACGACGAAGGCGTCGCTATCGCCGTCGGCGGACGTGTCGAAGGCGGCCGTCGTGGGCAGGTTCAGCGATGCGGTGATGCCGCACGCGTAGGTATTGCCTTGCGCGTCGAGGGCGACCGAATAGACCTGGTCTGCCGAGCTCCCTCCGACCAGGCCGGCGAATGCCGTCCACGCCGGATCGACCGTGAGGCTCTTGGCCTTGTCGTACCCCGTGGTCGCGATCGAAACGCTCCACGTGGCGGCATCGATCGCCTCGAGCTTGAAAGCGGCGGGCACGATCGCTTCGTGGCCGGGCGCACCCTGGTACGCCACGGGAGGCTCGTCGCGGACGACCTTGCCCGCGACGGTCCACTCGACCGCGCCGTCGGCGGCGATGCGGGCGTCGCTCGCTCCGCGCACCGTCATCCTGATCGTCGCGGGGTCCACGCCCGGCGCGACATCGAAGTGGTATTTCAGGCCGTGCGCATCTCCCGAATAGGTCGCGTCGATGCCCGACCACAGGCCTCTGTAGGCGATCTGCGAATAGCTCTTCAGGTCATGGGCCCAGTTGTCGCGGGAGCCGACGAACCAGTGATAGAGGATTCCGGAGGCGGGCGACGAGGCGACCGGGGCGACCTGGCGCGCGCCCGCGAACTCGTATTGGAGCGACGCGGAACTGGCGTAACGCGGGCGAATCTCGATGCCGCTCTCGCCGAATCGCATCGTCTGTGCCGAGGAGCTCGCCACGTACGACGCGCCGCCGCGCGACTGCGGCACCTCGATGAACCGGTCGCCGCGCCCCGCGAGGGCTTTCTGCACCATTCCCGTGTCCAGCGCAGCATGGGAGGAACCAGCGCCGAGGAGCAGCAGGAAGAAGGCGAACGTCGGGTTTCGCATCGCGGCTCTCGTCAGTTACGGGCGGGGAAGATACCCTGCATGGCGATGCAGAAGTTCACGGCAACGTAAGGCGGCAAGTTGTTGTGCGCGATCGAGGAGCCGGTAATCCCGGCCGAGTCCGGCGCGAGCCCGGCGTTCGGCGTGCCGGTGTCGTAAGGCTTGGCGGCGGACGTGCCGAGGAAGCCGGCGGACGGCGACTGCACCGGTGTCGACTCCGGAGGCGCTTGCACCAGGTGGTTGTGATTCGGGATCTCGGCGACGGAGAGCGAGTGCACGGGTTCGCCGCCCGTCTCGCCGACGACGTGCTGGCTCAAGCCGGGCCCGTTCCCCCAATGCATCGGGAAGTTGCCCTGCATGTTCGGAAGGGCGAAGTTCGACTGGCCGTTGCCGCCGTAGAAGGTTCCGATCAGCGAGAAGAGCGCGGTGTTCTGCGAGATCGGCAGCAGTTGCCCGTTGCACAGCGCCCAGCCGCGGGGCGCGAAGTTGAAGCCGAAGATGCGGATCTCTGCGAGGAAGGGCGCGGACATGGCGCTAGTTCCGGGAAGGAAAGACGCCGGTCAGCGCGATCACGAAGCTGATCACGAGATACGGCGACAGGTTGTTGTGCGGCTGGTTGCCGCCGACCGAGGATACGGCGCGGGAGTTGAGGCCGACCGTCGGCGCATCGGAGGCGTTGGCGTATCCGCCGCGGTGCGCCGCGAGGACATTGTTTCCGGGCGCGGTCGCGGTTCCGGGGCGCGTCGCCCCCTGGATCAAGTGGCTGTGGGCCGGCATTTCGCTCGAGGAGAGCGTATGGGCGACCTCTCCCCCGATCTGGCCCATCTGGTAGAAGCTGCCTGGAGTGGAGCCGAAGTGCAGCGGCGTGCATCCCTGGAGGTTGGGCAGCGCGAAGGTCGTGACGCCGTTTCCGCCGTAAGTCGTACCCAGCAGCGAGAACAACGCCTGGTTCTGGTTGATGGGCAACTGCTGCCCATTGCAGAACGTCCAACCCCTCGGAGCGAAATTGAAGGGGACCATCTTGATCTCGCCGAGAAAGGGATTGGCCATGGTCAGTTCCGGGACGGGAAGACGCCGAAGAGCGAGATGATGAAGCTCACGCAGAGGTAAGGCGGCATGTTGTTGTGCGGCTGGCTCCCGCCCAAGGCGGTGACCGTCTGCACCTGCATCGGCGTCATGCTGCCCGTATCCGCGGATGGGCCAAAAGCCGGGAAGTCACGGTCGGCCGCGATGCGCGCGCCGCTCGGATCCGACACGTGGCCCGGATTGGGGGACACGCTCAGCACGTGGGTGTGCGCCGGCATCGTAGGTGACGTGAGCGTTACAGTCTCGCTGCCACTCTCCTGGCCGATCACGAACGGCTCGCCCTGGAAATTTCCCTGGTGGATCGGGACGCGACCCTGCAAGTCGGGAAGGCCGAAGGTGACCTGGCCGTCTCCGCCGTAGGTCGTGCCGATCAGCGCGAAGAGTGCCTGGTTCTGGTCGATGGCCATCAGCTGGCCGTTGCAGAATGCCCAGTTTAGCGGGGCAAAGCTGCCGGCGAACATCCGGATTTCACCCACGAACGGTTGGGACATGCGTTATCCTCTCCCTGAACGCGCAACTGTAGGACCATATCCGCCCGCGCGTCCAGTGAATATTACGGAGACCATATGACAAGCGATCGCCGTAGCTTCCTGCGCCTCGCCGGCGCCATTTCCGCGGCCACGGCCGGAGGCGGCGCGACTGCGGTTGCCGCAGCGGCTGTCCTGCCCTCGGGGCTCACGCGATCGGTGTTCGCGCGTGAGATCGGAGAGGATTTCGTGTTCGAGAAGCACGCGGTCAGCGAAACGATCGCAAGGCTCACGAAGGTCGAGCCGCTTCCAACCGCCACGACGAACCGCGAGTCCGAGCATCGGTTCCGTGCTGTGTTCAAGGTGCAGTCGCCGGGTGGGCTGGAGCAGCTCACCTACCGGGTCCGTCACCCGCGGATGGGCGAATTCGTGATGTTCGTGAGCCCCAAGTCCGCGCAGGGCGACATCGTGGAAGCCGTGTTCAACCGGGTTTGACGCAAGGCCTCCAGCGCATCAGCAGGTAGATTCCCTCGGAGGTCGCCTCCTCGAACCCCAGGCGCCGGTAGAGAGCACGCGCCCGGTTGTACATCTCGACGTGCAGGATGATCTGGCGGGCCTCGCGGCCCGCCTCACGCTGCACCCACTCGATCAGCGAGGTCCCCAGCCCCTGGCCCCTCACCGCCGGGTCGAGGGTGATGTCCATGAGGTTCAGCTCGGCGGGCGTCGAATGTACGTAGAGCCGGCCGACAGGCGCCGCATCGCGCTCGATCACCAGCATCTGCATCCCGCCATAGTTGTCGCGATAGAACCGGTCCTGCAGCGCGAATTGCGAATCGCAGAATGCCGCCTTCTGCGCATCCGACCACTGGACTGCGTCGAGCTCGGGCTCGCGTGAGCTGCGATAGAGTCGCCTCAGCAGTCCTTCGTCGGAGGGCAAGGCTTCGCGCAGCGTGATGCCGGGAATGGGCGTCGCGCCCGGCTCAAGCCTCATGCGCGAAGCACGCCTCGTATTCGATCGCACCCGCGGAGCGCTCGACCGCGGAAATGAGGATCGCGAAATCACCGAGCCGCTCATGCCTGAAACGGTAGGTGCGCTGCGGCAGGAGCGGTGCGGGCGGCCCGCGGAAAATCACCGAGAACTGCGTGAAGGGCCCGGGCCGGCCGGGGAGGACCTCGATCACTTCCAGCACCAACGGATCGCTTCCCTCGGGAAAGACCTGGAATTTGTCTCCCGCCAGGTCCTTGGCCTGGTCCCACGCGAAGGTGCGAAGCAGGAGGTCGTCAGGCAGCATGGCGTCGCGCGTCGGCGGTGGGCGGGAGTGGATGGTATCAGCCCGGTTGCGCCGCCGGCTCGCGCGTTGCGCGGGTTCGCTCGAGCGCCCGATAGGCCGGGCCCGCCCATTGCTCGACCACGCGCCGCAGATCCGGGCTCGCCTCGTTCTGCTTGCGCTGCGAGTCGGGCACGAACTCGAAGTGCGGATGCTTCGCGTGCCGTCGCGCCGCTTCCTGCATGAGCTCCAGCGCGCGCGGGCCGTCGTCGATGCCCAGGGTCGTGCGCAACCGGTTCCATGACGCCCCGGGAAGCTCGGCGTAGTGCAGCGCGATGCCGCCCGCGTCGTTGCAACCGGTGTTGCCCGCCTCGAGCATCTTTCCCAGCACGCGCGCCACGAATTGCGGGTGCGGCATGGTCGAGACTTCCCGCGGATCGAAGAATTGCAGCGCGGGTCCCAGCACCCCGGGGATCATGTAGGCGGCTCGCTCCTTCATCTGCGAGACCGCGATCTCGAGGGGGTCTCGATAGAGGTAGATCCAGGGTGTCCGCGGAAAAGCCTTGCGCAGCACGGCGAGCTCGAACACGTTCCATGCGTCCAGCTTCACGAAGAAGCGGGTCTCGCCGTGCCGCGGCTGCGCCAGCGCCGAGACGAGCCCGCGCAACCAGCGGATGCGGGTGTCGTCGTCCACGGGTGCGAAGTAGTGCGCGCGGAGCACCGAGTCGATCGTCGGCGGCTCGGAAATCACGATGTGGGTGCCCAGGGCCGCGAGCATTTGCGAGACGAGCGTCGATCCGCACCGCGAAGCGTGGAACAGGAAGGCCGTGGGCTCCAGGCCCGGCCGCGCTTCGCGCAGTTCCTCGAGCGCGTCGATCGGCGTCTCGCGGCGAAAGGCCAGGTTGAAGGGATGGTTCAGCGCCTCGCCGACGCTGCCCCGGAAGAAGGGATCGGTGAGGCGCTGGTCACCGAAATAGCACCAGTCCAGCCGCGGTGCTCCGTCCTGCCAGAACACGCGGATGGGAAGCCAGCCTTCGAAGCGCGAGGCGTGCACCTACAACATCCACTGCATGAGCCACGCCTGGCGCCCGCGCGTCATCGCCGCGCGGACCTCCTCCTCGCCGAATAGGAAGCCGTGCGAGCGGCCCAACTCGATGCACCTCGCCGTGAAGGCTTCAGCTTCGGGGAGGGCGAGCAATGCATGTTGCGCGTCGTCGCGCTCGAGGACCCAGTCGCGAAACAGCGCGAAGTGCTCCTGGGCCGACCGTGCGGGGGCGCTCCGTTCGGGAACGGTCCCCGCGGCGATCTGCGCCGTGAGCCACTCGTTCACGCCGCAATCGATCACCAGATGGATGCGATCGGCGCGCCCTCGGTTCTGCACGCGATGCGGGCGCGAAAAGTCGAGGAACCAGCATTCGCCCGGTCGCATGATGACGCGCGCGCCGTCCAGGTAGAACTCGACATCGTCGTTCGTCGCTAGCGGGATGTGCAGCCTCGCCTCGCCGTTCTCGAGCGTGAGGCCATCGTCGCGGTGCTCGCGGATCACCGAGCCCGGTGCGAGCCGCAGGATCCGCACCGCGCGCAGCGGACATTCGAGGCGCCGCAGCTCGGCCGCGATTCGCGGGCAAGTCTCCATGAGGACGCTGTCGCGAAAGACTTCGTTGCCGGCCGGATCGCCGTAGAGGCGGCCCGCGTCGCCGCCGATCGCGCGGAGAGCCGCGCCCTGCCAGCCGCCGTCATGATAGTCGGCGTTGAAATGCGACACCCAGCGCGAGCCGGCAAGCGCCGTGGCCTCCGCGAGCAGCGGGGCCGGATCGAAGCCGAGCGGCAGGCGAACGAAGGCCGGAACATCCATCCGGCGATGTTATCAGTGCCCCGCGGTCGACACGCTCCAGCCGCTGGCCGCCCCGAGAAGCGTCGACCCGCTCGACATCGTGGTGCCGTTCATGAGCCACACGGCGATCGTCCCGTCCGTGTTCTGCCACACGATGTCGCTCTTGCCGTCGCCGTTGAGATCGAGGATGCGCGCCGCACTCCAGCCGCCGCCCGCGTTGAGGATCTGCTGCGTGGCAGCCGGCATGAGGCCATTCATGAGGTAGATCGCCGCGCGCCCATCGGTGTGCTGGAAAAGGATGTCCGTCCTGCCATCGCCGTCGAAGTCGCCGACCTTGGCCACGCTCCATCCCGTGCCCGCGCCGAGGATGCCCGAGCCGCTCGCCATCGTGGTGCCGTTCATGAGCCATGCCGCGACGCTACCGTCGGTGTTCTGCCAGACGATGTCCGCCTTGCCATCGCCGTCGAGATCGCCCACCTGCACCGCGGTCCAGTTGCCGGCGTTGAGGATCTGCGTCGCCTGCTTCACCGCAAGGCCGTTCATGAGCCAGATCGCGTGACGCCCGTCGGTGTGCTTCCAGAGGAGATCGTCGTTGCCGTCGCCGTCGAAGTCGGCGACCTTGATCACGCTCCAGCCGCTGCCCGGGCCCATCAGCGTGGTCCCGCTCGTCATGGTCGTGCCATTCATGAGCCAGGCCGCGACCGAGCCATCGGCGTTCTGGAAGAGGAGGTCGGCCTTGCCGTCGCCATCGAGGTCGGGCGCTTGCACCACTGACCAGCCGGTACCCGCATTGAGCAATTGCTGCGTCGAGCTGGGCGCCGTGCCATTCATCAAGTAGATCGCCATGCGCCCGTCGGTGTGCTGCCACACGAGATCGCTCTTGCCGTCGCCGTTGAAGTCCGCGACGTTCACGACGCTCCACCCGGTGGCGGCATTGATGATCTGCGCCGTGGAAGCGGGTGCCGTTCCGTTCATGAGCCAGATCGCCGCGCGGCCATCGGCATTCGCGAACAGCACGTCGCTCGCGCCGTTGGCGTTGAAGTCCATGCCGGCGCCCGGGATCGTGGCCGTCGCATCGAATGGCTTCACCGTGTAGCTGTGCGAGGTAAACGGCGCGCCGCCGATGCCGCTCACGGTCACGGTGTATTTCGTTCCCGCGACCGGCGTCGAGGGCATCTGCCAGCCGATCATGTTGTCGCCGAAGCCGATGTCGTTGTCGGAAATCACCGTGATGGACAGGGGCGCCCCGTTGGCGAGCACGGTCACGCTCGCAGTGGAGAAATCCGCGCCGTTGTACGAGTACGACCAGCGGTTGCCGGGCGGCAGGACCTGGGTGGGCACGAAGCCGGCCGACGGCCAGGCGACGCCGTTGGGCGTGGAGGGACGCGAGCCGACCGGATTGAAGATGCGCAGCGCGCTGCCGCCCCATGTGGTCGACGAGGTCGGCGTCGATCCGAGGGACATGCTCGCCTGTGGCGGGTAGAGGATCCAGCGGCGATGGCCCAGTGCCTCGTTGCCCACGTCGCCGTCATCCATGTAGCGCGGCACGACGTCGTCGAAGGTCGAGGTGCCGAACGCGAGCGAGATGTTGGAGTTGCTGCCGCCGTTGTTCGCCGCGGTGAGGAGGGTGGTGCACACCGTGAAGGGCGGATTCGCCGTCGCCGGTGTGTGCGAAAGCCTCTGGTTCGCCGAGTACAGCACCGCCGCCGATTGCAGCTCGTTCTCCCACGTCGAATTGGTATTGAGCGTGATGTTCCCGGGAAGGGCCGCCATCGCGCGGAAGTAATTCACGCGCGAGATGGTCCATTCCTTGAACGTGGTGGAGATGGTTCCCGGCGAGCAGCTCGTGACGTTGCCCGTGAAGCCCATGGCCGGCATCGCGGGAACGTAGAGCGCGCTATAGGCGTTGCGCACCGCAAGCTTCGAGCCGGTCGCGATGGCGTTGGACGTCGAGACCGACTTCGCCTGGAACCCCGGCGCCCACAGCGGGCTCGAGGGATCGAGCCGGGGCGCGGTGCCGATGTCGGCGATCTGGGCGTAAGCGGGCGATGCCGCGATGGCGGCAATGGCGAAAAGCAGGCGGAAGTTCTTCATGTCGGCTCGATGGATGAAGTCACCCTCAACATAGGGGCAATCTCGCCCATTCCTGCCGGGCGCGCTGTTACTTCCGTCACAATCCCGGTGACGAACTTGCCGTGGAAACGCTCCATCCCGTCGCGGCCCCGAGGATGCCCGCGCCGCTCGACATCGTGGTCCCGTTCATGAGCCACGCGGCGACGCGCCCATCGGTGTTGCGCCAGACGATGTCGGCCTTCCCGTCGCCATCCAGGTCGCCCAGCCGCGCGAGCGACCAGCCGCCTCCCGCGTTGAGGATCTGGGTTTGCGTCGTCGGCGTGAGGCCGTTCATGAGCCAGATCGCGGCGCGCCCGTCGGCATTGGCCCAGAAGAGGTCGGTCTTGCCGTCGCCGTTGAAGTCGCCCGCGCCGGCTACGCTCCAGCCGGTGCCCGCGCCGAGAAGCCCCGCTCCCGCGACCAGCGTCGTGCCGTTCATGAGCCAGGCCGCGGTCGACCCGTCGGTGTGCTGCCACACGATGTCGGAGCGGCCATCGCCGTCGAGGTCCGCGACCTGCGCGACGCTCCATCCGCTGCCGGCGTTCAGGATCTGCGCGGTCGCCTTCACCGAAGTTCCATTCATGAGCCAGATCGCGACGCGCCCGTCCGTGTGCGTGAAGAGGAGGTCCGCCTTTCCGTCGCCGTCGAAATCGCCCACCTTGGTGACGCTCCAGCCGGTGCCGGCGCCGATGATCTCGGCCGACGCCGTCATCGTGGTTCCATTCATCAGCCAAACCGCGACGCGCCCGTCGGTGTTTCGGAACACGAGGTCCGCCTTGCCGTCACCGTCCAGGTCGGCG
The DNA here is from genome assembly GCA_036271595.1 of Usitatibacter sp. Taxonomy (GTDB): domain Bacteria; phylum Pseudomonadota; class Gammaproteobacteria; order Burkholderiales; family Usitatibacteraceae; genus Usitatibacter. Next base: position 103,375 of record DATBAI010000035.1, read on the forward strand.
GCCTGCGCAACGCTCCATCCACCGCCCGCGTTCAGGAGCTGCTGCGTAGCCTTCGGAGTCGCGCCGTCCATGAGGTACACGGCCACGCGCCCGTCGGTGTGCTGCCACACGAGGTCGCCCTTGCCGTCGGCGTCGAAGTCGGCGACCTGGGTCACGCTCCAGCCGGTGCCGGCGCCGATGATCTCCTGGGTGGACGCCGGCGTGATGCCGCCCATGATCCAGATCGCCGCGCGTCCGTCGGTATGTGCCCAGAGGAGGTCGGATTTCTCGTCGCCGTCGAAATCCATCACCGGCCGCGGCATCGGCGGGCCGGCCGGATCGAGCGCATACACGGTGCCGTTGCCCGCGCTCGCGGCGTAGAGCTCTCCGGCCTCGTCCTCGCCGAACGTCGTGAGCCCCGAGATGAGGCCGCCCGAAGGGATGAACGTGAACGACGACCAGGTCGAACCCTGGTGGCGCGCGATCCATACGTTGCTGCTGCCGTCGTCCCCGTAGATGTATGCGCCGTTGAGGACCCGGCTCTTGCGGCCGCGATAGACGTATCCGCCGATGATCGAGTTGTTGCCGTTGGTGTGGCCATACGTGAGGACCGGCGGCCAGTAGTTGGTGACCGAGCAGCCGGTCGCCGGATTGAAGCAATGGGTCCCTTCGAACTGCCGCCAGCCGAAGTTGCGTCCGGCCGCCGTACCCGCGGGCACGTAGTCGATCTCCTCGGTCGTGTCCTGCCCGACGTCGCCGATGTAGAGGTCGCCGGTGAGTCGGTCGAAGCTGTAGCGCCACGGATTGCGAAGGCCCAGCGCCCAGATTTCGGCGAGGCCGCCGCTGGAGACGAACGGGTTGGTAGGCGGGATCGTGTAGCCGGAGGCGCCGCTCACGTCGATGCGCAGCATCTTGCCCAACAAGACGTTCGTGTTCTGCGCGTTGTTCGGCGTGTCGCCCGCACCGCCGCCGTCGCCGGTGCCGATATAGAGGTAGCCATCGGGCCCGAACAGGATGTGCCCGCCGTTGTGGTTCTGCTGGCCGGGGTGCGCGATGCCGATCACGTGGGATTCGGAAGCGGCATTCGCGACGTCGGGATTGCCGCTCGACACCAGGAACGAGCTCACCTGGATCGCGCCGTCGGAAAGGCGCGTGTAGTAAACGAAGAAGCGGTGGTTCGTGGTGAATAGCGGGTCGAACGCGAGGCCGAGCAGCCCTTCCTCGCTGGTGGTGGAAACGAGCGCCGAAAGATCCAGGAACGGCGTTGCCAGCAGCGCGCCGTTCTTCACCACGCGGATCACGCCGCCCTTCTGCACGACGAAGAGGCGGCCGCTGCCGTCGCGCGCATTGGCGATCTCGAGCGGCGTGGAAAGCCCCGATGCCACGGCGCGAAGCGAAACCGCGGGCGGCGGCTGGAATGCGTCGCCCGAATCGACGTCGATCATCAGGGGCGCTGTGTCGACCGCCTCGAAGTCGCTGCCGTGCAGCGTCTTCAGCGCGTCGAGCATGTCGTCGTCCCAGAGTGCGTTCGGCTCGCCCTGGAAGAACCACGACGAACCGTTGTCGGCGAGGATGAGGCCGTATTTCTTGAACGCCTTGAGGATCGCCTGGATGTGCGGGTCGAACGTCGAGATGTCGAAGCTCGCCTTGAGGCGGAAGCGCGCGCCCATCGGCGGGCGGCTTGCACCCGCTGCGCCCGCCTGGTGGCGTGCGGGCCAGATGAACTGGTTCAGCGTTTGCGGCGCGGTGAAGCGGATCGCATGGTTCACCTCGCCCTGCACCATGACTTCGTCGTAGCGCACGAGGCCCGGGAGGATCGGGAGCCCCGCCGCATCGGCCGAGGTCCAGGTCGAAGGCCGCAGCGCATTCGAGCGCAGGTCGAAGGTTGCGCCCGAATACGCGTCCCATCCGCCGGTGCCGCTGTCGGGAAAGGCCGCGTCCAGCTCGTAGAGCTTGCAGTTGTCGCGATCGACGATGAGCACGTGGCGATCGCCGTCGGAATCCGCGCCCCCCTCGATCGGAGCGTTCGCGGGAATGGGATAGGGGCCGGGGTCGCTCTCGTCAGCGGCCTCTTCGTCGAATGTGATCGGCACCTTGGCCTGCGTTCCCGGAACCGAGGTGAAGGGGATGCCGAAGTCGCTACCGAAATCGGGGTGCAGCGCAGTGCCCGAGCCGATGGTGGTCACCCACGCCGCCGAGCTGGCGTTGACCTGCAATGTGTCGATCGGCGTATTCCAGACGTTGTGGGGCGGGAACTGCGGGCAGCCGAAGAGCTTGGCCACAGCCCCCGTGGACGAGAGCAGCGATGCGAGTACAACGAGTGCGGCGAGCGGTCTGGAGTGGACCATCGGGCTGCCTTTGTTGGGGTTGTGCCGGCAAGGCTGCAAGAAGCCTGCCACGGCTTGCCACCCGCGGGGGGCGGGTTTCTGCGGAATATTCCGTCGTTCCGATGCGACAGAAGTGACGTTTCTCGGCGAGGGAGGCGGCGGGGGAGGCGTATCCTTGCGATGCTGCCAGTTGTCATGCGTGGCCACCCTCAGGGAGAAGAACATGAAGCGCACATTCCGGCTGGTCCTCGCCGCCGCATCGCTTTTTGGCGCAAGCGGCGCCTATTGCGCCCAGCACATCCTTGTCACCGGCTCGGCTTCGGCGAAGTCGGTCGTCGCCATCGCGGATCTTTCGCCGCTGGTGCTGCGCTCGAGGGCCGTGGCGCTCTCGCTTCCGGCGCTCGCGAGCGCCGCATCCGACAAGGCACCCACGATCCGGATCGCCTTCTTCGACGACGACGCCTACGACTTCGCGATCGCCAGCATCGAGCCCACGTACAGCGGCGGCCTTGCGTACGTCGGCTACTCGGCTCGCGCGCCGGGCATGCCCATGATCCTCGTGAACAACGGCGGCACGATCGTCGCGAACTTCGCGTATCCGGGCAAACGCCTCACGCTGCGCGGTACGCCGGAAAGCGGCTACGTGTCCCGTGAAAAGGTCGAGTTCGATCTTCCCGAGCATCCGCCGGGCCTCGAGAACCTGGTACCACCGATCCTCCCGCCCGTGACGTCGGTTCCTGGCGGCAACGGGCCTACGTATGTTCCGCCACCGGCAGTGCAGCAGGACGACGGCTCGACCATGGACGTGATGGTCATCTACAGCCCGGCGGCGGCTGCGGCTGCGGGCGGAGTTGGGGTGATGAACGCCGACGTGGACGCGGAAGTCGCGGCGACCAACACGATCTATGCCAGCTCGAACGTGGTCCAGCGCCTGCGCCTCGTCTACAAGGGGCAGATGAACTACGTCGAGAGGAACATGAACGCGGACCTCGGCGGCATCCAGAACGCGAGCGACGGCTTCCTCGACCAGGTGCCAATCCTGCGCGAGCTCTATCACGCGGACTTCGTGAGCCTGTGGGGCGTGTATCCGGAGGCTTGCGGGCTGGGCTACGCGATGACGAACGAGAGCTCGGGATTCGCCGGCTTCGCCTACAACGTCGTGAACGTGCCCGCCTGCCTGGGCCCGGGCGCGTACAGCTGGGCGCACGAGCTCGGCCACAACATGGGCCTCATGCACGACAACTTCGTGGACAACGAAAGCACCGTCGTGACGGCCGAGGGTACGGGGACGACGACCACGATCACATACGCGCACGGGTACGTGGATCTCACGAACCAGTTCCGGACGATCATGGCGTACGACAACCAGTGCGAGTCCAGCGGCGAGTTCTGCTTCCGCATTCCCTATTTCTCGAACCCGGCGGTGAGCTTCAACAACTCCGCGTGGTACGGCGGGGCGGTTCTCGCCGCCACCGGCAACGCCACGACGGCGAACGAGCACCAGGCGCTGAACGACACGCGCGAGACGACGGCCAATTTCCGCGCGAGCCTCGCCTCGCTCACCGGCGCGGGCATCGTGAGTTTCCTCGATCCGAGCTACACCGTGTCCGAGGGCGCGGGCTCCATCACGCTGAACGTCGGCCGGAACGTGGGCTCGACCGGTGCGATCAGCGTCGCGTACTCGACCGCTTCCGGCACGGCGACCTCCAACGTCGATTTCACCGCCACCAGCGGCACGCTCACGTGGGCGACCGGAGACACGTCGAACCGCATCATCGTCGTCCCCATCACGCAGGACAGCATCAACGAGGGCCCCGAAACCTTCACCGTGACCCTCAACACGCCGACCGGTGGCGCGTCGGTCGGTTCATCGGGCGTCACGTCGCAGAACATGTCGGTGCGCATCCTGGACGACGATCCCGATTCTTTCCCCGTGGGCTCGTCGCTGCCGGGCACGTTCCTCTCGCCCAACGTGCCGAATGCGCACACCACGAACTCGTCGTGGGCGGTGGATCCCACCAACGGCTTCAGCAGCTCGTCCAGCCTTCGCTCGGCACAGATGTTCTCCAACGTGACCGACTTCACGGCGTTCGGCAACTCGGACATGACCTACACCGCCGACTTCGTCGCCGGGAATGTGACGTTCCAGTACATGTATTCGGGTTACCAGGGCGGATTCAGCGCCTTCGAATTCCTGGTGGACAACGTCGTGATCCCCGCGGCCTCCAACGAGAACGGTGGCGAGGTTGCGTGGACGGCGGCGAGCGCGGCGATCACCTCGGGCATCCACACGCTCACGTGGCGCTTCAAGAACAAGCTCTCCTTCCCGTGCGCCAACGCGAACCCGGCGGCTACGGGCGGAGCGGCATGCGCTGACCGTGCGTGGGTCGACAACGTTTCGCTCCCGCTCGCGAAGCGCATGGACTTCGATGCGACGGGCAAGACCGATCTTCTGTGGGGCAACACCGACGGGCGCTTCGCCATCTGGCTCATGAACGGCGTTTCCTCGACGGCGACCCAGGAGATCATCGGTGCATCGAGCGGATGGAGTGTCGTGCACGTGGCCGATTTCAACGGCGACGGAAAATCCGACCTCGTCTGGCAGCACACCGATGGCCGCATGGCGATCTACCTCATGAACGGCACGACGCCGATCCAGACCACGCAACTCCTCAACGCGGGCGCGTGGTCCGTGATCGGTACGCCCGACCTGAATGGAGATGGCAAGGCCGACCTCCTCTTCGAAAACACCGACGGCACCACCGCGGTGTGGACGATGAACGGCACCACGATGACCTCGGGCGCCAGCATCATCGGCGCGGGCACGGGCTGGCACGTGACCAAAACCGGGGACTTCGACGGTGACGGCAACACGGACCTCCTCTGGACACATACCGACGGGCGCGTGGCGATCTGGCTCATGAACGGCGCGGTGGTGAAGGCGACCGGACAGATCCTCAACGCGGGAAGCGGCTGGAGTGTCGCGCACGTGGCCGATCTCGATGGCGACGGCAAAGCCGACATCGTCTGGCAGCACACCGATGGATCGGTCGCTCTGTGGCTCATGAACGGCACCGCGATGGCTACCGGATCGGGGCTGCTGGGCGCGGGTACCGGCTGGAGCGTGGCACGCACGGCGGACTTCGACGGCGATGGAAAGGCGGACCTTCTCTTCCAGCACACCGACGGTCGCGCCGCGATCTACCTGATGAACGGCCTGGTCCCGAAGGCCACGCAGCAGATCCTCGCGGCGGGCGGGGGATGGACGGCCACGCGCACGGGCGACCTCAACGGCGACGGCAACGCCGACATCGTCTGGACCAACACGGACGGCCGCACCGCGATCTGGCTCATGAACGGCACATCGACGTTGCAGACGCAGGGCCTGGGCATCCTCACCGGCTGGAGCGTGAGCCCGATCAGCCAATAGCGCGCGCAAACCTCCCCCAAAGGCCGGCGCAACGCCGGCCTTTTTCATTGCGTGGCCGATCTGGCGAAAATGCCCCACCGCCCTTCCGGATTAACGCCGGAATAACGCCGCGATGCGCGCCGATGGGCAATGCTGTGGGGCACCTGAACGCGACAGGACCGTACACAGGGAGACGCCATGAAAACAGCTCGTTCGCACCCGTTCGTTCGCATCCTCGCCGCCCTCGCGCTTGCCTGCGTGCTCTCTCCCGCGGCGGCGCTTGCGCAGACGTTCACGCTCACTGTCACGGTGAACGGCAACGGGGCGGGATTCGTGTCGGGTGCGCTCTTCTGCCCCGGCCCGGCGCAGTGCACCGCGTCCTTCGGCTCGGGAGCCCAGGTGAATCTCAATCAGTTCACCGCCGACGGCAGCAACCATTTCGCAGGCTGGGGCGGATGCGACTCCAGCTCGCCCACCGCCTGCAGCCTGGCCATGACGGGCGACCGCACGGTCACGGCGACCTTCGACCCGCAGGCGACGACCGCCGAACCCGTGCAATCGGTGCTGGGCGCAGGCGATCAATTCATCTGCGCGCTTTCCAGCGCGGGCGGCGTGAAGTGCTGGGGCAACGACGGCCTGGGGCAGCTCGGCAACAACGACGCCTCGCACGTGCTCCAGGACTCGCCCGTGGATGTTTCCGGCCTCACGAGCGGCGTGATCGACCTTTCGGTGGGAATCAGCCACGCCTGCGCGCTCACTTCCGCGGGAGGCGTGAAATGCTGGGGCCTCAACGACCGCGGCCAGCTGGGCGACGGGTCCACCACCAATCGGGACGCGCCCGTGGACGTCACGGGCCTTGCGAGCGGCGTCGTGAAGGTCGCGGCAGGAGGCGATCACACCTGCGCGCTCACGGCCGCGGGCGGCGTGAAGTGCTGGGGAGCGGGCACCTTCGGCCAGCTCGGCAACAACGCGACCCAGGATCATTCGACGCCGGTGGACGTCACCGGTCTCACCGAGGTGGTCACCGCGCTCGCTTCGGGCGGCGGCCACAGCTGCGCGCTCACGCAGGCGGGCGGCCTCAAGTGCTGGGGCGCGGGCCAGGACGGCGAGAATGGAAGCGGCGGCGGGGGAATCTTTCCTTCGCCCGTCGACGTATCCGGGCTCACGAGCGGTGTCGTCTCGTTCTCCCTGGGAAAGACGCACTCGTGCGCCGTGACGAGCGCGGGCGCCGCGCTCTGCTGGGGATTGAACGCCAGCGGGCAGCTGGGAGACACGACGCAGACCTCGCGCTTCGTTCCCACCCCCGTATCGGGCCTTTCGTCCGGCGTGGCGAGCATCGCGACGCGCTACGACCACACCTGCGCCGTGATGGCTTCGGGCTCCCTCGAATGCTGGGGAAAGAACAACTCGTTCCAGCTCGGGACCAGCAACATCGGCAACGAAAGCGCGCCGGTCGACGTCCAGGACATCACGGGCGGTGTGATGGCGCTCGCGCCCGGCTCGGGCAGCACGTGCGCGCTCATGGCCGCGGGCCGCGTCTTCTGCTGGGGATCGTTGCCCACCCCGCCGCACACGACGCAGAATTTCATCGGGCCCCGGCTCGTCCGCGCCTTCGGCGGAATCGCGGACCTCGATGCGGGCTTCTCCCACACGTGTGCCGCGACGACCACGGGCGCGCGTTGCTGGGGATTCAGCATCTGGGGCATCGGCGACGGCTTCAACTCGGAGCGCGACGCCCCGGTGGACGTGCAGGAGCTGGGCGTCGGCGCGCTGAAGGTCGCGGCGAGCGACGGAATGTCGTGCCTCATCACGGAGTCGGGCGGCGTGAAATGCTGGGGCCTGGGCTTCAGTCCCGGCGGCATGGGCAACGGAGTGGACGCCAGCAGCGGCGTCCCGGTGGACGTGTCCGGTATCTCGAGCGGCGCCACCGACATCGCGGTGGGGCAATTCCATGGGTGCGCCGTGCAGTTCGGCAACGTCAAGTGCTGGGGCGCGAACTACGCGGGCCAGCTGGGCACCGGCGACACGGGCGCGAACCTCGTGCCGTACACCCAACCCGGGATCAACGACGCCATGCAAGTGGCCGCAGGCCAATACCATACGTGCGTCGTGCACTCGGGCGCGGTGGCCTGCTGGGGCCGCAACAACTCGGGCCAGCTGGGCGACGGGACCTTCACGGACAGCTACGTCCCCGTCACTCCGACGGGCCTCACCTCGGGCGTGGTGCAGGTCGTGGCCGGCGCCGAATACAACTGCGCGCTCACGAACGCGGGCGCCGTGCTCTGCTGGGGCAAGAACCAGAACCTCCAGCTGGGGCAGGGCGGGTCTTCCACCTCGAGCCTCGGGGCGCCTTCGCCCGTGCCGGCGCTCACCTCCGGCGTCATCGCGCTCACGGCGCAGAACACCCACACGTGCGCGCTCATGGCCGACTCGAGCGTGCAATGCTGGGGCAGCAACTCGAGCGGCGAGCTGGGTGACGGCACCCACATGCAGCGTTCGACGCCGGCGCCCGTATCGGGCCTCGGCCATGACGTCGAGAGCGTCTCGGCGGGCGCGGGCTATACGTGCGTGCTCACGTGGGGCGGCACCGTGAAGTGCTGGGGCACCAACTCGAACGGCCAGTTCGGCAACGGGACCACCACCTCGAGCGACACGCCGCAGGGCGGAGGCGTCCTCGGGCAAACGCTCGACCTCTCCGTCCCCGTGGCGCTCGCGCAGGGAACACCCGGGGCGATCACCGCCACCGCGAGCTCGGGCCTCACGCCGACGCTCTCCTCGTGGACGTCGAATTGCGCGGTCACGGCGACCACGGTCACGATCAATAGCGGCGGGCGTTGCGGCGTGGTCGCGAGCCAGCCGGGCAACTCGCATGTCTTCGCCGCGCCTTCGCCGGTGAGGATCGCGAGCGCCTCGGGCCTCACGCCCCAGACGATCGCCTTCCAGGCAATCCAGGGCACGCAATTCACCAACTTCGGCTTCACATTCGTCTTCGCGACGGGCGGGGGCTCGGGCAACGCGGTCATTTACAGCTCCCTCACACCGTCCGTCTGTACCGCGACGGGCACAAGCGGCAAGGTGAACTTCACGCCCGCGGGCGGCACGTGCACGATCGCCGCCGACCAGGCGGGCAACGCGACTTATCTCGCCGCGAGCCAGGCCACGATCAGCTTCCAGGTCACCGTTTCCACCCAGACGCTCACGGTGGTCAAGAACGGCGCGGGCAACGGCACCGTCACCGGAAACGGGATCGACTGCGGCTCGACCTGCAGCGTCCAGTTGCCATGGGGAACGCAGGTCTCGCTGACGGCAACGCCCGACGCCAATTCGAGATTCGTGTCGTGGAATGGCTGCTCGTCCACCAACGTGTGCAGCGGCTCCCTCAACGGGAACGCGACGGTGACGGTGACCTTCGCGCAGGCGAACCTCCCGCAGTCCATCACCTTCGACCCCGATCCGCTTCCCGACAGCTCGATCGCGGACTTCCAGTACTTCTACAGCGTGAGCGCTTCCTCGGGGCTTCCAGTCACCGTCACGTCGCTGACACCGGACGTGTGCGAATCCGAGAGCGCGGGCTTCGCCGTCCTCCTGGCAACGGGCACGTGCACTCTTGCCGCGGACCAGCCGGGCAACGCTACCTATGCTGCCGCGCCGGAGGCGCAGAGAAGCTTCGAAGTGACGTCCTCGGGCGACTTCTTCTCCGTCATCAAGAACGGGGCGGGGTCCGGATACGTCTCCGGTGGACCCATCGACTGCGGGACCACGTGCTCATCGACGGTCGCGCCCGGTACCCCGATCACGCTCACGGCTGTTGCCGACAGCGGTTCGCTTTTCGGCGGCTGGTCGGGATGCGATAGCGCGACCGGGAATGTCTGCAACGTCACGGTGCAAAGCGACGGCCAATCCGTCTCGGTCCTCTTCACCGGCTCGACCGCGCAGTCCATCACGTTCAACCAGCCCGCCGACCGCGGAATCGGCGAAACCCCGATCACCATGGGCGCGACGGCGTCCTCGGGGCTGCCCGTGAGGTTCAATTCCCTCACGTTCGGCGTATGCCAGACCGGCGGCATCAACGGGAACGTCGTGACCCTGGTGGCGCAAGGGGTGTGCACGATCCGCGCATTGCAGGACGGCGATGCGACCTACGCCCCGGCGGCGAGCGTCGATCGATCGTTCAACGTGCTGCAGGATCCGCCGCAGCCCTTCGTCGAGGCGGCGCACTACCGACTGGGCGAGGATGACCCGGGTGCCACGGTTGGCGCCGTGGGCAACGCTGCGACGATGGATGCCGCCGGGGGATTCCCGCTCGGCCGCGTCAACACGCCGCACTATGCGGCGGGCGCGGTGGGCAGCGGCACCGGCGTGGCGCTCAACGGAACCGGCGACGGATATGCCTCTACCGGCACCGTCACGGACGCCGTCAGGAACTTCGGCGTCGAGGTGTGGGTGAAGAGCAACGGGTCGACCAGCGGAAACGCCTTCCTGGCGTTCACGGGGAACGGCTCCTTCTCCGGCTTCGGCCTGCTGCGGCTGGGAGGAAGCTATGCCGGCCTGCTGGGTGGCGTCGACATCGCCGCGGGCAACAACGAGATTCCCGTCACGACCGCCTGGACGCATCTCGCGCTGGTGCGCAACAACGACATCACGCAGGTCTATGTGAACGGCGTGCCGATGGGATCGACGAGCGGTGCGACGCCGAGGAACGCCTCCTGGCCCGGGGGCAGTCCCGGTACCGGGACGTTCGTGGGATCGGACCTCGATGGCGGCAGCGCCTTCGACGGCACCCTGGACGACGTGCGCTTCTTCACATTCAGCGACGGCGGCTTCGATGTCTCGCGCCTCAACGTGCGCACGTTGACGGTGGCGGTCTCGGGGACGGGCACGGGAATGGTGAGCTCCGACACCGGCGACATTTCGTGCGGCGCGGCCTGCGCCGGCCACTATCCGACCGGGACCGTGGTGACGCTCACGCCGGTGGCCGATGCAGGCTCCGGATTCGCGGGCTGGACGGGCGCTTGCACCGGGACGGGTTCGTGCATCGTGACCTTGAGCGATGCGGCCAACGTCACGGCGACGTTCAACACGGTGACGGCGCAATCGATCACGTTCGCGGAGCTTGCCGATCGCCCGCTGGACCCATCGCCGTTCACGGTGTCGGCGACGGCGTCCTCGGGCCTCACGGTGTCGTTCTCGTCGCTCACGACGTCGGTCTGCACGGTGTTGGTCGACAGCGTCACGTTGCTCACCACGGGCCAGTGCACGATCCGCGCCTCGCAGGCAGGGGACTCGACGTACCTGCCGGCCCCGGACGTGGACCGCACTTTCAACGTGAACGCCGTGAGCTTCACGCTCTCGGTGAGCCTCGCCGGCTCCGGCATCGGCGCGGTGAGCGGCCCGGGCATCGACTGCGGCTCCGATTGCAGCGAGGGCTTCACCTCGGGTGCCACCGCGATGCTCACGGCAAGCGCCGCAGTGGGCTCGACCTTCATGGGCTGGTCGGGTGCGTGCAGCGGAACGGACGCGTGCTTCCTCACCATGGACGGCGACAAGAACGTCGTGGCGACCTTCGAGCGCGATTCGCTCTCGGGATCGCGCGGCGACTTCGACGGCGACGGCGCGGGGGACCTCGTGTTCCACAACGCCGATGGCCGAACCGCCCTGTGGCTGATGGACGGCCTCACGCTTGCCCACTCGGCCGAGGTCTTCGGCGTGGGTACCGATTGGCAAGTCGCGCAAATCGCCGACCTCGATGGCGACGGCAAGAGCGACCTCGTCTGGCAGAACCCCGACGGACGCGTGACGATCTACCTCATGAACGGCACCACGGCCACGAGCAAGGTGCAGATCCTGAACGCGGGCCCATGGACGGTCACCCACACCGGCGACCTCGATGGCGACGGCAAGGCCGACCTCATCTTCCAGAACACGGACGGCACCCTCGCCGCGTGGTTGATGAACGGCACATCCATGACCGCGGGCGCCACCATCCTCGGCCCCGGGACGGGATGGAGCATCACCCAGGTCGCGGACTTCGACGGCGACGGCAAGGATGACCTGCTCTTCACGCATGAAGACGGCCGCGTGGCGATCTGGCTCATGGACGGCCTCGTCCCGAAGGCGACCAACCAGATCCTCAACGCCGGCAGCGGCTGGAGCGTGGCGCACGTGGGCGACTTCAACGGCGACGGCAAGGCCGACATCGTCTGGCAGAACACGGACGGGCGGATCGCGATCTGGCTCATGGACGGTGCCGCGATGTCGAGCGGGGCGGAGATCCTGAACGGGGGCACCGGGTGGAGCGTCACCCACACCGGGGACTTCGACGGCGACGGCAAGGCCGACCTGGTCTTCACGCACACCGATGGCCGCGTCGCGATCTTCCTGATGGATGGGCTCACGCCGGCCACCACCACGCAGATCCTCAACGCGGGCAGCGGCTGGAGCGTGCAGCGTGTCGCGGACCTCGACGGCGACGGCAGGAGCGACATCATCTGGCAGCACACCGATGGCCGCGTCGCGGTGTGGCTCATGAACGGGACCGCGATGTCGACGGGGTCGGAGATCCTTCCGGCCGGCACCGGCTGGAGCGTGTCGGGGGTGAGCCAGTAGGCGACGTGCTTTCCGTGAGAGAATGACGCCGCCCTCTCAGGAGGGCGGTTTCGTTTCCCATCGGGAGGGAACATGAGCGGCAAAATGTCCTGGTGCGCATTCGCGCTCGCATTGGCGATGTCGGGTTTCGCGAATGCGCGCGTGACGTCTCCACCTGTTCGAGCGCATCCCGATCCGGTTCCGTTCAACTTGGCGTTCACGCCGCAGGCGTACGCTGCTCTCGGTGCAGTCGCGACCTCCGAGGCCATCGTCTACATGGGCACGAATACATCTCCCGTGAGCGTGACGGGGGGTATGTATTCCGTCAATGGCGGCGAATTCACGAGCGCGCCCGGAACCGTGCAGTTCGGAGACCTGATCACGGTGCGCCAGACGTCCGCTGCGACGCCGCTCACCACTACCCGTGCAACCCTTTCGATCAACTTTCCCTTCTGCGACTTTGGGTGCACGCTGGAGGACATACCCTTCGACGTCACGACCCTCGGCGGCCACCAGGTCACCCACTCGTCCGGGACGGCGGTAGTGGCGGGCGTTGGCGTGTATTCCAGCGGTTCGCCGCTGGGTACGGCTACCGGGTGCGGTGCAGCGAACCCTTATCTCGTCAGCGTTCTCGACGGTCACGGCTTCGCGTTCTCCAGGCCCGTCGCCGCGCTGGCGGTTCCGGTCGCGTTCACGACCGCGTCGTCCTCACTCTCCTTTGTGCTCAACGGATTTTCCAACCACACCTATCCGCTTAAAGTTTCGAATTTCGCTGGACAGTTAGGCGCAACCCACTGCGGGCTCGTGAGGGCGGTTGTCTCGAATTCGGCGATCGCGTCCGGCAGCGCGCCGGCCAACGGGGTCGTGACCTTCGCCGGCCGGATCCGCGCGATCGACATCACCCCGGGTGACACCACGTTGATGGCGGCATTCGGCCTTTTCATCACGCCATGGGCGCGCTCTGATCTAGACCGCGACGGAATGAGTGACCTTGTCTGGCAAAACGCCGATGGACGCGTGGCTGCATGGACGATGCAGGGCCTGTCCGTCGCGCAGGCCGCGGAGCTGATCGCGGCTGGATCGGGATGGAGCGTCGTGGCGGCCGGCGATTTCAACGGGGATGCAAAGGCCGATCTCGTGTGGCAGCACGAGGACGGGCGAGTCGCGATCTACTACATGGGTGGCGTGTCGTATTTCTCGAGCGGGGAGGTCCTTGGTGCGAATCAGGGCTGGACAGTAGTCGGTGCCGCAGATCTCGATGGAAGCGGGAAATCCAAGGTGGTGTTGCAAAAGGATGACGGCACAGTCGCTGCGCTGACGACTCCCGATGTGACCCAGCCAGTGCAATCGCCGCCGTCGGTCACCACGTTGCTTCCTGCCGGGTCGGGTTGGAGCGTGGTCAAGATTGCCGACTTCGACGGCGACAACAAGGACGACCTGCTCTGGAAGCATACCGACGGGCGGCATGCGATCTGGTACATGAACGGCACGTCGATCGCCAGCTCGGGCGAGATCATGGAAACGGGGGGTTGGACCGCGATCCAGGTCGCCGACCTCGATGGCGACGGGAGGCTCGACATTGTCTTCCAGCACTCCGATGGCTCGCTCGCGGCGCGGCGGATTGTCGGCAACACGGTGGCAAGTGGCGCCACGCTCATCGGGCCGGGCAGTGGCTGGACCGTCTCGCAGGTGGGCGATTTCAACGGGGACGGCAAGGACGACCTGCTCTTCACGCACAGCGACGGCCGGGTCGCCATCTGGCTGATGGACGGCCTCACGCCGATCTCACAGGCGCAGATCATGAACGCCGCGAGCGGGTGGAGCGTGAGCCGCGTCGGCGATTTCGACGGTGACGGCAAGACCGACATCGTCTGGCAGCATTCCGATGGGCGCGTGGCGATCTGGCTCATGAACGGCACGAGCATCATGAACAGCGCGGAGATTTTGCAGGCCGGTACGGGTTGGAGCGTGAATGCGGCAGTAGCCCGATGAGGGCGCGCAGCAATTCGAGCCGCTCATGACCGGCACCTCGACCTTGCAGACCCGGCGCCTGGGCATCCCCATCGGTGGAGAGTGGCCGATCAGCCAATAGCGCCACGATTGCGCCCTGTGACACAATGACGCTGCCCTCTTCGGAGGGCAGTTTCACTTTGGGGAGCTGCGAATGAGATCGATTTTCCGCACCGGGCGTTTTCTTTTCCTGTTTCTCGCGGCGCAGGCAGCGCTCGCCGAGTCGTTCACGTTCACGCCGCTGCTTCTCGCGGACCGTAACGCCATCGTCACCTCGGACACGGTCACCGCCGGCGCGGCGGGCAACCTTTCGATCGTGGGGGGCGAATACTCGATCAATGGCGGCGCCTTCGCCAGCGATCCGCTCGCCGTGAACGCCGGCGACACGATCACGCTGCGCCAAAGCGCCTCTACCCGCTACAACACGACGACCTCCGCGATCCTCACCGACGATGCCAGCGCATCGTCGTTCGACGTGACGACCGGGATCCGCGACCGAATCACCGCAACCTCGGGCTCCGTGCGGATAGCGGGCATCAAGGTCACGGTGACTCCGACGGTGACCGGCACGCCGTCCGCGCCTGGGTGCGGGGCCGCCGCCGCGCCCTATTCGCTGGGTTCGCAGGACAGCTACCGGTTCAGTTTCTCGAGGTCGCCGTTCATGCTGTTGGTCCCGGTCGGATTCGCGGCGACGGACCCATCGAGCATGCGCTACACGATCGACGGCAGGGGGCTTGATCCCCACAGCTTCACGCTGCCCGGCCGGCTCGCCGGCTCGGATTGCGGGCCCGCCGCCGTGGTCACCTCCACCGACTCATCCGGCAATGCCATCGTCCAGTCATCCGGTACGTCGAGCGGCGTCCTGCGCGCGCGTCCGTTGTTCTCGGCGGTGTTCAGCAATCCTTCCACCTCCCCGGTCGCCTTCGGGGCCTTCGTGTTTCCGAGGCAGGGTACCGACATCGACGGGACCGGAACGAGCGACCTGTTCCTGGTCGATGCGGCCGGCAGCCAGGTCATGGGCCTCGAGATGAACGGGCTGGCGGCGCACGCGACTTCTCCCACGAATCTCGGCTCATCCGGCTGGAAGCCCGTCCACATCTCCGACATCGTGAACGGCGGAGGCAACACGGACGTCCTGTGGCAGAACGACGACGGCCGCGCGATGCTGCATTTCGCCGAGTTCCAGGGACAGCCTTCCGTCCCCTTGCTTGGCCCAGGGGATTGGAAGGTCATCGAGACGCCCGACCTCGACGGGAATGGCGTCAACGACCTGCTCTTCGCCAACAGCGACGGGAGCGTCGCGGCATGGACCATGTCCGCCGTCTTTGGAGCCAACGGACTCCAATATCAAAGGGTCAACGGGGCGACCATCCTCGGCCCGGGAACCGGGTGGTCCGTGGTGAAGATCGCGGACTTCGACGGCGACGGCAAGGACGATCTTCTCTGGAAACATACGGATGGCCGCCATGCGATCTGGCTCATGAATGGAATCACGCCCGTCGCGACGGCCGAGATTCTCGGCGCGGGCGCCTGGAACGCGGTCCAGGTGGCGGACCTCGACGGCGACGGCAAGGCCGACATCGTTTGGCAGAATGCCGATGGCACCATCGCCGCGTGGCTGATGGACGGCGTCACGACCAAGGATGGCGCGACGCTGCTGGCCGCGGGCTCGGGTTGGACGGTCACGCACGCTGCGGATTTCAACGCGGACCTCAAGTCGGACTTGCTCTTCCGCCACACGGATGGCCGCGCCGCGATGTGGCTCATGGATGGCCTCACGCCGACCGCGCAGGCCGAGATCCTTCCCGCGGGCACGGGCTGGACTGCGAGGCGCGTAGGCGACTTCAATGCCGACCTCGAGATGGATATCGCGTGGCAGCACGAGGATGGCCGCATCGCCGTCTGGCTGATGGATGGAACGACCCCCATCGGGAGTGCCGAGATCCTCGGGCCTGGAACCGGATGGACGCTGGACGGCCTGGGACCCTGACCGCGGCACGTTGATCCCCCGCATATAATCCTCGCATGAAAGCGATCGCGAAACGCGCGCGGGCGGAGCTGCCCGTCCTGTCTCCGGAGGCGCACCGGTTCGCCGACGAAGGCTACGTGAACCTGCTCGGCGCCTTCGCGAACGTCGATGCGTTCAACCGCGTGATCGAGGCCATCGTGCGCGAGAATGCCTCGAAGCCCGTGTTCATGCGCTACGAGAAATTCTTCACGCTGGACGAAATCGGGTTCACGTACGAGAAATTCGCGAGCACCTCGTACATGCTGCGACTTCCGGAAATACACGCGCTGTCGGCCGAGCTCCTGGCCCTCATCGATGCGTGCCGCTTCGAGGATCGGCTCGCGGCCCTCCTGCCGGGCGCGCCGCGCATGGAGCTGCTTCAATCGCTTTACTTCCCGTTCTCGAGCAACCAGGCATCGCACTCGGACAAGTACCTGGTGAGCCCGCGGCCCTACAAGCGCGAGACGCTGTGCGGGCTATGGCTCGCGCTCGACGGGAGCTCGCGGCTGAATGGCGCGCTTTTCGGCTGGAGCGGATCGCACAAGGTCGCGGCGAAGCCGGAGCTCGCCGGCTACGAAAACTACGGCGACTACTCGCGCGACCTGTCGGTGGCCATGGTGAATGCGGGGCTGAAGCCGCGATTCATCTACGCCAATCCGGGAGATGTTGTCGTCTGGCCCGGCGACTTCGTGCACGGCGTCACGTCGCCGCTGGTGACAAATGTCCCGCGCCGCTCGCTGGCCCTGCACTATGGAGCGCCCGAGGCGGCATGAAGCTCAGGCTGCACGTCGGGCCCCACCGTACCGGCACTACGTACGTCCAATACGCGGCCTTCGCGAACCGCGAAGCGCTCGCCGGGGCGGGACTTCTTTTCCTCAACAATCCTGCGCAGTCGGTGGCCGTGCCTCGAGCGCTCGTTGCCCTGGAGTCCGATCGCGCGCTGGCGGCCTTCGACAAGTTGGTCGAGAAGGCGCGTGCCGAGGTGCGCGGCGCCGACCGGGCGACTGCAATGCTCTATTCCTCGGAAGTGTTCTTCGAGGCCGATCCGAAGCAGCGCTCCCAATACGAGGCCGCGTATGCACGCTTCCTCGATG
>DATBAI010000036.1:0-11386 GCA_036271595.1 Usitatibacter sp.
GAAGTTGCTCAGTCAGTTGCGCATACCCGTTCGGCTCTGAGGTCTTTGGCCAGTCGTGAGGATGTGCCCGAAGCGATCGATTCTGCGAGCGCCTGAACTCGGCAACGGTACAGCTAGAAACGTCGCGTAAGCGATCCAACAAAGCTGTTACGTATGCCGGGACATTTTCACCCGGCAAACAGAATTTCTCGCTTTGCTGGAAGTGCCGAAACGAGAATCTAAGCAGCGTGTCAGGGAGCTTCCTGTCGATGTGTACGCGACCGGCCCCCTCTGGCGATTGGCCTTTTTTACCCTATTCGGCATCCGCCAAAGAGGCGAAGTATTCCTTCATCCAGGCCTTCTCGATGATGGCGTTAGAGTCCTGGTCCGACGGAATGCCGTTGCGCGCTTTGAGCCAAGGCGGCTCGTTATGGGTACGGCGTTCGAGCGCCCAGCCGGTCTCCTCGCCATATGACGCCAGGACCTCATCAATCAACTCGGCCATTTCCTGCTCGATTTCAGGCTTCGCTACTTCGCCCACAATCGGATTCCACCGATTGTGCTTGTACTCTCCGTAGACGCCGGGCTGCACTGGACCATGCACCCACGCCTCTAGTCGGTCCCCGAAAGCGGGAGCGCCGAATACGGCAAGGTGCCAGCCTTGCACGTAGTAGAGGAGTTTCTGGAGTTTGAGGTTAGTGACAGGGTCACCTACCTCTTGGAAGAATCCGACGATGTAGCGAGCAACGGTACTGGCGGTAGCCATAGCACCCCTTTATCACTCGCGTAGCCACGCGAGTGTACCGAATTTTTCCTTTTGTGGAAATCCCTGCGGATAAGTCAATGTTTTTAGCTCCTAGTTCCTAACTGAGACACTACCGACCCACGCCGCGCGTTGGAATGCAAGCACCGGATGCGCTATAATTTAGGGCTTTTCACGCACCAACCATGCTGGGGCATAACTCCCCACTCCAGTTCAGGAACCAATTCGATGAAGCGCACTTACCAGCCGTCCACCACCCACCGGAAGAAGACGCACGGTTTCCGGGTCCGCATGAAGACGGCCAGCGGCCGCGCCATCATCAGTGCGCGCCGCGCCAAGGGCCGCAAGCGCGTCGCCGTCTAAGGACTCCCGCGTGGCGCCCAGCGCCCAGGCGGAAGGGTTCCCGCGGCGCCACCGCTTCGATGCACGCGGCTCCTTCGGTGCGCTCCTCGGTGGAGCGCGCAAGGCGCGTGGCGAGCTCGCAGTGGTCCATGCCGGCGCCGGCCGGCCCGGGGCCTCGCGGCTCGGAATCGCCCTCACCCGCCGCCTCGTGCCGCTCGCGACCGAACGCAACCGCGTGAAGCGCCTCGTGCGCGAAGCCTTTCGCCGCCACCGGCTGAAGACCGCCGGCGTGGATTGTGTCGTCACCCTTCGGGGGAAATGGCGGCCGGGCGACGCGCGAGCGCTCGATGCCGAGATCCGCGCGCTCTTCGAGCGGATCGCAGCGCGCCCCGCGGGATGAAGCGCCTCCTCGTCGCGTTGGTCCACGCGTACCGGTACCTCCTGAGTCCCTGGTGGGGCTCTTCCTGCCGTTTCTCACCGACCTGCTCCCACTACGCCGAGGACGCCATCGAGCGTTACGGCGCGGCGCGCGGCACGTGGCTCGCACTGCGCCGCGTTTCGCGTTGCCATCCGTGGCATGCGGGCGGCTTCGATCCCGTTCCCTGAGACGGGCGTTCCCGACATGATGGATACGCAAAGACTCATCGCCCTCGTCGTTTTCGCGATCTCCTCGCTGATGCTCTGGCAGGCGTGGGAGAAGCACAACGCTCCCAACGTCTCGCCCGCGGCGGTCGCGGCTTCCGCGGTACCCGCGAGGCCCGATACGGTTCCCGCCGCTCCGGCCGCGCCCGGCAACGCCGCGCCCAACGCGCCGGCGGCCGCAACGAGCGTCCCCGCGGTTCCCGGCAGCCAGGCCGCGCCGGTCGCCGACTCCACGAAGCCGATCGTCGTGAAGACCGACCTTTTCGATGTCGAGATCTCGCCGCTGGGGGGCGATATCCGGCGCGTCACGATGCGCCAGCAGCATTCCGCGCTGGATAGCACCCAGCCGCTCACCCTCGTGGCTGCGGACCCGAAGCACTACTTCGTCACGCAATCGGGCCTATTGGGCGATGGCCTTCCCACCCACAAGACGAGCTACCAGCCCGAGCAGCTCGACTACTCGCTTGCGGAAGGCAAGGACAGCGTCGAGGTGCGCCTGAAGGCGACCGGGGCCGACGGCGCCGACGTCGTGAAGCGCCTCACGTTCCGCCGCAACAGCTACGTGATCGACGAGGCGTACGAGATCACGAACCGCTCGGCCAAGCCGATCGCGCCGTTCGCCTACTTCCAGTTCCTGCGCGACTCCAATCCGCCGCCGCAGGAAGCCTCGCAGACCAGCTCTTTCGGCGGCGTCACGACCTTCACGGGCGCGGCGGTCTACACCGAAGAGTCGCACTTCGTGAAGGTGAACTTCAAGGACATCGACAACGGCAAGCTCACCTACCCGCCGAAGGCCAGGGACGGGTGGATCGCCATCGTCCAGCATTACTTCGTCTCGGCCTGGCTGCCCAAGGAGGGCGTCGAGCGCGAGTACTTCACCAAGCGCGTCGGCGACAACCTCTATACGGTGGGCGTCGTGATCGGCGACGGCACGATCGCACCCGGCGCCACTTCCTCGGTGGGTGCCTCGGTGTACATCGGCCCGCAGGAGACGCAGCGCCTGGCGAAAGTCGCGCCCGGCCTGGACCTGGTCGTGGACTACGGCTGGCTCAAGGTGATCGCGGTCCCGATCTACACGGTGCTCAAGTGGATCCACGGCGTGGTCCAGAACTGGGGCTGGTCGATCATCATCTTCACCATCCTCATCAAGCTCATCTTCTATCCGCTGAACGCCAAGGCGGGCCGCTCCATGGCGCAGATGAAGGTGCTGGGCCCGAAGATGGAGAAGCTGAAGCAGCTGTACGGCGAGGATCGCCAGAAGCTGAACCAGGCGATGATGGAGCTCTATCGCCAGGAGAAGGTGAACCCGCTCGGCGGGTGCCTGCCGATCCTGGTGCAGATCCCCGTCTTCATCGCGCTCTACTGGGTGCTGCTCGCTTCCATCGAGCTGCGCCACGCGCCCTGGGTGGGCTGGATCCACGACCTGTCGGCACCCGATCCGTACTTCATCCTGCCGGTGATCTACGCGATCTCGATGTTCGTGCAGACGAGGATCAACCCGGCGCCCGCCGACCCGGTGCAGGCCAAGGTGATGATGGTCATGCCGGTCGTCTTCAGCGTGTTCTTCCTCTTCTTTCCCGCCGGCCTGGTGCTCTACTGGGTCTGCCAGAACATGTTGTCGATCGTGCAGCAGTGGTACATCAACAAGACGATCGCCGCCGAGGCGAAGGCGAAAGCGCGCCGCTAGCGCTCGCCGCCGGCCCGGCGATCGCCGCGGTCGCGACCGCGCCGGGGCGTGCGGGCATCGGCGTCGTCCGCGTCTCGGGGCGCGGCGTGCGGGATCTCGCGGTTTCCCTGCTGGGCGCACTGCCCGCACCGCGCCACGCGACGCTCTGCGATTTCCGCGACGCGCGGGGCGAGGTGATCGACCAGGGCATCGCCCTCTTCTTTCCCGCGCCTCACTCGTACACGGGCGAGGATGTCCTCGAGCTGCAGGGGCACGGAGGGCCGGTGGTGATGCGCCTCCTGCTGCGCCGCTGCCTGGAGCTGGGCGCTCGCGTCGCGGAACCGGGCGAGTTCACGCGCCGCGCCTTCCTGAACGACCGCCTCGACCTCGCGCAGGCCGAAAGCGTCGCGGACATGATCGAGGCTTCGAGCGAGGAGGCGGCGCGCGCCGCCGCGCGTTCGCTCGTGGGCGAATTCTCGCGGCGCGTCGGTGCGATCGCCGCGGCACTCCTCGAATTGCGCATGCACGTCGAGGCGTGCATCGATTTTCCCGAGGAGGAAATCGATTCCGCCGATCGCCGCGTCCAGGCCGAACAGCTCGCCCGAATCGATGCGGATCTGCGGGCGCTGCTCGCGACCGCGGAGCAGGGCGCCGTCCTTCGAGAAGGGCTTACGGTCGCCTTGATCGGGCCGCCGAATGTAGGCAAGTCGAGCCTCCTCAATCGTCTCGCCGGCGAGGACGTCGCGATCGTGACGCCCATCGCCGGGACCACGCGCGACTATGTGCGTGCGACCGTGAGCCTCGAGGGTGTTCCGGTGCACCTCATCGACACCGCGGGATTGCGCGACACCGAAGACGAAGTCGAGCGGATCGGCATCGAGCGCGCTTGGCAGGCGGCGCGCTCGGCTGGCGCCGCGCTATTCATTACGGAACGCGGAGTCGAACCGGACAAGGAGGCGGCGCTTCTTGGAAGGCTCCCGCCATCGATCCCCATTGCGCGCGTGGTGAACAAGATCGACCTCGACGGCGAGGCTCCCTCTTCCGAGCGGGGCGAGCGCGGCCCGGTCCTGCATCTTTCGGCGAAGACCGGCGAGGGTGTCGAGCTCCTGAGGCAATGGCTCCTGGACATCGCGGGCTGGAAGCCGCACGGCGAGGGGATTTTCGTGGCGCGGGAACGTCATCTCGCCGCGCTGCGTACCGCAAGTGAGCGCTTGCAGACATCAGTTGCGTCCACCGCCAATGAGCTGGTGGCCGAGGAGCTTCGTTTGGCGCACGACGCCCTGGGCTCGATCACGGGGGCGGTCCATTCGGATGACCTTCTGGGCGCGATCTTCTCGCGGTTCTGTATCGGGAAGTAGTGAATGTTCCACGTGGAACGTCCGCCGCGGCAGGCTGCTGTTTGCGCGTTCGCTTGGTTCCACGTGGAACGTTGGGTCGGCGAGGGCTTTGCCGTAAAATGATCCCTGCTTCCCTTCGCTTCCTCCCCTGAAATGGATTTCCCGGATCGCTTCGACGTGCTCGTCATTGGTGGCGGCCATGCCGGCACCGAGGCGGCGCTTGCCGCGGCCCGCACCGGTGCGCGCACGCTGCTGTTGACGCATGCCCTGGAAACCCTCGGGCAAATGTCCTGCAACCCGTCCATCGGCGGCATCGGGAAGGGTCATCTCGTCAAGGAGATCGACGCGCTTGGGGGGGCAATGGCGCTCGCCACCGACCAGGCTGGGATACAGTTCCGGACCCTCAACGCCAGCAAGGGCCCGGCCGTGCGGGCCACCCGGGCCCAGGCCGACCGGGTGCTGTACCGCGGCGCGATCCGGCGCCGCCTGGAATCCCAGGCCAACCTCTGGCTCTTCCAGTCGGCGGTGGACGACCTGATTGTGGAAGCGGACCGCATCGCTGGTGCGGTCACCGCGACCGGTGTGCGCTTCAAATCCCCGACCGTCGTCCTCACCGCCGGGACTTTCCTGGGTGGGGTCGTCCACGTGGGGCTGGAGCGCCACCAGGCCGGCCGCGCGGGCGATCCGCCCTCTCTGTCACTCGCCGCCCGGCTGCGTGAGCTGGCGCTCCCCGTGGGCCGCCTCAAGACCGGCACACCTCCGCGCATCGACGGCCGCACCATCGACTTCTCGCGGCTTGCCGAACAGCCGGGCGACCGGCCGGAGCCGGTGTTCTCGTTCCTCGGCGCGCAGGCGATGCATCCGCGGCAGCTCAGCTGCTGGATCACCCACACCAACCAGCGCACCCACGACATCATCCGCGGCGGACTCGACCGATCGCCGATGTTCACGGGCGTGATCGAGGGCGTGGGCCCGCGCTACTGCCCGTCCATCGAGGACAAGATCCATCGCTTCGCCGGGAAGGCCTCGCACCAGATCTTCCTGGAGCCCGAGGGCCTGGACACCCACGAGTTCTACCCGAACGGGATCTCGACCAGCCTGCCGTTCGACGTCCAGCAGGAACTGGTGCATTCGATCCCGGGCCTGGAACGCGCGCACCTGCTGCGGCCCGGTTACGCCATCGAGTACGACTACTTCGACCCGCGCGGGTTGAAGGCGACGCTCGAGAGCAAGGCAATCGGCGGCCTCTTCCTGGCAGGCCAGGTGAACGGAACGACCGGCTACGAGGAGGCGGGGGCGCAGGGCCTTCTCGCCGGCCTGAACGCCGCCCGTGCGTCCCGCGGCGAGGAGGGATGGTGCCCGCGCCGCGACGAGGCCTACCTGGGCGTCCTCGTCGACGATCTCGTCACCCGCGGTGTTTCGGAGCCCTACCGGATGTTCACGAGCCGCGCCGAGTACCGTCTCCAGTTGCGGGAAGACAATGCCGACCTCCGGCTCACGCCGGCAGGGCGGCGCCTGGGGCTGGTGGACGACTCGCGCTGGGCGGCCTTCGAGCGCAAGCGCGAAGCGATCGAAAAGAGCACCGCCGCGCTGCGCGGAATATGGCTGCGGCCAACAGAAATAACACTGCAGGATCAAATGGATACCATCGGACAACCGATCGAACGCGAGCACTCACTCTTCGACCTGCTGCGCCGCCCGGCGATCACCTATAAGACGCTGTCGCGCTGGATGCCGGACGGCAGCCCGCATCCCGATTCGGACGTCGCACTGCAAGTCGAGATCTCGGCCAAATACGCGGGCTACATCGAGCGCCAGAAGGACGAAGTGCAGCGCCAGCTCGCCCAGGAGAACGTCGCCCTGCCAGAGGACATCGATTACGCGTCGGTGCGCGGGCTTTCGCGCGAGGTCCAGCAGAAGCTCTCGCAGCATCGCCCGGGGACGGTGGGCCACGCTTCCCGCATCCAGGGCGTGACGCCGGCGGCCATCTCGCTCCTCCTCGTGCACCTCAAGCGCAAGTCGTACGCGACGACGGCGCGGGAGCAGCAGGCTTGAGCCTCGCGGGCGATATCGCCGAAGGCGCGGCGGCGATGGGCATCGAGCTGCCACCGGATGGCGCCGGCAAGCTCGCCGCGCACCTGGAGCTGGTGGAGAAATGGAACCGGGTGCACAACCTCACGGCCGTGCGCGAAACCGAGCAGATGGTTTCGCTGCACGCGTTGGACAGCCTTTCGATCCTTCCGCAGCTGGAGGGTGCGCGCACGCTCGTCGATGTGGGCACGGGCGCGGGCCTGCCGGGAATTCCGCTCGCCATTGCGCGGCCGGCGATGAACGTGACGCTCCTCGACGCGAGCCACAAGAAATGCGCGTTCCTCCAGCAGGGCAAGACGGAGCTCGCCCTTGGCAATGTCACGGTCGTCTGCGAGCGCGTCGAGAGCTGGAAGCCGGAGGCGAAGTTCGACGTCGTGGTTTCCCGCGCATTCGCCGAGCTCGCGGATTTCATCGAGCAAGCGAAGCATCTCGTCGCGCCGGGCGGACGGCTCCTCGCCATGAAGGGCCTCTACCCGTTCGACGAGATCGCGCGCGTGCCGGCCAGCCATCGCGTGGCGCAGGTGATCGAGCTGCGCGTGCCGCGCCTGGAAGCGAGCCGCCATGTGGTGCTGGTGGAGGCGGCCTGATGGGGCGCGTGTTCGTGATCGCGAACCAGAAGGGCGGCGTAGGGAAGACCTCCGTCGCCGTGAATCTCGCCGCGAGCCTCGCCCATTACGGGCGGAAGGTTTTGCTCGTGGATCTCGATCCGCAAGGCAACGCGACCACCGGAAGCGGCGTGGACAAGGTGGCGCGCGAGAAGACGGTGTACGGCATGCTCCTCGGCGAGCATCCGGTGGCCGAGGCGATCGTGCATTGCGAGGGCGGCTTCGACATCGTGCCCTCGAATCGCGAGCTCGCCGGGGCCGAAGTGGAGCTGATCGACATCGAGCGGCGCGAGTACCGGCTGCGCGACGCGCTCGCCGCGGCGGTCGGCGACTACGATTTCACGGTGATCGATTGCCCGCCGGCGCTCAACATGCTCACGGTGAACGGCTTCGCAGCCGCCGATTCGGTGATCATCCCGATGCAGTGCGAGTACTACGCGCTCGAAGGGCTCTCCGACCTGGTGGGGACCCTTCGCAAGGTGAAGCAGAACCTGAACCCGCGCATCGAGATCGAGGCGCTGGTCCGCACGATGTACGACCCGCGCAGCACGCTCACGGTGCAGGTATCCGACGAGCTGAAGCGCCACTACGGCGAGAAAGTGTTCGACACCGTGATCCCGCGCAACATCCGCATCGCCGAGGCGCCGTCCTTCGGCAAGCCCGTGCTGCTGCACGACCCCGCCTCCAAGGGCGCGCTCGCGCACCTGCAGTTCGCGCGCGAGCTTCTCGCCCGCAACGGCATCCAGGTCGCGGAGGAGGCCGCATGAGCAAGCACAAGGGCCTGGGCCGCGGGCTGGACGCGCTGCTGGGCGGGAATACGCGGGCGCGCAACGACGATTCGGACCTGATGCAGCTCCCCGTCGAATCGCTGCGTCCGGGCAAGTACCAGCCGCGCACCCGCATGGACGAGGCGTCGCTGAACGAGCTCGCCGAATCGATCCGCGCGCGCGGCGTGATCCAGCCGATCGTCGTGCGGCCCGTCGGCGACTCCCAGTACGAGATCCTCGCGGGCGAGCGGCGTTGGCGGGCGGCGCGCATCGCGGGCCTGGAGCGGATCGCCGCGGTCGTGCGCGAGGTGCCCGACGAGGCGGCGCTCGGCATCGGCCTGATCGAGAACATCCAGCGCGAGGACCTGAACCCCATCGAGGAAGCGGCGGGCCTGAAGCGCCTCATCGACGAATTCAAGCTCACGCACGACGAGGTCGCCCGCGCCGTGGGCCGCTCGCGCGTGGGCGTGACGAACCTCCTGCGCCTCCTCGAGCTCGCCCCGGCCGTGCAGGCAATGCTCCAGGAGGGCGCAATCGACATGGGCCACGCGAGAGCGCTCCTCGCTCTCTCGCGCCCGCGCCAGGTCGAGCTTGCCCACCAGGTCGCGGCCAAGGGCCTTTCGGTCCGCGACACCGAGAGGCTCGTGCAGGGAACGACGGCGGCGCCACGCTCCGGATCGCGGCCGGCGGTCAAGCTCGATCCCGACAGCCGCCGCCTCCAGGACGAGCTCGCCGAATCGCTGGGCGCGGCCGTGACGCTCAAGCCGCGCCGCGGCGGCCGCGGCAGCCTCGCCATCGAGTATTCGAGCCTGGACGAGCTGCAGGGACTGGTGAAGCGGATCCGCGGCTAGGGGATTGTTGCACCGCGAGAATCCTTTGCTGCGGCCCTTCGCGGCTTGTTATAATTCATCGCTTTGCTTGGCGGGCATCCATGGGTTTCAAGCGTCCGGTCAAGCCCATCCGCACCGTCGTTCGGTGGCAGGTCACCGTCACCGCGGCGCTCACGGTGGTTGCAGCTCTCGTTTGGGGAAGGGACGGCGCCATTTCCGCCGCCCTCGGGGGAGCCATCAACATCGTGGCGGGATGGGTGTACGGCTGGCGGGCCGCGCAGGGCGAAGCGCGCACGGCCGGGGAGGCGTTGCGGACGATCCTCAGGGCGGAAGCCATCAAGGTCCTCCTGATCATCGTCGGCCTCGGGCTCGTGCTCACGAACTACAGGGAGATCGTGCACGTCGCTTTCTTCGCGAGCTTCGTGATCACGGTAGGGGTGTTCGCCGCGGCGATCGCGGTCCCGGACACCGACGAGAAAAATGCATCCCGGGGCTAGCCCCCCGGAGGATGGGACGGGATTGGATCGATGGCCGCGGAAGAGCAACTGACCCCTTCGGAGTACATCCGGCACCACCTCTCGTTCTTCGAGGGCGGCCACGGCGGCTTCTGGACGGTCAATCTCGATACCCTCATCGTCTCCGCGATCCTCGGGGTGGTGGGCCTGGGCTTCTTCTGGTGGATCGTGAAGGACGCCACCACCGGCGTGCCGGGCAAGAAGCAGGCGTTCGCCGAGATCTGCTTCGACTTCATCGACGGCCAGGTGAAGGGCGTCTTCCACGGCGATCGCCACAAGTTCGTGGCGCCGCTCGCCTTCACGACGGGCCTGTGGGTCGTGCTGATGAACAGCATGGATTTCCTGCCGGTGGACTGGGTCTCGAAGGTCCTGCCCGAGCACGGCTTCCGCATCGTGCCCACCGCCGACGTGAACGCGACCTTCGCGCTCGCCCTTTCGGTTTGGGTGATGATGATCGGCTTCGCGATCAAGGAAAAAGGCGTGGGCGGCTTCATCCACGAGCTCTTCTGCGCGCCCTTCGGCTCGAACCCGCTCCTCTGGCCGCTCAACTTCCTCTTCAACATGGTCGAGTACATCTCGAAGCCGCTGTCGCACTCGCTGCGGCTCTTCGGGAACATGTATGCCGGCGAGATCCTCTTCCTGCTGCTGTGGATGCTCGCCTCGATCGGCTACCTGGGCGCGATCGGCGGGATCATCGGCGGAATCGGCTGGGCGATCTTCCACATCCTGATCGTCCTGCTGCAGGCCTACATCTTCATGATGCTCACCGTCGTGTACCTCCAGATGGCGCACGAAAGCCACTAGACCCTTTCCGCAACCCTTACTTCAAGACGTCACCCGAAAGGAAACCCAAAATGGAAAAAAATCTCCAGTTCATCGCCCTGATCCAGGCGTACACCGGCGTGGGCATCGGCCTCATGATCGGCCTGGGCGCGCTCGGCGCCTGCGTCGGCGTGGGCATCATGTGCAGCCGCTTCCTCGAGGGCGCCGCGCGCCAGCCCGAGCTCATGCCGCAGCTCCAGGCGAAGGTGTTCCTGCTCCTGGGCCTCATCGACGCGTCGTTCATCATCGGCCTGGGCATCGCGATGTTCTTCGCGTTCGCCAACCCGCTGATCAACCGCTTCATCTAACCGGCCCGGAACTCCCGAAAGGGACGCTTCATGAACCTCAACTTCACGCTGTTCGCCGAAGCGGCGGAATTCCTCCTCTTCATCTGGTTCTGCAAGGCCCTCATCTGGCCGTGGCTCCTGCGCAAGATCGAGGAGCGCCAGAAGCTGATCGCCGACGGCCTGGCCGAGGCCGAGCGCGGCCGCAGCTCGCTCGCCGATGCGCAGAAGCAGACCGATGTAATCCTCCGCGACGCACGCAACCGCGCCCAGGAGATCGTCGCCGCCGCGGAGAAGTCCGCCGGCCAGCGCGTCGAGGAGTCGAAGTCCACCGCGAAGACCGAGGCCGACCGCATGATCGCCACTGCCAAGGCGCAGATCGAGCAGGAAGTCCAATCCGCCCGCCAGGTGCTTCGCGAGCAGGTCGCTTCCCTCGCCGTGACCGGCGCCGAGAAGATCCTGCAGCGCGAGGTGGATGCCCGGGCGCACGCGCAGATGCTCGACCAGCTGAAGGCGCAGCTCTAGAGATGGCCGAGACCGCCACCGTCGCGCGTCCCTATGCCGAGGCCGCCTTCGAGGCGGCGCTCGACGGCAAATCGCTCGGCGCCGTCCACGAGGCGCTGCAGGTGCTGGCGGTGATCGCTGCCGATCCGCAGATGCGCTCGGCGATGTCCAACCCGAAAGTCACGGCCGCGCAGAAGAAGGAGCTCTTCGTCTCCGTGGCCGGCGCGCGCATGGACGGC
>DATBAI010000037.1:0-48232 GCA_036271595.1 Usitatibacter sp.
CGGGTTCGCGAGCCCGAAGCTGAGGGCGCTGGAAGCCAGGCGCGTGGTGCCGCGTGCGAGCTGCACCAGCCCCGCGATGGAGCCCCCGCCGAGGAGGCCCAGCGTCGTTGCCGTCAGCGGGTCGAGGTTCGTGAAGAGCGAGGCGGCGAGAAGCGTGGCCGCGACCGGTTTCACGAACGCCTCCACCGAATGCAGCGCGTGATCCAGCCCGGGAATCTTGTCGGCGAACACCTCGAAGGCGAGGGCGCTTCCGAATACCACCAGCGCAGGCGTGCTCGCCATCCATCCGAACGAGTGGCCGAGCTCGAGGTGGCCGGTGCGCGCGAGCAAGCCCGCGGCGAGCAGCGGAAGGAACGTGCGCAAGCCCACGCACGCCGCCAGGGCAAACCCCATGGCGAGCTGGGTGGCGAGAAGCGTCGCATCGTTCATGTTCAGGTCCATGGCGATATTCCAGGCGTGCTCACGCCCCGGCGGCGCGAGGTACCAGCGGCGAGGCGCGACCGGTCCGCCGCAACAGCAACAAGACGATCGTGAGGTTGAGCGCGTTCCACGCGATCCCGTTGAGGAACGCTGCCCGGTACGACCCGGTGAGGTCGAAGACCTTGCCGGACATCCATCCGCCCAGCGCCATGCCGAAGAGCGTGAACATGATCACGGCGCCCACGCGCGTGCCTGCCTCGCGCGGCTCGAAGTGCTCGCGCACGATGATCGCGTAGGAGGGCACGATGCCGCCCTGGAAGAGCCCGAAGAGGCCCGAGATCAGGTAGAGGGAAACGAGGCCGTTGAAGGGCAGGAAGAGCAGCAGCGCGACGCCCTGCAGCGCGGAGCCCAGGAGGAGCGTGCGAAGCCCCCCGATGCGATCGCAGATCGCGCCCGAGGCGAGCCGGCTCACGATGCCGCATGCGAGCATGAGCGAGAGCATCTGCGCCCCGCGCGCGGGACCGTAGCCCAGGTCGCCGCAGTACGCGACGATGTGCACCTGCGGCATCGACATCGCCACGCAGCAGGCGAGCCCCGCGATGCAGAGCACGACCTGCGCCGAAAGCGGCGTGAGGCCGAACGGACGATCGGAGGGATGCGTGTTTCGCGACGACGCCTTCGCGGGTTGCGCCACCGGCGCGCGCGGCCGCATGAGGAAGGAAAGCAGGAGGATCGCGATGCCGGCGAAGAGGCCCACGCCGATGTAGGTCGCGCGCCACCCGGCCACCTCGGTGAAATGCTGCACGATCGGAGGCCAGATCGCGCCGCCCAGGTAATTTCCGCTCGCGCAGATCGCCACGGCGATGCCGCGCCGGCGCTCGAACCAGAGCGATGTGTCCGCGAGGAGCGGCGAGAACGTGGCCGAGCACCCCAGGAGGCCGATGAGAACGCCGTGGGCCACGCTGAAGGTCCAGATGCTGTCCGCGTGCCCGGCGAGCACGAAGCCGGCGGCGATGGCGATCGCGCCGAGCACGAGGGGCACCTGCATGCCGTGGCGGTCGGCGAGCCGGCCCATGAGGAGGCCGCCCAGCCCGAAGCCGACCATGAGCATCGAGTAGGGCGTCGAGGCATCGGCGCGTGCCACGCCGAACTCCGCCTGCACCGCGGGGAGCACGACGGGCACGATGTACATGCCGCTCGCGCCCACGGTGATGATGGCGAGGGTCACGGCGAGGCGCGACCACGCGTAGCGCGAGTCGCGCGGATCCTCGCCGTCCGCGGGGCGCCAGGCGCTCACGCGTGGGTCCTCGATTCGAGGCATTGCAGGTAGCTCGAATTGTCGAAGCCGGTCGCATTGCGCTGGGCCTGCCATATCACCTCGGCGAGGCACTCCATCACGTCATGCCTTGCGTCGTGCATGGAGCCGCGGCGCGCGGCGATTTTTTCCACCAGGGCGCGGATGCCGGGCGGCTGGTCGATGGAGACCTGTTCCTCGATGGCGAGGTGCATCGCGATGTGCAGGAAGGGATTGGCCTCGCCGCCCTCGGGCTTCCATTCGCGCTCGAGGTAGCGCTCGCGATCCTCGAGCACGCGATGGTATTCGGGATGCTCGAGGACGATGTCGAGCGCCATCGCCTCGAGCGGCGTGAGCGGCCGGCCCTCGCGGTGCTTGCCCCAGAGGTCGAACAGGAACTCGCGCGACTGGTCGCGCGTGGGGCTAAACATCGCGGCCCTTGGGAAGCTTCGCCTTCGCCGCGCGCTTCGGCGCCTCTCCGGCGGCGGCCTCTTCCTTCGCGATCCGGCGGCGCTCGGGGAACTCGCATTGCTCGAAGATCGGGCACTTCACGCAGAGCGGTTTCTTCGCGAGGCACGTGTAGCGGCCGTGGAGGATCAGGTAGTGGTGGGCGTTGCGCAAATACTTGGCCGGCGTGGCCTTGAGGAGCTTCATCTCCACCTCGAGGGGATCCTTGCCGGGGGCGAGCCGGGTGCGGTTGGCTACGCGGAAGACGTGCGTGTCCACGGCGATGGTGAGCTCCTCGAACGCGACATTCAGCACCACGTTCGCCGTTTTTCGCCCGACGCCCGGCAGCGCCTCGAGCGCTTCGCGAGTGCTCGGCACCTTGCCGCCATGCTGGTCGATGAGGATCTGCGAGAGCGCGACGACGTTCCTCGCCTTGCCGCGGTAGAGGCCGATGGTGCGGATGTACTTCTCGAGGCCCTCGACGCCGAGCGCCGCGATCCTGGCGGGCGTATTGGCGACGGGGAAGAGCTTGCGCGTGGCGAGGTTCACTCCCTTGTCCGTGGCCTGGGCCGACAGCACCACGGCCACCAGCAGCTCGTAGGGCGTCGTGTGCTCGAGCTCGGTCTTCGGCTCGGGCATCGCGGCGGCGAGGTTGCGGTAGAGCGCTTCGCGCTTGGCGGGGTTCATTCGTACGCCTCGAGGCGGCTCTCTCGTTCGGCGCTGTCGCGTGCGAGGCGTGCGTCGCGCGCGTCGTGGCGCGTTCGCGAAAGGTCGGCCTCCGGAAACGCGCCGGCGGCCTCGAGCACGATGCAATCCACGGGGCAGGGCGGGATGCACAGCTCGCAGCCCGTGCACCACGACGCGATCACGGTATGCATGCGTTGCGCTGCTCCCACGATCGCGTCCACCGGGCAGGCCTGGATGCACTTGGTGCAACCGATGCAGGCGGCTTCGTCCACCACCGCGACCTGCGGCGCCATCGCCGGGCCGAAGGCGGGCGAGAGGGGCTTTGCCGCGCGGGCCATGAGCCGTGCGAGCTTCGCGACACCCGCGTCGCCGCCCGGCGGGCATTGGTCGATGTCCGCCTCGCCCGCGGCGATGGCGTTCGCATAGGGGCGGCAGCCATCGAATCCGCAACGGGTGCATTGGGTCTGCGGCAGGAACGCGTCGATGCGCGAGACGAGGGGAATCACGTTGATTCGGCGAGGAGGCCGTCGGTGAGCGCAGTGTAAGGCAGGCCCGTCTCGTGCGCGACCTGGGCATGGGTCACGCGGCCTTCCCAGAGCAGCACGGCGTCGCGAAGCTCGTTCGCTTCCATGAGCGCCGCGGCGATGCCCGCGTGCGCCATGTCGAGGACATAGGGCAGCGCCGCATCGGAGAGCGCAACCGAGGCCTCGTGCGGATAGGCCGCCGGGATGTTGCCCACGCAATAGTGCGTCACGCCTTCCTCGACGTATACGGGCTTCGCGTGCGTGGTGCGTCGCGACGTTTCCGCGACGCCGCCTTCCTCGATCGAGATATCGACGATCATGGCGCCGCGCTTCATGCGCCGCACCAGCGAGCGCGGCAGGAGCTTGGGCGTGGGTTCGCCCGCGGCGAAGACCGCGGCCACGACAACGTCGGCTTCGAGGGCGTTGCGTTCGATGGCTTCGGGGGTGGCGGCCTCGATGCCTTCCCGCGCACGCCGTGCGAGCATCGTGACCTGCGCCGCGGCGTTGCGCGCGGCACGGGCGGCCTCCATGGCGGCGGGCCCGGCGCCCAGCACCAGCACCCGCGCGGGCTTGCGGCCGAGATGACGCTTCGCGATCTCGATGGAGGCACGCCCGGCGATGATGGACATCGGAGCGAGGAGAGGCGAGCGCCCGAGTGCGTCGCGGACGAGCTCCCAGGCGATGGCGCTCACGCCGCGCGCGGCCAGGGCCTGGGCACGGTCGGGGGCGCCGACCAGGTGAAGGAACGAGAAGATCGCGACGCCCTTCGGCATCGACTTGAAGTCCGCGTCCTGCGGCTCCTTCACCTTGACCACCAGCTCCGCGTCCCAGGTATCGCGCGCGACGACGAGGTCCGCGCCGCTGTCGCGGTAGTCGTCGTCGGGAAAGCCCGCGCCCAGGCCGGCCTTCGTCTCCACGAGCACGTCGTGGCCGGCCGCGACCAGCTCCTGGACCGCCCGGGGCGAGAGCGCGACCCGCCGTTCGCCCTCCTTGGTCTCGCGCGGCACGCCCACGATCATCGAAGCGCCCGTCGAGCCTCGGCGATAAGGGCCGGCCCCCGGTAGATGAACCCGGTGTAGACCTGCACGAGCGACGCCCCTGCGTCGATCTTCGCGCGCGCGTCCGTTCCGTTCACGATGCCGCCAACGCCGATCAGCGGGATGCGCCCGTCCAGCGCGCGGGCGAACCTGGCGAGCACGCCGTTGGCCCGTGCCGTGAGCGGCCGGCCGGAGAGGCCACCCGCCTGCGTGGCATGCGGCGAGGCCTGGACGCCCTCGCGCGAGAGCGTCGTGTTGGTGGCGATGACCGCGTCGATGCCGTGCTTCACGGCGAGCCCCGCGATCGCCTCGATCTCGGCATCCGAGAGGTCGGGCGCCACCTTGAGCGCCATCGGCTTCGCGGCGCCCTGCTTCGCCGCGAGCGTGCGGCGACGCTCCATCAGGGCGCCAAGCAACTCGTCCAGGCGCGACTCCGACTGAAGGTCGCGCAGCCCCTCGGTATTGGGTGACGAGACGTTCACGGTCACGTAGCTCGCGCGTTCGTGCACCGCGTCCAGGCACGCGAGGTAATCGTCGGCGGCGCGCTCGAGCGGCGTATCGAAGTTCTTCCCGATGTTGATCCCGAGCACGCCGCGATAGCGGGCGCGTGCGACGTTGCCGAGGAAACGCTCGACACCCTGGTTGTTGAAGCCGAGCCGGTTGATGAGGGCCTCGTGGCGCTCGAGGCGGAACATGCGCGGCTTCGGATTGCCAGGCTGCGCTCGCGGGGTCACGGTCCCCACCTCGATGAAGCCGAAGCCCAGCGCCGCCAGCGCATCGATGTACTCGCCGTTCTTGTCGAGCCCGGCGGCGAGGCCCACGGGGTTCGGGAAGTCGAGCCCCATCACGCGCCGCGACTCGCCGCCGGCGGCCCCCGCGCCGAGGAGCGAAGCGGCCGGGCCCATCGCGCACAGCGACTTGAGCGCCACGTCGTGGGCGACTTCGGGATCGAGCTGGAAAAGCGCCGCGCGCGCCAGGGAATAAAGCAAACGCTTCAGGCGAGCCGCTTCCACTCGCCGCGGACGAGCCCCTCGATGGGGTGGAACTGGTTCTTGTAGCTCATCTTGCGGCTCTGGGCGATCCAGTAACCGAGGTACACGTAGGCGAGGCCGCGGCGGCGCGCCTCGTGCACCTGCCAAAGGATGTTGTACGTGCCGTACGAAGCGCGCGGTATTTGGGGGTCGAAGAAGGTGTACACGGAAGAAAGGCCGTCGGCGAGCTCGTCCACGATGGACACCATGCGCAGCTCGCCCGCTTCGCGGAACTCGACCAGCCGGGTGGCGACGTTCGACTGGAGCAGGAAGTGCGCGTACTGCTCGCGGCTGTCGTGGTCCATGCCGCCGCCGCGATGGCGCTCGCTCTGGTAAAGGCGGTAGAGCGCGTAATGCTCCGCGTTGAACTTGAGCTCGCCGTAGCGCGACTCGAGGCTCGCGTGGCGTGCGAGCGCGCGGCGCTGCGCTCGCGAGGGCTCGAACTGCCCGGCCACGACGCGCACCGGCAGGCATGCATGGCAATGGTCGCAATAGGGGCGGTAGGTGAACGCGCCGCTGCGGCGGAAGCCCGCGGAGACGAGCGCGCTGTAGGTTTCCGTGTCGATGAGGTAGCTCGGCGTCGCGACCTGCGAGCGCGCGAGCTTGCCGGGCAGGTAGCTGCACGGATATGGTGCTGTCGCGTAGAACTGCAGGTTCGCGATCGGAAGGTCGTTCAGCTTGGCCACGTTCTAGTCTGGGTCCTCGCGTCTCACGTCTCGCACCTCACCTCCCGGTGCCCGTCCAACGGGCGCCGGACAAGGGATATTGTATCGACTCCTGAACCTGCTTTGCGAATTCGCGCCGGGGGATCTCGCGGGCGCCCAGGGAGGCCAGGTGGGTGGTGGCCTGCTGGCAGTCGATCAGCCGGCAATGCTCGCCTTCCAGGCGCTCCACCAGCTTCACCAGCGCCACCTTCGACGCGTCCGCCGCCCGGGAGAACATCGACTCGCCGAAGAAGACCTTGCCGAGCCACATCCCGTAGAGGCCACCGACCAGCTCGCCGTCGCGCCAGGATTCCACCGAGTGCACGAAACCCATCTCGTGCAGGGCGGTGTACGCGGAGATCATCTCGGGAACGATCCAGGTGCCGGCCTGCCCTTCGCGGGGCGCGGCGCATTCGGTGATGACTTCGCGAAAGGCGGTGTCGAAACGCGTCTCGTAGAGGCCGCGATCGAGGGTCTTGTGCAGCGACCGGGAGACCTTGAGCTCGCCGGGGTAGAGGACCATGCGCGGGTCCGGCGACCACCAGAAAATCGGGTCGCCCTCCGAGAACCAGGGGAAGATGCCGTGGGCGTAGGCGTCGAGGATCCGCTTCGGCGAGAGGTCCCCGCCCGCGCAAAGCAATCCGTTGGGCGCCTTCAGCGCCTTCTCGAGGGGCGGGAAAGGAGTGCCGCCGCGAAGCCAGGGAACCATTGCGCCCATTTTAGAGCGGCGCCGGCCCAACCTCTTACTTCTCCGGCAAGCCCTTGTATGCGCTTTCCATGCTGGCGGCGAGCTGTACCAGCGCGTCGCGGAACTGGGTCTCGTCGCACCCCATGAGCACCGCGTCGTCGATCGCGTCCTGGCAGAGCGTTCGGATCTCGTCGAGGTTCTCGCGCAGGACCTTCAGCTTCTCCACGCAGGAGATGACTTCACCCGCGGGCGAACTCCACGGCGACTTCGCTGGGTCCTGGCCCGGCTCGCTCATCGCGTCCAGGGCAGGCCGGCCTCGCGCCAGCCGTCGCCCGCGCCCGGATGGCCCTCGAAGCCCTCGAGCACGTTGTAGGCGCGCGGAAAGCCGACGGCCGAGGCCACGTGCGCGGCGTAGTGCGAGCGCACGCCGGTGCGGCAGATGAAGAGCACGGGCTTCGCGGGATCGAGCCTGGCGCGCAGCTCGCCCACGAAGCGGTCGATCGCCTCGTCGTCGCCGTCGCGCGGCCATTCGACGAGCGGTACATCCTCGATGCGGCCAACGGTTTCGAGCTCATGGGGCGTGCGCACGTCCACGAGGGCGGCTTCGCCCGCCTGCGCGAGCTTCCACGCCTCGCCGGGAGTGACCGCGCCCGCGTAGCGCAGGCCATGCTCGCGCGAGCGTGCCGCGGCGCGCTCGAAGATCTCGGCCGCATCGACCGCCTGGACTTCCTCGAGGGGACGCGCGCTCACCAATAGTTCTCCACGGCCAGGTGCCCCGGATCGCCGCGCCGCGACATGCGGAAGCCGCGTTGCGTGAGGAGCTTCCTCGAATCCTCGACCATCTCGGGATTGCCGCAGAGCATGATCCGGGAACGGTCGTGGTCGAGCCTCAAGCCGATATTCTCTTCGAGCACGCCGGAGGCCAGCAGTTTCGTGACCCGGTCGCGAAGCGTGCCCGGCACGGGTTCGCGCGTGACGATCCGCGCATAGCGAAGCTTGCGGGAGAACTCGGCGTAGTACTCGCTCTTCTCGAAGCCCTGGATCAGGTCCTCGTAGGCGAGCTCGGCCTGGGTGCGCACGCTCTGCACGAGCACCAGGTTGTCGTAGGTCTCCCACGTCGCGAAGTCGTGCAGGATCGAAAGGAAGGGCGCGAGGCCCGTGCCCGTCGCGAGCATCCAGAGGTCGCGGCCCGATTCGAACCGGTCCGTGGTGAGGAAGCCGTAGCTTTTGCGCTCCACGAGGATCTCGTCGCCTTCCCTCAGCTTCGAGAGCCGGCTCGTGAAGGCGCCGCCGGGAACGACGACCGAGAAGAATTCGAGGTGCTCGTCATGGGCGGCCGAAGCGATGGAGTAGGCCCGCCAGACGGTGCTGTCCTCGGCGCTGCCGGGTACTCCCAAACGTGCGAATTGGCCCGGAACGAAGCGATAACCGCGGTCCCGCGTGGTGCGGAAGGAGAAGAGGCTATCGGTCCACGGGCGCACTTCGGTGATGGTTTCCCGGGTGTACTTGTCGAGGCTGGTCATGCGCTTCTCAGATGGGGTTGCTCGAGGGCGGATTCAACGGCGGCGGCGTCGCGAAAGACTTCTCCCACGCACACCACGACGGGGCCGTCGGCGCGCGGCAAGTCCTCCGCGGCGAGCGCCGCGAGCGTGCCGAAGAGGCGGCGCTCGGTGGGAAGCGTAGCACTCTCCACGAGCGCAACGGGTGTCCTGCCGGGCTTGCCGGCCGCGATGAGCGACTGTGCGATCTCGCGCGAGGCGCCGGCCGCCATGTAGAGCACGGCGCTGTCCGCTTCGAGCGCGGTGCCGACCCATTCGGAAGGCGTCTCGCCGCGGCCAACGCGGGGGGTCAGGAAGGCGACGGTGCGCGCCACGCCGCGACGGGTGAGCGAAACCCGCAGGACCGCGGCGGCCGCAAGCGCCGCGGTCACGCCGGGGACGACCTCGACCTCGATGCCCGCCTCGCGCAGCGCGTCGATCTCTTCCTGGCCACGGCCGAAGAGCATCGGGTCGCCGCCCTTCAGGCGCACCACCGTCGAATGGGTTCGCGCGGCCTCGATGAGCGCGCGATGGATGAAGCGTTGCTCGGTGGAGACCTTGCCATAGCGCTTGCCCACGTCGATGAAGCGGGCGTTGCCTGCGAGCGCGAGCGTCTCGGGATGCACGAGCGCATCGTGCAGGACGACGTCGGCGCGCTCGAGGAGCTTCACGGCGCGCACGGTGAGGAGATCCGGCGCGCCGGGGCCGGCGCCCACGAGGTAGACCTTACCCACGGCGCACGTCGAAAATCATTCCTGCCGTCCGCACCGCGCTCATGCCGGCTCCGCGACGCGGATCGGGATCGCGTGCAGGCCGCACTCCTTCGCGGCGGCCTCCCGTTCCCACCACCAGCGGCCGGCGCGGGGATGCTCGCCCGGCTTCACGGCGCGCGTGCAGGGCTCGCAGCCGATCGAGGGATAGCCGCGGGCATGCAGCGCGTTGTAGGGCACGTGGTTATCGCGCAGGTAAGTCCAGACCTCCTCGCTTGTCCAGGCAGTGAGCGGGCTGAACTTCCACTTGCGGTGCACCGGGTCGTGCTCGGCTTCGGTCACGTTCAAGCGGCTGTCGGATTGCTCGCGACGAAGGCCGGTGATCCAGCCGCGCCGGGAGGCGAGCGCGCGGCGCAGCGGCTCCACTTTGCGCACGTGGCAACACGCGGCGCGCTGCTCCACGCCATCGTAGAAGCCGTCGACGCCGTGCTCCGCGACATACGCCTCCACCGAATCGGGCCAGGGCGTGAAGACTTCGACGTCGATGCCGTAGTGGCGGCGCACCTCGGTGATGAGCGCATGGGTCTCGCGCGGCAGCCGGCCGGTGTCGATCGTGAAGACGCCGATCGCGAGGCCGTCGCGGGCGATGAGGTCGAGGAGCACCATGTCCTCGGCGCCGAAGCTCGAGGCGAGCGCGCTGGGCGAATGGTTCTTCTCGATGCTCGCGAGGAAGCGACGCGCGCGATCGAGTTTCTCCGGGAAGATCATGGGGAACCTCCGGCGGGCAACGAGGAGCGTTTGCGGAAGAGCGGCGCGGCATCGTCGACCGAGCCCTGGTAGCGCAGGCTGAAGTCCGAGAACGCGGCCAGCGCCTCGTGCGGATCGCGCTCGGGCGGCAGCCGGAATGCGTCGAAGCCGCAACGCGCGAGATTGAAGAGGTGGTCGCGCCCGATGTCGCCGAATGCGCGCAATTCACCCCGCCAGCCGTGGCGCGTGCGCAGCAGCGTGCCCGTGGAGTAGCCGCGGCCGTCGGCGAACTTGGGGAAGTAGACCGCGACGACGCTCGGGGGAGACGCCAGCCGCGAGATGCTGGACGCGAGGTCGGCGGCATCGTCGTCGGGGCCGAGCCAGACGCCATAGGGATGGCCGCGATCCACGATCTCCCCCTGGCGATCCCTGAAGAGCCTGAACGGGACGATGATGGGGCCGGCGGGCAGGCTCGAAAGGTCCTCGGCAGGATCGACACCCAGCGTCCGCCACACGTCATTCTCGACGCGCCGCCCGCGGATCACGAGTGTCTCGTTTCGCGCCTCTTGCCTCGCGCCCGTCGCCTCAGGCATTCGCCAGCTCCCGCGCCTCGCCATACACCGAGCGCTTGAACGGCCCGATGCCGACGCGGTGCACGGTGTCCACGAAGAGCTCGTCGTCGTGGCGGATATCGAGGTAAGTGCTGATGAGGATCGAGACCACGTCCGGCATCTCGGCGGCCGCGAACGACGGGCCGATCACGTGTCCGAGCGTGGCCCCGGTCCCCTGGCGACCGCCGATCGAGACCTGGTAGAACTCGGCGCCCTGCTTGTCGACGCCGAGCACGCCGATGTGGCCGATGTGGTGGTGGCCGCAGGAGTTCATGCAGCCCGAGATGTTGAGGTCGAGCTCTCCG
Source organism: Usitatibacter sp. (assembly GCA_036271595.1). GTDB lineage: Bacteria > Pseudomonadota > Gammaproteobacteria > Burkholderiales > Usitatibacteraceae > Usitatibacter. Next base: position 10,744 of record DATBAI010000037.1, read on the forward strand.
ATCTCGTGCAGGTAGTCGAGGTCGTCGAAGCGGCGCTGGATGGCTTCGGCGACCGGGATCGACTTCGCATTGGCGAGCGAGCAGAAGTCGCCGCCCGGGCAGCTCACGATGTTGGTGAGGAGCCCGATGTTGGGGGTAGCCAGCCCGCTCGCCTTCGCCGCCTCCCACACCGCGAAGAGATCGGACTTGCGCACGTCGGCGAGGATCAGGTTCTGCTCGTGGGAGACGCGCAGCTCCCCGAAGCTGTAGCGCTCGGCCAGGTCCGCGACGAATTCCATCTGCTCGGAGGTCACGTCGCCCGGCGGGACGCCGGTCTTCTTCAACGACAAGGTGACGGCTGCATAGCCAGGCACCCGGTGGGCGTGGACGTTACGTTCTGCCCACTTGGCGAACGACCGGTTGTCGGCGAGCGACTGCACGTAGCCCGAATCCGTCGCGGGAAGCTTCGCGTACGGATACGGCTCGAAGTGGGCGGCGACGCGAGCGAGCTCCGCGTCGGTGATGACCGAAGGCGAGTCCTTGATGGCCTTCCACTCCTCCTCGACCTCGAGCGCGAAAGCCTCGATGCCGAGCGACTTCACGAGGATCTTGATGCGCGCCTTCCAGAGGTTGTCGCGGCGCCCGTAGCGGTTGTACACGCGCAGGATCGCCTCGACGTAGGTGAGCATGTGGCGCCACGGCACGAACTCGCGCACCACCTGGCCGATGATCGGCGTGCGGCCCATGCCGCCGCCCACGATGACGCGAAGGCCGACCTCGCCTTGGGCATCCTTCACGACATGGAGCCCGATGTCGTGCAGGAGGACCGCGGCGCGGTCGGCTTCGGCGCCGTTCAATGCGATCTTGAACTTGCGCGGCAACCAGTTGAACTCGGGATGGAACGTGGACCATTGCCGCAGGATCTCGGCGAGCGGGCGCGGATCGACGATTTCATCGGGCGCCACGCCCGCGAAGTGGTCGGTGGTGATATTGCGCACGCAGCTCCCGGAGGTCTGGATCGCATGCATCTCGACCTCGGCCAGCTCCTCGAGGATGTCGGGCACCTGCTCCAGCTTCGGCCAGTTGTACTGCAGGTTCTGGCGCGTCGTGAAGTGCCCATAGCCGCGGTCGTACTTGCGCGCGATGTGCGCGAGCTTTCGCAGCTGGCGCGAGGCAAGCAGGCCATAGGGAATCGCCACGCGGAGCATCGGCGCATGGCGCTGGATGTAGAGGCCGTTGCGAAGGCGCAGCGGCCGGAATTCGTCCTCCGTGAGGCTGCCCGCGAGGAAGCGGCGCGTCTGGTCACGGTACTGGGCGACTCGCTCGGCGACAAGCTGGTGATCGTAGGCGTCGTATCGATACATGGTCGGTGCGGGGCGGCTCGGTGCGGCCGCGGAAGTCGCAGCCATCAGGCCATGGTAGGGACGCGCGTCATTCCTGAAAAATACTTAGTTGTGCTATATTGATAACTTACAGGAATAAGCTAAACTGATGAATCTTCAGCAATTCCGCTATGTGAGCGAGGTCGCGAAGCGTCACCTCAACGTTTCGGAGGCCGCCGAAGCCCTGCACACGTCGCAACCCGGGGTCTCGAAGCAGATCCGCTCGCTCGAGGAAGAGCTGGGCGCCGAGATCTTTCGCCGCCAGGGCCGCCGATTGGTGGCGGTGACCGATGCGGGGCGCGAAATCGTCGCCGCCATCGAGCGCATCCTCGAGGAGGTCGGAAACCTTCGCGCGGTGGGGGAGGAGTTCGCGCACCATGCACGCGGCACGCTAGCCGTCGGCGTCACCCACACCCAGGCGCGCTATGCGCTGCCTCCCATCGTCACGGCATTCAAGAAGCGCTTCCCGGAAGTGAAGCTGAAGCTCCTGCAGGGAAACCCGCAGCAGCTCGCACGCATGGTGATGGACGGCGAGGCCGACCTCGCGATCGCGACCGAGGCGCTCGACGAGCCCGCCGAGCTCGTGGCGATCCCGTGCTACCGCTGGCATCACTGCGTCGTGGTGCCGAAGGGCCACGCGCTCGCGCGGGTGAAGCCGCTCACGCTCGAAGCCATCGCCGCGCATCCCATCGTCACCTACGACCCCACATTCGCGGGGCGAAGCGCGGTGGACCGGGCTTTCGCCGCGCGCGGCCTCGCGCCCGATGTCGTGTTGACCGCGCTCGACTCCGACGTGATCAAGTCGTACGTCGCCCTGGGCCTGGGCGCGGGCATCATCTCCTCGCGGGCTTTTCGCCAGGGGCACGACGAGGGCCTGGTCGCCCTCGATTGCGACCACCTCTTCCCCGCGCAGACCACGAGGCTCGCCTGGAAGCGCGGTGCCTACCTGCGCGGCTTCGCGGTGGAATTCATCCGCCTCATCGCGCCCCACGTCCGCGGCGCGGACCTGAAGGGCCTCGAGGGCGCGGCGCGGGAGAACTTCTCGATCTGACGTGGATCGCTAGCATTGCGCCCATTGGGCGCTGTAGGTGGCGAGCGGCTCTACCGTCGCCGTGCCCGCGACCGAGGTCGTGGCGCGATTGCCCATCTCCAGCTTCAGGCGGAAGTCGTACTTTCGAAAGAACTCCTCGAACATCTCGCCGCCGAACGTGCCGACCGCGAACACCTCGTCGGCTTTCGGATCGTGCTCGAGGAGGATCGTCGCGAGAGGCTGGCGCGCCGGTCCGGACAGCACCTTCGCGCCCGCGGCCGGATCGTAGACGCTGCGATCCGAGCAGCACGTGATCACCTTGCCCGCGCCGGCGACCGGGCTGGGCGCATCGCGGTAGCCGATGAAGCTCACCTGGCGCGTGGGATACGTCATCTTGTGCGCGCAGATGGCCGAATAGGCGACCACCGACTTGTGTGCGCCGATGCCGCCCTCCCACGAATAGACCTCGCCCGCTTGCGTCTTCAACGCGATCCCCGAAGCCACGGGCTTGTCCAGGCGCAGCAGGAAGCACGGGGTGGCGCAATAGGGATAGTCGAAGACGTAGGTAGTGCTCGCCGCGAGCGAGCCGATCCGCAGCGCATCGCCCCTCGGATCGACGAGCTTCGTCCGTGCGTACTGTCGCGCGGTCAGCGTCGCGGCGTCGGCGAAATCGGGAAGGCAAGCGCCGGCGGTGGAGGCGGCGCAAAGATGCACGAAGTGGCGGCGCTTCATTGCGCCCAGCGCGGCGCCCGCTTGCCGAGGAAGGCGGCGAAGCCCTCGCCAGCCTCCTCGCCGGCCCGTACCCGCGCGATCGTGGCGGCCGTAAGCTCGCGCGCCTCGGCGCCGATTCCCATGGCGCCCAGGCGCGAGTAGAGCGACTTCACTTCCGCGATCGCCCCGGGCGCGCTCCCGCGAAGCTGTACCAGCAAGGCGTCGACCGCCGCGCCGAGGCTCTCTTCCGGCATCACCTGGTGGGCCAGGCCGATGCGCAGGGCCTCCACGGCGTCGATGCGCGCCGTGGAAAGCGCGAGCCGTTTCGCTTCGCGCACGCCCACGGCGGCGATGAGGTATGGGCCGATCACGGACGGGAGAAGCCCGAAGCGCGCCTCGCTCACCGAGAAGCGGGCGCTGTCCGCGGCGATGGTGAAATCGCACGCACAAGCCAGGCCCACGCCGCCCCCCATGCACGCTCCCTGCACGGCGGCGATGGTCGGCTTGGAGGAGGTGGCGATGCGATCGAGCATCGCGGCGAAGCGGCGGGCGTCCTGGAGGTTCGCTTCCTCGGTCGCCTCGCTCTGGCGTCTCATCCACTGGATGTCCGCGCCGGCGGAGAAGGCCTTGCCGCGGCCGGCGAGCACGATGGCGCGCGCCTGCGGATCCGCCGAGGCTTCGGCGAACGCCGCGTCGATCGCCGCGATCGTCGCCTCGTCGAAGGCGTTGTGGACCTCGGCGCGGTCCATCGTGATGCGAACGACGCCGCCTTCCCGCGCGATGCAAAGCGAAGCCATCAGCCGAAGCGCACGTATTCGAAATCCACGGGGTGCCGGTCGATGCCGAGGGCCGGCGGCGCGATCCAGCCCGCGAAGCGTCCCGGCTCCACCACGCGTCCCATGAGCGAGGCCACGAAGGCGCGATCGCTCGCGCTGGGCAACCAGTCGTCCACGCTACGGCCCCACGTTGCCTCGTCGACGACCTCGCCCTGCGGCGAGACGCGAACGCCCGCGAGCGTGCCGATGCGGCGGTTGAACGCCTTGTGCGGGAGACGCAGGCGCTGCGCGACCCCCGTCTTCTCGATGCGCTTGTTCCAGCGGCTCACGCCGCCCACGGAATCGTCCACGAAGTCGTCGCGCAGCACCTCGTTCAGCGCGTTGAGGAGCGCAACGCCGCGAGCCGCGAGGCGCCCATCGCGCACCTCCGGCACCTCGTAGGTGCGGCCATGCAATCGATGGTCGTCGTCGCGGCGAGCCTCGTCGAAGCGCCCCTTCAGGCCCGAGGCGTAGAAGGTGGCGGCATTGCTCGACTCGTCGGCACCGAAGAGATCGAGGGTCACGCTGTAGTGGAAGTTGAGGTAACGCTGGATCGTGGGAAGGTCGATCGCGCCCGCCGCGCGCACGCGTGCCGGATCGTCGGTGGCGAGCTCGTTCATCACCTCGCAGGTGCGCTGGATCACGCGGGAGATGCCGGCTTCCCCCACGAACATGTGGTGCGCCTCCTCGGTCAGCATGAAGCGCGTGGTGCGGGCGAGTGGATCGAACCCCGACTCCGCCAGCGCTTTCAGCTGGAACTTGCCGTCGCGATCGGTGAAGTGCGTGAACATGAAGAAGGCGAGCCAATCGGGCGTGCGCTCGTTGAACGCGTCGAGGATGCGCGGGTTGTCGGCGTCGCCGGAACGGCGTTCGAGCAGGGCCCCGGCTTCCTCACGCCCATCGCGGCCGAAGTAGCGGTGCAGGAGGTAGACCATCGCCCAGAGGTGGCGGCCCTCCTCGACATTGATCTGGAAGAGGTTGCGCAGGTCGTAGAGGCTGGGCGCGGTGAGGCCGAGATGGCGCTGCTGCTCGACGGAAGCGGGCTCGGTATCGCCCTGCGTCACGATGATCCGGCGCAGGTTCGCGCGGTGCTCGCCCGGCACTTCCTGCCACGCGTCCTCGCCGAGGTGGTCGCCGAAATGGATCTTGCGGCCCTCGACGCCGGGGGCGAGGAAGATGCCCCAGCGGTAATCGGGCATCTTCACGTAGTCGAAGTGCGCCCAACCGTCCGCCTCGACGCTTGTCGCCGTGCGCAGGAACACGTCGTAGTCCTGCGCGCCATCCGGCCCCATCTCGCGCCACCAGCCGACGAAGTTGGGCTGCCACTGCTCGAGCGCGCGCTGCAGCGCGCGGTCGCCGGCGAGATCGACGTTGTTCGGGATCTTCTCGTTGTAGTCGATCGCCACCGTCATCCTCGGCGCTTGCGCGAGCAAGCAATGATCGGGGATCCATTCATACGCGATCCCAGTCGAACGCGGCTTTCTCGCCCTTGCCGTAGACCTTGAGCGCGCCCTTCGCGCCTACCGCGTTGGGCCGCTGGAAAATCCAGTTCTGCCAGGCGGTGAGCCGGCCGAAGATGCGCGTCTCCATGGTTTCGCGCCCGCCAAAGCGCAGGTTCGCTTCCATCGCGGTGAGCGCGTCGGGCGACATCGCCGCGCGCTCCTCGATGGCGAGACGCACCTCGTCGGCCCAGTCGATGTCGTCGGGCGTGGCGGTGACAAGGCCCAGCTCCAGGGCGGCGCTCGCGTCGAGGGCGACACCCGTTTTCGCGCGCACGGCATCGAGCGCGGTGGAATCGTCGTAGAAGCGGCGCGCCACGCGCGCCTGCCCATTCACCATGGGATACGCGCCGAAGTTCAGCGCCGAGAGCGTGATCGCGGGGGCGCGCGCCGGCTCGGCGGGGAGCGAGAGCATATAGGTCCGGTCGGCGGCAAGCGCAAGCTCGGCCAGCGTGCCCGCGAAGCACGAGCCGGGCTCGACAAGTGCATAGAGCGTGCGCGAGGAAACGTCGAGGCGCGCGAGCGTGCGGCGAAGGAAGCCGGTTACCTCCTTCACGAAGCCGTGGGTCGCATGGCGCTCGAGCGCGCGATCGCAGGCGAGAACCGCGGCGGGATCGCCCTCGGTGCGCAGCACCCAGAGCCCGGTCTCGAGAACGTTGGTGCGCATCGAGAGGATCGCATCGTCCAGCTCGCGCGCCATCGCAAGCGGCCACCAGGCGGCGCCGGCTTCCTCGATCGCGGCGATGTCTTGCGGCTGGGGGTCGCGAGGTGCCTTCACCGTGAAGGTGGCGACCCGGCGCGCGGTGTCGATGGAAACGCTCACGTGACTGTAGTCCAACCCGTCGTCGCGGATCGTGCGCTCGAGCACGGGAAGCGCGACCGCCTTCGTCCCCGCGGGCCGCGGGCTCGTTCGAACGTGGGCGAGCGCGCGTTCGCGCACCGCCGCCGCGAATTGCGCGGGCTTGGCGAGCGCATCCACGAGCCTCCAGTCGAGCGCGCGCTGGCCGCGCACGCCCTCCGCGGTCGTGCAAAAGATGTCCGCGTGGTCGTGGCGCACGTGCCGCTTGTCGGTCATTCTCGTAAGCCCACCGGTGCCGGGCAGCACGCCCAGGAGCGGTACCTCCGGAAGCGAAACGGCCGACGAGCGATCGTCCACCAGCACGATCTCGTCGCAGGCGAGGGCCATTTCGTAGCCGCCGCCGGCGCAGCTCCCATTCACCGCCGCCACGAACTTGAGCCCGGAATGGCGCGATGAGTCCTCGATGCCATTACGGGTCTCGTTGGTGAACTTGCAGAAGTTCACCTTCCACGCGTGGCTGGAGGCCCCGAGCATGAAGATGTTGGCCCCCGAGCAGAAGACGCGATCGCGGGCGCTCGTGAGCACCACCACGCCCACTTCGGGATGCTCGAAGCGGATGCGGTTCAGCGCATCGGCGAGCTCGATATCGACTCCGAGGTCGTAGGAATTGAGCTTGAGCTTGTAGCCGGGGACGATGCCCGCGTCCTCCGCCACGTCCATGGAGAGCGTGGCGATGCCGCCCTCGAACGCCAGCTTCCAGTGGCGGTAGCGGGAAGGGTCGGTCTGGTAGTCCACCCGGGCGGGCACGTCCATGGGAATATCATGACAGACATGAACGCGACCCTGCCGCCCCCGCCGGGGGAACGCTTCAACTTCGCGCGGCACCTGCTCGAACGCAATGCCCCACGGGCACGCTCGACCGCGTACATCGACGACTACGAAACGATCACTTTCGGCGAGCTGGACGAGCGCGTGCGGCGCATGTCGGCGGCGCTCGCGGCGCTGGGACTGCGGCGCGAGGAGCGGGTGCTCCTCCTCATGCACGACAACAACGACTGGCCGGTGGCGTTCCTCGGCGCGCTGCACGCGGGGGTGGTGCCGGTCGCGGTGAACACGCTGCTCTCGGGCGACGACTACGCCTATATCCTCGGGCACTGCCGCGCCCAGGGCGCGCTCGTCTCGCAAGCGCTCGTTCCGGTGCTTCAGAAGGCGATGCAGCAGCAACCGGCGCACGAGCTGGGCTTCGTCCTGGTGTCGCGCCCCGAGGGGGCGCTCGCCGCCGGCATGCAGCCGCTTCGCGAGGCGCTCGCGGCCCAGGCTCCGGCGCGCGAGGCCGCGGCCACGGCGCCCGACGACGTGGGCTTCTGGCTCTACTCGTCCGGGTCCACGGGACGGCCCAAGGGCACCGTGCACACCCATGGCAATCCCTACTGGACGGCGGAGCTCTACGCGCGGGGCGTGCTCGGCATGACCGAGCGCGATGTCTGCTTCTCCGCTGCAAAGCTCTTCTTCGCCTATGGATTGGGCAACGCACTCACGTTTCCCCTTTCGGTCGGCGCCTCGGTCGTGCTGATGGCCGAGCGTCCCACGCCCGACGCGGTATTCCGCCGCTGGAGCGAGAGGCGGCCCACCCTGTTCTTCGGGGCGCCGACCGGGTATGCCGGCATGCTCGCCTCGCCGAAGCTGCCGAAGCGTGACGAGGTCGCCCTGCGAATGTGCTCGTCGGCGGGCGAAGCGCTGCCGAAGGAAATCGGCGAGCGCTTCACCGCGCATTACGGCTGCGAGATCGTGGACGGGATCGGTTCCACCGAGATGCTGCACATCTTCATCTCGAACCGCCCGGGCCGCGTCTGCTACGGAACGACCGGGCAACCGGTGCCGGGGTATGACGCCGACTTGCGTAGCGAGGACGGCAACCCGGTGGCGCAGGGCGAGATCGGAGACCTCTACGTGCGTGGCCCCAGCGCGGCGCTGCTCTACTGGGGCGACCGGACTCGTTCCGCCGAGACTTTCCAGGGCGCCTGGACCCGCACCGGCGACAAGTACCTGCGCGACGCCGCGGGCAACTATGTCTATGCCGGGCGCAGCGACGACATGCTGAAGGTGAGCGGGCAGTACGTCTCTCCCTTCGAGGTCGAGGCGACGCTGGTGCGGCATGCGGCGGTGCTCGAAGCCGCGATCATCGGTACGCCCGACGAGAACGGCCTCACGCGCTCGAAGGCCTTCGTGGTGCTGAAGCCCGGCGTCTCTGCGTCGCCGGCGCTCGAGGCGGAGCTGAAGGCCTTCGTGAAGGGCGAGCTCGCGCCGCACAAATATCCGCGCGCCATCGAGTTCATCGAGGAGCTTCCGAAAACCGCGACCGGCAAGATCCAGCGCTTCCGGCTGCGCGAGCGCGAGGCGGCACGCGCCGGCCAGGGCGCTCCCGCGAGCGCATGAGCGAGGCGCCCGGCGCGCGATTCGCCGAGATCGCCTGGGACGGCAAGCCCGTCCGCATCGAGTACGACTGGGTGGGCGAGGGCGCCTCCACCATGGTGTTCCTGCACGAGGGCCTGGGCTCGCGCGCGATGTGGCGCGACTTCCCGGAACGCCTGTGTGCGGCGCTAGGCGTCCGCGGACTGGTGTATTCGCGCCCGGGCTACGGCAAGTCCACGCCCCGGGCGGCCGGTGAGCGCTGGGACCCCGACTTCATGCATCGCCAGGCCCACGACGTGCTGCCCGCGTTTCTCGATGCGGCCGGCGTTCCCGGGCAGTGCCTCCTCTACGGGCACAGCGACGGCGGCTCGATCGCGCTCCTCTTCGCCGCGCGCTTCCCGGCGCGCGTCGAGCGGCTCATCGTCGCCGCGCCGCACATCTTCGTGGAGGATCTCTCGGTCGAGAGCATCGAGCGCACGCGCGCCGCTTACCTCGAGACCGACCTGCGCCAGCGGCTTGCGCGTTACCACGACGACGTGGACTCCGCCTTCTGGGGCTGGAACGACGCCTGGCTCGCCGCTGACTTCCGCGCGTGGAGCATCGAGCGCGAGATCGCTGCGGTCGAGGCGCCGGTCCTCGCGATCCAGGGCGTGGACGACGAGTACGGCACCCTCGCGCAGGTGGACGGCATCGCCCGCGCCGTGAAACGCGTGGAGCTCGTGAAGCTCGCCCGGTGCGGCCATTCGCCCCACCGCGACCAGCCCGAGGCCGTGATCCGCGCGGCGGTGGAGTTCGCCCGTTCGCGCTAACATCCGGTCGAGCGTCAACCGGGGAGGGAACGATGCGACCGAAAATTCTTGCCGCCATGGCGGCTGCCACGCTGGTCTCGTTGGGCGCCGCCGCCCAGCAACCGAAGCTCAAGGTGGGCTTCATGCTTCCGTACTCGGGCACATACGCGGCCCTCGGTGAGGCCATCGAAAAGGGTTTCCGGCTCTACCTCGCCGAGCAGGGCGGGCGCCTCGGGGGACGCGAGGTCGAATTCTCCAAGGTGGACGACGAGAGCGAGCCGTCGAAAGCCACCGACAACGTGAACAAGCTGATCAAGCGCGACAACGTCGACGTGATCGTGGGCACGGTGCATTCCGGGGTGGCCATGGCCATAGCCAAGGCCGCGAAGGACAACGGCACGCTGCTCATCATCCCCAACGCCGGCGCGGGCGCGGCCACCGGGGCGATGTGCGCCGAGAATATCTTCCGCAGCTCCTTCTCCAACTGGCAGCCCGGCTATGCCATGGGCGAAGTGGCCGCCAAGCGCGGTGCGAAGAAGGTCGTGACCATCACCTGGAAGTACGCCGCGGGCGACGAGTCGGTGGGCGGCTTCAAGGAGGCGTTCGAGAAGGCGGGCGGGCAGGTCGTGAAGGAGCTGTCGTTGCCGTTTCCCAATGTCGAGTTCCAGCCGTTGCTCACCGAGATCGCGGCTGCCAAGCCCGACGCCGTCTACACGTTCTTCGCCGGCGGGGGCGCCGTCAAGTTCGTGAAGGACTATGCCGCGGCGGGCCTCAAGGACAAGATTCCGCTCTACGGCCCCGGGTTCCTCACCGACGGCACGCTGGAGGCGCAGGGCGCCGACGCGCAGGGCCTGCTCACCGCGCTCCACTACGGCGACGGCCTCGACAATCCGCGCGACAAGAGCTTTCGCGCCGCTTATGCCAAGGCCTATGGCGCCCAGCCCGACGTGTACGCGGTGCAGGGCTACGATGCGGCGCAGATGCTCGCCATCGGCCTCGCCGCCGCCAAGGGCGACGTCTCCAGGAAAGCCGACATCGCGAAGGCGATCGTGGCGGCGAAGATCGACAGCCCGCGCGGCACGTTCACCATCGGCGCCAACCACAACCCGGTGCAGGACATGTACCTGCGCCAGGTCGTCGGCAAGGACAACAAGGTGATCGGGGTGGCCTCCCATGCGCTCGCCGATCCGGGCCACGGCTGCCGCATGTAGCGCGGTGGATCTCGCGACCTTCGCCGTCCAGTGCCTTAACGCGCTGCAATACGGGCTCCTGCTATTCCTAGTCGCCTCGGGGCTCACGCTCATCTTCGGGGTGATGGGCGTGATCAACCTCGCGCACGGCAGCTTCTACATGGTGGGTGCGTACATGGCGTATGCGCTCGCCCCGGCGTTCGGCGGCTTCGCTGGAGCGGGATTCGTGCCGACCCTCGTCGCGGGCCTCTTGATCGCCCTGGCCCTGGGCTACGCGCTCGAGTGGGCGTTCGTGAGCTTCCTCTACGAGCGGGATCACCTGCAACAGGTGCTCATGACCTACGGCCTCATCCTCGTCTTCGAGGAGGTGCGCAGCCTCCTGGTGGGCGACGACGTGCACGGCGTGCCCGCTCCGGCATGGCTCGCCGGAAGCATCCCGCTGGGCGACCTCATGAGCTACCCGGTCTACCGGCTCTTCATGTCCGCGGTGTGCGTGGCCGTGGCGCTCGCCTTGTACGCCGTCATCTCGCGTACCCGCGTGGGCATGATGATCCGCGCGGGCGCGGCCAATCGAGAGATGCTGTCCTCGCTCGGCATCGACGTGAAGAAGCTCTTCCGGGCGATGTTCGCCGTGGGCGTTGCGCTCGCCGTCCTGGCGGGCATGATCGCGGCACCGGCCTCGTCGGTGTACCCCGGCATGGGTAACGAGGTGCTCATCGTCTGCTTCGTGGTGGTCGTGATCGGCGGAATCGGCTCGGTGCGCGGCGCGCTCGCGGCCGCACTCCTGGTCGGCATCGTCGACACTTTCGGCAAGGTGCTGTTCCCGCAGGCGGCGGGCCTCCTCATCTACGTGCTGATGGCGCTCGTCCTCCTCTGGAGGCCCGAAGGCCTCGTGCGCGCGACGTGAGGGCACGCACGGCCGGGATCGTCGCGGCGCTCGTGATCCTCCTCCTGGTGCCGTTCGCGGGCGGACGTTTCGCCGTGGACTTCGCCACGAAGACCATGCTGTACGCGATCATCGCGCTGTCGCTGGAGCTGCTCGTGGGGCAGGTGGGGCTCGTGTGCTTCGGCCAGGCGGCCTTCTTCGGCGTGGCAGCCTATGCGACGGTGCTGCTCACGCCCGCCTCGGGCCCGGCTTCGGTATGGTGGCTCCTTCCAGCATGCCTCGCGGTGACGGGGCTCTTCGCCGCCGCGGTGGGAGCGCTTTCGATCCGCACGCGCGGCGTGTACTTCATCATGGTGACGCTCGCCTTCTCCCAGATGGCGTACTACGTGGCGCACGACACTCCGCTGGGCGGCGGGAGCGACGGGATCTACCTCACGACGGTCCCAAGCACTGTGATCGCGGGCTTGCCGCTCGTGGACCTCGGGCGCGCCGTGCCGTTCTACTACGCGACCCTCGCGTTCCTTGCCGCGGCCTTCGTGCTTCTCGCCGTGCTGCTGCGTTCGCGCTTCGGGCGAGCGCTCGCGGGCATCCGCGTGAACGAGCAGCGCATGCGGGCGGCGGGCTTCTCCACGTACCCCTACAAGCTCGCCGCTTTCGTGGTCTCGGCCATGGTCGCGGGCGTCGCGGGGTTCCTCTTCGCGGTGAAGGACGGCTTCGTGAATCCGGAGCTCCTGGGATGGCATGTCTCCGGGACGGTCCTCATGATGGTGATCCTCGGCGGCGTGGGCCACCTCCATGGCGCGATCGTGGGCGCCTTCGCCTTCGCGCTGCTCCAGGAATTCTTCATGTCGGAGGCGATCTTCGGATCCTTCGCGAAGCACTGGCATCTGGGCGTGGGATTGTCGATCATCCTGTGCGTCGCGCTGATGCCGCGGGGATTGGCCGGCGCGGCTACGCAATTGGCCACCGATGGACACGGATAGGACAATTCTCCGTGCGAAAAACGTCACGCGCAGGTGGGGCGGAGTGGTTGCCGTGGACAGCGTTTCCATCGACCTGCTGCGTGGCGAGATCCATGCGCTGATCGGCACCAACGGCGCGGGGAAATCGACACTGGTGAACGTGCTGTCGGGTGAGCTCGCTGCCTCTTCGGGCACTGTCGAGCTCGAAGGCGAGGATGTCACGCGCTGGCCGCAGCCGCGGCGCGCCCGCGCCGGGCTGGGACGAAGCTATCAGCGCACCACGATCTTCGCGCCGTTCTCGGTGTTCGAGAACTGCCGGCTCGCGGCCCAGGCGCGCTTCCAGCGCCCGTGGCGTTGGATGAAGGCCGCGTCGGCGTGCGGGGAGAGTGGCGATGCCGCGCGGGCGGCAGCCTCGCGCGCGGGCCTCGCCCACGTGCTGGATCGCACGGCGGGCCTCCTTTCCCACGGAGAGAAGCGCCAGCTCGAGATCGCGATGTGCCTCGCCACCAATCCGCGCGTCCTCCTGCTGGACGAGCCGCTCGCCGGCATGGGCGCCGAAGAAACCGCGCGCATGCTGGAGCTTCTCGCGAGCTTGCGTGAGGGCCACGCGATCCTCCTCGTGGAGCACGACATGGACGCCGTATTCCGAATCGCCGGGCGCATCACGGTGCTTTCCGATGGCGTCGTGATCGCATCCGGATCGCCGGCGGAGGTGCGCGATAATCCCGCCGTGCAGATCGCCTATCTCGGGGCGGCGCGATGAGCCCGGCCCCGCTGCTGGATGCCCGCGGCATCCACGCGTGGTACGGCTCGAGCCACGTGCTGCACGGCGTGGACCTTTCGATTTCACGCGGCGAGACCGTGGGCCTGCTGGGCAGGAACGGAATGGGCAAGAGCACCCTCATCCGCTCGCTGCTGGGGATCGTGCGCCAGCGCTCGGGCACGGTCGCGTTCGTGGGAGAGGATGTGTCGCGCTCGCCCGCGCACGAGATCGCGCGCCGCGGCATCGCCTACGTTCCCGAGGGACGCGCGATCTTCCCCAACCTCACCGTGCGCGAGAACCTGGTGATGGCGGCGCGGCCACCGCAGGCGGGCCGGGTCGCGTGGACGCTGGAGCGCGTGCTCGCATCGTTCCCGCGCCTCGCTTCGCGCCTTTCCCGCTGGGGCGCGCAGCTTTCGGGGGGCGAGCAGCAGATGCTCGCCATCGGGCGCGCCCTCATGACGCAACCGGCACTCATCGTGCTCGACGAGGCGACCGAGGGCCTGGCGCCGCTCGTGGTGCAGGAAGTCTGGCGCGTGCTGGGTGAGATCCGCGAGTCGGGAGTGGCTTCGCTCATCGTCGATCGCGACTACCGGCGCGTGGGCGAAAATGCCTCGCGCCTGGTTGTTCTGCGCAAGGGCGAGGTGGCGCTGCACGGCGAGTCGCGCGAGTTGCTGTCGGGCGGCGAGCTGGCGCCGCTTCTCGGGCTGTGAACGGGGGGCGCGTCGCGATCGGCATCGTCGGCGCGGGACCCGCGGGCCTGCTGCTGTCCCATTTGTTGCACCTTGCGGGGATCGGGTCGGTCGTGGTCGAGACCCGCAGCCGCGAGGACGTGGAGGGCACGATCCGCGCCGGGGTGCTCGAGCAGGGAACCGTGGACCTTCTCACCGAGGCCGGCGTGGGCGAGCGCCTGCATCGAGAGGCGTTCTTCCACCGCGGCGTGTACTTGCGCTTTGGGGGTGCGACCCACCATATCGACATGGAATCGCTCACGGGTGGGAAACGCGTCACCGTGTATGCGCAGCACGAAGTGATCCGGGATCTCGTCGCGGCGCGGCTCGCCGCGGGCGGCGATATCCGCTTCGGGGTTTCCGACGTGGCGCTCGAGGGGATCGATACCGACAGGCCCGCATTGCGATTCGCCGAGGGTAGCTCGGCCCGCCGCATCGAATGCGACTTCATCGCCGGGTGTGACGGGTCGCATGGCGTCTCGCGCCACTCGCTTCCGGCGGGATCGCTGCAGCGCTACGAGCGCGTGTATCCCTTCGGCTGGTTCGGGATCCTCGTGGAAGCGCCGCCGTCGTCGGACGAGCTGATCTATGCCTCCCACGATCGCGGCTTCGCGCTGGTGAGCACGCGTTCGCCCACGCTCCAGCGCATGTACCTGCAGTGCGATCCGAACGATGACGTCGCCAACTGGCCCGACGATCGCATCTGGTCGGAGCTGCATGCGCGCCTCGAGACGCACGACGGCTGGGCGCCCAGGCAGGGGCCCATCACGCAGAAGGTGATCGTCGGCATGCGAAGCCTCGTGCACGAACCGATGCGCCACGGGCGGCTCTTCCTCGTGGGGGACGCGGCCCACGTCGTGCCGCCCACCGGTGCCAAGGGCTTGAATCTCGCGGTGGCCGATGTGCGCGTGCTCGCGCGGGCGCTGGACGCCTTCTACCGCTCGAGGGACGAGGCGTCCCTCGTGCGCTACTCCGGCGACTGCCTGCGCCGCGTCTGGAAGGGCCAGCGATTCTCCTGGTGGCTCACGACGCTGCTGCATCGCTCGGACTCCGACACGTCGTTCGACCGCCGCCGCCAGCTCGCCGAGCTCGACTACATCACCTCGTCCCGCGCCGCGATGACCTCGTTCGCCGAGAACTACGTCGGCCTGCCTTTCGAATAGGGGTCAGACCCCTTTTCCCATCTGGAGGAACAATCGTTCCTTAGACGATTCCTTCGAGGAGCTGTACCTCGACCGATGTGCCGGCCTCGACGTTCCCGGTGTCGTCGCCGAGGATGATGAAGCAGTTGGCGTCGCTCATGGACTTGAGGATCCCCGATCCTTGCTCGCCGGTGGGCTTCACCGTGAGCGTTCCGTCGGCGGCTTGCGTGAGAATGGCGCGCTGGAACTCGGTGCGGCCGGGCGCCTTCTTGAGCTTCGCGGTACAGGTCGCGCGGAAGGTGGGGATGGGCGCCACGGGATCGGCGCCCATCAGCACGAGGAGGGCGTCGCGAACGAACTGGTAGAAGGTCACCATCACCGAGACCGGGTTGCCCGGTAGCCCGAAGAAATGCGCCGCGCCGATCTTGCCGTAGGCGAGCGGGCGGCCGGGCTTCATGGCGATCTTCCAGAACACCACCTCGCCCAGCTTGCCGAGCATCGACTTCACGAAGTCGGCCTCGCCCACCGAGACACCGCCGCTCGTGATCACGACATCCGCGTTGGCCGAAGCCTCCGCGAACGCGCGTTCGATCAGCTCGGGGTCGTCGCGCACCACGCCCATGTCCATCACCTCGCAGCCCAGCCGCGTGAGCATGCCGTGCAGCGTGTAGCGATTGGAATCGTAGATCTCGCCTTCGCCCAGCGCCGTGCCGACGGATTTCAGCTCGTCGCCGGTGGAAAAAAACGCGACGCGCAGCCTGCGATAGACCGAAACCTCGCCGACGCCGAGCGAGGCGACGAGGCCGAGCTCCGCGGGCCGCACGATGCGCCCGCGCGTGAGCGCGAGCGAGCCCGCCTTCAGGTCCTCGCCCGCTTCGCGAACGTTCTGGCCGGTCTTCTGCCCCGCGGCGAAGGCGATCGACTTCCCGTTCGCCTTGGCGCGCTCCTGCATCACGACGGTGTCCGCGCCCTCCGGCACCACGCCGCCCGTCATGATCCGCACGCACTGGCCCGCCCCGACCGTGCCGGAAAAGGGTTTCCCCGCGAACGAGACGCCGATCTCCGCGAGCGTCGCTTCGCCCGGGGCGAGGTCCGCGCCCCGCATGGCCCACCCGTCCATCGCGGAGTTGCGATGCGACGGGACGTTCACGGGCGAGAGGATGTCCTCGGAGAGCACGCGACCCAGCGCGTCGCGCACCGGAACGCGCACCGTGCCGTGCACGGGTTGGAGGAACTGGTGGATGAAGGCGCGTGCCTTCGCGACCGGCATCGAATTGGGATCGTAGTCGTCGGCGCAGGAGGCTTCGGTGATGGTGGCGGCGGTGGTGAGCGTGCTCATGCGGTGTCCAGGGAGATCGAGGCGAGAGGAGCGATTTTACCGCCGGGCCCGACCGAGAGCAGGGTCGCCTCGCGCAGGACGTCGCGGTATTCGGCCCCGAGCTCGGCTTCGGCCTCGCCGGCCGCCCGCTCGAGCTTCGCGAGGTCCGGATCGCGGCCGAGCGTGACGTGGGGCTCGTAGGCGAGGTCGCGCCGCAGATGCGCGCGCAGCGAGCGCGTGTAGAGCCTGTCGTGCAGCGCGACGAGCGATGCGGCGCCGCGCGAGGCCATCAGGAAAAGGAACTCGTTGGCGGCGACGCGCGTGCCACGGAACGTGACCGGGATCGGCGGCCAGCCGGCGAGCACGCGGCGCACATGCGTCTCGACCTGCAATCGCGAGAGCGCGGTGGCGAACGGGAACACCAGGGTCAAATGCGCGGCGATGTCGCCCGCCGTGGGATCGTGGCGGGCGCGGAAGGCCTCGACGCGCTCGATGCCGTCGAAAGAGGGGAACCACGCGATCGCGAAACGCGGCAGCGGCGGACGCGGGCGGCGCAGCGCCGGCATGGGCTACGCGGGCGGCTCGAGGTTCGCGAGCTCCTCGCGGGTGTTGATGTTCAGGAACGCCTGCGCCTCGTCGTCGAAGGGCACCTCGACCACGCGAAGGCCGCCGTACCACTTGTCGATCTTGCGTTGGCCGGAACCCAGGAACTGCACGAGGGAAGGGTGCACGTCGCGGCGCATGAGGCTGAAGACAGGGTGCGCCTGGTCACCGGTCCTCGCCACCGCGAGCTCGGCGCGGTGGGCCTCGAGCGCCGCGCGAAGCCGTGCCACGAGGTCTTCCGGAAGGAATGGCGAATCGCACGGGGCCGTCACCACGAGACGGCCGCGGGCGTGAGCGAGGCCGCGCTCGAATCCCGCGAGCGGGCCGGCGAAGCCCTCGATCTCGTCGGCGATCACGCGGTGGCCGAAGCGCTCGTACTCGTCGAGGTTGCGGTTGGCGTTGATGAGGAGCTCGTCCACCTGCGGTCCCAGCCGCTCGATGACATGCGCCGCCATGGACTTGCCGCGGAAGGGCTGAAGGCCCTTGTCGATGCCCCCCATGCGGCTCCCCTGGCCGCCGGCGAGGACGACCCCCGTCACCTCGGGATCACGCGAGCTCATGCAACGGCGCCGCGCACGAGCCGATGCGCTCCCGTGAAAAGCAGGTAGTGCTTTCCCACCGCGCGGCCGATCATCGTGATGCCCACCTTCTGCGCTACTTCGTGGCCCATCTTGGTGAGCCCCGAGCGGGAGACGAGCACGGGAATGCGCATCTGCGCCGCCTTGATGACCATCTCGGAAGTGAGGCGGCCGGTGGTGTAGAAGATCTTGTCGGCGCCGTCGATGCCTTCCAGCCACATCCAGCCGGCGATCGCATCCACGGCGTTGTGGCGGCCCACGTCTTCGACGAAGGTGAGGATCTCGGAGCCCTTCGCGAGCGCGCATCCGTGAACGGCGCCGGCCTGCTTGTAGATGGACTCGTGCAGCCGCATGGCGTTCAGCAGCGCGAAGAGGGTCGCTTCGTCCACCCGCATGTCGTCGTCGAGGCGCACCGACTCGATGTCCGCCATGAGGTCGCCGAACACGGTGCCCTGGCCGCAGCCCGTCGTCGCGGTGCGCTTCTCGGTCTTCGCATCGAGATCGGTGAGGCCTCCGTGCGTGGTGACGACCGCGGCATTCACGTCCCAGTCGACCTGCACCGAGGCGATCTGGTCGAGGGAATCCACGAGGCGCTGGTTACGCAGGAACCCGATGGCGAGCGCCTCGGGTGCCGCGCCCAGCGTCATGAGCGTGACGAGCTCCTTCTTGTCCACGTAGAGCGTGAGGGGATGCTCGCCCGCGATGGGCGTGGGCACCAGCGCGCCATTCTCGTCGTACGCCTCCACGGTATACGTGGCGGGACGCGCGTTATGCGTGAGGACGGGACGATCGGGCACGCCGCTAGCCGCCGATGTACGACATCTCGATCTTGCGCGCGCGGGCCGTCTCGGCGGTGCGGATCTCGGAATAGCGGTCGTCGCGCGACTCCCAGATGGCGGCGATCGCGGCGCGGATCTCGTCTTCGCTCTTGCCGGCGCGCATCATGGCCTTCAGGTCGTAGCCGCGCTGCGCGAAGAGGCACGTGAAGAGCTGGCCATCGGTGGAAAGCCGCGCCCGCGTGCAGGTGCCGCAGAAGGCGTGGGTGACCGACGAGATCACCCCGAACTCGCCGGAGCCGTCGCGATACCTCCAGCGTTCGGCGACTTCTCCCGTGTAGTTCGCCTCGGCGGGCTCGATCGGGAATTCCTCCGAGATGCGATACACCACCTGCGCGGAAGGGATCACGTCGTCCATGCGCCAATGGTTGGTCGAGCCCACGTCCATGAACTCGATGAAGCGCACGATGTGCCCGGTTCCCTTGAAGCGGCGCGCCATGTCGACCACCTGCTCGTCGTTCACGCCGCGCTTCACCACCATGTTCACCTTCACGGGCGAGAGGCCCGCGGCGGCGGCGGCGTCGATTCCCTCGAGGACCTTGGCGACGGGAAAATCCGCGTCGTTCATCGCACGGAACGTGGCATCGTCCAGGGAGTCGAGGCTCACGGTCACGCGGTCGAGACCCGCGGCTTTCAGCGCGGCCGCCTTGGCCTTCAGCGCCGAGCCGTTGGTGGTGAGGGTGAGATCCACGGAGGGAAGCGCCTCGCGCAGCATCGCCACCAGGCGCTCGATGCCCTTCCTCATGAGCGGTTCGCCGCCGGTGAGCCGTATCTTCCCGGTACCCAGCCCATGGAAGATGCGCGCCATGGCCACGATCTCCTCGAAGCTGAGGATCTCGCCTTGCGGCAGGAATTCATAGTCGGCGCCGAAGACTTCCCTGGGCATGCAGTACGTGCAACGGAAGTTGCAGCGGTCGGTGACGGAGATGCGCAGGTCGTGCAAGGCCCGCATGCGCCGGTCGGCCATGCGGGCCTGCGGGGCGCCGCCGGAATGTGGGATGGGAAGGCTGCGCAGGTCGCGCAGCGCGATGACGGTTTTCGCCATGACACCGATAGTATAGTCATCGCATGGCCTCTCCTCCCATCGAGCGGATCGCGGTGATCCTCGAGCGCCGGCTCGTCGCCGGTCGCTGGGGCGGCGAGCGCTGGGAGCTCCTGGGCGTGGTTCCCGACGTCGGAGGCGAGCCTCGCGAGATCGTCGCGGGCAACGATGCCGCGCAGTGGCTCTATCCCGGCCACGAGGTGGCGTTGCGCCGCGACGAGGCCGAGGGCTACTACCTCAACGTGTCCAGCGACGCGCCCAGCGTCTTCGTTTCCATCCGCCAGGATGAGGGCGAGGCGAGGCCGCATCCCTTCCAGTGCACGCTCTCGTACAACGAGGCGGCGCGCTGGATGGACAGCAACGAACGCGTGGAGCGCGTGCCCGTGTGGCTCGAGCTCGCGGCCTGGATGGGTCGATGGGTCGAGGAGAACTACCGGCCCGAACCGAAGCGGCGCCAGCGCCCGCGTTCCTTCGAAGGCAAGGAAGGGCGGCTGCGCGAGAAGAATGGCTCGTGAGCGACGAAGGCTTCATTTCGCGCTGGTCGAAGCGAAAGATCGAGGCGCGAGTCGCGAAGCGCGAGGCGCAAGGCGAGACGCGAGACGCGGCGCGTGAGACTCGCACGATCGCCGATCCGGCACCGGCTCCTGAACCTTCGGGCATCCAAGCGCCCGCGCCGTTGCCGCCCGTCGAGTCCCTCACTGCCGAATCGGATTTTTCTCCATTCATGCGCCCCGGCGTCGATGAGGACACGCGCCGCCTCGCGGTGAAGAAGCTCTTCGAGGATCCGCGCTACAACGTGATGGACGGCCTCGACGTCTACATCGACGACTACAGCAAGCCCGATCCGCTGCCCGAAGGCTGGCTCGAGAAGATGAACCAGGTCGCCCGGCTGGGCGTATTCCAGCCGGCGGCTCCTGAAGCCGAGAAACCGCCCGAGATCGCCGCCGCGCTCCCTGAATCCGATGCGGTTCCGCTTGTCCAAGGAGAGACCGACCTGGCGACGCAACCTGTTACTTCCGACGATTCGATCGACGCATCGCAAGTGGTGGAATCGCCTCCGGGGAAGGCCTGAAGCCCACACCATATGGTGTAGACTGCATATCAAAGAAACGAACAGTCTGCCGAGACGAACGGCAGCACTTGAGGAGCCTCCCGCGCGGTGAGCGGGAGCGGAAACGTCGAGAGGATGACGGTAGGCATCGAGCTATCGCGCGCCCCTGGCGCGGACTCTCCTTCCGGGATTCGATCCCGGGACGATCCGCTTGTGCTGGAGAAGCGGGGTTGGACTTCCCCTTCCATCGAATGCGCTCCCAAGCTCGCGGCACTGGATGCGCTGCGACGCGTCTCTTCCTGCGAACCGATCCCGAGCGTTTCCTACCTGTCGCGCGGTAATGTCCTCGTCGTCGCGGGCGAGGAAGCGGCACGCGCGAGAGATGCGGCCGAAGCACTCGCCACGACGCTTCCCGTGACGGTCGTCGGTAACGACAAGTTCGAGTCATCCCGCGTGAATGCGTGGAACGGACGCGTGCAATCGCTGCAGGGGTATCTCGGCGAGTTCATGGCGACGATCGAAGGCCTCCAGGGCGTAGTCGCGCAGGCTCCCGCCAAGTTCGACCTGGTGCTCGATTTCTCGCGGCCGCCGCTCTTCGCGATGCGCCAGCCGCCGCAGGGGTATTTCGCGGCGCCCGCTCCGCTCGAGGCGCTCGAACCGATCCTCGCCGAGATCCGCGAGGCCGTCGGCGAGTTCGAGAAGCCCCGTTATTTCGCCTATCGGGAAAATCTCTGTGCCCACAGCCGCTCGGCGATCGCGGGCTGCCAGGCGTGCATCGAGATCTGCTCCACGCGAGCGATTGCCCCGGACGGCGACCACGTGAAAGTCGATCCTCACCTCTGCATGGGTTGCGGCGCCTGCGCGACCGTATGCCCGTCGGGTGCGATGTCCTACCAGTTTCCACGCGTAGCCGACCGGGGCGAGCAGATGCGCAAGCTCCTGGGCGCCTTTGCCGAGGCGGGCGGGCGCGAAGCCTGCCTCGTATTCCACGACGGGGCCGATGGCCGAACGCTGCTTGCGCGCGCGGCGAGCGAAGGCAGCGGACTTTCCGCGAACGCACTTCCGCTGGAGACCTGGCACGTGGGATCGGTGGGGCTGGACCTGCTCCTTCCCGCGATCGCCATGGGCGCCTCGCGAGTGTGCGTGATCGCGACCGACGCCGTGGATGTCGAGTACCGCGCGGCGCTTCGCGAGCAGATGCGCATTGGCCAAACCGTCCTGCGCGGCCTGGGCTACGAAGGAATCCATTTCCAGCTGGTCGAAGCCGACGATCCCCGCGCACTCTCGACGGCGCTCGATGCGCCCGGCGGTACGACCGCATCCGAGCCCGCGTCCTTCGCGCTGTCCAACGACAAGCGCACCAGCATCGAGTTCGCGGTCGAGCACCTGGTGCGCCATGCGCCGCGTCCCGTGGACGAGATCGCGCTGCCCGAGGGCGCGCCCTTCGGCGAGGTTCGAGTAGACGTGGGCCGGTGCACCATGTGCATGGCGTGCGTGGGCGCCTGTCCCGAGTCGGCTCTCATGGACGGCGTGGACACGCCGCTCCTCAAGTTCCTCGAGCGAAACTGCGTGCAGTGCGGCTTGTGTGAAGCCACCTGCCCGGAAGATGCGATCACCCTTTCCCCGCGCCTGCTGCTCACCCCCGCGGTGCGGGAGGCGCGAGTCCTGAATCGCACCGAACCCTTCCACTGCATCCGCTGCAAGAAAGCCTTCGGCACGAGGCAGGTTGTCGAGGCGATGCTGGGACGGCTCGCCGGCCATTCGATGTTCACTTCGCAGGCGGCATTGGATCGCCTCCAGATGTGCGCCGATTGCCGCGTGGTCGACATGATGTCGTCGAAGAACGAAGTGTCGGTGCTGCACCTCGGAAGCCAGGACTGATGGCCTCCACCGCTCCCATCCGCGTGGAACGCCCGCTCGCCGCTGAAGAGGCCGCGCGCGGCGACTACTACGCGCTCCTCGCGCACCTCTTCAGCCGCCCACCCGACAGCGCGCTGCTGGCGAGCCTTGCCGCGGCGCCCGCGCTCCCCGAAGGGGCGAGGGTCGATATCGCGGTGGCGTGGCGCGACCTGGTTGCCGCCGCGGGCGCGGTCGATGAGCTTGCCGCGGGGGACGAATACGACGCGCTCTTCGGCGGCGTGGGCAAGTCGCCGCTCTCGATCTACGCGGGCGCCTACGCCGGAGCGACCGCCGTCGAGCACGCCCGGGTGCGCATCCAGAGGGATCTCGCGGCCGCCGGCCTCGCGCACCAGGCGCCGACCGAGCCCGAGGACCACTTCGCCGCGCTCTTCGATGCGATGCGCGTGCTCGCCGCGGGTGGCGCGGGCCGCGTGCCGGCCCCGCTCGGCGAGCAGCGCCGGTTCTTCGAATCGCACGTGAAGCCCGCGGCGCCGAAATTCTTCGCGCGCCTCGCGACCGAGCCGCGGGCGAATTTCTACCGGCGCGTGGCCGCGCTGGGGCAGGCGTTCGTGGTGCTCGAATCAGAATCCTTTTCATTGGATTGATCCGCAGGTTCCCTGAAGGAGTCTCGCCATGAAGACCAAACGAATCCAGGATCGCCGCAAGTTCCTCCTCGCAGCCGGGCTGGGCGGCGCGGGCGCCGCGGTGCTCGTGGCCGGGGTGAAGGCGAAGGATGGCCCCGCTTCCGGCAGCGTCGAGGCCGCCGCGGGCCCGGACGGCTATCGCGCGACCGAGCACATCCTCAAGTACTACAAGACCACGCAAGTCTAGGAGCCGACCATGCTGCTCACCCGGAAAACCCAGGCCGAGGCGCAGGCCCTGAACCCGCTCGCGCGAGCCGCGCGCGCGATGGGCGCCACCACCGTCGACCGGCGCTCCTTCCTCAAGGGCAGCGGCATCGCCGCCGGCGCCGCGGCCTTCGCTTCGCAGCTGCCGCTCAACTTCGTGGGCGAGGCGCGCGCGCAGGACAAGAAGCCGGGCAACACCGTCGTGCGCCGTACGGTCTGCACGCACTGCTCGGTGGGCTGCGCGATCGACGCGGTCGTCACCGACGGCGTGTGGGTGCGCCAGGAGCCGGTATTCGACTCGCCCCTCAACATGGGCGCGCATTGCGCCAAGGGCGCCTCGATCCGCGAGCACGGCATGACCGAGAACTCCCATCGCCTGCGCTATCCCATGAAGCTCGTGGACGGCAGGTACAAGCGCATCACCTGGAAGCAGGCGATCGACGAGATCGGCGACACGCTGCTCAAGATCCGCAAGGAGAGCGGGCCCGATGCGGTCTTCTGGGTGGGCTCCTCGAAGCACAGCAACGAGCAGGCGCAGATGATGCGCAAGTTCGTGTCCATGTTCGGCACCAACAACATGGACCACCAGGCGCGCATCTGCCATTCGACGACGGTCTCGGGCGTTGCCAACACCTGGGGCTACGGCGCGATGACCAACTCCTACAACGACCTGCAGAACACCAAGTGCATGATGTTCATCGGCTCGAACGCGGCCGAGGCGCACCCGGTGTCGATGCTGCACGCGCTGCACGCGAAGGAAACGGGCGCGAAGATGATCGTGTGCGACCCGCGCTTCACGCGCACCGCCGCCAAGGCCGACCAGTACATCCGCTTCCGCTCCGGCACCGACGTGGCGCTGCTCTTCGGCATGCTGCACCACATCTTCAAGAACGGCTGGGAGGACCAGAAGTACATCAACGATCGCGTCTATGGCATGGACAAGATACGGGCCGAGGCGCTGCAGAAGTGGACGCCCGACAAGGTGACCAACGTCACCGGCGTCACCGAGGCCGACGTGTATACGGCCGCCGAGACCATGGCGAAGAATCGCCCCTCGACCATCATCTGGTGCATGGGGCAGACGCAGCACACGATCGGGAATGCCTTCGTGCGCGCCTCGTGCATCCTGCAGCTGGCGCTCGGCAACGTCGGCATCTCCGGCGGCGGCACCAATATCTATCGCGGCCACGACAACGTGCAGGGCGCGACCGACGTGGGACCCAACCCCGATTCCTTGCCGGGCTACTACGGCCTCGCCGAAGGCGCCTGGAAGCACTGGTGCAAGGTCTGGGGGGTCGACTACGACTGGATGAAGGGCCAGTTCTCGAGCAAGACGATGATGGAGAAGCCGGGCATGACCGTCTCGCGCTGGATCGACGGCGTGCTCGAGAAGAACGAGCTCATCGACCAGGACAGCAATCTGCGCGCCATCCTCTACTGGGGCCACGCGCCCAACTCGCAGACCCGCGGCCTCGAGATGAAGGAGGCCATGGAGAAGGTCGACCTGATGGTGATCATCGACCCGTATCCGACCGCTTCCTCGGCGATGCCGGACCGGCAAAGCGGCGTGTACCTGCTGCCCGCGTGCACGCAGCTCGAGACTTCCGGATCGGTCACGGCCTCCAACCGCTCGATCCAGTGGCGCGAGAAGGTGATCGAGCCGATGTTCGAAAGCAAGCCCGACCACACGATCATGCTCGCCTTCGCCCGCAAGTTCGGCTACGGCGACCAGTTCGTGAAGAACATCCGCCTGGTGAAGGACAAGGACGGATGGGACGAGCCGCTCGTGGAGGACATGACGAAGGAGATCAACATCGGCAACTGGACCATCGGCTACACCGGGCAGACGCCCGAGCGGCTGAAGGCCCACATGCGCAACATGGCGGCGTTCGACCCGAAGACGCTGCGCTGCACCAAGCCGACCGTGGACAAGGAGACGGGATACGACTGCAACGGCGACTACTTCGGCATGCCCTGGCCCTGCTACGGCACTCCCGCCGTGAAGCACCCCGGCTCGCCGGTGCTCTACCGCACGGACCTGAAGATGATGGACGGCGGCGGCTGCTTCCGCGCCAACTTCGGCATCACCAAGGACGGCGTGAGCCTGCTCGCCGAGGACGGCTCCTACCCCAAGGACTCCGACATCACCACGGGCTATCCCGAGTTCGACCACGTGCTCATGAAGAAGCTGGGCTGGTGGAGCGAGCTCACTCCCGCCGAGCAGGCCGCGGCCGAGGGCAAGAACTGGAAGACCGACCTCTCGGGCGGCATCCAGCGCGTCTGCATGGTGAACCACAACGTGCACTTCTGGGGAAACGCCAAGGCGCGCGCGGTCGTCTGGAACTTCCCCGACGGAGTGCCGCAGCATCGCGAGCCCCTTTATTCGCCGCGGCCCGACCTGCTGGCCGACTTCCCGACCCACGCCGACAAGAAAGCGTTCTGGCGCCTGCCGACGCTCTTCAAGACGGTCCAGGACAAGGCGGTGAAGGACCGCGTGGCGGAGAAATTCCCGCTCATCCTCACTTCCGGGCGCCTGGTGGAATACGAAGGCGGCGGCGAGGAGACGCGCTCCAACCCGTGGCTCGCGGAGCTCCAGCAGGAGAACTTCGTCGAGATCAACACGCAGGACGCCGAGAAGCGCGGCATCAAGTACTGGGACTGGGTCTGGGTGCACACCCCGCCGGGAGCCGCGCTCAAGGTGCGTGCGCTGGTCACCGACCGCGTGGGGCCGGGAACGAGCTTCATCCCGTTCCACTTCTCGGGCTGGTGGCAGGGGAAGGACCTGCTGGGCAAGTATCCGGAGGGTGCGGCCCCGATCGTGCGCGGCGATGCCGTGAACACGGGCACGACCTACGGTTACGACGCGGTGACGATGATGCAGGAAACCAAGACCACGCTCTGCAACATCGAGCGCGCCTAGGGAGGACGCCATGGCCCGAATGAAATTCATCTGCGACGCCGAACGCTGCATCGAGTGCAACGGCTGCACCACCGCCTGCAAGAACGAGCACGAGGTGCCCTGGGGCGTGAACCGCCGCAGGCTCGTCACCGTGAACGACGGGGTGCCGGGCGAGCGCTCCATCTCGGTGGCTTGCATGCACTGCACCGACGCGCCCTGCATGGCGGTCTGCCCCGTCGATTGCTTCTACCGCACCGAGGACCAGATCGTCCTGCACGACAAGGACCTGTGCATCGGCTGCGGCTACTGCTTCTACGCATGCCCGTTCGGCGCGCCGCAGTTCCCGCAGGCGGGCGCCTTCGGACTGCGCGGCAAGATGGACAAGTGCACCTACTGCGCGGGCGGCCCCGAGGAGAATTTCTCGGTCGCGGAGTTCCGCAAGTACGGCCGCAACCGCATCGCCGAGGGAAAGCTCCCGGCCTGCGCCGAGATGTGCTCCACCAAGGCGCTCCTCGCCGGCGACGCGCCGGTGATCACCACGATCTACAAGACTCGCGTGGTCACTCGCGGCAAGGGCGACCAGATCTGGGGATGGGCCATGGCGTACGGCGGAAGCGACCAGCTGAAGGACCAACCGGGGGGCAACACATGAGGACCGTGCTGATCCTGTTTGCCTTCGCACTCGCCGCCTGTCACGAGATCCCGCAGGACGCCGCCAAGCCCTACGCGGGCAAGGAGGACACCAAGGCCTATGCCGGCGACCGCTTCAACGGCGACAAGGCCAAGTTCGAAAAGGCCCTCGCCGACCGGGCACAGAACGAGAACGAGTACGTCCGCACCCACGACGCCAAGAACCAATAGGAGACAAGCCATGCAAGCTACCGCGCGCACCCTCGGGGCGCTGATCCTCGGAGCGGCGTTGCTATTGCCGACGGCCGCGGCGGCGCAGACGCCGGCTCCGCCCACCACGGCTCCGGTCGCGGGAACGAAGTTGGACGAAGGCAAGCCGCAGGTGAGCCCGCCGATGGTGGCCTCGCCGCCCGCGTCCGGCAAGGGCTCGACCGCCGTGCCGGGCTGGAACAACCCGCCGAAGTCGTGGGAAGCCGCGAGCGAGAAGCGGCAGTACGCCTCCATCCCCGGGCGCGAAACCAACGTCCTGATCCAGGCCGACGGCCGCAAGTGGCGTGCGTTCCACAACGGGCCGCTCGTGACCTACGCCGGCTGGCTGGTGGTGGTGGTGTTCGCGCTCCTGATCCTCACGTACCTCGTCATGGGCAAGATCCGTCTCGCGGAAGCTCCCACGGGCCGCCTCATCGAGCGCTTCAACGCGGTCGAGCGCGCCTCGCACTGGACCATGGCGATCTGCTTCGTGTTCCTCGCCCTCACCGGCGCCTTCATGCTCTGGGGCAAGTACCTCGTGCTGCCCTGGCTGGGCTACCAGGGCTTCGCGTGGACCACGATCGCCTTCAAGAACATCCACAACTTCGTGGGCCCGCTCTTCATCTTCTCCCTCGCGGTTTCCTTCCTCATCTTCGTGAAGGACAACCTCTGGCGCGCGCGCGACACGCAATGGATCGTCCACATTCGCGGCATGTTCAACCATACCGAGGTCCCGTCGGGCCGCTTCAACGGCGGCGAGAAGCTCTGGTTCTGGGGCGGGCTCGTGTTCCTGGGGCTGATCGTGAGCGTGACAGGGCTCATCCTCGATTTCCCCAACTGGAACCAGGGGCGCGAGGCGATGCAGCTCGCCGACGTGATCCACGCCATCGCCGCCGCGTGCTTCATCGCGGGATCGTTCGCGCACATATACATCGGCACGATCGGCATGGAAGGCGCGTACCAGGCGATGCGCCGTGGCCACGTGGACGAGGAGTGGGCACGCGAGCATCACCTCCTCTGGTACGAGGATGTGAAGGGGCGTCGCCCCGAGCGCATCGCACCCGCGGGCGCGCAACCGGCGACGGGGGATTGACCATGAAGCGCATGCTGATCGCCGCCATCGCGCTCGCTCTCATCGCCGCGCCTTCCGCGTGGGCGAAGATCCCGCCGCCCCCGCCGAAGACCGACGAGCAGAAGGCCGCGGACGCGGCCAAGAAGAAGGCCCAGGACGACAAGGACAAGGCCGACGTCACCTCCGCCGAGGACAAGGCGGTCAAGAACTTCCAGGACAACCAGCGCAAGAAGGGCAAGCCCATCCCGAAGCCCGTGCCGGTCGTGGCGAAATCGACGCCGCCCACGGGCGGCAGTGCCGCCCCCGAGGGCAATACGATGAAAGCCGCGCAGAAGGCGAAGGACGCGGCGAAGAAATAGAATGGGGCGGGAGGTACTGCCATGAAAGCGATCCTGCTGTTCCCGGCGGCGTTGCTCGCCGGTTGCGCTTCGATGCACATGGGCTCGCAGCCCTCCGCCGTCGCGAGCCTGGAGCCAGCCAGCGGCAGCAACGTGCGCGGCTCCGTCACGTTCACGCAGGACGGCAATGAAGTCCGAGTGCGCGCGACCGTATCGGGCCTGCCGCCGAACACCGAACATGGCTTCCACATCCACGAGAAGGGCGACTGCAGCTCCGGCGACGGCATGAGCACCGGCGGCCACTTCAATCCCGCCGGCAAGCCCCATGGCCCGCAATCGGGCGAGCACCACGCGGGCGACATGCCCAGCCTCGTCGCCGACGCGAAGGGGAACGCGAGCGCTTCCTTCGAGCTGAAGGGCGTAACGGCCGGCGGGGGAGGTCCCAACGACCTGGTGGGCCACGGCCTCATCGTCCACAAGGACCCGGACGACTTCAAGACGCAGCCCACCGGGAATGCCGGCGCGCGCGTGGCCTGCGGCGTGATCGTGAAGGGCTAGCCGCCGGGAGAGGGAGCGCCTCGCACGAAGCGCGACACTTCGTCCAGCACCGACGAGTGCGATCGCAGCGGCGCACCGAGCACCGCAACCAGCTTCACGTGCCCATAGCCCTCATAGATGTGCTCGGTCACGGGCACGCCGGCCGCACGCAGGTGTCGCGCGAGACTGCGCGTGTTGTCCGGGTTCACCGTGGTGTCGTCGCTTCCCGCGAGCAACAGGGCGGGCGGCGCGCTCCCCGTCACGAAGTTGACCGGCTGCGAGTCGCGCCATGTCGCTTCGGGAAAGATGCGCTGCAGCTTCTGCGTATCGATGAGGAAGTCATAGGGTCCCGCGAGCCCGATGAGGCCCTTCACGGTGCCCGATGGCACGCCCTGGTGCGACAGGTACCGGCTATCGAGCGCAACCATGGCCGCGATGTGCGCCCCGGCCGAATGCCCCGCGACGAAGATGCGCGACGGATCGCCGCCATATCGCGCGACGTTGCGTGACGCCCATGCGACCGCGGCGGCTCCGTCTTCCACGAAGGCCGGAAAGGTCACCTCCGGGTAGATGCGATAGTCGGGAATGATCGCCACGATGCCGCGCGAGGCGAACGCTTCGCCCACGAAGAGATACGCCTCGCGATCCCCGCTGTCCCAATATCCGCCGTAGAAGAACACCACGACGGGATGCGACGCGGCGCCGTCGGCCGGCATGTAGACGTCGAGCGCCCCTCGGGGCCCCGGCTCGAAGGCGATCCCGCGTGCCGCGGTGAAATCGTCGCGGGGCGTCACGGCGTTGAGGAGCGCCTGGGCGCATCCGGCGAGAAGGCAGGCGGCTGCGAGAACGGCGGCGAACCGCATCGATCGACAACGCATGGATTTTGGCGCGGCGGGAGTGTTCACCAAGTGTAGCGCACGGTATAGCGCACCACCGCCTCGCCGTTCGGCGCGATTCGCACCGGGAAGCGGATCGTGCGCGAGTCCTCCCTCGCGTATTCCTGCGACTTGCGCGTGATCGTCCAGTTGCTCCCGCGGTAGAGGCTCTCGCGCACGTCCACGGCGACCGGCTGGCCGACCTTGCGGTTGCGCACCTTCACCTCGATCTCCTCCTCCATCCACTTGGCGCTCGTGTCCACGTGGAAGTCCGTTTGACGGCGCTCGCCCACCACGTCGAAGGCGCTGCCCAGCTTCACCTGCACCGTCTCCTCGCGCGCCGTGTGCCCGATGGCGTCCTCGCCCACGAACTCCAGGCTCTTGTCGGCCGGATCGAGCTGCGCGACGCGGATGCGCCCGGCGGGAAGCGCAATGCCGAGGTGGTTCGCGGCACTGTTCTTCACGCGCAGGTACACGTCCACCTTGCGGTTGGCCTGCATGCCCGGGTCGCGATCCGTGACGAGCCCGCCGTAGTAGGGCCGCGAGCCCTGGCCGTAGTACACGAGCACCTTCTCGCAGCCCACGTGCGTCGCGGCGGGGAAGAGCTCGATCTGCTTGGTGGAATTCTGCGCGAGCGAGGTCGCATGCCCAAGCGTGTACATGTGATATTCGAAGAAGGATTTTTCCTCGAAGCCCTTGGCGCGGAGCGGCGCCGCGGAGGCGGCGTAAGCCTCTTCCTGGGGTGCGTGCTGCGCCCTTTGCACGCGCTGCACGTCGCCCGCGACAAGCTTCAGTTTCACGTCCTCGAACGACGCACCCGACTGGTTCACGAGCGTGACCCATGCGGCCACGTCCACGGAGCAGGCGCCCGGCGCCGGCTCGGAGTAGGTGAGGTTGTAGTCCGTCCACCAGGTCATGCCCGCGGTCTGGTAGGTGAAGCGCGCCTTCTGCGGGCCGGTCGCGGCCGCCTCCACGTCCCACACGAGCGTGGGCTTGGCGATGAGGCCGCCCGGGAGGCTCGGTAGACGCACGCCGGCGTTGTTGGGAACCACGCGCACCGATCCGTCGGCCTGCTTGAGGATGATGGCGCCTTGCGTTCCGACGAGCGTGCCCGAGACCAGCTCCACGCCTTGCCCGCGCGGCTGCTCCACGGTGATGTCGCGGCCGAGGTAGCGCGAGAGCAGCTTCGAGGTGCTGGTGAGGTCGAACTCGTAGCTCTGATCGATCACGCGGGTGCGCGCTGGATCGGTGAGCGACGTGAAGCTGACGGTGGTCGGATCGATGAACGCCGGCACGTCGTCGATCCGGAGCGTGTTTCGGCCCGCCTTGAGGTTGAAGGCACGGTCCTCGCGCACCAGCGCATAGCCGGGGACCACGGCGCCTTCGTTGCCGGAGGCGAAGGTGCGCGCATCGAGCGCGCCCGGCGCGGCGCTGGAGTACACGGTGATGGCGGATTCGGCGAGCGCGGCGGCGGGGAGGGCGGCGGCGACGGCGAGGGCGAGGATCGGGGCCTTCATTGGCTGCTCCAGGTCGTTGGGTGACATGGGTTGAACGGCCGGAAAAGCCCAACGGGTTAGAATCGGGCGATGAAATTCACCGGCACCGATACCTACGTCGCCGACGAGGACCTGAAGCTCGCGGTCAACGCCGCCATCACCCTGCAAAGGCCGCTCCTCATCAAGGGCGAGCCCGGCACCGGCAAGACGCTGCTCGCCGAGGAAGTCGCCCGCGCGCTCGGCATGCCGCTCTACCAGTGGCACGTGAAGTCCACGACCAAGGCGCAGCAGGGCTTGTACGAGTACGACGCCGTCTCGCGGCTTCGCGACTCGCAGCTGGGCAAGGAAGGCGTGGCCGACATCGGCAACTACATCCTGAAGGGCGTGCTCTGGGAGGCCTTCGAGTCGCCGGAGCAGGCCGTGGTGCTGGTCGACGAGATCGACAAGGCGGACATCGAGTTTCCCAACGACCTGCTGCGCGAGCTGGACCGGATGGAGTTTTTCGTCTACGAGACGCGCCAGACGATCCACGCTGCGAAACGCCCGGTGATCTTCATCACCTCGAACAACGAGAAGGAGCTGCCCGATGCGTTCCTGCGCCGCTGCTTCTTCCACTACATCCGCTTCCCGGACGCCGAGACCATGCAGGCGATCGTGGACGTGCATTTCCCGGGAATCAAGAAGCGCCTGCTGCAAGCCGCGCTCGAGGTGTTCTTCGAGATCCGCGAGATGCCGGGCCTGAAGAAGAAGCCTTCGACCTCGGAGCTCCTCGACTGGCTGAAGCTGCTCCTCGCCGAGGACATCCCGCCGGAGGCCTTGCGCACTCCAGGCCACCAGGCGTCGATCCCGCCGCTCTACGGAGCGCTCCTCAAGAACGAGCAGGACGTGCACCTGTTCGAGCAGCTCATCTTCCTGCAAAAACGAGGGAGGTAGTCGATGGCCACCGTGAAACGCAAGGCCGCCCCGCGCAAGGCATCGCGCCGGCCCGTGAAGAAGCAGGGACCGCGCAAGGTTTCCACGGTGAGGAAGCCGCCGGCGCGCCGCGCGAAGGCCGCGCCCCGCAAGCGGCCCGCCGCCGCGCGCAAGCTCGCGGGGGTAGGCAACGCTTCCGTCTTCAAGGCGACCGGCCGGACGTGGGAGGAGTGGCTGAAGGTACTGGACCGCGCCGGGGCCAAAACGATGGCGCACCGGGACATCGCCGCGCTTCTCAACCGCAAGTTCTCGCTCACCAGCTGGTGGAGCCAGATGGTGACCGTGGGCTATGAGCAGGCACGCGGGCTTCGCAAGGTGCACCAGCAGGCGTCGGGCTTCGCCGCCAACGCCTCGCGCACCATGGCCGCGGCGATCGACAAGCTCTTCCATGCGTGGCACGACCCGGCCGCGCGAGCGCAATGGCTGAAGGACGCCCCTGTCGAGGTGAAGCGCGCCACGAAGGGCCGCTCGATGCGCATCAAGTGGACGCAGAACGGCAGCGATGTCGACGTCGGCTTTACCGCCAAGGGCCCGGGCAAGACGTCCGTCCAGGTCTCGCATGGGAAGCTCGCGAGCGCGGCCGAGGTCGCGCGTCAGAAGGCCTTCTGGAAAGATGCCCTCTCACGCCTGGAAGCGATGTTCGAGCCGGTGAGCGGCCTGCACTAGGAAGACTCTCCGGTGCTGATGGATTTCCTGTTTGCCGTTCGCAAGGCCGGCGTGCCCGCCAGCCTGAACGAGTACCTCACGCTCCTCGAGGCGCTGGATCGCCGGGTCGTGTACGGCAGCGTCGAGGACTTCTACACGCTCTCTCGCCTCACGCTCGTGAAGGACGAGGCGTACTTCGACCGCTTCGACCTCGCCTTTGCCGCGTATTTCAAGGGCGCGCAATCGATCCCCGACGCGGTGGCGACCGAAATCCCTGCCGAGTGGCTGCGCAAGATGGCCGAGCGCTGGCTCACCGATGAGGAGAAGGCGAAGGTCCAGGCGCTCGGCGGCTGGGAAAAGCTCATGGAGGCCTTGCGTGAGCGGCTCGCCGAGCAGAAGGCGCGCCACCAGGGCGGCTCCAAGTGGATCGGCACCGCTGGCACGTCGCCCTTCGGGGCCTACGGCTACAACCCCGAAGGCGTGCGCATCGGGCAGGAGGGCGGCCGCAACCGGAGCGCCGTGAAGGTGTGGGACAAGCGCGAGTTCCGCGACTACGACACGGACCGCGAGCTTGGCATCCGCAACATCAAGATGGCGTTGCGCAGGCTCAGGCGCTTCGCGCGCGAGGGCGCCCCCGACGTGCTCGACCTCGACGGCACCATCCGCTCGACCGCGCGAAATGCGGGTTGGCTCGACATCCGGATGGTCCCGCAGCTGCACAACGCGGTGAAAGTGCTCCTCTTCCTCGACGTGGGCGGCACCATGGACGAGCACGTGCAAGTCGTGGAGGAGCTCTTCAGCGCCGCGCGCACCGAATTCAAGAAGCTCGAGCACTTCTACTTCCACAACTGCGTGTACGAGACGGTGTGGAAGGACAACCGCCGGCGTGGCGACCGGATCGCGACGGTGGACGTGATGCGCAAATACGGCCACGACTACAAGCTGGTGGTGGTGGGCGATGCGTCCATGAGCCCCTATGAGCTCGAGCACCCCGGCGGCAGCGTCGAGCACTGGAACGACGAGGCGGGGCGCGCGTGGCTGGAGCGCATCCTGCACGCGTGGCCGCGCGCCGCATGGCTGAATCCCGTTGCCGAGGACCACTGGAGCTGGACCGCCTCGATCCAGAACATCCAGCGCCTCATGGACGCGCGAATGTTTCCGGTGACCATCGCGGGCCTCGAGCGCGCCATGAAGTCGCTCGCCTAGCCATGTCGAAAGTACGCGTGCAGAGCTTTGCCGTATCCCTCGACGGATACTCCGCCGGGCCGTCCCAGGACCTCGAGAACCCGCTCGGCGTGGGCGGCACGAAACTCATGGAGTGGTTCTTCTCGTCGAAGTTCTGGCGCGAGATGCACGGGCAGGCAGGCGGCGAGAGCGGCGTGGACAACGACATCGCGAAACTGGGGTTCGAGAACATCGGCGCCTGGATCCTCGGGCGCAACATGTTCGGCCCGGTGCGCGGCCCCTGGCCCGACGAGAGCTGGAAGGGTTGGTGGGGAGATGAGCCGCCGTACCATGTGCCTACCTTCGTGCTCACGAACCACGCGCGGAAGCCCATCGAGATGAAGGGCGGGACCACGTTCCATTTCGTGACCGGCGGGATCCGCGAGGCGCTGGAGCAGGCGAAGAAAGCGGCGGGTTCGCGCGATGTGCGCGTGGGCGGCGGTGTCTCCACCGTTCGCCAGTTCCTCGAGGCGCGCCTCGTCGACGAGTTGCACCTCCCGGTGCGTCCCATCCTCATGGGCCGCGGCGAGAATCTCTTCGCGGGGCTCGACCTTCCGGCGCTGGGCTACGAAGTCGCGAAGACCGTCGCCGGCGAGCGCGCCACGCACGTCTTCCTGCGCAGGAAGGACTAGCGCCGCGCGTAGCGGCGCACGCCGTCCGCGCCCACCTCGCGCGCCACGCGGCCCTGGGCCAGCAGGAAATGCAGGTGCGCGATGGATTCGCCCATCGCGAACATCATCTGGTGGTCGTCGAGCTTGCGCTTGAAGAGGATCGGCAGCGCTTCGAACGCCGTGATGGGCTTCTCAGCGCCTTCCAGCAGGCGTTCGAGGCGCCGCTCGTGATGCTCGTGCAGCGCGGCGATGCGCGGGTGCAGCCCGTGGAAGACGCGTTCGTGGGAGGGAAGCACGCGCGCGTCGGCGGGAAGGTGGCCGAGGCGTCCCAGGGAATCGAGGAACTGCTTCAACGGGTTACCTTCCGGCTGGCTTCCCCACACGCCGACGTTGGACGTGATGCGCGGAAGGACCTGGTCCCCCGAGATCAGCACGTTCAGCGATTCGCACCAGAGCGTGGCCTGCTCGGGCGCGTGGCCGAAGACGGTGATGACCTCCCAGTCGCGCCCGCCGATCGCGAGCTTGTCGCCGTGCATCATGCGGCGGTAGCGTTTCGGTACCGATGGCACGCCGCGCGAATAGCCGCCGGACTTGCGAACCGTGTCGGGAATCGAATCCGCCGCGACACCGTTGGCGATATAGAGCGCGATCGTGTTCTCGCGATCGAAGCCGGCGCCGTCGTCGTGCGCCGCGTGGGCCGAGAGGTACTCGGTCGCGGTCATCCACATCGGCGCGCCGGTGCGCTCCACCAGCCACGCGGCGCTGCCCACATGGTCCGGATGGTAGTGCGTGACGACGATGTTCTTCACGGGCTTGGCGGCGAGAAGGCCCGCGAAGTGGCTCTCCCAGAGCTCCCACGTCGCGGGAACGCCGTAGCCGGTATCGACGAGCGTGAAGCCGTCGCCGTCGTCGAGGATCCACAGGTTGATATGGTCCAGCGCGAACGGAAGCGGCATGCGGATCCACCACACGCCTTGCGCGACTTCGATCGCCTCGCCCGGCTGTGGAACGCGGTCTTCGAAGGGATGGACTACTTCGTGGTCCAGACCCAGACCCCGTTCCAGTCCGCGGCCGGGGAATGGGCGCGGTATTCGGCGATGCGCTTGAGGTAGAGCTTGTAGAGCTTGTTCTCGGGCGCGGCGAAGCGCAGGTTCTTCATGCCTTCCTCGGCCTCGTTCCAGCGCTGCTTGCGATACCACTCGAGCGCCTTGTGGAACTTGTCGAGCTCGGCGAGCGTGGTGTCGCCCACTTCGCCGATCTTGCCGATGGGCTCGTAGATCGGGATGCCCTGGCTGCGGCCCTTCACGGCGACGAAGTCCACCTCGCGGTAGACGAAGCCCTGGGCGGCATTCACCATGGCCTCGGAAACGAGGATGCCCACGCCGTATTCCTTCGTGAGGCCCTCCAGCCGCGAGGCGATGTTCACCGCGTCGCCCATCACCGTGTAGGCGCGGCGAAACTTCGAGCCCATGTCGCCCACGTTCATGGTGCCGCAGTTGAGCCCCACGCCGATGTTGAGCGGCGGCCAGCCGTTCTTCGCGAACTGCGCGTCCAGGCTGCGGATCTTCCTCTGCATCTGCAGCGCCGCGTCGAGGCCGTGCGTGGCATTGTCGGCATCCGTGAGCGGCGCGCCCCAGAAGGCCATGATCGCGTCGCCGATGTACTTGTCGATGGTCCCGCGCGTGTGCTGGATGACCTCCGTCATCTCGGTGAGGTACGCGTTCATCATGTCGCGCAGCCCCTCGGGTGGAAGGCCTTCCGAGATCGACGTGAAGTCGCGCACGTCGGAAAAGAGCACCGTCATGTCGCGGGCCTCGCCGCGCATCGAATACTCCTCGGGGTTCTTCGACATCTGCGCCACCAGCTCCTTCGGCACGTAGGTCCCGAAGAGGCCGCTGATGAGCCTTCGCGAGCGGGTCTCCATGAAGAAGCCCCACGCCATGTTGAGGAGATAGAGGAGCGCCAGCATCATCAACGGCGCCGCGATGTTCAGGACATAGTGGTACGACTTCCAGATGAAGAGGTTCATCCCCAGCACCAGCGCGATCACGATCGCCATGGCCGACGTCGACGTGAGCGCCGACAGGCGCGGCAGGAGGATCGCGAAGGGCAGGCCGATGAGCAGGATGGTGATCACGTGGATCGCGAGCACTTCCGCCGGTCGCGACATGATCGACTGGTCGAGGAAGCCGCTGATGAGGTTCGCGTGCACCTCGACCCCGGGATAGTCCTCCTGCACGGGGGTAGACCGAAGGTCCAGCAGGCCCTGCGCCGATGTGCCCACGATCACGATCTTGCCCTTCAGCTCCTCGGCCGGCAGCGTGCCGCGGATCACGTCGGTCGCCGAAATGTATCGGTACGATCCACCATTCGACGTGCCGGGACCCCGGTAGGGCACGAGCGCATTCATCCTTTCGTCCAGCGGGATGCGGGTATCGCCCACCTGAACCCACGGAATGATCGCCTGGTTGCCGACCTTGGGAGGTATCACGTTCAGCTTCACCGGCAAATTGCCCAGGTAGACGCGCGTCATCGCGAAGGAGAGCGCCTCGTAGTAGCCGCCGCCGTATTCCATGAACATCGGAACGCGACGCGTCACTCCGTCGAAATCGAGCTGGGGGTAGAGGTGGCCCGCGTTGGGCGCGGCCTTCTGGAGCGCGGGAATGTTCCCGCTATAGCC
>DATBAI010000038.1:0-40792 GCA_036271595.1 Usitatibacter sp.
AGCAGGTTCTTCACGTCGTGGGTGAGGCGGGCGCCGGTCTCGTGCACGGCCTGCAGGTAAGCGTTGCGGCGCAGCGCGGCCTCGCGCCGCTTGCCTTCATAGAATTCGCCGACCACCTGCGCCAGGAGCCGCATGTGCAGGAAAAGCGCCGGCGAAAGGCTGATCTCGGTGTGGAAGACCACCTCCAGCTCGTGGTGGACGAAGCGCGTCGCGTAGGCGCCGTCCTCGCCTACGTGCCCCTCGCCATCGGGTGAGCGCCATCCGGCCCCGCTGATCCAGGCGAAGGAAGCGATCTCACGCAACGACTGCTCGAGGAACCGGGCGGCGTCGGGCTCGCTCTCGGCAAGCTCCGCGACTCGGCGCATCCAGAGCTCGAAGGGCATGCCCACCGAGAGCAGGTAGCGCGAGAAGTAGGTCCGCAGGCCGCCGAAGCCGCGCATCGGGTTCCAGAGCACCGCGAGCACGAAGAGCGCGACGCCGAAGCCCAGCACGGTGAGCGCGACGGACGTGAAGTACGCATCGTCGGTGTAGCGCATCAACGCGATCGAGCCCAGCACCACGACCACCCCAAGCTGGAACACGAGCACGGCGTAGAAGAAATCGAACACCGGGTTGCTCTCGGCCTGCGTCGCCTCCCCGGGAAGGACCGCAAGGGGAGCCAGCACGAACGGGAGGCCGAACTGGATGAACGTGTCGAGGCCGCCGGGAATGTCCTCGCCCAGCACCAGTACGGGGACCGCGCGCATCAGCAGCACCGCGAGCACGTAGCCGAAGGCGCAGAGGTAGAAGCGGTTCTGCCATGTGGCGGTGGCGCGCACGGTGAAGACGCGCCCGCCGAGGATGCCGATGAGGATCAGCAGCCACGCGACGATCATCCATCCGGAAAGGAAATACAGCGTCGCCGCGGTCACGAGGAGGAGCATCGCCGCGGAGAAGAGCTCCAGCTCGCGATCGGCCGCGATGAAGGGCTGCCACAGGAGGAAGAGGCCGAAATGCACCAGGAGCCACGCGCGCTGCAGTTGCGCGCCGGGCTCGGACATGAGCGCCGCATGCAGGGCGAGCAGCATGGCGATCACGACCCAGCGGCGCGAGGCGAGCAGGCGCGCGGCGAGGCGCTGGTTCATCGGGACGGGGACCACCACGGCTCGGGATCTCGTCGGAAAGCCGACACACCCTGTCGGAAGGCCGGACACAATACTGCCCGCAAGTGCCGGACCGAAGTCCAGCGAAAGCCAAATAATACTGAAAAACAGTAGTTTATTGTCGATGGCACGCGGCTTGCACTATCCTCGGCACCGCAGGAGATAACTAATGGGAGAGGCAACATGAGAAGGCAACAATCCGGATTCACGCTCGTCGAGATCGCCATCGTGCTCGTGATCATCGGCCTGCTGCTGGGCGGCATCCTGAAAGGCCAGGAGCTGATCAATAGCGCCAAGGTGAAGAACCTCGCGAACGACTTTCGCGTGATTCCCACGTACATCTATGCGTACCAGGACAAGTTCAGGTCCTTGCCGGGAGATGACACCCAGGCGACGACCCACATCAATTGCGGCACCGGGTCGAGTGCATGCGCGAACGGGAACGGCAACGGCGTGATCGACGGCAATTGGGATGCAAGCACCGGCGAATCGTTCCAGTTTTGGCAGCAGGTCCGTTACGCCAACTTGGCCGCGGGGCCAACGGCCACCGACGACCCGACCTACTTGCCCCAAAACGCCGTCGGCGGGAAGCTGGGCATCACCAGCGCCACTACGACCCAGACTGTCGCGGGCATCACCGGAACCTATGTCGTGTGCTCAAGCGGCGTCCTCGGAAAGTTCGCCAAGCAGTTGGATATCCAGATGGACGACGGAAACACCGCGACCGGATCGATGCGAACCGTGGGCGACGGCTCGGGCACTCTTGTTGATAACGCGGGGGCCGCGGTTCCGACCGCGTCCATCGACGACTCGAAGACCTACCAGGTCTGCATGGGCTTCTAAAAGGGTCAGAGCCCTTTTTCTGCGAAAAAGGGGACAGAGCACAGTACGGCCCGCCTGCCTGGCGGGCCGTTTTTCTTTGTAGGCCCGGATCCCCCGCCAGCCGTTTGGGTTGAATGCCCAGATCCTCGAGAATCGATTTTCCAGGCTTGCCCCAGCATCTCATCGTGCGCGGCAACGACCGCAAGCAGATATTCTTTTCGGAGCAAGACCGCCTGTACTTCCTGCGCTGCCTGGGCGAGACGCGGGCGCAGCGTGGTTGCGACATCCATGCGTTCGTGCTCATGTCGAATCACGTGCACATCCTCGCCACGCCCCGGGCGGAACACGGTGCGTCGCGCATGATGCAGGACCTTGGTCGCGCCTACGTCACACATGTGAACAAGCTGCACGGACGGACGGGCGCCCTGTACGAGGGCCGGTTCAAGTCCAGTCTTGTCGAGACTGCGCGCTATTTCCTGGCGTGCATGCGCTACATAGAAACGAACCCGGTACGCGCGCGAATGGTTTCACATCCCGCCTCGTACGAATGGTCCAGTCACGGACAGAACATGACGGGACAGCCAAGCGGGCTCATCACGCCGCATCCGGAATATCTCAGCTTGGGGAAGGGCGCTGTCGAACGCGCCGAATCCTACGCGCGACTATTTGACGAGCCCCAGGGCGACGAAGAGATCAGCGCCATCCGCCAAGGGGCAAGACAAGGCAGGGCGGTGGGGAGCGAGCGATATTGCAAGGAGTTGTCCACCTTTCTTGGCAAGACCGTCCGCTTCGTTCCCCAGGGAAGGCCTGCTCGCTGTGTCCCCTTTTATCGCGAAAAAGGGCTCTGACCCCTTTACCCCTGCAACAGCCGGATTTCGGCGCGTGCGAGCTGGCTGAAGCGCCCGAGGAGGACCACCACGTCGCCGGCCTGGAGGCGCGTGTCGGCGGCGGGATTCACCTCGCGTGCGCCCATCCTGCGCACCGCGCTCATGCGTACGCCGAGTGCCTCGAGGTTGAGGCTTCCCACGGTTTCGCCGACGGCCGCGGCCTCGGGGCCCAGGTGCACGGTATGCAGGCGCGGCGGGTCGTCGCCGGAATCGTCGATGTCGGTCGCGCCGGGAAAATATCCACTCACGATCGTGTAGCGCTCGGCGCGCACGTCGCGAAGGCTTCGCAGCACGCGGTTCAACGGAAGGCCCAGCTGCATCATCGTCTGCGTGGCGAGCATGAGCGAGCCTTCCACCACCTCGGCCACGATCTCCGCGGCGCCGGCCTCCTTGAGACGCCCCACATCGCTGTCGTCGAAGGTGCGCACGATCACCGGCAGCTCGGGCCTCAGGTCCCTCACGTGGGCGAGGATCGCGAGCGCCTTGGGCGTGTCGGCGAAGCTCACCACGACGGCGGCGGCGCGCTGGATCGCGGCGGCCATCAGCACCTCGCGGCGACCGGCGTCGCCGAAGACGACCGAATCGCCCGCCGCGGCCGACTCGCGCACGCGCTCCGGGTCGGAATCGAGCGCGATCACCGAGAGCTTCTCGCGCTCGAGATAGCGGGTGAGCGCCTGGCCGCTGCGTCCATAGCCGCACACGATGACGTGCCCGCGAGTGGACATCGACTTCACCGCCAGCGAGTGGAGCGCGAGCGCGCGTTGCTCCCACTCGCTCGACACGAGGTAGAGCACGATCCGCTCCATCCGCGCGAGGATGAGCGGGGCAGTGAGCATCGAAAGCAGCGATGCGGCGAGGAGCACCTGGAGCGCCTGGTCGCCCATGGCGTTGTTGCGCTGGGCGAGCGCGAGCAGCACGAAGCCGAATTCGCCCGCGGGCGCAAGGGCAAGCGCCTGGCGTAGCGCCGTGGGCTTTGCGGCGCCGAAGGCCCGCGCCAGCAGGAAGATCACGGCGAGCTTCACGGTGAGCAGGAGCGCGAACACGCCCGCCACCGCCCCGAACCGGTCGAGCAGGACGCTGGGTTCGAGCAGCATGCCGATGGTCACGAAGAAGAGGCCCAGCAGCACGTCGCGGAAGGGCTTCACGTAGTCGCCGACCTGGTAGCGGTACTCGGTCTCCGAGATCAGCATGCCCGCGAGGAAGGCCCCCAGGGCGAGCGACAGCCCCGCCTGGTCGGTCACGTAAGCCAGGCCGAGCGCCACCAGCAGCACGAACAGCACGAAAAGCTCCGAAGACTTCTGGCGCGCGACCACGTCGAAGAGCGGCCTCATGAGCCGCTGGCCGAGGAAGAGCACGACGGCGAGGATGGCCGCGGCCTTCCCGAGCGCGATGGCGATGGCGCCCGCGATCTCGGGGCCCGTGAGCCCCAGCGCCGGGATGAGCACGAGCAGCGGGATCACCGCGAGGTCCTGGAAGAGCAGCACGCCCATCACGCCGCGGCCATAGTCGCTGTGCAGCTGGAGCCGCTCGGCGAGCGCCTTCGAGATGATCGCGGTGGAGGACATCGCGGCGACCCCCCCGGCGATGAGCCCCTCGCGCCAGGTAAGGCCGAACAGGATCGACGCGCCCACGCCCAGCGCCACGACGGCCGCGACCTCCGCGCCGCCGAATCCCAGGACGGCGCGGCGCATGCCCATCAGCTGCGGCAGGCTGAATTCGAGCCCCACGTAGAACATGAGGAACACGACGCCGAACTCGGCGAGGTACTTCTGGCCCTCGCTGTCGGGAGCGAAGCCCAGGGCGTGCGGGCCGATAACGGCACCCACGAGGAGGTAACCCAGCACCGCGGGAAGGTGCACGATGCGGAACACCACCACGACAACGACCGCGGAGGCGAGCAGTATCAGCGCTACGGCAAGGGCGTCGTGCATCGTCGTGGCGAGGGCGCGGTACGGGCAATGGATTTATACTTTCCCGCGTGACCAATTTACTACAACCCCATCCCGTCGCCGACGCGGAGCGTTTCCTCGAGCTTGCCCGCAACGTCCTCGACATCGAGGCCGACGCGGTACGCGCGCTCAAGGCACGCCTCGGCGAGGCCTTCCTCGAAGCCCACCGGCTCGTGCTCGCGACGAAAGGCCGCGTCGTCGTGACGGGCATGGGCAAGTCGGGGCACATCGGCCGCAAGATCGCCTCGACCCTCGCCTCCACCGGCACGCCGGCGTTCTTCATGCATCCGGGCGAGGCGAGCCACGGCGACCTCGGCATGATCACGGCCGAAGACGTGGTGGTCGCGATCTCCTACTCGGGCGAATCCGACGAGATCGCCAAGATCCTGCCGCTCATCAAGCGGCGAGGCGCCAAGGTGATCGCGATCACCGGGCGCGCGGGGTCCACGCTCGCCACCGAAGCCGACGTGCACCTCGATGCCGGCGTCGAGAAGGAGGCCTGCCCGCTCAACCTCGCACCCACGGCGAGCACGACGGCCACCCTGGCGCTCGGCGATGCGCTGGCTCTCGCGCTCCTCGACGCGCGCGGCTTCGGCAGCGACGATTTCGCGACGCACCACCCGGGCGGCACGCTGGGAAGGAAGCTCCTCGTCCACGTGGCCGACATCATGAGGAAAGGCCCGGACCTGCCGAAGAACAATCCCGGGGCCCCGCTCGCGGCCGCGATCCTCGAGATGTCGCGCAAGGGCATCGGCATGACGGTCGTGGTCGATGCCGCCGACAAGGTGCTCGGCATCTTCACCGACGGCGACTTGCGCCGCACGCTGGAGAAGCACGACTCGATCCGCAACCTCCAGGTGGGCGACGTGATGACGAAGGGCCCGAAGACCATCGCGCCCGAGCGCCTCGCCGCCGAGGCCGCGCAGATGATGCAGAGCGGAAAGGTCGGCGGGCGCATCGTCGTGACCTCGCCCGACAACACGATCCTCGGCGTAGTGACGTTCAACGACCTGCTCGCCGCCGGTGTCGTCTGAGAGCGATGCGGTCACGGCCCGCGCACGCACCGTGCGCCTCGCCATCTTCGACGTGGACGGCGTGATGACCGACGGCACGCTCTACTTCGGCGCGCAGGGGGAGGCGTTCAAGGCGTTCAACATACTCGACGGGCATGGCTTGAAAATGCTGCAGTCGGCGGGGGTCGCGGTCGCCATCCTCTCGGGCCGCTCGTCGGAAGCCGTCGCCCGCCGCGCCGCGGAGCTGGGCATCCGCGAAGTGGTGCAAGGCGCCGCCGACAAGGTCGCCGCCTTCGAGGAGATGCGCGGGCGCCTCGCCGTGGACGCCTCGGCATGCGCATTCGTCGGGGACGATCTTCCGGATCTCGCCGTGATGCGCCGCTGCGGCTTCGCGGTGGCGGTGGCCAACGCGAGCGATCCGGTGAAATCCGCCGCCCACTACGTGACGCGCGCACTCGGCGGGCGCGGCGCGGTGCGCGAGTTCTGCGACCTCGTGCTGCGAGCGCAGGGCCGCGGGGGCGAAGGCTCCCCGTAAGCGAAGGCCCGCGCGATGATCAGGCCCACCGGATGGCTTCCGCTCGCCGCACTCGCGCTGCTCGTGGGGCTGACACTCTGGCTGAACCAGCTGATACAGGCGCCGGCGGCGCGCCCCGACGGCTCGACGCGCCACGACCCGGACCTCATCGTCGAGAATTTCGACGCCCAGAAACTCGCTCTCGACGGCACTGTCCAGTACACGTTGGCCGCGAAGAAGATGGTACATTACCCCGACGACGACTCGGCGCTCCTGGAGACGGTGAAGCTCGAGGCCTTCGAGCCCGGGCAGCCGAAGATGACCATGACCGCCGACCGCGGCCATATCGAGCAGAAGGGCGAGCGCGTGCTCGCCGAAGGCAACGTCGTAGTGGTCCGCGAGGCCGACTCGAAAACGGAAAGGACGCGCATCACGACCGATCACCTGCTGGTGCTGCCCGATGACGGCATCGCCCGCACGAAATACCCGGTCACGATGGACAGTTCCTCTTCGCACGCGACGGCCACGGGGATGGAGCTGAACAACCAGACGCGCATCCTGGACCTCGACAACGTGCGCGCGACGATCAAGCCCGACTACGACAAACGCTGATGCGCGCCCTCGCCTCCATCCTCGCCGGCATCGTGGTCCTCGCGGCGCCGGCGCACGCCGAGCGCGCGGACCGCGAGAAGGAGATCGTCGTCGGCGCCGACCACCTCACCGCCGACGACGCGAAACGCACCAGCGTCTTCGACGGCAAT
Source organism: Usitatibacter sp. (assembly GCA_036271595.1). Classification (GTDB taxonomy): domain Bacteria; phylum Pseudomonadota; class Gammaproteobacteria; order Burkholderiales; family Usitatibacteraceae; genus Usitatibacter. The sequence continues at coordinate 7,089 of DATBAI010000038.1, forward strand.
GTCGTGGTGACGCAGGGCACGATGCGCATGACCGCGAACAAGGTCACCGTGCAGGAGGACGCCAATCGCCACAAGTTCTACGTGGCCTACGGCGAGCCCGTCACCTTCCGCCAGAAGCGCGACAACGTGGACGAGTACGTCGAAGGCTACGCCCTGCGCGCGGAGTTCGACGACCTGAACGACGTCGTGAAGCTCTTCGAGAAGGCGCGCGTGAAGAGCAACCAGAACGAGCTCACGGGCAACTACATCCAGTACGACATGCGCCGCGAGCTGGCCGAGGTGCAGGGCGCGCCGCCGGGGTCCGCGCCGCCTCCCAATTCGCGCGTGAAGGTCACGATCGTGCCGGCCAAGAAGGAAGGCGCTCCGGCCAATGGCGCGCCGGCGCCGAACGCCGCACCGGCTGCACCGCCCGTCCCGCCGCCGGTCCTCAAGCCCGACACCGGCCCCGGAACACGGTAGCGATGTCCGCCAAGCCCTCGGCCGCCGCCCAGCGCCTCACGCTCGTGAAGCCCGAGCCCAGCTCTTCGGTGCTGCGCGCCGAAGGTCTCATGAAGCGCTATCGCAAGCGCACCGTGGTCTCGGACGTTTCGCTCACCGTCGAGAGCGGCGAGGTCGTGGGGCTGCTGGGTCCCAACGGCGCGGGCAAGACGACGTGCTTCTACATGATCCTGGGCCTCGTGCCGATCGACCGGGGCAGCGTCACGCTGGACGGCGAGGATCTCACGCATCTTCCGATCTTCCGCCGCTCGCGCCTCGGGCTCTCCTACCTGCCGCAGGAGGCCTCGATCTTCAGGAAGCTCACCGTCGCGCAGAACATCCAGGCGGTGCTGGAGCTGCAGGGCGTGGAGTCCGACGAGGTGGAAGGCCGCCTCGACGCGCTCCTGGACGACCTGCACATCGGCCATCTGCGTACGAGCCCCGCGATCTCGCTCTCGGGCGGCGAGCGGCGCCGCGTCGAGATCGCGAGGGCGCTCGCCACCCGCCCGCGCTTCATCCTCCTGGACGAGCCCTTCGCGGGAGTCGATCCCATCGCGGTCCTCGACATCCAGCAGATCATCCGGTTCCTCAAGGAACGCGGCATCGGCGTGCTCATCACGGACCATAACGTGCGCGAGACGCTCGGCATCTGCGACCACGCGTACATCATCAACCAGGGCGCGGTTCTCGCCTTCGGGAAGCCTCAGGAGATCATCTATAATGAGGCTGTCAGAAAGGTGTACTTGGGGGAGAACTTCCGCCTCTAGCGGAATGTCTGGTTCCTTCCCGGTCCCTCGACATGAAGCACAGCCTCCAGCTCAAGCTATCCCAGCACCTCACGCTCACGCCGCAGCTGCAGCAGTCCATCCGGCTGCTGCAACTGTCGACGGTCGAGCTGAACCAGGAGCTCGAGCGCTACCTCGCCGAGAACCCGCTCCTCGAACGCTCCGACCTGGGGCCGCCCGACGAGGCCGCGGGCGCTCCGCCACCGCCGACCGGGCCGGGTGAGACGCTGCGCGAGGGCGAGGCGCGCGAGGAGACGCGCCGCGACGACAATCGCGAGGAGCCGCCCGCCTTCGCCGACGAGCACGGTTTCGGCGACGAGCACGCCTCCACCGGCAGCTCCCGCCCGCAGGACGATGATCGCGACGACTTCACGCAGTTCGCCGCGGCGGAGCCCACGCTCCACGAGCACCTCCTGGCGCAACTGGCGCTCACGGGGCTCACCGAGCGCGACAAGAAGGTCGCGGCACTCATCGTGGGCCATCTCGACGAGGATGGATACCTCAAGCAGGATCTCGAGGAGATGCGCCAATCCGCGCTCACGGCGATGGTCGACCTCGAGATCGAGGACTTGAACATCGCGATGCGCCACGTGCACAACCTCGAGCCCGCGGGCGTGGGCGCGCGCGACGTGGCCGAATGCCTCGAGCTCCAGCTGAAGGCGCTTCACGAATCCACGCCGCACCGCGATACGGCCGTGACACTCGTCACGCGCCACCTGGACGTGCTCGCTGCACGCGACTTCAATCGCCTGAAGCGGCTCCTCGCCGTGGGCGAGGACGAGTTGCGCGACGTGCGCGCGCTCATCCTTACGCTCGACCCCAAGCCGGGCCGGGCCTTTGGTACGGGCGACGTGCGCTACGTGGTGCCCGACGTGGTCGTGAGGAAGGTCGGGGGGCGCTGGCTCGCGACGTTGAACCGCGATGCCATGCCGCGCCTTCGCATCAACAAGATGTACGCCGACATCCTCCAGGCCTCGCGCGAGAACGGCGGCAAGCACCTCGCCGGGCAGTTGCAGGAAGCGCGCTGGCTCATCAAGAACGTGCAGCAGCGCTTCGACACGATCCTGCGAGTGACCCAGGCGATCGTCGACCGGCAGAAGAACTTCTTCGAGCACGGCGAAGTCGCCATGCGGCCGCTCGTGCTGCGCGAGATCGCCGAAGCCGTGGGGCTGCACGAGTCCACGATCTCGCGGGTCACCACCCAGAAATACATGCTCACGCCGCGCGGCATCTTCGAGCTGAAATATTTCTTCGGCAGCCATGTTTCCACGGATACGGGAGGCGCCTGCTCGGCCACGGCGATCCGCGCCTTGATCAAGCAGCTCGTCGCCGCCGAGGATGGCCGCAAGCCCCTCTCGGACCACCGCATCTCCGACATCCTCGCGCAGCAAGGCATCCAGGTGGCCCGCCGGACGGTAGCCAAGTATCGCGAGGCCATGCACATCCAGCCGGCCAATCTTCGCAAGTCGATCTAAAGGAGCTCCGATGAACCTGCACCTGACAGGCCACCACGTCGAGATCACGCCCGCCATCCGCGAGTACGTGACCTCCAAGCTCGCTCGCATCAACCGGCACTTCGACCACGTGATCGACGTGAACGTCATCATGACGGTCGAGAAGCTCGACCAGAAGATCGAGGCCAACGTGCACCTCTCGGGGAAGGATATCCACGTGCAGGCGAACGACGGCGACATGTACGCCGCGATCGACGGGCTCATCGACAAGCTCGACCGGCAGGTCCTCAAGTACAAGGAGCGCTTCCACCCGCGCCACCCCGAGGCGATCAAGCGCCTTCCCCAATAAGCGCGAATGGGGGGTAGAATCCCGCCCGCCATGAGCCTCGTCTCGCGCCTCCTGCCGGTGAACCACGTCGTCCTCGACCTCGAGGCGAGCAGCAAGAAGCGCCTGTTCGAGCAGATCGGGCTCATCTTCGAGAACTCGCGGCAGATCCCGCGCATGCGGGTCTTCGACAGCCTCTTCGACCGCGAGAAGCTGGGCTCCACGGGCCTGGGCTACGGCGTGGCGATCCCGCATGGGCGGATCAAGTCGCTGAAGGAGCCGGCTTGCGCTTTCGTGCGCACCTCCCAGGCCATCCCGTTCGAATCGCCCGACGGACAGCCCGTCACCCTCGTCTTCGCGATGCTCGTTCCCGAGCACGCGACCGAGGCGCACCTGGAGCTCCTCTCGGAGCTCGCGCAGATGTTCAGCGACCCGCAACTGCGCGAAGCGCTCGGCTCCACCCACGACATCCAGGCGGCCCACCGACTCATCACCGAGTGGTCGCCCTATGCCCCGGCTCAGCGTTCAGCATCTGTTTGACGAGCGCCGCGAGCGCCTCGGCCTCGCGTGGGCCGCGGGCACCGCCGGCGCCACGCGCGAATTCACCGGCGAGATGCTGCACCGCCCGGGCGTAGGCCTCATCGGCCACCTGAACCTCATCCACCCGCTGCTCGCGCAGGTCCTGGGGCGCCGCGAGGTGGACTATATCGAGAAGCTCGAGGGCGGCGCCTGCGTCGATACCGTGACGCACATCTGCAAGGACGAGACCGTCTGCGTGATCATCTGCGAGGGCCTCAAGGCGCCGGCGGCGCTCGTCGAATGCGCCGATCGCGCGGGCCTCGCCCTCCTCACCTCGAGCGAGCCCAGCCAGCACGTGATCAACGTGCTGCGCCCCTACATGCAGCAGGAGCTGGGCGAGGTCACGAACCTGCACGGCGTGATGCTGGACGTCCTCGAGATCGGCGTTCTCATCACGGGCGACTCCTCCATCGGCAAGAGCGAGCTCGCCCTGGAGCTCATCTCGCGCGGCCACGGGCTGGTGGCCGACGACGTGGTGGAGCTCCAGCAGATCGGCCCCGAGACGATCCAGGCCCGCTGCCCCCCGATGCTGCGCGACTTCCTCGAGGTGCGCGGGCTGGGCGTGCTCAACATCCGCTCGATCTTCGGCGAGACCGCGGTTCGGCCGAGGAAGGCGCTGCGCCTCATCGTGCACCTCGAGATGCCCGAGGGCGGCTACAAGGTCGAGCCGCGCGACCGGCTCGCAACGCGCGCCGGGACGCAGGACATCCTCGGTGTCGAGATCCCCACCGTCACGCTCGCCGTGGCGCCGGGCCGCAACCTCGCCGTGCTGGTCGAGGCGGCGGTGCGAAACCACATCCTCCTCACGCGCGGCATCAACTCCACCCGCGAGTTCATCGGCCGACAGGAAGAGGCGATGCGCCAGGAGGCGCGCGGCAGCGGCGAGGACGGCGGCTGATGCAGGTTGTCCTCCTGTCGGGAGTCTCGGGCTCCGGGAAGAGCGTGGCGCTGAAGGCGCTCGAGGACGCCGGTTTCTACTGCGTGGACAACCTGCCCGCGGACCTCATCGCATCGCTCGTCGACTACGCGCACGAGCGCGGCGAGCAGAAGGTCGCCATCAGCGCGGACGCGCGCAGCCGCGAGAGCCTGGGGAGGCTTCCGCAGATCGTGGAGGCGGTGCGTGCGCGCGGGCGCGACGTGCGCGTGATCTTCCTCGACGCGAGCAACGAGAGCCTCGCGCGCCGCTTCGCCGAGACGCGCCGCCCGCACCCGCTCGCACGCGAGGGCCAGGCGCTTCCAGGGGCGATCGCCGAGGAGCGCCAGGTGCTCGCGTGGCTCGCCGAGATCGGCCATCGAATCGACACCAGCGCGCTCACGGCCGCGCAGCTGCGCGGTTGGGTACAGGACCTCGTCGTCACCGACCGCTCCCGCCTGGTGCTCACCTTCGAGTCGTTCGGCTACAAGGGCGGCGTGCCGCTCGACGCGGACTATGTCTTCGACGCGCGCTGCGTGTTGCCCAACCCGCACTACGATCCGCAGCTTCGCCCGCTCACCGGGCGCGATGCCGAGGTCATCACGTTCCTCGAGCGCGAAACCGAGGCCCACCTCCTCATCGAGGACATCCAGCGCTTCCTGCAGCGCTGGATTCCCAAGTTCCTGCTCGACCAGCGTGCGGCGCTCACGGTCGCCATCGGCTGCACCGGCGGCCGCCATCGCTCGGTATTCGTGGCGGAGCAGCTCGGCGCCCGATTCGCTTCCGAGCACGAAGTGGTCGTGCGCCACCGCGACCTCAAGCCCTGAGATGGATCTCCTCAGCCGGCTGGCGGGTGTCCGCAAGCACCGTTCCCTGCCGATCTTCCCGCTCGGCACCGTGCTCCTTCCGGGCTCGCTGCTGCCGCTCAGGATCTTCGAGGTTCGCTACATGGACATGGCGCGCGCTTGCCTGCGCGATTCGACGTCGTTCGGCGTCTGCCTCATTCGCGAGGGCGACGAGGTGGGCGCTCCCGCCGTGCCGGAGGCGGTCGGATGCGAGGCGCGCATCGCCGACTGCGACATGGAGGAGCTCGGCATCCTCAAGGTGCGGGCGCAGGGGCTCGGCCGCTTCCGCATCGTCGCGAGCGAGGTGAGCCGCCAGGGCCTCATCGTGGGCGACGTGGAGGAGATCGAAGCGGAGGCGCCGCAACCCGACGCGCCAGGCCTCGCCCAGAGCGCGGAATTCCTTCGCAAGGCGATCGCCGGCATTGGCGAGGAGCGCTTCGCGCAGCCCTTCGCCTTCGACGATGCGAGCTGGGTGGGCTTCCGGCTGGCCGAGATCCTGCCGCTGCGAATGGAGGTGAAGCAGATGCTGCTCGAGCTCACGGATTCGGCGATGAGGCTCGCGGTGCTGCACAAGTTCCTGCGCCAGCAGGAGCTGATCTAGGCGCGAGGCAAGAGGCGCGAGAGGAGCTTCTTGACGGGCGAGGGGAGCGCTGCGCCAGCGATGTCGGCGAGCGGCATCCACGTGGCGCCGCGACCTTCGGCGATGCCCGCGGATTTCGCGAGCTGCACCCGCCAGGGCACGATCTCCAGCGTGAAATGCGTGAACGCATGATCGAAGGGCTCGAGCGCCTCGATGCGCGCGCACTCGATTCCCCAATCGCGTTGCAGTGCGACGGCCGGTTTCACGTCGGCGCTCGCTTCGGGAAGCGACCACAGGCCGCCCCAGATCCCGCTGGGCGGGCGCTTTTCCAGCAGGACCTCGCCCCTCGAGACCACTATGAGCATCGCGATGCGCTTCACGCGCGGGGCAGGGCGCGCACGCTTGCCGGGCAGCTCGTCGACGCGGCCCTCGCTTCGTGCCACGCAATCGACGTTGACCGGGCATGCGAGGCATAGCGGCTTCGCCGCGAGGCACACGTCGGCGCCGAGATCCATCATGCCCTGCGTATAGCTCTCGATGCCGCGGCGCGGCAACCGCGTCTCGGCCTCGTCCCAAAGCCTGTCCAGTGTCGCGGCCGACGATGGGTCGCCGCTGATGCCCGCATGCCGCGCGAGCACCCGGCGCACGTTGCCGTCGAGGATGGCGCGCCGCTCGCCGCCCGCGAACGCGGCGATGGCGCCGGCGGTGGAGCGCCCGATCCCGGGCAGTTGCTCGAGCGCCTCGAAAGTCGTCGGGAAGCGCCCGGCATGGTGTTCGACCACCGCCTGCGCCGCGCGATGCAGGTTGCGGGCGCGCGCATAGTAGCCCAGGCCGCTCCAAAGGACGAGGACGTCATCGACGCACGCAGCGGCGAGCGATCGCACGTTCGGGAAGCGCACGAGGAAGCGCTCGTAGTACGGGATTACCGTCGCGACCTGCGTCTGCTGCAGCATCACTTCCGACAGCCAGACGCGATAGGCATCGCGCGTGCCCTGCCATGGCAGGCCTCGCCGGCCATGCGCTGCCTGCCAGCGGATGACGCGTTGCGAAAAAGGCGGTGGGAACTGGCGGGATCGGGGCATGGCGCGCGAACCATGCTAACAGCGCGCCGCCGCTCCTTCAGGTTCCAGACACGGACAAGCGGTCCTCGACCTTACGCACGCCATTCACGCGCTGCGTGCACGCCACCATCTCGGCGATCTGCTGCGGGCTCGCGGGGCCGCGCAGCACCACGTGGCCCGAATGGGCGCGGACATCGATCAGCTCCGAGCCGTACACGACGCGCGACAGGGCAGCGCGCACACGCTCGACCAGCATCGCGTCTTCGACGGGAGGTTCGGGAGCGTGCGCCGCGCGCAAGCGCTCCACGGCGGGGCGCGCGAACCAGGCGACGGCGGCGCCCAGCGCCATGAATCCCAGCGCGGCGGGCACGATAACGGCTGAATTGCGGGGGTCGATGCGGAAAGGTCGCGAAAACATGGGGTCTTCTCCAGGGGGATTGCTGGGTAGACCCCGGCGCGGGAGCGGCGTTCGGGGTGGAGCGGGTGAAGGGAATCGAACCCTCGTCGTAAGCTTGGGAAGCTTCTGCTCTGCCATTGAGCTACACCCGCATGCCACAGCCGAAATTCTACCGCCATTCGCACCGCTCCCCGGCCGTTGGCGCCCGAGGGCGGCCGTCCGTCGCGAGGTGGGGCGCGCAACCGGAGCGCGGCGGTAGGATGCATCCATGACAGAAGCCGCGACACGGCCGGCGCCCGCCTGCGAGGACGTCGACCAATTCCACCCGCTGGAGATCTTCCCGGTCTTCAAGCGCATTCGCCCGAGCGTCGGGCGCAACCTCGCGTATTCGTTCATCTGGAGCACGGGGTTCGGCCTGCTGATCTTCGCGGTGGGGGCGATTTTCGCGCCGCAACTTCCGACCCGCGAGGATTTCGTCTGGACCTTCATCTTCTCCAACGCGATCGGCTTCACCATCCATGGCCTGTACGTCCTGGGCGACCTGTCCGGACTCGAGCGCTGGGTGCGAGGCCGCGGCCATATCCTGAAGACCCTGTACTACGCCGGCGTGAGCACCATGGGCGTGCTCCTGGGCTACGCGCTGGTCGCGGTGACGCTGGACTCGCGGCTGCTCAGGCTGTGGCTGAAGAACCCGCAATGGCTCGCCGCTTTCGCGTTCACGAGCTTCTTGGTCTCGCTCGTGCTCTCGGTGATCTTCTTCTGGCGTGAACGCCATGCACGCGCGGAGGCGGCGCTGCAAAGCGAGCGGCTGCGCACCGAGCGTGTCGAGCGGGAGGCCACGCTCGCCAACCTGCGCGCGCTCCAGGCGCAGATCGAGCCCCACTTCCTCTTCAACACGCTCGCGAACGTGGCGAGCCTGGTGGATCCCGACCCGGCGAAGGCGAAGCGCATGCTGGATTCCTTCATCCGCTTCCTGCGCGCCTCGCTCGCGGCCACGCGCACCGAGTCCACGACGCTGAACGCCGAGGGCGAGCTCATCGCCGCCTACCTCGACGTGCTGCAGGTGCGCATGGGCTCGCGACTCGCGTACCGCGTGGACATCGCGCCGGATCTCGGGGCCTTCGAGCTTCCGCCGATGCTGCTGCAACCGGTGGTGGAGAACGCGATCCGCCACGGGTTGGAGCCGAAGGTGGACGGAGGCGTGGTCGAGCTGTCGGCGCGAGCCGCGCCCGGGCGCGTGCAGATCGAGATCAGCGATACCGGGATGGGATTCGCGCCGACCACCCGCGGCGGACTCGGCCTCACGAACCTGCGCGATCGCCTGCGGCTCGTATATGCCGGGCGCGCTTCGCTGTCGGTGGCCGAGGCCTCCGGCGGCGGGACGCGCGTCGTGATCGAGCTTCCCGCATGAACGCACGAGCCCTCATCGCCGACGACGAGGCGCATCTCGCCGAGCACCTGCGCGGGCGCCTCGCCCGGATCTGGCCCGAGCTCGAGATCCTCCCGCTCGCGGGCAACGGGCTCGAGGCGTTGCGCGCCATCGAGGACGAGCAGCCCGACGTGGCTTTCCTCGATATCCGCATGCCGGGCCTCACGGGACTCGAGCTCGCGCGGCGCATCGAGCCGCGCACCCACGTGGTGTTCGTGACGGCGTTCGACCAGTACGCGCTCGAGGCTTTCGATCGCGACGCCGTGGACTACATCCTGAAGCCCGTCACCGATGAGCGCCTGGTGCGCGCGGTCGAACGCCTGCGCCGCAAGATCGCGGCGGCGGAGAAGCCGCCCGCGCTGGGCGAGATGCTCTCGCGCCTGGCGGCCGCGATACCCGGCAACGCGGGCCGCCTTCGCTGGGTCCGCGCGCTGCAGGGCGACGAGGTGCGCCAGATCGCTGTCGACGACGTGCTCTACTTCCAGGCTTCCGACAAGTACACCTGCGTCATCACGCGCGAGGGCGAGTTCCTGATCCGCCTCGCGCTCTCGGAGCTCGCCGCGCAGCTCGATCCCGAGGTTTTCTGGCAGGTCCACCGCGCCACCCTCGTGAACATGAACGAGGTCGCTTCCACCCGCCGCGACATCGGCGGGCGCGTCTTCCTCAAGCTGAAGGACGAGAAGACGGAGCTGCCCGTGAGCCGCGCGTATGCGCAGAAATTCAAGCAGATGTAGGAGCAGGCGCGGGGGGCGAGGCACGAGAGCGCGAGGTCTATAATTCCGGGATGGCGATCAGCATCACCTTGAACGGCAAGCCGCGGGAATTTTCGGCGCCACTCACGTTGAGCCAGCTCGTGGACGAGCTTGACCTCGCGGGACGACGCATCGCCGTGGAGCGCAACGGCGAGATCGTGCCGCGCAGCCGTTTTCCCGACGCGCGCGTGGCCGATGGCGACCGCATCGAGGTCGTGGTCGCGGTAGGTGGAGGCTGAATGGGCGAGAAACTCGTGATCGCGGGCAAGCCGTACGACTCGCGGCTCCTCGTAGGCACAGGCAAGTACCGCGACTTCGACGAGACGCGGCGCGCCATCGAGGCCTCCGGAGCGCGGATCGTGACGGTCGCGATTCGGCGGACCAACATCGGCCAGGACGCCGGCGAGCCGAGCCTGCTCGAAGTGCTGCCGCCCTCGAAGTACACGATCCTTCCCAATACCGCGGGTTGCTACAACGCGCAGGATGCGGTGCGCACGTTACGCCTCGCCCGCGAGCTCCTCGACGGCCACGCGCTCGTGAAGCTAGAGGTGCTGGGCGATGCGCAGTCGCTCTACCCGAACATGCCGGAGACCCTCGCGGCCGCGAAGACCCTGGTCGCCGAGGGCTTCCAGGTGATGGCCTATTGCAGCGACGATCCGATCCTCGCGGTCCAGCTCGAGGAGCTGGGCTGCGTGGCCGTCATGCCGCTCGCCTCCCTCATCGGCTCGGGCATGGGCATCCTCAATCCCTGGAACCTGCAGATCATCATCGACCGCGTGAAGGTGCCGGTGCTGGTGGACGCGGGCATCGGCACGGCCTCCGATGCCGCGATCGCGATGGAGCTGGGGTGCGACGGTGTGCTGATGAATACCGCCATCGCGAAGGCGAAGGACCCGGTGCTCATGGGGCACGCGATGAAGCTCGCGGTCGAGGCCGGGCGCGAGGCGTTCCTCGCCGGGCGCATGGCGAAGAAGCCTTACGAAGCGGCGCCGAGCTCTCCCGGCACGGGCCTCATCCAGAAAACCGCCTAGAAGCGCCAGTTCACCCCGATGGAGAACTGGTCGGTTTCCGGCTCGCCCAGCGGGTTGCCGAGCGGCGCGTAGCGCGCGACGTCGGCGTGCACACCGAAAGCGCTGGAGAAGTCGTAGCGGACACCCAGGCCGTAGCGCACGCGCGTTCCGTGCACCGGATCGACCAGCAACGAGGTGGAATACGACGCGAAGGCGTTGCGCACGTCGCCGTAGTGCGCGCCCAGCCTTCCATAGAACGAAAAGCTGCGCCACACGGGGATGCTCGCGACGGTGTCCACTCCGAAGCCGGTGCTGCGAAATGCCGAGGAAAGGTTGGCGGGGCTCGCGAAGAATTCCGCGGGCGCGCGGCCGTAGTCCACGAACTCGCTCTCGACCGAGAAGAAGCGCGAGTACCTGTAGCCCAGGCGCAGGCGCACGCCCGTGTCGGAGCTGAACGAGGATTGCGATCCGCTCCACGGCGAGAATGCGTTCACCGGCTCGGAGGCGAGCGAGAAGGTCGATACCGGAACCTGGCTCGCGCGGGGAACCTTCACGCCGCCCAGGTAGTCGTCGGCCATGGCGCTCGCGCAAAAAGCGGCGAGCGCGATCGCGGCGAGCGTCGGCACGATCCTCATTGTTTTCGTTTCCTTTCGGGGGCAATGTAGGCTGCGCCTCCGCGAGTGTCAAACCGCGCTGTTGCAAAAATGCAAGCGCTCGCCCGCGCTATCATTCGGTGCCGAAACCGATCTAAGAATCCGTGACTTACCAGCGCCCGATCCGTAGCTACGTGTTGCGCCAGGGGCGGTTCTCGCCCGCGCAGCAGAACGCCGTCGCGAACCTCATGCCGCATTACGGCATTGCCTATGCGGCCGCCCCGCTGGCCCTTGCCGAGGCCTTTGGACGGGAGGCGCCCGTAGTGGCCGAGGTGGGCTTCGGCATGGGCGAGACCACGGCGAGCCTCGCCCGCGACAACCCGGGCACGAACTACCTCGCTATCGAAGTGCACGGGCCGGGCGTGGGCAGCCTCCTCCGGCGCCTGGAAGCCGGCGCGATCGAGAACGTGCGGGTGGTGCAGCACGACGCGGTGGATGTGCTGCGCGAGATGATTGCGGAACGCTCGCTCGCGGCGATCCATGTCTTCTTTCCCGACCCCTGGCCCAAGAAGCGCCATCACAAGCGCCGCCTGCTGCAACCGGCTTTCGTGGAGCTCGCCGCGACACGCCTCGCGCCCTCGGGCATCATCCACGTGGCCACGGATTGGGAGGAGTACGCGGCGCAGGTGCTGGCGGTGCTCGAGGCGACGCCACTTCTCGAGAACACTGCCCAGGGCTTCGCAGCGCGGCCGGCGTGGCGGCCGCAGACCAAGTTCGAGCGCCGCGGCACGGCGCTCGGCCACGGCGTTTGGGACATCATCTTCCGAAGGAGAAGTCCATGAAGAGACGCGAAGCGCTGGCGCTGATCGCGGCGGGCGCGAGCACGGTGATCTCGCGGGCGCTCGCCAAGGGGGACATTCCTCCCGGAGTGAACCAGCTCGACGGCACGGTTTACGTGAACGGCGCCCAGGCGCATGTAGGCACGCCCGTGCGGCCGGGCGACCGCGTCACGACGAGCCACGCGAGCTCGGCGGTGATCGTGGTGGGGAAGGATGCATTCCTCCTGCGCTCGCAGACCAGCATCCAGTTCGGCAAGGGCTCCGACGGGCTGCTGCACGAGATGCTCGTCGCCACGGGCGGCGTGCTGTCGGTCTTCTCGAAGAAAGCGGTCACCATCAAGGCGGCAAGCGCGTCGATCGGCATCCGCGGCACCGGCGCCTACCTGGAGATCGATCCGGGCGGCGTGTACTTCTGCCTCTGCTATGGCGAGGCCGTGGTCGACGGGCCCGGGATGGCGAGCGGGCGCGTCGTGCGCACCAAGCACCACGAGGAGCCCTTGCTGCTGCACGAGGACGGGAACGCGATGCGCATCGAGGAGGGCCCCTTTCGCAACCACACCGATGCCGAGCTCATCATGCTCGAGGCCCTGGTGGGCCGCGAGCCGCCATTCATGAATGACGGGCCGTACCCGGCGGGAAAGTACTGATCGGTATCGTTCGCCGCGGGGCGCGCTCGCCGGGCAGGAATATCGCCGTGAGATCGTTCAGGAAGCGCTCGCCACGGCGGGTGGGCCGGATGTGCGTGGCGTCGCGCTCGATGAATCCCGAGGCCTCGGCCTCCACCAGCTCGCGCTCGACTGCCTGGATCGCAAGCCCGGTGCGCTCCTGGAAGAGCGCCGCAGGAAATCCTCCGATGAGGCGAAGCGCGTTCAGCATGAACTCGAAGGGAAGCTCCTCGTCGGAAACAACGCGTATGGCGCGGTTCGCCTCGTTCGCGAGGGCTTCGCGCATGTAGGTGACGGGCTTGCGCGTACGCTCGGTGCGCGTGATGCGCTCGCGAAACGACACCTTGCCGTGGGCGCCCGCGCCCAGTCCCAGGTAGTCGCCGAAGGTCCAATAGTTCACGTTGTGCAGCGCGCGCTCGCCGGGCCGGGCGAAGGCCGATATCTCGTAGTGCTCGAAGCCCGCCCCGGCCAGCTCGCGTTCGATCGCCTCCTGCATGTCCGCGGACTCGTCGTCGGAGGGAAGCTGCGGCGGGAAGCGCGCGAAATGCGTGTCGGGCTCGAGCGCCAGGTGATAGGCGGAAACGTGGGTCACGCCACGCGCGAGGGCTTCGCGCACGTCGGCCACGGCCGCCTCCAGGCGCTGGCCGGGAAGGGCATACATGAGGTCGGCGTTCACGCGCGGGAAGATGGCGAGTGCCGCCTCGAGCGCCCGCCGGGCTTCATCGGCGCCATGCACGCGGCCCAGGGCAACCAGTTTCGCGTCGTCGAAGCTTTGCACGCCGATGGACAGGCGATTCACCCCGGCGGCGCGGAACCCGCGGAAACGCTCCATCTCGAAGGTCCCGGGATTCGCTTCCATGGTGATCTCGGTGCCGGGGTCGACCTTCATGCGGGTGCGCACCGCCGTGACGAGGCGCTCGATCGATTCCGGCGCGAAGAGGCTCGGCGTCCCTCCGCCCAGGAAGATCGTGTGCAGGCGGCGGCCCCAGACATCGGGCAGGCTCGCCTCGAGGTCGGCAACCAGCGCGTCGACGTACTCGCCTTCGGGAAGGTCGCCGCGCCGCTCGTGCGAGTTGAAGTCGCAATAGGGGCACTTGCGGATGCACCACGGCAGGTGCACATAGAGCGACAGGGGCGGAAGCTGGGAGAGCTTCATGGCCGATTATACTTTCCGCATGAGACCGTTCGCGCTTGTCGCGTTGCTGCTCGCGTTGCCCGCATGGGGGCAGGACGCCGCCGCGCTGGCACGGTTGCAGGGCGAGGCCCGCACCAGGGCGCTCGTCGAGGGCGCACGCCGCGAGGGCGAGGTCATGGTCTACCACTCGACCCAGAGCGAGGACTTGCGCCCGGTCTTCGAGGCTTTCACCGCGAAGTACGGCGTGAAGGTGCGCGAATGGCGCTCGAGCTCGGAGAACGTCGTGCAGCGAGTGGTGAGCGAGACGCGCGCGGGAAAGCGCGACGTGGACTTCATCGAGAACAATTCCCCGGAGATGGAGGCGCTCGCCTCCGAGCACATGCTGGTCGCGATGGACTCGCCCGCGTTCGCGTCCATGCGGCCCGGGACGCTTCCCGCGCACCGCGAATGGGCCACGTCCACCATGGACATCTTCGTGCAGGCGTACAACACCGAGAAGGTGAAGCGCGAGGAGCTGCCGAAAACATACCGCGACCTCCTCGACCCGCGCTGGAAGGGGCGCCTGGGCATCGAGGCCGAGGATTCCGCCTGGTACGGCACGATCGTGAAGGCCATGGGCCCGTCGGGCCCGAAGCTCTTCGCCGACATCATCGCGACGAACGGCATCTCCGCGCGCAAGGGACACACGCTGCTCGCGAACCTCGTGGCCTCGGGCGAGGTGCCGCTCGCGCTCACCGTGTACAACTACAAGCCGCAGCAGCTGAAGGAAAAGGGCGCGGCGATCGACTGGATCCTGCTGCAGCCGGCCATCGCGCAGCTTCACGCAGTGGGAGTGCATGCGAAGGCGACGCACCCGCACGCCGCGATCCTTCTCTACGATTTTTTCCTGGGCGAGGGCCAGGCGCTGCTCGCCGCGCGCCACTTCGTGCCATCCAGCAGCAGGATCGCCACGCCGTTCGACGACGTGCCCATCAAGCCCATCGACGCGTCCGAGGCATTGCGCAACCAGGATGCCTGGACCCGCCAGTTCGACGAGGCGGTGGTGAGGCGCTCCGGCCGGCCGTGAGCGCTATTCCGGCGCGTCGCGCAGTTTCGCCGCCAGCGCCGCGAGCGCCCGGCCGCGATGGCTCGCCAGGTTCTTTTCGGCGGGCGCCATTTCGGCCGCGGTGAGCTGGGTGTCCGCGACCTGGAAGTAGGGGTCGTAGCCGAAGCCGTTGCCTCCCCGCGGCTCGAGCACGATCTCCCCATGCCACGCGGCGTCGGCGATGATCGGCGTGGGGTCGTCGCGATGGCGCACGAGGACGAGCGCGCAGTAATAGAACGCGCGGCGGTCCGTCGCGGCGCGCAACTGCTCGACGAGCTTCGCGTTGTTGCGTGCGTCGCGCTCCCCGCGGTCGCCGTCCCGTCCCGCGTAGTACGCCGAATGGACGCCCGGCTCTCCGAAGAGCGCCGGCACGCAGAGGCCCGAGTCGTCGGCGAGCGCCGGCAAACCGGAGATATTGGCGGCATGGCGCGCCTTGGCGAGCGCGTTCTCGATGAACGTGAAGTGCGGCTCGTCGGCTTCGGAAATCGCGAATTCGCGTTGCGCGCTCGACTCGATGCCGAGCGGCCCCAGGAGCGCGGCGAGCTCCTTCAGCTTGCCTGGATTGTTCGACGCGATGACGATCCGGTTGAGCAATGGGTGCCGCGCGAAGGTCAGGGGCCCGCGAGCGCCTTTCGCTGAAGCGCCACGAGCTGGGAGATGCCGGAGGATGCGAGCTCGATCAGCCGGTCCATCTGCGCCCGCGTGAAAGGCTCGCGCTCCGCGGTGCCCTGGATCTCGACGATGCCGCCACGCCCGGTCATCACGACGTTCATGTCGGTGTCGCCGGAGGAGTCTTCGGAGTAGTCGAGGTCGAGCATCGGCTCGCCCGCCACGATGCCGACCGAGACCGCCGCGACGAAATCGCGCATGGGGTCGGTGGCGACGAGGCCCTTCCCGCGCAGCCACGAAATCGCATCGGCGAGCGCCACCATGGAGCCCGTGATCGAAGCGCAACGCGTGCCGCCATCAGCCTGGAGCACGTCGCAGTCGATGCTCACCTGGCGCTCGCCCAGCGCCGCGAGGTCCGTTACCGTGCGCAGGCTCCTGCCGATCAAGCGCTGGATCTCCTGGGTGCGCCCCGACTGCTTCCCGGAAGCCGCCTCGCGCGCGCCGCGCGTGTGGGTGGCGCGCGGGAGCATTCCGTATTCGGCGGTGACCCATCCCTGGCCCTTGCCCTTCAGGAAGCCCGGCACCTTCTCCTCGACGCTCGCGGTGCACAGCACGCGGGTCTCGCCCATTTCGACCAGGACCGAGCCCTCGGCATGGCGGGTGTAGCGGCGGGTGAATCGTACGGGGCGAAGCGCCGTGGCGGCGCGATCCTGGAAGCGTGGCATCTAGCGGGGAACCCTGCGGATCGCGTCCTGGATCTCGTTGATGGCGCGCTCGATGTCCTCCTCGGTCACGTCGGCATCCGCGCCGCCCTTGCCCTCGAGCTGCTCCGTGGTATTGGACGACGTGGTGAAGCCCACCCCGAGCTGCTGCGTGTCGGCGACCCCGGCGTCGTCCTGGCTCTCCCAGGTCATGGCGACCACGGAGAGGTTGTCGGACTCGCCTCGCGCGCGCCGCTGCGCTTCCTCGAGAAGGCCCGGCATCACCTCGACGACCGGCTGCTTCTGGATCACGCCGCCCAGGATATTGCCCGGGATCTGGCCCCAGAATCCGTCGGTCGAAAGCATCACCGTGTCGCCCGTCACGAGCGGGAATTCACGCCCGGAGGCGATTTGCGGCGGGACGACACCCCCCAGGCAGCTGAAGATCTTGTTGCGCTCCGGATGGCGCGCCGCGGCCTCGGGCGTGATCTCGCCCGCGTCGATCATCATCTGCACCCGCGAGTGGTCCTGGGTGCGCGCGATCATCTGGCCCTTGCGCAGCACGTAGAGCCGCGAGTCCCCCGCATGGGCCCAGTACGCGTTGCCGTTCTGCACGATGCAGGCGACGACGGTCGTGCGTGGGCATTCGAGGAGGTTCTGCTCGACGGCGTGGGAGACGATCGCGCGGTGCGCCGACTGGATCGCGGAGACGAGGAAGTCGAAGGGCTTCCTCAGCTTGTGGCGCGCCTCGTTCTGGAAGCGCCGGGTGATTTCGGTGATCGCGATTTCCGCGGCCACCTCGCCTCCCAGGTGCCCGCCCATGCCGTCGGCCACCGTCATCAGGAGCACGTCTCTGCTGTACGAGTAGCCGACGCGGTCCTCGTTGCCGTCGCGGTCGCCGAGGCGGCTGTCCTGGAAGATGGTGAAGCGCATGGCGTCCGCGGCTACTCGTTGGACAGCCGCGAGAAGAGCTTCGAGAGCGGCATGTTCATCGTCTCGAGGAAGCCCTTCTTCGCCTCGGGCGGCGGCTCCATGAGGCGCTTTTGCAGGTCGAACGCGGTCTGCGGGCGCTTCATGCGGTCGATCGCGAGGCACGAATCGACGATGTCGTAGAGGTCGTCGGAATAGGGCTGGCGGGCGAGGGTGCGCAGCGGGATCATGCGGTCCTTCTGCTCGCGCTGGTCGCCGGCCTGGGGCGGGGTGCCCGCGATGCAGGTGTAGATCGTGGCGCCCACGGAGTAGATGTCGCTCCAGGGGCCCAGCTCGTCGGCGGTGAAGCGGTAGTGCTCGGGCGCTGCGAAGCCCGCGGTGTACATGGGCTTCAGCTTCATCGCCTCTTCCGAGAGCGTGATGCGCGCCGCGCCGAAATCGAGCAGCACGGGCCGGCCTTCCATGGCGATGAAGATGTTGGCGGGCTTGATGTCCAGGTGCAGCAGCTTCCTCGCGTGCACCTCGCGCAGCCCGTTCATCAAATGGATGAAGATGCGCCGGATGAAGGTCTCGGTGAACTCGTGGCGGTTCCTCTGGATGTGGAACTGGAGCGTCCTGCCGCGCACGTACTGCATCACCATGTAGCAGGTCTCGTTGGCGCGGAAGAAGTTCTCCACGCGCACCACGTTCGGGTGCGAGATCATCGCGAGCGCGCGCCCCTCCTCGAAGAAGCACTTGAGGCCGTGGCGGAAGATCGAGAGGTTGGCCTCGTCGGTCACCTGCACCTCGACGCCTTCGGTGCGAAGCGGCAGCGACGAGGGGAGGTATTCCTTGATCGCGTACGGCGTTTCCTTGTCGTCGCGCGCGAGATAGACGATGCTGAACCCGCCCGAGGAAAGGGGCTTCTCGATGCGATAGCCGTTCAGCACATAGCCGGCCGGCAGGGGCTGGTTCGCCTGCTGAGGCATTCTCTGGGGGAGCTTCCGATATAATTCATGGCAATTGTCGGCACTCCCTCGCGCCTTGTAAAGGCGACAATTCCACACCTGGCGGGCCCCATGATCTCGAGCATGACCGGATTCGCGGCCGCGGCCGTCGAAACCGCGCAGGGCAGCCTCGCGGTGGAGCTGAAGACCGTGAACCACCGCTACCTCGAATTCCAGACGCGGATGCCCGAGGAGCTGCGCCCCGTGGAGCCCGCGATGCGCGAGGCGGTGGCCGCCCGGCTCTCGCGCGGCAAGGTCGATTGCCGCATCACCTTCACGCCGCTTTCCGGCGCCAAACGCTCGCTCGTTCCCGACGCCGACGCCCTGCAGGCGCTCGAGGCCGCCTCCCGCCAGGTGGTCGATCGCTTTCCCGACGCGCGCCGCCTTTCGGTGGCCGAGGTCCTGCACTGGCCGGGGGTGCTCGCCGAGGAATCGCTGTCGGCCGACCGGGCGAGGGAGCAGGTGATGGCGCTCGTCTCGAGGGCCATCGCGGAGCTGGACCAGACCCGCGCGCGCGAGGGCGCCAAGCTCGAAGCCGTGCTGCGCGAGCGGCTCGACCGCATGGAGGGGCTCGTGGCCGAGGCCCAGCCGCTCATTCCCGGCGCCGTGAAGGCCTTCGCCGACAAGCTCGCCGCGCGCGTGGCCGAAGCCGGGGCGTCGCCCTCGGACGAGCGCATACACCAGGAGATCGTCCTTTACTCCGCCCGCATCGACGTGGACGAGGAGATCTCGCGCCTCGGGGCCCACATCGGCGAATTCCGTCGCGTGCTCGGCAAGGGCGGGGCCTGCGGCAAGCGCCTGGACTTCCTCTGCCAGGAGCTGAACCGCGAGGCGAATACCATCGGCTCGAAGTCCGTGGCCAACGACCTCACGCGCATCTCGGTGGAGCTGAAGGTCCTGATCGAGCAGATGCGCGAGCAGGTGCAGAACATCGAGTAGCTCGCGGGGCCGCCTTGCTACGAAGCAGGACAACTTCCGTATCGATCTCGCGCCCGTAGCCGCGTGACACCGCTGTGATGTCGGCCGTGAGTGCGTCTATCGGAGCGAAGGATCGCCCACGAATCGCCAGTCCATCGATGGTCGTCGGATACGCGATTTTTCATGGACCGTTATGTCCACGCCGATCGCCCCGTGCGAGAAATCGAACGGGATGTCGAGGGCGGCTCCGGCAACCGGCCCGGCAAGCAGGGCGCTCACCAACAATGCCGCCAAGCGACGGGCCAAGAGGGACAAGGCGGAGTCCTCAGTCATAGGGCTTCAGCTTCGCGCGGAACGCGTCCCCCAGCTCGTCCATGGCCGCCTTTGCGCCGGCGTCTTCGGCGTTCATGGCGATGAGCACGATCGCGCCGTGCTTCGGGAAGATTCGAATCTCAGCCAGCCAGGCACCGTTGCTGCCGGTGTGGGTGAGGACAGCGGGCGTGCCGTTGGTCTCGAGCTTGGCTCCCCAGCCGAGCGCGTAATTGACCGTGACGGGTGTGTGCAGCTTGCGATAGGTCTCCGGACGCAGCAGCTTTCCGCGGCCGTGCACGCCATCCAACTGGTCCTGGGCGAAGAGCATCCAGTCGGAGAGCGTGATGTGCATGGTGCCGGCCGGCCCCAGCGCGGGCGGATTGTCGCCGTCCGGGCCGGCCGGGACCGGGACGAGCTTCCCGCCCTCCTTTTGGTGGCCGAGCGGCTGGTCGAGCTTTCCGGGCGTGCCGGGCGCGCCGAATCCTGCGTGCGTGATGCCGAGCGGCTCGAAGACCCTTTCCCTCACGAGGACCTCCCAGGGCTTGCCGGTGCGCGCCTCGGCGATGGCGCCCGCCAGGATGTAGCCCAGGTTCGAATAGACGAAGGTTCCCCTCGCTCCGGCCGGCGGCTTGGCGAGGTACGTGCGCGCGATGCTCGCGCGTTGCGCGCGCACATCCGAAATTCCCTTGATCGCGGCGAAGAAGGGTCCCAGCTCCGGTTCGGTGGTGACCGCGGGGAGCCCGGCCGTGTGGCTGAGGAGCTGCTCCAGGGTGACCGAGCGATAGGCCGCATCCATGTCCTTCATGGCGGGAAAGGCCTCTTCGAGCGTCTCGTCGAAGCGCAGCTCTCCCTTCTCGACCATCCGCGCGATGAGCGTCGAGGTGAAGGCCTTGGTGTTGGAGCCGATGTGCCATTGGTCGGCGTTCGTCGCGAGCGTGGGTTGGCCCAGGGCGCGCACTCCGGCTACCGCCGCCGTGTCGCGGCCGGCCGTGCGGATCAATACGCCGATGGCGGGCACGCCGTGCTTCGCGACGGCATCCGCCACGGCACCCTTCACGAAGGCCTGGAAGCCAGCGTCATCGGCGATGGCGGGCATGGCGGCGAGGCACGTAGCGATCGCGGCGAGGAAGCGACGGTTCATGTGGGTGTCACCGGCTAGGTCTTCGAGGGGGCTGGAGCGCGGTTATACAATCACAGGAACATGCGCGGCAATCTATTCGTGGTCGTGGCTCCATCGGGCGCCGGCAAGACGAGCCTGGTTGCGGCGCTCCTCAAGGAGGAGCCCAACATTCGCCTTTCCGTCTCGCACACGACGAGGGCGCCCCGGGAAGGTGAACAGCACGGCCGCGAATATCATTTCATCGGCCGGCCCGCATTCGAAAAGATGATCGCCGCGGGCGATTTCCTCGAGCACGCCGACGTCTACGGCAACTACTACGGTACCAGCCGCACGTGGATCGAGGAGCAGCTCGAGGGCGACCACGACGTGCTGCTGGAAATCGATTGGCAGGGGGCCCGCCAGGTGCGCGGCCTCTTCCCGACCATGGTCGGGATCTTCATCCTGCCCCCGTCCCTGGCGGAGCTGCGCAAGCGCTTGCTTTCACGGGGAAAGGATGCCCCCGACGCCATCGAGCGGCGCATGGCGAGCGCCCGTGAAGAAATCTCCCATGTTCTTGAATTTGAATATATAATTGTCAATGAGCGCTTCGAGGCAGCGTTAGCGGACCTGGTGTCCATCGTGCGGGCGGCACGAGTGTCGCGCGCCCAGCAGTCCGCACGCCTCGCTTCGCGGCTCGACGAATTCAAGTGACGGAGAGATTCCCATGGCACGCATCACGGTCGACGATTGCATCAAGTTCTTTCCCAACCGCTTCGAGCTCACGCTCGCAGCGACCAACCGGGCGCGCCAGATCGCGCTGGGCGCGACCCCGCAGGTCGAGCCCAACAAGGACAAGCCCACGGTCATCGCGCTGCGCGAGATCGCCGGGGGCAAGGTGGGCAAGGAGCTGCTGAACCCGCCGACGCCGACGCTGCCGGTCCTCTGATGTCCTGATACCCGCGCCTTCGACGATGCCCGCGCTCGGAGTCCATTCGGTCGCAGGCGGCGTCAAGGCCGCGGGAACGTCCCTGCCCGGCCCCGGGCCGGGCGAGCTCACGGCGGTCCTGGGCTACCTGAAGCCCGCCGACGTCGAGCGAATCGAGGAGGCGTACGAGGTCGCGCGCGCGGCCCACTCGGGCCAGTACCGGCAGAGCGGCGAGCCGTACATCACGCACCCGCTCGCGGTCGCGAAGATCCTCGCGGAGTGGCACCTGGACGCCCAGGCGCTCATGGCCGCGCTCCTGCACGACGTGGTCGAGGACACGCCCACCACCAAGAGCGAGATCGCCAAGCGCTTCGGCAAGGCCGTGGCCGAGCTGGTGGACGGCGTCTCCAAGATCGACCGGATCGAGTTCGCGACCCTCCAGCACGCGCAGGCCGAGAACTTCCGCAAGATGCTGCTCGCGATGGCGCGCGACGTACGCGTGATCCTGATCAAGCTCGCCGATCGCCTCCACAACATGCGCACCCTGGAAGCCGTCCCGACGGAGAAGCAGGAACGCATCGCGCGCGAGACGCTCGACATCTACGCGCCCATCGCCAACCGCCTGGGCCTCATCTCGATCTACTACGAGCTGGAGGACCTGGGGTTCCACTACCTGCATCCCACGCGTTTCCGGGTGCTCGACAAGGCGCTCCGGAAGGCGCGCGGCAACCGGCGCGACGCGCTGGGCAAGATCCAGGGCGCGATCGAGACGCGCCTCGCGGAGTTCAAGGTGGAAGCGCAGGTGACGGGCCGCGAGAAGCACATCTCGTCGATCTACAAGAAGATGCAGGAGAAGAACATCTCGTTCTCCGAGGTGTTCGACATCTACGGCTTCCGCATCATCGTGCCCGACGTTCCCTCCTGCTACCTCGCGCTGGGGGCGCTGCACACGCTCTACAAGCCGATTCCGGGCAAGTTCAAGGACTACATCGCCATCCCCAAGGCGAACGGCTACCAGTCGCTGCACACCACGCTCTTCGGGCCCTTCGGAATGCCCGTGGAGATCCAGATCCGCACCCAGGAGATGCACAAGGTGGCGGAAGCGGGCGTGGCCTCGCACTGGATGTACAAGACCGCCGAAGACGGCGCCAAGGACGTCCAGCTGAAGACCCACCAGTGGCTGCAGTCGCTGCTGGAGATCCAGAGCGAATCCGGCGACGCGCTCGAGTTCCTCGAGCACATCAAGGTCGACCTCTTCCCGGACGACGTGTACGTGTTCTCGCCCAAGGGCAAGATCTTCGCGCTTCCCAAGGGCGCGACGCCGATCGATTTCGCCTATGCCGTGCACACCGAGGTCGGCAACCACTGCATCGCCGCGAAAGTCGATGGCGCCCCCGTGCCGCTCGGCACCGTGCTTCGCAACGGCAACCGCGTGGAGATCCTCACCGACGCCCAGGCGCGCCCCAACCCGGTGTGGCTTTCGTACGTGGCGACCGGCAAGGCGCGCTCGCACATCCGCCATTATTTGAAGACCATGCAGCTCCAGGAAAGCGCCGAGGTGGGCGAGCTCTTGCTGGTGCAGGCGCTGCGCTCCCTGAAGGCCAATCCCGACGACGTGGGCGAGCCGCATTGGACGCGCTTCTTCAAGGGCGATTCGGCCAAGACGCGCGAGGAGGTGCTCGCCGACATCGGGCTGGGCACGCGCCTCGCGGTCGTGGTCGCGAAGAAGCTGCTGTCGATCGGCGAGCCCGCCGGCGACGGCGAGGCGCATCGCCTGGACTCCATCACGATCCGCGGCACCGAGGGCCTGGCGGTGCAGTTCGCGCCATGTTGCCGGCCGATCCCCGGCGATCCGATCATCGCGCAGATCAAGAAGGGGCAGGGGCTGGTCGTGCACACACACGACTGCCCCGCGATCCACCCGTTCCACTTCGATCCCGAGAAGTGGGTGGACGTGCAGTGGGATGCATCCGCAGAGAGGCTCTTCGACGTGAACGTGCGGCTCATCGCCCAGAACCACCGCGGTGTCCTCGCGCGGCTCGCCGCCGAGGTATCCGAGGCGGACTCCAATATCGACCACATCGAGACCGAGCAGCGCGCGAGCCCCGCGTACACCACGATCGTGTTCACGATCCAGGTGAGGAACCGCATGCACCTCGCGCATGTCTTCCGGCGGCTGCGGCGAATCCCCGAGGTGGTGAGGATCCAGAGGCTGAAGAAAAAGCCGGCGTGAGGCGCGAGACGCGAGAATATCCATGAAACCTGTTTCGACACCGGACGCACCCGCCGCGATCGGCACCTATTCGCAGGCCGTTCGCGCCGGCGACACGGTTTACCTTTCGGGGCAGATCCCGCTCGACCCGAAAACCATGCAGATCGTGGAAGGGGATTTCGAGGCGCAGGCAAGGCGCGTCTTCGATAACCTGAGGGCCGTGTGCCGCGCCGCGGGCGGCGACTTCGATCGAGTCGTGCGCGTGACCGTGTACCTCACGGACCTCGCGAATTTCGCCAAGGTGAACGAAGTGATGTCGCAGAACTTCAAGGAGCCGTACCCCGCGCGCGCGGCCATCGGCGTGGCCTCCCTGCCGCGCGGCTCGCTGGTCGAGGTCGACGCCGTGATGCACCTGGGCTAGCTTGCCCGCCGCCGCTGCCGCCGACGCGCCCGCCCGGCTCGCCAAGCTCGGCATCCACGGCAGCCGCGACCTCGTCCTTCACCTGCCTTTGCGCTACGAGGACGAGACCCGCCTCACGCCGCTTGCCCAGGCGAAGGCGGGCGTTCCCGTGCTGGTGGAAGCCGAGGTCGTCGAGTCGAAGGTCGAATACCGCGGACGGCGCGCCCTCGTCGTGAAGCTCGAGGAGGAGGGGCGCGAGCTGTGGGTGCGATTCCTGCACTTCTACCCGAGCCAGCAGAAACAGCTCTCGCCCGGGAAGCGCGTGCGCCTTTTCGGCGAGGTGCGCCCCGGCTTCTTCGGCGACGAGATGGTCCATCCCCGGTACCGCATCGTCACGAAGGGCGCGCCACTTCCCAAGTCGCTCACACCGGTGTATCCCACGACCGCGGGCCTCTCGCAGCAACTCCTGCGCGAGCGCATCAACGGCGCGCTCGACACGCTCGAGCTGGGCGACACTCTCGATGAAGACCTGCTGCGCGGCCTCGGGCTGATGGCCTTTCGCGAGGCGGTGCTGGCCCTGCATCGCCCCGCTCCGGATGTCGATGCCGCGTCCCTCGAGGATCGCACCCATCCCGCGTGGCGGCGCCTCAAGTTCGACGAGCTGCTCGCGCAGCAGCTCGCCATGCGCATCGCCTACCGCGAGCGGCGCGCGAAGCGTGCGCCGGCCCTGCCGGATGGGCACACGCTCACCAACGCGTTGGTGAAGTCGTTGCCCTTCCCGCTCACGCGTGCCCAGCGCCAGGCGCACTCGGCGATCTCACGCGACCTTGCCCAACCGCATCCCATGCGCCGGCTGCTGCAAGGCGACGTGGGTAGCGGCAAGACACTCGTTGCGGCGCTTGCCGCCATGCAGGCGATCGAGAATGGCTGGCAGGCGGCTCTCATGGCGCCCACCGAGATCCTCGCCGA
Source organism: Usitatibacter sp. (assembly GCA_036271595.1). Classification (GTDB taxonomy): domain Bacteria; phylum Pseudomonadota; class Gammaproteobacteria; order Burkholderiales; family Usitatibacteraceae; genus Usitatibacter. The sequence continues at coordinate 32,073 of DATBAI010000038.1, forward strand.
GCAGCACTACCTCAAGCTTTCCCATTGGCTGGAGCCCCTCGGCGTGAAGATCGCGTGGCTCGCCGGAGGCCTGAAGGCCAAGGCGCGGCGCGAGGCCGCCGAGGCCATTGCGCGCGGCCAGACGCAGCTCGCGATCGGCACCCATGCGCTCTTCCAGGAGGGCATAACGTTCGCGAAGCTCGGCCTCGCCATCGTGGACGAGCAGCATCGCTTCGGGGTGGAGCAGCGCCTCGCCCTTTCCGGCAAGGCGAAGGGGCCCGAGCCCCACCAGCTCATGATGAGCGCGACACCGATTCCACGAACGCTCTCGATGAGCTATTACGCCGACCTCGACGTCACGGTGATCGACGAGCTGCCCCCCGGGCGCACGCCCGTGGTGACCAAGCTCGTGTCGGAGGAGCGCCGCAACGAAGTGATCGAGCGCATCCGCGAGGCGTGCGCCGAGGGTGCGCAGGCGTACTGGGTGTGCCCGCTCATCGAGGAGAGCGAGGCCCTGCAGCTCGCGACCGCCATCGAGACCCATGAGAGGCTCCGCGACACGTTCCCCGATCTCAAGGTGGGCCTGGTGCACGGGCGCCTCAAGCCCGCCGAAAAGGCCCACGTGATGGCCGAATTCAAGGCGAAGCGCATCCAGCTCCTGGTGGCGACCACCGTGATCGAGGTTGGCGTGGACGTGCCCAATGCCTCGCTCATGGTGATCGAGCACGCCGAGCGCATGGGCCTCGCACAGTTGCACCAGCTTCGCGGGCGCGTCGGCCGTGGATCGAGCCGGAGCACCGCGATCCTCCTCTACTACCAGCCGCTCTCGGAGCTCGCGCGCGAGCGGCTCAAGGCGATCTACGAGACCCACGACGGCTTCGAGATCGCACGGCGCGACCTCGCCATGCGCGGCCCCGGCGAATACCTCGGCGCGCGCCAGAGCGGAGCGCCCCTGCTGCGGTTCGCCGACCTCGATCGCGATCTCGACCTCGTGGAGCAGGCGCGCGACACGGCCGAGAAGCTCCTCAAGGCGAAGTCTCCCGCGGTCGCGCGTCATATCGACCGCTGGCTGGGGACGAAGCAGTTCTTCCTCAGGGCATGAGCCCCATCGCCGCCCGGCTCGACGCCTACGAGAAGCTGATGCGGCTCGACCGGCCCATCGGCATTTTGCTGCTCCTTTGGCCCACGCTGTGGGCGCTATGGCTCGCGCATCGCTCCGTGCCCACGTTCGCGGTTTTCCTCATCTTCCTCACGGGCACCGTGCTCATGCGCTCCGGTGGCTGCGCGGTGAACGACTTCGCCGACCGCGAGTTCGACGCGAAAGTCGAGCGCACCCGCAACCGCCCGCTGGCCACGGGCGCTATCCGGCCGTGGGAGGCGCTCGCGGTCGCGGCCGCATGCGCCGCAATCGCCTTCGCGCTCGTTCTCTTCCTGAACGCGCTCACCATCGAGCTCTCGTTCGTGGCGCTCGCAGTGGCGGTGATCTATCCGTTCCTGAAACGTTTCTTCTGGATGCCCCAGGCGTGGCTGGGGATCGCGTTCGGCTTCGGCATTCCGATGGCCTTCGCCGCGCTCGCGGGCGCCGTGCCGCCGCTCGCCTGGGCGCTCCTCGCCGCCAACATTTTCTGGACGATCGCATACGATACGGAATACGCCATGGTGGACCGCGACGACGACATGAGGCTGGGGCTGCGCACCTCGGCGATCCTCTTCGGGAGGCTCGACGTAGCGGCGGTCATGGCGTGCTACGCCTTCTTCATCGCGATCCTCGCGTCGATCGGCGCGTGGCAGGGCTACGGGGTCGCTTACTACGCCGGAGTGGCGGCCGCGGCGGCCGTCTTCGCGTGGCACTACGTGCTCATCCGGACGCGTGCGCGGGAGGATTGCTTCAAGGCATTCCTCGGCAATAACTGGGCGGGCCTGGCGGTCTTCGCCGGGATCCTCGCCGACAATCATCCGCTGGCGGGTTTCGCCGCGTGGCTGCCGAAATGATCGTCGTGATCCATGCGCATCCGTATCCGCGGCGCTCGCGCGCCGGTGCGGCGCTGCTCGCGGCCATCGCGGGGCTGGAACCCATGGAGGTGCGCTCGATCTACGACCTCTATCCCGATTTCGACATCGACGTCGCCTCCGAGCAGGCGGCGCTCGGCCGCGCGAAGCTCGTCGTCTGGCTGCATCCGCTCTATTGGTACACGGCGCCGGGCCTCATGAAGCACTGGTTCGACGTGGTCCTCCTGGGCGGCTGGGCCCACGGCCCCGGCGGCTCCGCGCTCGAAGGCAAGGAGTGCCTCTGGGTCACGACCACGGGGGACGTGCAGAAGTACGCGCTGGAGGCGCCCCATGCGCATCCTTTCGAAGCCTTCGTGCCGGTGGTCGAGCAGACGGCGCGCTACTGCGGCATGAAGTGGCTGGAGCCCTTCGCGCTCCACGATTCCCACGAGATCGACGACGAGCACATGGCGCGCGCCGGCAGGAAGCTGCGCGGCCGCCTCGAGCTCTGGCTCGCGGAGCATCGCCCCCATGCTTGAGGCATTGGTCTTCCTCGCCGCGGCCGTGATCTGCGTGCCGCTCGCCAAGCGCCTTGGCCTGGGCGCCGTCCTGGGCTACCTCATCGCCGGCGCCGCCATCGGTCCGTGGGGCCTCAAGCTGATCGACGACGCCGAGTCCACGAAGAACCTCGCCGAGCTGGGTGTGGTGCTGATGCTGTTCGTGATCGGCCTCGAGCTCGATCCCCGCCGCTTCCTCGCGATGCGCGGCGTGGTATTCGGAGGCGGCACGCTCCAGCTCGCGGCGAGCGGCGCGGTGCTCGGCGTGGCGCTGTGGCTCGTGGGCCTCAGCTGGCAGGGCGCGCTGGTCGGGGGGTTGTCGCTGGCGCTATCTTCCACTGCGATCGCGATGCAGGCGCTCACCGAGCGAAACGAGCTCGACACGCCCACCGGGCGTGCGTCCTTCGGCATCCTTCTGTTCCAGGACATCGCGGCCATCCCGCTGATCGCGCTCGTGCCCTTCGTGGGCGACATGAGCGCAAGCGGCGGCCAACCGGCCTGGATGCGCGTGGGGATGGCGGTCGCGGCCGTAGGGGGCGTGGTCGTGATCGGGCGCTACCTCACGGCGCCGATACTGCGCCTCATCGCGAAGACGGAGCTGCGCGAGGTGTTCACGGCGTTCGCGCTGCTCCTCGTGATCGGCATCGCGGAGCTGATGACGCTCGCCGGCGTGTCGATGGCGCTGGGGGCCTTCCTTGCCGGCGTGCTGCTCGCGGGTTCCGAATTTCGCCACGCCCTCGAGGGCGACATCGAGCCCTTCAAGGGATTGCTCCTCGGCCTCTTCTTCATCTCGGTCGGCATGACGATCGACTTCGGCCTCCTCGCGAGCCAGCCCACGACCGTGGCGCTGCTGCTCGCGGGCTTTCTCCTCCTCAAGATCACGTCGCTCTGGGCCGTGGCGCAGGTGATCGACATCTGCCGGCAGCGGTGGCTCTTCGCGTTCCTGCTCTCGCAAGGAGGCGAATTCGCCTTCGTGGTTTTTCAGACCGCACGCGACGCGCATGTCTTCACCTCGCAATGGGAAGCGCTGCTCACGATCACGGTGGCGCTCTCGATGGCGACCACGCCGCTCTTCCTCCTTGGGTACGACCGCTTCACCGCCTCGCGCGCACGCCGCGAGGAGGAACGCCCCGCGGACACGATCGACACCGAAAGCCCGATCATCATCGCGGGGTTCGGGCGCTTCGGGCAGATCGTGGGGCGCCTGCTGCTCGCGAGCGGCATCCGCCCCGTGGTGCTCGACCACGATCCCGACCAGGTCGAGTCACTGCGCAAGTTCGGCTACCGGGTTTTTTATGGCGACGCGACGCGTCTCGACCTGCTCGAAGCGGCCGGTGCGCGCAAGGCGCGGCTGCTGGTGAATGCCATCGACGACGTGGAGTCGAGCCTCGCCCTCGTGGACCGGGTACGCGCCAACTTCCCGCAGCTGGACATCGTGAGCCGGGCGCGCAACGTGAGCCACTACTTCGAGCTTCGCATCCGCGGCATCCAGGTCGTCGAGCGGGAAACCTTCGAGTCCGCGCTCAAGACCGGCCGTGCGACCCTCGAGAAGCTGGGCGTGGACCGCTTTCGCGCCAAGGAGCTCGCCGACGCCTTCCGCCGCCACAATATCGCGAGCGTGGACGCCACGCTTCCGTTCTACCAGGACGAGGCGCGCCGCATGTCGATCGCCAAGCAGGGCCGCGAGGAACTGGAAAAGCAGTTCGCGAGGGACCGCGAGCGCTTCAACCGCGAGCATGCCACGCGCGGCTGGGAAGGCAAGCGTTGAGCCGGGGTAACGGCATGGCGATCCTGCGCGCGTTGGCGATGTTCCTGGCCGCGGCGCTCTGCGGTTGCGGGACCACGCACGCCACCATCGAGACTTCTCGCGGCGAGAGCCTCATGCTGCTGGGTTTCGATCCGGTGGGCTACTTCGCCGACGGCAAGCCGGTGCGCGGCAAGCACACCCTTCCCGCGACGTACGAAGGGCGCACCTACTACTTCGCGAACGCCGCGCACCGGGAGGCCTTCGTGGCCGCGCCGGGGAAGTACGAGCCCCTCTACGGCGGCTTCTGCTCCAACGGCGCGCCCTACGGCGTGAAGATGGGCAGCGACCCCACGCAGTTCGAGATCCGCGCCGGGCGCCTCTTCATCTTCGGCGACGTCGTGGGCCACGAGATGTGGCTACTCGACGAGCCCGACAATATCCGGCACGCCGATGAGCTTTGGCCATCGATCGCGGACAAGGGTTGGCGGATCGCAAGCCTCCAGGCCTGGACCGTGAAGAAGGTGCCGTGGTATCGGGACGGCCGCGGCCTCATGGCGCGTTGGCGCGAGGCGCATCCGGGGAAGACGCTTGCCTTCGACACCGGCGGGACTTTGAAGAACCTCGTCGTGAAGGACCCCGGATGGCGGGCGCGCGAGGGCTATGGGCAGGAAGCGCTCGGCGTGCCCGGCGAACCCGACGACCCGCTCGCAGGCCAGTGACGCGCCGCTACGGCGCCGCGCGGATGACGCTCTTGATGAAGTGGTTCGAGTAGCTCGCGCCGAAGCTGCCCTTGCAGGCCTGTCCGGCGCAATTCAGCAACCCGTTGTCGAACTTCCACGCCGCGGAGCCGACGACCGGAAGGCCCCCGAATGTGTGCGCGCCAACGATCGTGTTTCCCGTCGCGAGGTCGATCGCCGTGGACGACGAAAGGCTCGCGAGCCCCGGGCCGGCGGGTGCGAGGCTCGTGAGTACGAAGCCGTCCTGGAACGTCGAGACGATATCGAGGGCGACCGTATTGGAAGAGGCGAGCACCAGGGACGGCACCGTTGGAGTGGTGTATGCGTGGATGCTTCCATTCCGGTAAGACACGGCATTCGCCGCCCAGCAAAGGGCAGGCGGCGGTGGCAAGGGAGGCGGCTCGGGAAATCCGACGTCGCCTGTGTCCTCGATCGCCTGCTCGCGATTGAATGTCGATCCGTCGATCTCTTCGCAGGCGCCCGAGGGCCCGAAGACCTTGTCGAACGGCCCCGAAGTGGCCGCCCCGTCCACATAGAAGCGCGCGGTGGGCAGCGTGACGATCCAGTCGGTATTCGAAGCCGTCATGCTATCCAGGACAAACTCATTGTGGATCGTGGCGGTCATCAGCACCGCGCTCACCGCGTCCACGCCGCGATTCCAATTGGAGCGCAGGAGGTAGCCGGAAGGCGACGACCCGAATCCGTTCGCCGACGACGGCGGGATCGTGACGATCGAAAGCGGCGTGACCTGCGGGCTGTCGTAGTCCGTCCCAGGTGCGCCCACGTCGCTGTAGAACGGCTCCGCCGTAAGGTCGGCCAACGCGATCGGGTGATAGGGGACCGAAAGGCCGCTATTCACGTTGATGAGGAACGCACTGCCCGACAGGCCGCCTTCGGGATTCGCAATGCCCCTCGTCTTGCCGATCCCGGTGACGAGAGCGCAATTGAAGGTGCTTGGAGGACCGGGCTGCATGGTGACGGCCGCCGCTGTCGCGCCGGTCAACGTGCCCATCTCGATCACCTCCGCGAAGCCCTCCAGGAGGCGGTCCGTGCCCGAACCCGCGCCGTCGCCCGCGGCGCCCGAAAACGCGGCCGTGGAGAAGGCGCCGCCGTCGCTTGCGGAGAGAGGTGGGTCGATGCACGACCTGTCCGCGCTCGCGAGGTGCGGCGCCCCGTCCGAGCCCAGCACGACGCCGGCTGTCCACACGTCGTTAGGACCGAGATAGACGTTGGCCTCCCATACGACGCGCGCATGCTTCCCTTCGCGGAAACGGACTTTCACGACCTTCGCATTCGCCCGTGTGTTGACGACCGAGAGTGCGGTGTTCCATGCGTTTCCGTTGCTGGCGCGAACGGTGTAGTACGGATAGATGAGCGCCTGCCCCAGGCCGTCGGGGTCGAGGCGTACCGCCATCGCCGGGAGTCCTGCCAGCGAAAGGGCGATACAGAACGTCGCGGCGTGAAGCTTCGCTCTCATGGATGCGAAACGTCGCGAATCGCGTGGAGGGGATAGGCCACGCCGAAGTTGCCGCTGCATCTCTGCCCCGAGCAGTCGAGGAGACCGTTGTTGAAGCTCGATCCGGCGAAGCCGATCACGGGCAGCCCTTTGAAGGTCTGTGCGCCCGTCGATACGTTCCCGGTTCCGAGGTCGATCGTGGTGGACGACGCCAGGCTCGTGAGGCCGGGGCTGGATGGCGAGAGATCCGTGAGGACAAAGCCATCCTGGAATGAGGATTCGACCTCCACGTTGTTTCCGGTGTCGGAACCGAGCAGCAGGGTCGGCAACGCCGGTGTGGATGGCGAGTAAATGGTTCCATTGCGAAACGACAGCACGGTCGATGCATAGCATATCGAGGACGCAGGCGGTCCCGGTGCCCCAAGATCGATTCCCGCGGCGCCGCGCGCCTGCTCGCGATCGAAGATGGCCGCCTGGTGTAGCTCGCACGCTCCCGCCGCCGAAAATGAGTGCGTGAAGGGTGGGACAGGCGGCGCAGCGTCCGTGTAGAACCGAGCCGTGGGCAGTGTCACGACCCATTCGGTCTCGGACTGCGTAACGGCGTCGAGCACGTACTCGCCCTGGATCGCCGAGGTCATCAGGACAGCGCTTACGGCATCCACGCCGCGGTTCCATGAGGAGCGCAGCAGGTACCCGGATCCGAAGCCCGCCACGATCGACGCCGGAAGAACCACCACCGACTCGGGCGTGACCTGCGGGCTGTCGTAGTCGGTGCCGCTGGCGCCAACGTCGCTGTAGAAGGCGCTCCGCGTGAGGTCGGCGAGGGCGACCGGCTCGTACGGCAGCGAGAGGCCGCTGTTGACGTTGAGCAGCAGCGCGGTTCCCGAAAGTCCGCCCTCCGGGGCCTCGACGTTCCGCGTGAAGCCTGTCCCCACGACGTGCGCGCAATTGAACGCGTCGAAGACCGGCGATTGCTCCGGCGTCGGCATGGTGACCGCCGCGGCCGTCTCGCCGGCGAGCGTACCCATCTCGATCACCTCGGCGAACCCCTCGAGGGTGCGATCAACGCCGGAGGTACCGAGCCCCGTCCTCGCGCCATCGGCCGCGCCGCCCGAGAAAGATGCCGTCGAGAACGCGCCCGCGTCCGATCCGGAATGCGGCGGATCGATGCACGACTTGTCGGCGCTCACGAGGTGAGCGGCGCCATCCGAGCCCGGGATCACGGCGGCCGTCCACATATCGTAGGGGCCCAGGTACACATTGGCCTCCCAGACGATGCGTCCATGGACCGCTTCGCGAAAGCGCACCTTCACGACCTTGGGCTTCTCGCGCGTGTTGACGACCGAGAGCAGCGTGTTCCAGGCATTGCCGTCACTGCTGCGAGCCGTGTAGTACGGATAGATGAGGGCTTGGCCCAGGCCGTCCTCGGCGAGGCGCACGGCCGCGGCCGGCGACGGCGCAAGCGATGCCGCCAACGCGCACAGGGATGCAGCCGCGACCGATCGGATCATAATTCCGCTTCCTGGGCCGACGATGGGCGCATTCTGCCCGATCGTGGGGCCGGAATCGTGAAAGGTTTGTGAATCATGACGACCTGGCTCATCAGCGGATTGCGCTCGCCCTTCGCGCGCGTGGATGGCGCGCTCCGCAGCCTCGATGCCGTGGCGCTTTCCATGCCCGTGGCGAAAGCCATGGCGGCGCAGCTTCCCGCCGAAGCGCGCCCGGACCTCGTGGTGTGGGGCACCGTCGCGCCAAACCTCGGCTGGAGCAATCTCGCGCGCGAGCTTGTCATCGACGCGAAGCTCGATCCCGCGACGCCCGCGTTCTCGACCGTCCTCGCGTGCTCCACCAGCATGGTCGCGGTGTTCGAGGCCGCGGGCATGCTCGGGCGCGACGTGAACCTCGCGATGTGCGGCGGCGTTGAGAGCATGAGCCGCGTGCAGATCGGGTTGCCGCAGGGCCTTTCGGATTTCATCCGGCGCATGTCGCAGGCGAAGAGCTTCGGTGAACGCGCCGATCGCCTGGGCGAGTTCCACTGGAAGGATTTCGGCCTGCACGTGCCGAGCGTGGCCAACCGCGCCACGGGCAAGAGCATGGGCGAGCACTGTGAGGAAATGGCGAAGGAGTGGAACATCGCACGCGCCGACCAGGACCGCATCGCGTTGCAGTCGCACCAGCGCGCGGTGGCCGCGATGGCTTCCGGGTTCTTCGACGATCTCGTGATGCCGGTCGAGGGTATGGCCAAGGATGGAATT
>DATBAI010000039.1:0-48288 GCA_036271595.1 Usitatibacter sp.
GGTCGAGTCGGCCGATCTCCTGCACTCGCTCCGGGAAGAGCTCCACGTGGCCGTCGTGCTGCTGGGGTTGCTGGTGGCCGCCGGCACGGTCCTGTTGCGCTGGAAGGTGAGGCCGCTCGCGACGCGGCTCCTCGAAGCGCAGCACGAAGCGCAGCAGCGAAATTCCCAGCTCGTGGATGCCATCGAGGCGAAGGACCGCTTCGTCGCGACCATGAGCCATGAGCTTCGCACGCCGCTCAATGCCATCATCGGGTTCACCGGCATGCTGCTTCTCAAGCTTCCCGGCCCGCTCAATGCCGAGCAGGAGCGCCAGCTGGGCACGGTCCGGTCGAGCGCCCGCTACCTGCTCTCGCTCATCAACGACCTGCTGGACCTCGCCAAGATCGAAGCGGGCAGGATCGCGCCGGACATCGAGCCGGTTTCCTGCCAGCAGCTGGTGGAAGAGGTGGTCGAGTCATTGCGGCCGCTGGCCGAAGCCAAGGGACTTGCGCTCAACGCCGACATGCCTGAGGCGAGCGTCATGGTGCAAAGCGACCGGCGCCTGTTGAGCCAGATCCTGCTCAACCTGGCGGGAAACGCGATCAAGTTCACCGAGGCGGGCCACGTCGCGATCCGCGTACGCCAGGAGGAACATCGCGTCGAGTTCAGCGTCGCCGACACGGGTCCGGGCATCGCGCACGAGGACCATGGAAAGCTTTTCTCGGCCTTCACCCAGCTCGACAGCGAGATGTCGCGGCGCCATGAAGGCACGGGGCTCGGCCTGCACCTCAGCCGCCGGTTCGCGGAGGTCCTGGGAGGACAGATCATCCTGCAGAGCGCCGTCGGTGCCGGCAGCACGTTCACGCTCGTGCTCCAGGAGGCCTGAATGGGCGCTCGCGTGCTCATCATCGAGGACAACGCCACCAACCTGGAGCTGATGCGCTACCTTCTCGGCGCCTTCGGCCACGAGCCCGTCGCCGCCGAGGACGGCGAGTCGGGAATCGCCAAGGCCACGTCGCAACGTCCGGATGCCATCATCTGCGATATCCAGATGCCGGGAATCGACGGCTTCGACGTGCTGCGGCGCCTGCGGGCGATTCCCGCGCTCGCCGGCGTGCCCGTGATCGCGGTCACGGCGCTCGCCATGGTGGGAGACCGCGAACGGGTCCTGGAAGCCGGATTCGACGGCTACATCTCCAAGCCCATCGAGCCCACCGCCTTCGTTCCCCAGGTCGAGGCCTTCCTCGCCCCGGGGCTGCGCGGCAACGGGATGCCTCGCAGCTCGACCGAGGTTGTCCAGGCGAGCGCTCCCGCGCCCGCTCGCGGCAAGACCGTGCTGGTCGTGGACAACAATCCTGCCAACCGCTATCTCGCGAGAAGCCTGCTCGAATCGGCCGGATTCCGAGTCGTGGAAGCTTCCTCCGCGGTCCCGGCGTTCGAAATCGCCCACCGGTCACCGCCGGACCTGATCGTTTCGGACGTGCGCATGAGCGAAGGCTCCGGCCATGACCTGATCCGCGCGGTGAAAGCCGATCCGCGGCTCGCAGCGATTCCCTTCGTTTTCCTCACCAGCACGTTCACCGACCAAGCCGACCGTCGCGAAGGCCTCGCCCTGGGCGCGGTGCGCTACCTCTTCCGGCCGATCGATCCGGCGGAGCTGCTGCGGGAGTTGCGCCAGGCCCTGGGGGACGCCTGAGGTGGCGACCGTGCTCGTCGTGGACGACCATCCCGCGAACCGCGAGCTCGTCGTCGCGCTCCTCGCGCATAGCGGCCATATGGCGATCGAGGCATCGAACGGCGTGCAGGCCCTCGAGAAGCTGCGCGCGTCGCGTCCGCAGCTCATGATCTCGGACATCCTGATGCCCGCGATGGACGGGTTCCAGCTGGTGCGCGAGCTTCGCGCCGACCCCCTTGTCGCGGACACCAAGGTGATCTTCTATACCGCGCACTACCACGAGAGGGAGGCGCGCAAGCTCGCGACCGCCTATGGGGTCTCGGACGTCCTCGTGAAGCCCGCAGACCCGGAGCGGATCCTCGCGGCGATCGAGAATGCGCTCGGCAGTGTCCACAAGCCGCCCTCGCGCGGTTCCGACGGCCTCGAGCGCGAGCACATGCGCCTCATGGCCGACAAGCTGTCGCAGAAGGTCGAGGAGCTCACGACGATGAACGAGCGGCTCGCGCAAAGCGAGCTGCGCTTTCGCCAGATTGCCGAGAACATCCGCGAAATCTTCTTCCTTACGAATGCCGACGATACCGAGATGCTGTATCTCAGCCCCGCCTTCGAGCAGGTCTTCGGGCGGTCGCGCGACGCCCTGTCCGCGCTTCCCGATGGCTGGATCGACTGGGTCCATCCGGAGGATCGCGAGCAGATCCGGGTGCATCGGCGCGACCTGTCCCGGGGGTATGAATATGAATACCGCATCATCCGGCCGGATGGCTCGATGCGTTGGGTCCATACCCGGGGATTCCCGATCTTCGATGCCGGCGGCCGCCTTCAGCGCATCGCGGGCGTGGCGGAGGATGTGACCGCCAGGCGAAAGGTCGAGGACGAGGTGCGCCAACTGAATGCCGGGCTCGAGCGCAGGGTGGCCGATCGCACCGCCGCGCTCGAGGCCGTCAATCAAGAGCTGCAGAGCTTCGACTATTCGATCTCGCATGATCTTCGCGCCCCCCTCGCGCACATCCTGGGCTTCACCGCCGCTTTGCTCGAGGAACACGGCACCGAACTGCTTCCCGCGCCTCGCGAGCTTCTCGAGCGCGTGGCCGGGGCCGCCCAGCGCATGGACGAGATGATCGGCGACCTGCTCGCGCTCTCGCTTTCGACGAGCCGGGAGCTCGAGCGGCAGTCCGTGGATCTCACGGAGCTCGCCGACGCGATCCTCGCATCGTTGCGGCGACAGGCGCCGGCACGGGACGTCTCGATCGACGTGGAACGGGGATTGGTCGCCAACGCCGATCCGGGGCTGCTGCGCACGGTGCTCGAGAACCTCCTCGGGAACGCCTGGAAGTTCACGTCCCACCTGCCGCACGCCCGCATCGAGATGGCGAGCGTCGTTGGTGCGCCTTCGCCCACGTTCTTCGTGCGTGACAACGGTGCGGGCTTCGACCCACGGCATGCCGACAAGCTCTTCGCTCCATTCCAGCGCCTGCATTCGCGCGCGGAATTCGAAGGCACGGGCGTGGGGCTCGCGACGGTCCAGCGCGTGATCCACCGCCACGGCGGTCGCATCCGGGCCGAAAGCGCTCCGGGCGAGGGCGCCTGTTTTTTCTTCAGCTTGCCGGACTAGGCGGCGGGGCGGCCTTGCCGTAGAGGTAACCCTGGGCTTCGTCGCAGCCGAGCCGCGCCAGGGCATCGGCCTGCTCGCGCGTCTCGACACCCTCGGCGACGACCCCAAGCCCAAGGTCGTGCGCGAGGCCGATCATCGCCTTCACGGAGGCCCAGGCACCGCGCTCCAGGGACAGCCTGGACACGAGCGACCGGTCGATCTTGATGGCGTCCACCGGCAGGGATGAAAGGTAGCAAAGTGAGGAATAGCCGGTTCCGAAGTCGTCCAGCGCGACCCGGACGCCCATCTCGCGAAGCTCCGCCAGCTTGGCGGCGGCCGAGCGCAGGTCGCTCACCAGCACGCTCTCCGTGATCTCGATGTCGAGGCCATCGCCGTCCGGCGAGGCGGCGAGCGCGTCGCGAACAATCCGCACGAAACCGTCGTCGCGCAGCTGGCATGCCGAGACGTTCACCGCCACGCGGGCCACGCCTTCCGAGGCGGCAAGGCGCCCGCGGTCGCTCATGGCCCGGCCCAGGGCCCATGCCCCCACGGCGCGGATCATTCGCGTTTCCTCCAGCATCGGAATGAACTCGGAAGGTGGCACGCTTCCCAGCTCGGCATCGCTCCAGCGCAGCAGCGCCTCCGCACCCAGGATCGCGCCGTCCGCAAGGCGGACCTTCGGCTGGTAGTGCAGTTCCAGCGCGTCGTGGCATACGGCATGGCGCAGGCGGCGCTCGACTGAAAGGCGGCGGCGGATCGCGGCGCTGATCTGCTCCTGGTAGATGATATGCGGTTCCTCGAGGGCGGCGGCGCAGCTTGCGGCCGATTCGGCGCACCCAAGCGCTTCGGTGGGCTCGCGCCGCGCGGCATCGAGCAGCGTGCCCATGGATGCGCCTATGCTCAGCTCGCCGCAGGCGAGGCGGAAAGGGGCCGCGAGCCACGGGGCGAGGTGGCGCTCCACGAGGTATCCCGCCTCGGCCGCATTTGTGATTCCCTTGGCGAGGATCGCGAAACGGCAGGCGTCCACGCGGGCGGTGTTGGGCAGCCCGACCGCGGCGGCGATCCGCCGGCCGGCCTCGTTCAGCACCTCATCGCGCGCGGCCCGCCCGAGCGCGTCGTTGATTTCGGTCACGCGGGAGAGATCCACCACGACCACCGCGAAGGGCGCTTCGCAAGCGGCCGCTTCACGAATGCGCGCGAGGAAGCCGGCCCGGTTCGGCAAGCCGGTCGCGGAGTCGTGCACTGCCATCGCGCGTAACTGCCCGTCGCGATCCTCGATCGCGCGGGACGCTTGCCGGCGCTCGTGGGAGCGCCGCAGCTCGCGATCAACGGCGGGCACCAGGCGCCCGGCTTCGTGCTTCATCACGTAGTCGCTCGCGCCGGCGCGCATCGCCTGCGTCGCGGTACGCTCGTCGACGCTGCCGGAGACCAGGATGAAGGGCATGTCCTTGTCGAAGCGCTTGACCTGTTCCAGGGCACTGAGGCCGCTGAAGCCGGGGATTCGGTAGTCGCTGATCACGATGTCGCACGGGGCGCGACGCAGCTGGTCGTCGAGCGCATCGCGCGACTCCACGCGAACCACTTCGAAGGGTCGTTCGCATCGGCGCAGGTGCGTGGCGACCAGGCGCGCATCGTCGTCGCTATCCTCCACCAGCACCGCTCGCAGCAGGGCGTCCATGGCTTCAGGTTGCCGATGCGATGACGAGCACAACGGATTTCGCTCCGGGAGCGATGGGTACCTGGTGTCCTGTGCGAGTCTTCATGGAGTTGTCCCCGTTCGGCAGTAGGGCCAGTCTCGCCGCAACGAAGCCGCATGGGCATCGGGGGAATCCCGAGTGCGTGGGTGGAACTGCCTGTATCAGCCCTTCGGAAATTGCGGTAAATTGCTCATAGCCATGAACACCGGGCTGCCAGCCTCTGTCCTCGACGCACGGATCCTCGTGGTCGACGACCATGAGCCGAGCGCCCGCCTGGCTGAAGCGTCGCTGGGGGCGGCCGGCCATCGTTTCGTGACGGTGTCGACCGATCCCGCCAAGGCCCGGGAGCTTCACGCGCGCCACGCTTTCGACGCCGTGTTGGTCGAACTGCGGCTGCGGGACATGGATGGGCTGGACTTCATGCGGCAGCTCCACGCGCAGAGCACCGACTACCCGGTGCCCGTGATCATCGTTGCGGCCGCGATCGCCCACACGGACCTTGCGCTCTGCGCGGGCGCCTGCGACTTCATCGTGAAGCCGTATCGCGACGGCGAGCTCTCCGCCCGAGTGCGCAATGCGATCCGCCTGGGGCATGTCGGCCGGGAGTCGCACGCCCGCTATCACGCGCTCGTGGAGCAGTCGGTCGCGGGCATCTACATTTCCACGGACGGCTACTTCACTTACGCCAATCCCCGTTTCCGCGCCTGGCTCGGACATTCGATGCAGGAGCTCGGCTCGAGGCCGGCAATCGACTTCGTGGTCGAATCCGATCGTCCGCGTGTGCTGGAGATGCGACGCGAGCGCGAAGCGGGCGGCGTCGACCATTCCGGCGAGACATTGCGGTTCATCCGCGCGAATGGCGGCGTCGTGTACCTCGACGTGAGCGCCCGCATGCTCGTGGTCGACGGCCGGAAATCGTTGTTCGGAGTGGCCCTGAACGTGACGGATCGGCACGCCGCGACCCAGGCGCTGGAAGCCGCGAATCGCCGTCTGGACACCCTTTCGCGCCGCCTGCTCGATGTGCAGGAGGAGGAGCGCCGCACCCTTGCGCGCGAGCTGCACGACGAGGTGGGCCAATCGCTGGTCGGGCTCAACATCGCGCTGCACCGGATCGAGTCCGGCGTGGAGCGGTCGCACCGCCCCATCTTCTCGCAATGCCTCGAGGTCACGGCCATGATCCACGAGCAGGTGCGCGAGATGTCCGTGCAGCTGCATCCGCCTCACCTGGACCAGCTTGGCCTTGCCGACGCTTTGAGGTGGCTTGCCAACCGGCAGGCACGCATGACAGGGATGGCGGTGGAGTGCACGATTTCCGGAATGGACGGTGTGCGGCTCGCCGCCTCCCTGCAGGCGGCGTGCTATCGCATTTGCCAGGAGGCGCTCAGCAATGCGGTACGCCACTCGAACGCGCAGCGCGTGATCCTCGAGTTGCAGGCCGCTAGCGGCACGGTGAATGTCCATGTTGGCGACGATGGCCGAGGGTTCGACGCGGAGCTCCGGCGTCGTTCGCACAACACGGCGCCAAGCCTCGGCCTCACGAGCATGGAGGAGCGCGCCCGGCATGCAGGAGGACGGCTGGAGATAGAAAGCACGCCGGGCGTGGGAACGAGCGTGCGCGCTACCTTCCCGCTTTTCCCATGATGCGCATCCTCCTCGTCGACGACCACGTGCTCGTTCGTGCAGGTATCCGGGCGCTACTCGAGATGCTGGAAGGCGTCGCGATCGTCGCCGAGGCCTCGGACGGATTGGAGGCATTGGCGCTTGTCCGGCTTCACCGCCCGGACCTCGTGGTCATGGACATCTCGATGCGAGGGTCGAACGGCATCGACGCCACGGAAGCGATCCTCTCCGATTTTCCGGACACGAAAGTGCTGATCCTGTCGATGCATGCGGCCGAGGAGTTCGTGCGCAGGGCGATAAAGGCGGGCGCATGTGGCTATGTCGTCAAGGATTCGGTTCCCATCGAGCTGCGCCTGGCCGTCGAGGCGATCGCCCGTGGCGAGCTCTATCTCAGTCCGCGGCTCTCGCGCAGCCTGGTGTCGGCCCTGGTCCGCGGCGACTCGGCTCTCGAGTCGCTCACGCTGCGGCAACGCGAGGTCCTGCAGTTGATCGCCGAGGGGAAGAGCACGCGTACCATCGCGGCGCTGCTGAAGCTCAGCGTGAAGACCATCGAGACGCACCGCGCCGGCCTCATGGAGCGCCTGGGCATCCACGATGTCGCCGGCCTCGTCACCTTCGCCGCGCGCCATCAACTCATCGCGATCGACCCTCTGGCGTAGCCGGCCCCTTGGGGGAAAGCGCACGCCGCGCTCCGGTATTGCCCGATGTCCGCCGGCAGGGCATCGGTTGCAACATGCGACATGTGCCTGCTGCGAATCGCATCCGCCGCTCTCCTCCTCGCTGCCACGCCTGTCGCGGTGGCCGGAAGCGCGGTCGGGTCCCAACGTGCGAACGCATCCCTCGATTTCAGCATCGTCATTCCCGCGATGGTGCGCGTCCAGGGCAGGGCCGCCCCGCGCGCACTGGCGGTGACATCGGCCGACATCGCCCGAGGGTATGTGGATATCGAAGACATGAGCTCGGTCACGGTCACGTCGAATGCGAACTCGGGATTCGCGCTGGGTATCGACTTCGACACGGACCTCGTCCGGGCCGTCGACGTGCGAATCGACGGTGCCACGTTGAAGGCGACGCAGCGCGGCATGTCGCTGCCCGTTCACGTGGGCCGTCTCGCCGCCGCGACAATGCAGGTCGGGTACCGGATTTTTCTTGCGTCCGGCGCGCGCGGGGGCAGCTACCGGTGGCCGATCGCGCTCTTCTTTTACCCAAGCCCGGCATGAAGCAGGGGAAAAGGATGGTCGCGCCTTTTGCGGGGCGCGACCATCAAGCTACAGCTCCCCAACTACAACTTCATCTTCACTCCCAACTTCGCTTACGGCATCGAGGCCGTGTAGGTCACGCGGCTGTTGTTGGTGTTGACGCCACCGTAGGTGCCGGGGGCGACCACCGCCGCGTTGCTGTATGTGTAGGTCCACTTCGCGTCGCGGTTGATCACCTTGCCCGAAGCCGGGGTGAGGGTGACCGTCGTCGTGGCCGCATCGGCGAGCGTCGGGTGCGCGAGCACCGTGGCCGAGGTGTTCGCAGCCGCCGCCGTGGCGATCTGGCCGTAGGAGATCGTGTCGCCCGCGCCGTTGCCGAGCGCGCCGACCGTGGTCGACGTGAACGTCACGGTGCCGTTGTTGCCGATCACTTGCGCGGTCACCACGCCGTTGCCCAGGTCGCCGGAGCCCGCCGTGGCGGAGATCACGGAGCCGTCGCCGACGTTGGCGGCGGGCACCGAGAAGGCGATCTGGTTCACGGTGGCGTTGGCGGCCATCACGGTCCCCGTGCCGACTCGCAGATAAAGGATCTTGGGGATCGTGATCTGGAAGTCCAGGTGCGCGTTGGCCGTGATGGGCGAGCCGGCGCCGGTGGTGAACGTCGATTCGGCGTTGGCGAGGATGGGGGCCGCGACGAGCGCGGTGAGGACTGCGGCTTTCAGGAGGTTCGTTTTCATGTTCGCTCTTTCGTTGGGGTTGTTGAAAGTTGGTGAGCGAACTGTAGCGACGCGCGCGCCGCGGCCCTGTGACGGGCCGCACAGAAACCACTGTTTTTACGGGGTTTTCACCTCATTTCGGGTTGCAGCGGTAATCTCGCTGTAACCTGCGCGCGGTTTAGTGAAGTGGGTCACGCAATCGCGTGAGGCGCGCCGCGCGGCGCGTGCGCGAGAGCGTTGCGGAAGGATTTTCACCGAAGGTACGGCGATAGGCCGCCGCGAAACGGCCCAGGTCGTAGAAGCCGTGCTTGATCGCGGCCTGGGTCACGCTCTGGATCTTGTTTTCCGGATTCGCCAGCTCGCGGCGAACGTCGTTCAGGCGTCGGATGCGCAGGTAGCGTCCCACGCTGATTCCGAAATGCCAGGCGAAGTCGCGTCGCAGGGCGCGCTCGTTCCAGCCCGCCATGCGTGCCAGATCGCCGGCATGAACCGCTTCGGGGCCGCGCGTGCGCAGCAATTGCACGAGCGTGTGGAGATTGGGCTTGGTTCGCTCCACCGGTCGATCGTTGCCCGTTTCCATCAAGGGATCCAGCGTGCGCAGCATGCTCGCCAGGGCGATCCTTGCCGCGTCGGGCTCGTTGCTGCGCGCGAGCCTCAAGGCCACTCGCGTGAGCTCACGCAGGCGCCGCATGGCTTCGCCGTCGCGCGAGGGCGTGAGGAAGACGGCGGGCGCCGGCGCTCCAGGCTTCCCGGCGTGGGAAGGGCTCACGAGCGCGGCCCACTGCAACGGTTGCCTTGCGATCACCGCGTATTCGGCGCCGCGGCCCAGCTGCAAGAGGGTGTCGCCATGGATGGGACGGCCATTCACCGTCCAGCCGGCGGTGTCCTCGCTCATGGGCCACACGGTGTGTGTTGCCCACTCCTCGATCGCGCCGAACCCGCTGAACGGCGACGCCATTCGAGCCACGAGGAGACGGTGCTCGCCCTCCAGCTCCAGCTGGGAAATCGACCACGCGCCCGAGGGAGGGCCGAGCACGGCCAGCTCCAGCCGGGCGGCGGGAATGGCCGAGGCTACCTCGTCGGGGTCCAGGAACTGGCGGGTGACATGGAAAGCAGCCACGGAAACAACCTCTGCCGGAAATACGTAGCGTTATGGCAGGTTAACAGGCAAAACAACGCAAAAGCATCCGTTAAGGGAACTTTTCTCTGATCAAGACTCGCGTCCACGCTCACGACATCCCATGGGGCCATGTGGGATATTGGCTCGCCGCGGCCGTGGTCGCGTTCGTCGGGTGGACGATGTACGCGTCCACGCAGGCATTCCGCGAGGCAACCGCGGATGTCGAGCACACGTTGGACGTGCTGGACCATGTCGGCAACATCTCCGAGTCGCTCGCCCATGCGGAAGCGGGCCAGCGCGGCTATCTCATGACTCGCGACGCGGGCTTCGCGCGCGAGCGCGACCAGGCCATGGCGCGCGTTGAAAACGAGGCCGTGCGCGTGCGCGAGCTCACACCGGACAACCCGATCCAGCAATCGCGCGCGCGCAATATCGAAGCTCTCGTGGCCAGTCGCCTCGCCCTCATGCACGCCCGCTCCGATCTCCGCGACGCCGGCCCGTCGCCGCCCAACTCCCGTGGTTCGGGAATGGGGCGCGAAATGAGCGCGCATATGTATGCGCTCACGCAAGAGCTCGATCGCGCGGAACGCTCACTTCTCGCGATGCGGCGCGCGAGACAGCACGACGACTACGGCCACACCCTGGCCACGATCGTATTGGCGGTGGCGATCTCGCTCGCCGCGCTGATTCCCAGCTACCTGGGGTTCCTGCGCGAGGCCCGCGGCCGCCACGTTGCGGAAGGCCGCCTCCTCGATATGGCCAACAGCCTGCCCGGGGCGGTGTATCGGCTGCGAACGCTGCCGGGCGGCCAGAGGCGTTTCGAGTTCCTCGGGCAGGGGGTGACGACGCTGCGTTCCGTCGATCGCGACTCCGCGGTCCAGCACTATGGCGTGATGTGGGACACCATCGTCGAGCAGGACAGGCCGGGCGTGCTGGAGGCGATGGCCGAGGCGGAGCGCACGTTGCAGTCGGGGAAATACGACTTCCGGGTGAAGGTGCCGGACGGCACGCTGCGCTGGGTGCGGTCCTCGGCGACGCTGCGCAAGGAGGAGGACGGCAGCATCCTTTGGAACGGGTACTGGGCGGACGTCACGCGCGAAAAGCGCCTCCAGCAGGAGCTGCAGGGCGCCATCGAGGCGGCGAACGCCGCGAGCCGCGCCAAGGGCACCTTCCTCGCCACGATGAGCCACGAGATCCGCACGCCGATGAACGGGGTGCTCGGCATGCTGGAGCTGCTCTCGCTCACGCAGCTGGACGGGGAGCAGCGCACGACGCTTGGCGTGATCCGCGAATCCGGGCGATCGCTGCTGCGCATCATCGACGACATCCTCGATTTCTCCAAGATCGAGGCGGGCAAGATGGAGGTGTGCGCGGAGCCGGTATCGGTGAGGGAGGTAGTCGACCGGGTGTGCGACATCTACAGGGGCAATGCGAGCTCCAAGGGGCTCATCCTCAAGCGCGACGTCGACGCCCGCATCGGCCCGGTGCTCATGGTGGATCCGGGCCGCCTCCAGCAGGTGCTCAACAACTTCGTGAGCAACGCGATCAAGTTCACCTCCCGAGGCGAGGTCGAGGCGCGCGCCGACCTGGTGGAGCGCCGCGAGGACGCCGAAGTGGTGCGCTTCACCGTCCGCGACACCGGCATCGGCATCGCCGCCACCGAGCAGGAGGCCCTCTTCGCGCCGTTTGCACAGGCCAGCCCGTCGATACATCGTTTCGGCGGCACCGGCCTCGGGCTCGCGATCTGCCGGCGCCTCGCCGCGATCATGGGCGGCACCATCGCCATGCAAAGCGAGCCGGGCGTGGGTACGACGATGACCTTCACGCTCGCCATGGCTCCCGCCGATTCGCATGCGATGAAGCGCACGCCCGCCGCGCAAGAGGCACCTCTGGACGCCGTGGTCGTGGCCGAAGTTGTCGCGGCACCCGCGCTCAGCGCCGATGAGGCGCGCAGGGCCGGCAAGCTGGTGCTGCTGGTCGACGATCATCCGATCAACCGCCTGCTGCTGCTGAAGCAGGTGAATGCTTTGGGCTACGCGGGGGAGCTCGCCGAGAACGGGCGGCAGGCGCTCGACTCCTGGAGGCTGGGCGGCATCGGCATGGTCATCACCGATTGCCACATGCCGGAGATGGATGGCTACGAGCTCGCGAGAGCCATCCGCGTCGACGAGGCGAAGCGCGGCGGCGGTCCCGTGCCGATCATCGCGTGCACCGCGAATGCGCTCGAAGGCGAGGCCCAGAATTGCTTCTCGGCCGGCATGGACGACTACCTCGCGAAGCCGGTCGACCTGGCGCGTCTCTCGGTGAAGCTGCGGCTGTGGATGCCGCACGAGCCGGCGCAGCCCTCCGCCAGCGCGATCGCGCCCCAACCGCCTCCGGATCTCGCCGAGCGCGTGATCGACGCCACGATACTCGCCGAGGTGAGCGGCGGCGATCCGCGCCTGGAGTGCGAGGTGCTGCGGCAGTTCCGCCGCTACAACGGCGACGACGGCCGGGCGCTCACCGCGGCGATCGATCGTCGCGACCTGGCCGAAGTGAGCCATGTTTCGCACCGGATGAAGGGCGCGAGCAAGACCATCGGCGCCACCGGCCTCGCGAGCGCCTGTGACCATATCGAGCGCGCCGCGCGCGCCGGCGAATGGGACGGCGTGCTCGCCCGCATGGGCGACTTCGATCGCGAGATCGGGGCGCTGGACCGACACCTGGAGGCGCTGGAGGCCACGGTCTCCAGGCATTCGGCGCCCCAAGCACCGGGATCAATGCATTGACGATCGAGACACTGCGTTTCATGGTGGTCGAGGACCACGGCTTCCAGCGCTGGGTGACCGGCAACATCCTCGAGAAGCTGGGCGCGGCACAGGTGGTCACGGCGGCCGACGGCCGCGTGGCCCTCGAGACGCTCGCCGACATGCGCCCGCCCATCGACATCGTGGTGAGCGACCTCGACATGCCGGGGATGGACGGCATGGAATTCATCCGCAAGCTGGGCGAATCGTGGAAGGACGTCTCGCTCATCGTGGTGAGCAGCCTGGACCGCACCGTGATGGAAGGCGTGGAGACGATGGCGCGCGCCTATGGCGTGGACGTCCTGGGCTCGCTCGAGAAGCCGCCCAATCCGAAGAAGCTCCTCGCCCTGGTCGAGCGCTACAAGCCGCCAACCAGCGGCCACGCCGCGCCCGCGGGGCCGGCGTTCCACGAATCGGAGATCGCCGAGGGCCTGCGCCGGGGAGAGTTCGAGGCCTTTTTCCAGCCCAAGGTGGCGTTGGCCACTCGTGAGCTTCGCGGCGCCGAGGCGAATGCACGCTGGCGCCATCCGCGAAGCGGGGTGCTTCCCGCCGCGGTGTTCATCGGCGCCCTCGAGGCCGCGGGCGTGATGGAGGAGCTCACCGGGGCGATCGTGAAGTCCGCCGCGCGCCATTGCGCGACCTGGCGCAACGCCGGGCTCGAGATTCCCGTCTCGGTGAACCTCTCCCTCACCTCGCTGGAGGATCTGAGCCTCGCCGATCGCATGGTGAACCTCGTCATGGGCCAGGGCCTCGACGTGCGCCAGATGATCTTCGAGGTCACCGAGTCGGCCGCCGCGGGCGACGTGGGGCGCGTCCTGGAGAACCTCACGCGCCTGCGGATGAAGGGCTTCGGCCTCTCGATCGACGACTACGGCACGGGATATTCGTCCATGGAACGCCTCTCGCGCGGGCCGTTCACGGAGCTGAAGATCGACCAGGGCTTCGTGCGCGATGCATGCACCCAACCCTCACGCCGCGCGATGCTGGAGTCGAGCCTCGAGATGGCGGCCAAGCTTCGCATCCCGGCGGTGGCCGAGGGCGTCGAGAACCAGGCGCAATGGGACCTGCTGCGGGAGCTGCGCTGCGAGATGGCGCAGGGCTATTTCGTGGCGAAGCCCATGCAGTCCGGCGAATTCCTGCAATGGGCCGAGATCCGCAAGAAGGCGACGGTCGGCTGAAGCGCGAGCCTACGCGTACATGTGCAGGCCGCCGTTCACGGAAAGGTTGGCGCCCGTGATGTAGCTCGCCTGGTCGGAGGCGAGGAACGCGACGGCATCGGCGATCTCGTCGGGCCGCGCGAGCCGGCCGGCCGGAATCTCGTTCACGATCTTCTGGCGTACGTCCTCGCGGATCGCCATCACCATCTCGGTCTGGACATAGCCGGGCGACACCGCGTTCACCGTGACGCCTTTCCTCACCACTTCCTGCGCGAGGGATTTCGTGAATCCCAGGAGGCCGGCCTTGGCCGCCGCGTAGTTGGTCTGCCCGAACTGGCCGCGCGTGGCGTTCACCGAGGAGATGTTGACCACCCGGCCCCAGCCGCGCTCGATCATGGCGTCGATCACGTGGCGGGTCACGTTGAAGGCGCTGTCGAGGTTGGTGGAGAGCACCGCGCGCCACTGGTCGGGCGTCATCTTGCGGAAGGTCGAATCGCGCGTGATGCCGGCGCAGTTCACGAGGATGTCCACGGGGCCGTGGTCGCTCGCGATCTTCGCGACCATCTTGCCCATGGCGTCGAAGTCGGCGACGTCGCCGAAGGCGAGCGCGCAATCGTCGATGCCCTGCATCGCCTCCTTCCACTTCGCCTCGCTGCCGGGGATGGCGTAGTTGGCGATGGCGAAGTGGCCGTCGCGCACCATGCGCTTGCAGATGGCGGTGCCGATGCCGCCCACGCCGCCCGTGACCAATGCGATTCTCTTCATCTTCTCCTCCTCACGGGCGGCTCCGCCAAAAAAAACCCCAGGCCGAGCCTGGGGTTCGAACCTTTATCTTGCGATAAAGGAGGAGGAGCCTTGCAATCCGTTCGCGGCTATTTCTTGGCGCGCCGCTTCGTGGTGCCGCGCTTCGTTCCCGCGTCGGCAAGGGCGGCCGCCTCGCGGGCGGCGCTGGTATAGGTGTCGAAGGCCGCGTTGCCGGCCTCACGCAGGCTTCCCAGGCGCTCCTCGGCGAGCTGGCTCAGCTCGGCGCGCGCCTTCGAGGCCACTTCCATCAGGCCCTGCGAGTAACCGGCCCAGCTCTCGAGCGCGTGGCCCGCGGCCCGGGCGCGCAGCGCCATCAGCTGCGTCACGTCCTTCGCCTGGGCGAAGGCGCGTGCATCGACCTGGGCCTGCTCGACGGACTGGCGAACGAAGGCGAGCTGGATCGCGATGGCCCGCTGGGCGCTATCCATCGAGATGCGCGCGAGCTTGCCGGCCGATTCGACGCCGTCCTGGGTGATGCGGGCAAGGCTTTCGGTGCTGGCTGCCATGGGGATCCGATTCCGCGACGCCTTGTGCGCCGCAACAAATTCATTCTAGGAAGGCGGTTTGCCGCTGTCAAGCGAATTTTGGTGCATTGCACCACGCTTCGTGCAAGGGTTGCCTTGGGGCGTCCAAAGTGTAATAAAATGAAGCACTTGAACTGATGCGGCGCAGCGGTATGCGCGCCCTTCGCGATCGCCCGATTGATGTAGCGCAGCATTCACGGGAACCCACATGGCCGCGCCCCGAATCATCAAGAAGTATCCGAACCGCCGACTCTATGACACCGAGACATCGGCCTACATCACGCTCGCCGAGGTGAAGCAGCTCGTCCTCGGCTACAAGGACTTCCAGGTGCAGGACGCGAAAAGCGGCGACGACCTCACCCGCGCGATCCTGCTGCAGATCATCCTCGAGGAGGAATCGGGCGGCGTGCCGATGTTCTCGACCGACATGCTCGCCAACATCATCCGCTACTACGGGCACGCGATGCAGGGCCTCATGGGCTCGTACCTCGAGCGCTCGATCCACGCCTTCCACGAGGCGCAGAAGCGCTTCCAGGAGCAGGCCCAGTCGCTCTATGGCGAGCTGCCGAAGTCCAGCGAGGCCTGGAACCAGGTGATGTCGGGTCAACCCGTCCCCAACGTGATGGGCGGCTACCTCGAGAAAGGCGCCAAGGCGGTGATCGACATGCAGGAGGAGCTGCGCAGCCAGGCGCTCAAGCTCTTCTCCGGTTTTCCGTATGCCGGGGCTGCCGCCGCCGAGGCCGCGAAGCCCAAGGCGCGCGCCCCGGCCAAGCCCAAGGCCGCGCGCAAGCCGCGCAGCCGCAAGTAGATGGCGAAGGCCGCCTCGAAGGCGCATGCGCCGCCTGCGCCGCGTGTGGGCTTCGTGTCGCTGGGCTGCCCCAAGGCGCTGGTCGACAGCGAATCGATCCTCACTCGGCTGCGAGCCGAGGGCTATGACATCGCGCCCGACTACGCGGGCAGCGACGTCGTGGTGGTGAACACCTGCGGCTTCATCGACGCCGCGGTGCAGGAATCCCTGGATGCCATCGGCGAGGCGCTCGCCGAGAACGGCAAGGTCATCGTGACCGGCTGCCTGGGCGCCAAGGGCGACGTGGTGCGCGAGGCCCATCCCAGGGTGCTCGCGGTCACCGGGCCCCATGCGACCGAAGCGGTGATGGACGCCGTCCATGCGCACCTTCCGAGGCCGCACGATCCGTTCATGGACCTCGTGCCCCCCCAGGGCATTCGCCTCACGCCGCGCCACTACGCCTACCTCAAGATTTCCGAGGGCTGCAACCACCGGTGCACGTTCTGCATCATCCCCTCGATGCGAGGCGATCTCGTGAGCCGGCCCATCGGCGACGTGATGAAGGAAGCCGAGAGCCTCGCGAAGAGCGGCGTGAAGGAGCTGCTCGTGATCTCGCAGGACACGAGCGCGTATGGCGTGGACGTGAAATACCGGACCGGTTTCTGGGGCGGACGCCCGGTGCGCACGAAGATGCAGGACCTCTGCGCGGCGCTCGCCGAGCTGGGCGTGTGGGTGCGCCTGCATTACGTCTACCCTTACCCGCACGTGGACGACGTGATCCCGCTCATGGCGCAAGGCAGGATCCTTCCGTACCTCGACGTGCCTTTCCAGCACGCGAGCCCGCGGATCCTGAAGCTCATGCGCCGCCCCGCTTCGAGCGAAAAAAACCTCGAGCGCATCCGCGCCTGGCGCGCCGAGTGCCCGGACATCACGGTGCGCTCGACTTTCATCGTGGGCTTTCCCGGCGAGACCGACGCCGAATTCGAGGAGCTCCTCGCATTCCTCGACGAGGCCCAGCTCGACCGCGTCGGTTGCTTCGCCTATTCGCCCGTGGACGGCGCGGCAGCGAATGCCCTCGCGGGATCGATACCGGACGAGGTGAAGGAGCAGCGCCGCATGCGCTTCATGGCGAAGCAGGAATCCATCAGCGCGGCGAAGCTCGCGCGGAAGGTGGGGCGCACGATGGACGTTCTCGTGGACGAGGTGGATGGCGCGGTGGCCATCGCCCGCAGCGCCGCCGATGCGCCCGAGATCGACGGCGTGGTGCGCGTGGCCGATGCCCGGGCCGCGCGGCCCGGCGACATCCTTTCCGTGAAGGTGACCGGGGCCACTGCGCACGACTTGAGCGCCCGCATCGCGCCTCACAAGCGATCGCGGTAAAATACGGGCGCCATGAATACCGTGTCCGCGCGCATCCGCGCCGCATTGGTCTACCTCGCGGCGAGCGCCGTCGTCGCGACGATCGTCTTCACGGCGGTCTTCTTCCTCTGGTACCCGGGCCCCTTCTTCGCCGCCGCGGGCGGCTTCGACCTCCTGAAGGTCATCGTTTCCGTGGACGTGACCCTCGGCCCGCTGATTGTCCTCGTGATCTACAAGCCCGGGAAATGGGGCCTCAAGTTCGATCTCGTCACGCTCGCGGTGCTCCAGTTTTGCGCGCTGATGTACGGCGTGTACGTGCTCTTCGAAGCGCGCCCCGTATACGTCGCCTTCGTGAAGGACCGCTTCGAGATCGCGCGCGCCAACGGTTTCCCGGAAGGCGAGCTCGCGCACGGCGGGGCCTACGCGAGCCTTTCGCTCACCGGGCCGCGTTGGGTGGGCGTGAAGCTCCCCACCGACAAGGACGAGGCGTTCAACCTTCTCGTCTCGGGGATGGGCGGCGTGGACGCCCAGTACTACCCGAAGTATTACGTTCCGTACGAAAGCGCGAGGAGCGATGTCGCCGCGCACGTGCAGCCCATCGACCTGCTGCGCAAGCGCAATCCCGGCGACGGCAAGCTGATCGACGAGGCGGTCGCGAAGTCCCGCAAGCCCGAGGCAAGCATCGGCTTCGTCCCCATCCGCGCCGGCAAGTCCGACTTGAGCGCGATCGTCGATCGCGCCACGGGCGAGGTGCTCCTCGTTTCGGCGGTGCAGCCGTGGGGCAACATATAGCGCGACGGTTTTCGCCGCCGGGTTGATGGCAGAATCGCAATCGTGAAGCTGCGAACCCGACTTTTCCTGCTTGTTGCGGGGACCGTGGTACCGCTGGTCGCGCTCGCCGTGGTCCTCAGCATCCTGCTCGTCGACCACGAGCGCGAGACGCTGCAGCGCGGCGCGCTCGATCGCAATCGCGCGTTCATGACCGCGGTGGATACGGAGATCAACGGCCACATCACCTCGCTCCAGGCGCTCGCTACGAGCGAACGCCTGGAAGCCGGCGACATCGCGGGCTTCGGGCGCGAAGCGGTGCGCGTCCTCGCCTCGCAGTCGGGCTGGCAGGACGTGGTGCTCGCAAGCGTGGACGGCACGCGACTCTTCGATGTGCGCGCGCACGACGAGCTTGCCGCGCCCCTCGAGGACCATTCGAGCATCGCGCGGGCCATCTCGACGCTCGCGCCCGCTACCGGCAACGTGGTCTATCGCCCGCAGGTCAGGAACTACGGGGTGGCGATTCGTTATCCCGTCGTGATCGCCGGCACGGTGCGCTACGTGCTTTCGGCGGTGGTCGACCCGCTCGCGTTCGAGCGCCTGATCCAGATGCAGGATCTTCCTTCCGGTTGGGTGAGCGGCCTCGTGGACCGCAGCGGCCATTTCGTGGCGCGCGTTCCGCGGCGCGGCAATGCCGAGATGGCGTCGAAGGACTTCATCGCGGCCGTCGCGCATGCGCCGGAGGGCTGGTACCGCGGCCATACGGTCGAAGGCGAGGACACGTTCACCGCCTTCCGGGTCTCGTCGCTCACCGGCTGGAGCATCGGCCTCGCGATGCCCCCGGCGACCATCTATTCGTCGGCGGGCCGCGTCGCATGGGCGCTCGCGCTCGGCACGCTTTCCACGCTGCTGATCGCGCTGGCGGTCGCATTGTGGCTCAGCCGGCGGATCGCGCGGCCCATCTCCGATCTCGCGGCCGCGGCGCGCGCGCTCGGCAGGGAGCCCGAGTCGGTGCGGATCGACTCGGTGGGCGACATCGAGGAAGTTGGCGAGCTCGCGCGAGCGCTGAACGAGGCCGCGGCCGGGATCCGCGAACGCGAGGCCTTGCGTACGCGCGAACGCGTGGCGCTGCGCGAAGCCGACCGCGCCAAGGACGAGTTCCTCGCGATGCTGGGCCACGAGCTGCGCAACCCGCTGTCGGCGATCACGACCTCGGTGCAGGTGATGCGTTCGGCGCCCGCGGGCAGCGGCATCGAGACCCAGGCGCGCGCGATCATCGAGCGCCAGAGCAGCCAGATGACGCGCCTCATCGAGGACCTCCTCGACATCAGCCGGCTCAGCATGGGAAAGGTGAGGCTGCATCCCGAGGCCTTCGATGTCGAGCAGCTCGTGCGCCGCCTGGTGCAGACCTGGGAGCAGTCGCGGCGCATCGAGCCGGGACGCATCTCGGTCCTCACCGAGCCCGTCTGGGTACGCGCCGACCGCGCCCGCATCGAGCAGGTGTTCGCGAACCTCCTCGACAACGCGACGAAGTTCACGCCGCCCGACCGCGTGATCGCGGTGGAGGTGCGGCACGACGCGGGCGATGCGGTGCTGGAAGTGCGCGACCAGGGCGCGGGCATCGCGCCCGAGATGCTGAACGAGGTCTTCAGGCTCTTCGTGCAGGCCCCGCAGGGCCCCGATCGCACGCGCGGCGGTTTGGGGCTGGGGCTTGCGGTGGTGCGCCGCCTGGTGGAGCTGCATGGCGGCTCGGTGCGAGCCGCGAGCGCGGGGCCGAACCTCGGATCGACCTTCACCGTGCGACTGCCGGCGGTGGAGCCCGTCGTGTCGGCGATCCAGCCACAGGCGCCCGCGGCACCCCGTGAATTGCGCATCCTCGTGATCGAGGACAACGACGACGGGCGCGAGATGCTGCGCACCATGCTCGAGCTGCATGGCCACGAGGTGCGCGCCGCCTCCACGGGCGTGGAGGGGATCAAAGAGGCGCGCCGCTGGCTACCCGACGTCGTGCTGCTCGATGTCGGGCTCCCGGACCTCGATGGCTACGAGGTCGCGCGGCGGCTGCGCGCGGAGCGCGCCATGGTGCAGGCGAAGCTCGTCGCGATCACCGGTTACGGCCAGTCGGAAGACGAGCAGCGCGCCTACCGGGCCGGCATCGATGTGCACATGACCAAGCCCGTCGAGCCCCAGGAGCTGCTGCGGATCCTCGCGCAGGGCGTGAGGCAAAAGACGGACGAGCCGTCCGCGGCGGCGAGCGGCTCGTGAAGGCCGCCTAGTCGCGCCGTACGAGCTTACGGTTGCGGATCTTCACCTTGTCGCCGACCCGATAGCTGGTCGGATCCTTGTACGTGAAGTCTCGCGTGGAGCCGTCTTCCAGCTTCACGTACACCACGTACTTCGTGACCGTGTTGCGGTTTTTCTCGACCTCGTTGCCGACGTAGGCGCCGCCCACCGCGCCGCCCACGGTGGCGGCGGTGTTGCCGCGGCCGTTTCCGACCTGGTGGCCGAGCACGCCCCCGGCGATGCCTCCCAGCACGGCGCCGGTGCCGGTCGATTCGCCTTTCTGCGTCACGGTGCGCACGTCGATCACCGTGCCGCAGTCGACGCAGGCGGCCTGGGCCTGCGTGGCGGGAAGTGCCGCGAGGCAGATCGCGGCGAGGACGAGACAGGGGGAAAGTTTGCTTGTCATGACGAGCCTCCGGTTGCTGGTTCCAGGATTGTTGTGGTTGTGCGGAAAAATGATAGCACCTGCCGCTAGGCCTTCAGCTGCGGGAAGAGGATCACGTCGCGGATCGACGGGCTGTCGGTGAAGAGCATCGCGAGGCGGTCGATGCCGATGCCTTCGCCCGCGGTGGGCGGAAGGCCGTACTCCAGCGCGCGCACATAATCCGCGTCGTAGTACATCGCCTCCTCGTCGCCCGCCTCCTTCGCCTTCGCCTGCGCCTGGAACCGCGCCGCCTGGTCCTCCGGGTCGTTCAGCTCTGAAAAGCCGTTGGCGAATTCCCGGCCCGTGATGAAGAGCTCGAAGCGGTCCGTGATCGCGGGATTCGCATCGTTGGCGCGGGCGAGCGGCGAGACGTCCACCGGGTGCGACACGATGAACGTGGGGTCGACGAGCTTCGCCTCCGTCGTGGCCTCGAAGAGCTTCAGCTGGAGCATGCCCACGCCGTCCGTGGGAAACACCTCGACGTCGAGCGGGGCGAGGGCGACCTTGAGGTATTCGATCTTCGCGAGCTCGTGCAGGTGGTACATCGGGTTGTACTTCGCGATGGCCTCGGCCATGGTGAGGCGATCGAACTTCTTCGCGAGGTCGACGGCGGCGCCCTGGTAGGTGAGGGCGGTCTTGCCGAGGACCTCGAGCGCAACCGCGCGCAGCAGCTCCTCGGTGAGGTCCATGAGGTAGTTGTAGTCCTGGTAGGCCTCGTAGAACTCGAGCATCGTGAACTCGGGATTGTGCCGCGTCGAGATGCCCTCGTTCCTGAAGTTGCGGTTCACCTCGAAGACTTTCTCGATGCCGCCCACCACCAGCCGCTTCAGGTAGAGCTCGGGCGCGATGCGCAGGAAAAGCTCCATGTCGAGCGCGTTGTGGTGGGTCTTGAAGGGACGCGCGGCCGCCCCGCCCGGAATGGGCTGCATCATGGGCGTCTCGACCTCCAGGTAGCCGCGGTCGACGAAGAACTCGCGGATCGCCTGCACCATCTTCGAGCGGATCTCGAAGACGCGCCGCGATTCCGGGTTGACGATGAGGTCCACGTAGCGCTGGCGGTAGCGCTGCTCCATGTCGGTGAGGCCGTGGAACTTCTCCGGCAGCGGCCGCAGCGACTTGGAGAGCAGGCGAAGCTTCGAGGCGTGGACGGAAAGCTCGCCCTTCATCGTCTTGAAGACGGTGCCCTCGACGCCGAGGATGTCGCCGAGGTCCCAATGCTTGAACGCGTCGTGCGCCTCGGTGCCGGTGACGTCGTTGTTCACGTACACCTGGATCTGCCCGCTCATGTCCTGGAGGGTCGCGAAGGAGGCCTTGCCCATCACGCGCTTCAACATCATCCGGCCGGCGACGATGGCGTGGGGCTTCTCGGCCTCGAGCTGCGCCTTGTCCTTGCCGCCATGGAAGTGGTGCAGCTCGGAGGCGAGGTCCTTGCGGCGGAAATCGTTGGGAAACGCCGCGCCCTGCTCGCGCAGCTTGGCGAGCTTCGCGCGCCGCTCGGCGACGATCTGGTTTTCGTCCTGGGGAAGTTCGTTATTGGACATTGGGGACCTTGCCAACGGGGCGGTGGTTGAAGCAGGGGATTGAACCGCAGAGGCGCGCAGAGGATACGCAGAGGATACGCAGAGGATTTAGAGAATCGACACCCGTCGACGGATGCCATTGCGTAGCTGGGCCCATGCGCTGGCGCTCCACCCTAGACCCCCTGCTTGAGGCTCGCGGTGATGAACTCGTCGAGGTCACCATCGAGCACGGACTGCGTATTGCCCACCTCGACGTTGGTGCGAAGGTCCTTGATGCGCGACTGGTCGAGCACATAGGAGCGGATCTGGTGGCCCCAGCCGATGTCGGTCTTGGCGTCCTCCATCTTCTGCTTCTCCTCGTTCTTCTTGCGCACCTCCAGCTCGTAGAGCTTGCTCTTCAGCATCGCGAACGCCTCGGCGCGGTTCCTGTGCTGGGAGCGGTCGTTCTGCGAGGAGACCACGATGTTCGTCGGAAGGTGGGTGATGCGCACGGCCGAGTCGGTCTTGTTCACGTGCTGGCCGCCGGCGCCGGAGGCGCGGTAGGTGTCGATGCGAAGGTCCGCGGGGTTGATCTCGATCTCGATGGTCTCGTCCACCTCGGGATAGACGAAGACGCTCGCGAAGGACGTGTGGCGGCGCGCGTTGGAGTCGAACGGGCTTTTCCTCACCAGGCGGTGGATGCCGTTCTCGGTGCGCAGGTGGCCGTACGCGTAAGCGCCGGTCACCTTGATCGAGGCGCTCTTCAGGCCCGCGATCTCGCCGGGGCTGTCCTCGAGGAGCTCGGCCTTGAAACCCTTCTTGTCGCAGTACTTCATGTACATTCGCAGCAGCATCTGCACCCAGTCCTGCGCCTCGGTGCCGCCTTGGCCGGCATTCAGGTCCACGAAGCAGTTGTTCGGGTCCATCGGGTCGTCGAACATCCGGCGGAACTCGAGGTCCTCGACCAGCTTCCTCACGCCATGGACGTCGCCCTCCACCGATTGGAGCGTCGCGTCGTCGTTCTCGGAGCGCGCGAGCGCGAAAAGCTCGCCGGAGTCCTTGAGGCCCGACTCGATCCTCTCCACGGTGTCGACGGTGCCCTCGAGCGTGCGGCGCTCCTTGCCGAGGTCCTGCGCGCGCTTGGCGTCGTCCCAGATCCTGGGGTCTTCGAGGGTTCGGACGACCTCTACGAGCCGCGACTTCTTCGCGTCGTAGTCAAAGGTACCTCCGCAGCTCCGCCGAGCGGCCGGCGAGGTCCGAGAGGGAATTCTGGATTAGATTGAGGCGGTCGGCTTCCATCGCCTTGATTATACCGGCGGTTGCAGCTGTAATTGCCGCAAGGCCGGGGCAAGGACGCCAAATGTGAGGTACCTCACAGTCTCGCGGCGCCCGCGCGCAGAGAATTGACCAACCCTGTTTTCCTTCGTCCATTGGAGCCGCACCATGAAAAAAATACTCGCATTGATCGCCACCCTCGTTGTCAGCTTCGTGGCCCATGCCGCCGACGCCGACGTGAATCGCGCAACCCCCGCCGAGGCCGAGGCGATGGTGAAGAAGGCGGTCGCCTACTACAAGAAGAACGGCAAGGAGAAGTCCATGACGGAGTTCATGAAGAGCCCCGGCCCGTTCGTCGACCGCGATCTTTACGTGACCGTCTACGACATGCAGGCCAACGACCTCGCGCACATCAACCCGAAGATGGTCGGCAAGAACATGATGGAGCTGCGCGACGCCGACGGGAAATACCACATCAAGGAGCGCATGGAGGCGGCGTCGAAGGGGACCTCGGGCTGGCAGGACTTCAAGTTCTTCAATCCCGTGTCCAAGCGGATCGAGCCCAAGAAGATGTACTGGGAGAAGTACGACAACCTCGTCTTCGCCGCCGGGGCCTACAAGGCCGAGTGAGCTTCGGCCGCGGCTCGGGCTCGCCAATGCTCGATGGCGAGCTGGAGGCGCGGCGTGCCTGAATAGGCGTCCACGTCGAGGCGGAACACCGCCTCGATTTCCCGCGGCAGCGGCTCGGCGCAGTTGAAACGGATCGCGTCGAAGCGCTTCCCCTCGAGGCCCAGCACGAGCTTCACGTGCTTGTCTCCCACGACGCGCTGGGATTGCACGATGAAGCGCGCGTCGAAGCGCGGCTCCGGGAAACCCTGCCCCCACACCTCGCCCTGCAGCAGCTGCGCGAGCTCGCACGTGAGCTCGGCCGCGGCGAGCTTGCCGTCGGTCTCGATGCGCTCCTCGAGATCGCCTTCGCCCAGGAGCTCTCTCGCCACCGTCTCGAACGCCTGGCCGAAATCGGCGAAGCGGGCGGCGTCGATCGTCGCGCCCGCGGCGGCCGCGTGGCCGCCGAAGCGCTCGAGCATGCCGGGCGCGCGCTTGTCCATGAGGTCGAGGGCGTCGCGCAGGTGCAGTCCCGGAATCGAGCGCCCGGAGCCCTTCAGCTTGCCCGAGGCGTCGGCGGCGAAAGCGAACACGGGGCGGTTGTAGCGCTCCCTCAGGCGGGAGGCGAGCAGGCCCACTACGCCCGCGTGCCATTCGGGACGATGCAGCGCGAGCGCATAGCCGCGATCCACCGAAATGTTTTCGAGCATCGCGATGGCCGATTCCTGCATCGA
This sequence comes from Usitatibacter sp., assembly GCA_036271595.1. Classification (GTDB taxonomy): domain Bacteria; phylum Pseudomonadota; class Gammaproteobacteria; order Burkholderiales; family Usitatibacteraceae; genus Usitatibacter. The sequence continues at coordinate 24,604 of DATBAI010000039.1, forward strand.
GGACTCGATCTCGCGGCGCTCCCGGTTCAGGCGATCGAGCTTCGTCGCGAGGTCGAGGGCGCGCGCGCCGTCGCCGGCGAGCAGGCACTCGATGCCGAGCGACATGTCGGTAAGCCTTCCGGCGGCGTTCAGCCGCGGCCCCACCGCGAAAGCGAGGTCGTAGGCGGCCGCCTTCGCCGCCACGCGGCCGGCCACCTCCAGGAGCGCCGCGATGCCGGGCGAGGCGCGTCCGGCACGAATGCGCGCGAGCCCCTGCGCGACGAGTATCCGGTTGTTGGCATCCAGCCTTACCACGTCGGCCACGGTGCCGAGCGCCACGAGGTCGAGTAGCGCGGCGAGATTGGGTTCCGGCTTCGCCACCGAAAAGGCGCCGCGGCGGCGCAGCTCCGCGCGAAGCTGCAGCATCGTGTAGAAGATCACGCCGACGCCCGCGAGGCTCTTGCTCGGAAAATCGCAGCCCGGCTGGTTGGGATTCACGATGCACGCGGCGGGCGGCAGGCTCGCGCCCGGAAGGTGATGGTCGGTGACGAGCACGCGCATGCCCAGGCGATGGGCTTCCGCGATGCCGTCGAGCGCGGCGATGCCGTTGTCGACGGTGATGAGGATGTCGGGCGTGCGGCTCGCCGCCTCGCGCACGATTTCGGGGGTGAGGCCGTAGCCATGCTCGAAGCGGTTCGGCACGAGGTAGTCGATGGTCGCGCCGAACGCGCGCAGTGCTTTCACCGCGACCGCGCATGCCGTTGCGCCGTCGGCGTCGTAGTCGGCGATCACGAGGAGGCGTTCGCGCCTGGCGATGGCGTCGGCCAGCAAGCGAGCTGCGTCACCGGAGTTCGCGAGGCGGTCGGGGGAGACGAGGCAGTCGAGGGAACGCTTCAGCCCCGCGGCGGAGTCGAGGCCGCGCGCGGCGAAGAGCCTCGCGAGGCGCGGGTCGCAACCCGCATCGACCAGGCGCTGCACGGCATCGGCTTCGGCGACGCGGCGGACGATTTCAGGCATGGGCTGCCAGCGGCCGGCGCGGTCGCAACCATCGCCAGCGTGCGGCCGGCGTAAGCGTAGCCACGAGCGTGCCCTTGGCCGAAGGCAGCACGAGGCGCACGACGTCGAAGCGGCCGAGCGCGGATCCGATCTCCGAGAACATCGTGCGATCCAGGTGCCGGGCCACGCGCGTCCACTCGTCCGCGTTCCCCTGGCGCAGCGGGCGCACCAATGCCTGGATCGCCACGAGCAATCCATCGGCGGCGCGCGGCTCGTCGCCCATGCGCAATGCCGCGAAAGTCTGGGCGCCGGAAAGCGTGCCGAGCCCCTTCACGAACGCGTCGTCCATGACGATCGCCGCGTACGGGCGCGCGAGCTCTTTGGGCGTGGGGCCCTCGCCCCAGAACCAGACGCTGTTGATCGCCGGCTTCCCGTGCGCGCCGCGCTCGACGTTCACGGGATGCTCGGACATCAGCATCTGCGCTTCGGTCATCGCGGAGCGCCAGTTGAAGCCCCCCGGCGGATTGGCGGGAAGGAGGCCGAACACATTGCGCCCGACGGCCGCTTCGAGGGGGGTCGTTCGAGGCAAAGCCGATCCGGGCGTGCGTGCGTACCAACGGTCGGGAGCGGCGACGACGATCTCCAGCCGATCGCCCGCGAAATGATCGCGAAGCGACGCGGCGAGCGCTTCGGCCTCGTCGCGCTGGATGTCGAGGATCGCGGCGTCATGAAGCCTGATGGAGTCGTTTTCGATCCGCAAGTGGACCGGATCGCAGCGCATCCATTCGCCGGGGTTGTCGATTCCCTCGCCGGCGAGGGAAATAGCGGCAAACGGCGCCGGATCGGCGAGCCCATAGCGTTGCGCGAGCCAGGCGTAGGCCGAGGCAGGCGGCTCGCGAACCACGTCCGCGCGTGCGAGCCACCTTTCGAGCGACGCCAACCGAAGCGAGCGCAGCGAATCGGGGGCATCGGGTGGCAGCAGCAGATCGGGAACCAGCAAATCGAAGGGCATCTCCCGCAATTATGACCTGCGCTGCCGCGCATGAGCGATAATCCGGGCTCGGCCTTTCCCCGTTTTCCCCTTGCGACCCTACGAGCTTTTCATCGGCCTGCGCTATACCCGCGCCAAGCGCCGCACGCACTTCATTTCCTTCATTTCCTTCATCTCGGTGGCGGGAATCGCGCTGGGCATCTGGGCGCTGATCACCGTGATGTCCGTGATGAACGGCTTCGAGAAGGAGATCCGCGAACGCATCCTGGGTGCGGCCGCCCACATCCAGGTCGTGGGCCCCGAGCAGGGCATCGTCGAATGGCGCCCGCTCATGAACGCATTGAAGGCCCATCCGGAGGTGGTCGCCGCGGCCCCGTTCGTGAACGCGCAGGGCCTGCTCTCCACCGGCAGCGCGGTGCGCGGCGTCTTCGTGCGCGGCGTCGATCCCGCGCTCGAGGACACGGTCGCGGACTTCAATACGCACATGCGCCGCGGCCGCCTCGAGGACCTGAAGCCCGGCGAGTTCGGGATAGCGATCGGGGTGGGCGTGGCATCCGCGCTGCACCTCGATGTCGGCGACCGCGTGACCCTCATCTCGCCGCAGGGACAGGTCACGCCCGCCGGGCTCATGCCGCGGCTGAAGCAGTTCCGGGTCGTCGGCATCTTCTCCATGGATCACAACGAGATCGATTCGGCGCTCGCCCTCGTGGACCTCGCCGACGCGCAGGCCCTCTACCGGATGGGCGGCAACGTGAGCGGAATCCGGCTCAAGGTGAAGGACGTCGACCGGGCGCCCATCGTTGCGCGCGATCTCGCGCGGCTGGTGACGAGCGACTCCTACATCTCCGACTGGACGCAGCAGAACGTGAACTACTTCCGCGCGATCCAGATCGAGAAGCGGATGATGTTCATCATCCTCACGCTCATCATCGCGGTGGCGGCGTTCAACCTCGTTTCCACGCTCGTGATGGTGGTGACCGACAAGCATCCCGACATTGCGATCCTGCGCACCCTCGGGGCATCGCCCGCCAGCATCATGAAGGTCTTCATGGTGCAGGGGGTGGTGATCGGGACGGTGGGGACGGCGGTCGGCGTCGTCCTCGGCATCGTGACCGCGCTCAACATCGCCACGATCGTTCCCATGATCGAGCACGCGTTCCACTTCCAGATCCTGTCGCGCGAGGTGTACTACATCAGCGAGCTGCCCTCGGACCTGCATCCCTTCGACGTCGCCTGGACCGCGGTGCTCTCCCTTGTCCTCTCCTTCGTCGCCACGCTCTATCCCAGCTGGCGCGCGGCGCGCGTCAATCCCGCGGAGGCGCTGCGCTATGAATGACGTGGTCCTCGCCTCGCGCGGTCTCACCAAGACATTCGGCCTCGGGAAGGTCGCGGTTCCGGTGCTGCGCGGCATCGACCTCGAGGTGCGCCGCGGCGAGTCGATCGCCATCGTGGGCGCCTCCGGCTCGGGCAAGAGCACGCTGCTGCACCTGCTGGGAGGGCTGGACCGGCCGAGCGCCGGAGGCGTGCAGCTCCTCGGGAACGATCTCTTCACCCTCGGCCCCGGCGCGCAGGGCGAGCTTCGCAACCGCGCGCTGGGCTTCGTCTACCAGTTCCACCATCTCCTTCCGGAATTCTCCGCGCTCGAGAACGTGGCCATGCCGCTCACCATTCGCCGCGTGCCGGATCGCGAAGCGCGCGAGCGTGCCGCCGCGATCCTCGAGGAAGTGGGGCTCGCGCACCGCGTCGCGCACCGCCCGGGCGAGCTCTCGGGGGGCGAGCGCCAGCGCGTGGCGGTGGCGCGGGCGCTCGTGACGCATCCCGCGTGCGTCCTGGCCGACGAGCCCACGGGGAACCTGGACCGGGAAAATGCCGAGAAGGTCTTCGACCTGGTGGTCGAGCTGAACCGCCGCCACGACGCGGCTTTCGTGATGGTGACCCACGACGTGGAGCTCGCCGCACGCATGGACCGAAGCCTGCGGATCAGCGACGGTCTTCTGTCCTGACCGCCGGAGGCACCGGTACCCATTCGTTGCTCGCGGTCATGGTGACGGCCGAGGCCTCGGCCTTCAACTTGCGGCGCACCACGTCGGCGACGGCGAGCCGGGCCTGGCGCACGCCGTTCTCGAAGTACCTGATCCGCTCGCTGTCCGCGCGCGTCATGCCCGGCCCGCCGACGTGGAGGATGTCCGGCTCGGTCCACACCGGCCGGCGCGCCTGGGCGAGGGCGTGCTCGGCGAGATCGAGCTGCATGTCGGCCTTGTCCAGCGCCGCGTCGTAGTCCTGCGCGGGCGGGGCCGGCGCTCCCGCGTCGGCGCGGGGCGGAGCGTTTCGATCGGGGAGCGCCATCTGCGCCACCACCTGCCCCTTGTCGGGCGGGACATCGGAGAACTGGATCACGCCATTGGGACCGATGGATTTGTAGAGCATCGCGGCCGATGCGTGCAGCGCGCCGAGGCTCGCCACGATCGCGATGGCGAGGATGCGGGCCATTTTCAGCGCGCCGCCTTCCGGGTCGCGGTCACCACGAAGAAGCCGCGGCGCTCCACGCGGATGTCCTCGAAGCCGAGCGACTCGAGGTTGCGGCGCATCCGCTCTGGCGTCTGGAACGATTCGTAGCGGGTCCTGCCCTTGCCCGGTGCCGGCATCTCGCACCCGGTGAGGTGGAAGACGGCTCCATTGGCGAGCGCGTAGAGGCGGCGCAGCGCCGAGCGCCAGTCGCGTTGGCGTACGCACTCGCGAAGCTGGTGGATGACCTGCGAGGCCGGATGCAGCGCGAGCCACAGGGTTCCTCCCGGCTCGAGCACTCGCGCCATCTCGGCGAGCGCCGCGCGCTGGTTCATGTAGGGCAGCGCCACGCGCGAGATCACGAGGTCGAAGTGGCCCGACGCAAGCGGCAGGCTCTCGCCGCGCGCCTGCACGTAGCGGATGCGAGGGTCGATGCTGCGGCCCAGATGGAGCGCGCGTTCGTCGATGTCGATGCCGAGCGCGGTCACCTGCGCTCCCAACGAGCTTGCGACGAGGGTCTGCCCCGCGCCGCAGCCCACGTCGAGGATGCGGCGGTAACCGGCATGCACGGGCGGCATCACCCGGCGCGTGTCGACCGGGTTGCTCGCGATCTGCAGCTCGAGGAAGTGGTAGCGCGCAAGGTCCATGACGCCCAATTTCTCACGGGCGCAAGACGCCATTCGCCTCGGAGCCGCGCCCCGCGTTAGTCGCAACGGCGTAGGACTACGCCGGCGCTCCTTGTCGGCCTAGCGCGACGCGAGCCAGGGCTCGAGCGCCCGCTCCACGTCGCCGGGCGAGCGCACCAGCACCGCCTGCAATCCCGCGGCGCGCGCGCCTTCCACGTTCTCGGGCGTGTCGTCGAAGAAGAGGATCTCGTGAGGCTCGAGGCCGATATGCTTCGCCACGCGATGGAACGACTCGCGCTCGGGCTTGCGCACGCCCAAATCGCACGAGGTGAAGACCTCGCGGAAGTGCGCCAGCGCGGGCGCGAACCGTCCAAGCCACGTGCGCCGGTGGGCCGCATTGGTGTTCGAGAACGCGTACACCGGCACGCGATCCTTCACGCGCGCGACGAGCGCGGTGATGGGCTCGATCTCCTCGGTGAAGATCGCGCCCCAGCCGTCGGCCCACTGCGCATCGGAAAGGTCGATGCCGAGGGCGTCGCGCAGCGACCGGTAGTAATCGGCCTCGGCGATCTCGCCGCGCTCGTGGCGCTCGTAGGCGGCGTCGAACGAATAGCGGCCGCGAAGCCGCGCGGGCTCGGTGCCGCTAGCCGCGGCCCAGCGCTCGAAGCAGCGATCCCAGTCGAGCCCCATGATCACGCCGCCCAGGTCGAAGAGCAGGGCGCGCGCCGGCCTCGCGCTCGTCATGCCGCCGTGGGCGCCTTGCGCACCTTCGCCATCCAGGCGGCGATCGCCTGGGAGACGCTGTCCAGCGGAAGGGAGGTGAGGGGATGCGAAGTGCCACGCACGAGGAGCAGGTCCCCGCGCGGGACGGTGTCCTTCAGCGCCTGCGCCTCCTTCGCCGGCACCAGGGGATCTTCCTCGCCGCAGATCACCAGCACCGGAACCTGCATCGCGCGCAGGTCCTCGTCGGTGAGCTCGGGCTTCGCGCCGAGGGCGAAGAAAAGGCTGCGGTTGCGCATCGTGATCTCGCGCCAGTCCTGCGGATGGTGGTTCAGCGCGAACTGCGGCAGGCGCGGGAAGCCCGCCTGGCCCAGGCGCTCCACGCTCACGAGGTACGTGTAGTGCTTCACCGTCTCCTCGTCGAAGACGTACTTCGTCGCGATGGTGACGACGCCCTCGAAGCGGTCGGGATAGTGGCGGGCGAGGTAGAGCGCGACGTAGCCGCCGACGCTCATGCCGGCGATGAAGTCGCGTTGCACGCCCTGCTCGTCCATGTAGGCGATCACGTCGCGGGCGAAGTCGGCGATCGTGAACTTCTCCGGCACGGGGCGCCCGCCGTGGCCCAGGAGGTTCGGGATGTAGGCCTTCTTCTCGTACGGGCGCAGGTACTCCGCGAGGACCAGCATCTCGCGTGCCCAGGAGTTGGAGCCATGGAGAAGGATCATTTCTTCGCAGCCTCCGGGGTGGGTTCGAGCGAGCGCCACAGGTACCACGTCGCGACCGACCGGTAGGGCGCCCAGCGGCTGCCGATGCGGCGCATCCTGTCCTTGGTGATCGCGCGCCCGCGGTTGAACTGGCGTTCCATCGCGCGGCGCAAACCCAGGTCGTCCACGGGCAACAGGTCCGGGCGCATGAGGTGGAACATGAGGAACATCTCCGCGCTCCAGCGCCCGATGCCGTGCACGCGCACCAGGTCCTCGATGATCGCCTCGTCGTCCATGGCGGGCCAGCGCCGCGGCTGGATCGAGCCGCTGGAGAAGTGCTGGGCGAGGTCGTGGATGTAGCGCACCTTGGCGCCCGACAGGCCGCACGCCCGCATCGCCTCCGGAGTGAGGGCGGCGACCTTCTTCGGCGTGACGGCGCCCGAGCAATCCTCGAATCGCGCCCAGATCGATGCCGCCGCCCTGACGGAAATCTGCTGGCCCACGATGGCGCGCGCGAGCGTCTGGAACTCGTCGCCGCGCGAGGCGATCGCCATGTTGGGGTAGGACTTGATCAGCTTCTTCAGGACCGGGTCGCTCCGTGCGAGGTGCTTCTTGGCCGGCTCCCAGTAGTCGGGCGCCATGGGCTAGCGGCACTCCACCGGCAGCCAGTTGGCCGGGATGTCGGTCTCGTCCTCGCCGCGCTCCTCCATGCCTTGCGGCACGGCGACCTTGTGGCAGAGCCATGCGATCGGCACGATCTGCTGGTCGACGACGATCGCGGGCCGCAGCGTCACCTTCTTGCCGTCGATCGCCTTGGAGGCGTTGTTTCCGTAGGTGAGCGTGATGGCGCCGGCGGCGACGTTCACGTCCTTCACGTAGTTGCCGACGATCTTGTCGTGGTCGGGAAGCCCGGCCGCCTTGTTGTCCAGCGGGAGCGCCCCGCCGCTCGTCGCATAGGAAAGCTGCACGGCGGTCTCGGCGACGGTGGCCAGCGCCATGCCGTCCTTCACCTGGCGCTTCAGCACCCCGTCCTGCATCGCGGGGATGGCCATGAGCGCGAGGATGCCCAAAACGGCCAGCACGATCAGCATCTCGATCCAGGTGAATCCGAGCGACGTTCGCATCCGCGAATGATACCCGCGTGCGCCGCCGCGCCGCCTCGTGCGTTGTGCATGGATGCGATCGTTCGTCCTCGCGTTCGTGGCGGGCGCCTGGTGGCTCCAGCACGAGGCTCGGTTGCCGGCTCTCGACGTCCTGCCGTTCGCGGCGCTCCCGTTTCTCGCCGCCGCCCTGGTGCCGGTGCACCGGGCGTTGCCGCGCATGGCGCTTCTCGCCGCCGCCGGGCTGCTGGCCGGCTATGGGTGGGCCGCGGCGCGCGCCGAGTCGAGGTTGGCCGATTCGCTCGCGGTCGCGCTGGAAGGCTCCGACCTCGAGGTCGAAGGCGTGATCGAGCAGCTGCCCCAGCTCCTGCCGGGCGCGCGACGCTTCGTCTTCGACGTGGAACGGGTGCTCACCCCCGCTGCCCATGTGCCGGCGACGATCTCGCTCGCCTGGTACGCCGACGCGGGCGAGGCCGACATTCCGCCGCTCGTGGCGGGCGACCGCTGGCGCTTCACGGTGCGTCTCAAGCGCCCGCGCGGGCTCGCCAACCCGCACGCCTTCGAGCTGGAGCCCTGGGCGCTCGAACGCGACATTCGCGCGACCGGCTACATTCGCACGCGCCCGGCGCCCTCTCGCCTCGAGCCGCGAGCGCAGGGCTGGCCCTATACGCTGCATCGCTGGCGCGGCGAGATCCGCGACCGGATGTTCGCCCAGCTCGGGGACGCGCGCCTGCGCGGCGTGATCGCCGCGCTCGCCATCGGCGACCAGGATTCCATCGCGCCCGACGACTGGGAAGTCTTCTGGCGCACGGGCGTGGGACACCTCATGAGCATCTCGGGGCTGCATATCACGATGCTCGGAGCGCTCGCCGCGGCCGCGGCGTACTTCGCGTGGGTGCGGGTACCGGCGCTCGCGCTCGCGTGGCCGGCGCGAAAGGCCGCGGCCGTGGCCGGCGTGCTGGCGGCGCTCGGCTATTGCCTGATGACCGGCTACCAGGTCCCCGCGCAGCGCACGGTCGTGATGCTGGCCGCGATGGCGGCCTGCGTCGTCGCGGATCGTCATGGTTCGCCTTCGCGCGTGCTGGCGCTGGCGGCGCTCGCCGTGCTCGTGACCGACCCGTGGGCCGCGATCTCGCCGGGCTTCTGGATGTCGTTCGGTGCGGTGGCGGCGATCCTCTACGCCATGGGTTTGCGCGCCGGGCGCGCGGGCAGGCTCACGGCGGCGTTGGCGGAGCAGGCCGCGGTCACGCTGGGCATGTTGCCGCTCCTCGTGGCTCTCTTCCAGCAGGTCTCGCTCGTCTCGCCGATCGCCAACGCGTTCGCGATTCCGCTGGTGAGCCTCGTGGTGGTGCCGCTTTCCATCGCCGGTGCGTTCCTCGGGATCGAGGCGCTCCTCCATGCCGCGCATTTCCTCATGACGTGGGTCATGGTGCCGCTGGAAGCGCTGGCGCAACTCCCCGCCGCGATGCTGGAGAGCCACGAGCCGGCGGCATGGACCGTTGCGGCCGCGTTCGGCGGGTGCCTTTGGCTGCTCGCCCCGCGCGGCGTGCCGCTTCGCTCCGCCGGGCTCGCGTGGATCGCTCCGATGTTCCTGGTCCTTCCCCCCGTGCCGTTGCCCGGCGATGCCTGGCTCGACGTGCTCGATGTCGGCAACGGCCTCGCGGTCGTCGTGCGCACCGCGGCGCACGTCCTGGTCTATGACACGGGCCCTTCGTGGAGTGGCGATGCCGATAGCGGCAATCGCATCGTGGTCCCCTTCCTGCGCGGCGAGGGGCTGGCACGGCTGGACGGCGTCGTCGTGAGCCATGCCGACGACGACCATGCGGGCGGCGCAGCCTCGATCGCGTTGCTCCGCGATCCGGGCTGGCTTCTTTCGTCGCTCCCGCCGGAGCATCCCTTGCAAGGTGCGTTCCCCCGGTCGCGCCGCTGCGAAGCGGGCCAGCGCTGGCGCTGGGACGGCGTGACCTTCACGGTGTTGCACCCGGCCGCGTCGATCTACGCGGAAACCGGGCGTCGCAAGGAGAACGACCGGGGATGCGTGCTGCGCGTGGCGACCGCGGGCCATTCATTGCTGCTGGCCGCGGACGTGGAGTCGCGCGGCGAGGCCGAGATGATCGCGCGCGATCGCGCGGCGCTCGCGTCCGACGTGGTCCTGGTTCCGCACCACGGCTCGAAGACTTCGTCGACGCCGGGCTTCCTCGATGCCGTGTCGCCCAGCATCGGGCTCATCTCGGTGGGCTATCTCAACCGCTTCCGCCATCCGAACCCGGCCGTCGTCGCTCGCTACGAGACGCGAGGGATCGACCTGCACCGCACCGATCGGGAGGGCGCACTGCACATCACCTTGCCCGCGGGGACGTCGGCCAGCATCGGCATCCAGGGCTGGGCCGGCGAGGCGCGATACTGGAGCGAGCGAATCGTGGCAAACCCGGGCCCGAAGCAGACGCCGCGATGATCTTGTCGCAAGTGCGGCGCAATCCATGCGGCGCCGAGCTCTCGGTGCGGGCGCGGCGCCTCACGCGGGTCGATGATCGTCCCGAGTCCCGTAACGCGTCAGTCGGGAACCTCGGGGGACCTGCGCAGGTCGAGCGTGAGCGGAAATCGCGGATTGCGCGCCTCCCTCGCCACCTGCATCGGGCCCGGCGTATGCCCCATCGCCTGGAAACGCGCCACGCGGCGCGCCTCCGCCTCGAGCGCGTTCACCGGGAAGGTCGAGTAGCTGCGCCCACCCGGATGTGCCACGTGGTAGGTGCATCCACCCAGCGAGCGTTCGTTCCACAGGTCCACGAGGTCGAAGACGAGCGGCGCCTGGATCGGGATCGTGGGATGCAGCGCCGAGGGCGGGGCCCACGCCCGATAGCGCACGCCCGCCACGAACTCGCCGGCGCGCCCCGTCGGGGTCATCGGCACCATGCGGCCATTGCATGCGATCGCGTGGCGCTGCGCGTTGAGGCGCGTCGCCTTCACCTGCAGGCGCTCCACCGACGAGTCGACGTAGCGCGACGTGCCGGTCTGCGCGGCCTGCTCGCCGAGTACGTGCCACGGCTCGATCGCCTGGCGCAGCTCGATCTCGGTGCCTTCGTAGGAGACGCTGCCGTAGCGCGGGAAGCGGAACTCGAGGAACGGCGCGAACCACTCGTAGCGAAACGCGTAGCCCGCGGCCACGAGGTCGTCCACGACCTGGCGCAGGTCCTGCGCCACGAAGTGCGGCAGCATGAACTCGTCGTGAAGGCGCGTATCCCAGGGCATGAGCTTGCGGCGATAGGGCTTCATCCAGAAGCGCGAGACGAGCGTGCGTACCAGCAGGATTTGCGCGAGGCTCATGCGCTCGTGCGGGGGCATCTCGAAGGCGCGCATCTCGAGCAGGCCCAGGCGCCCGGTGGCGGTGCCGGGGGCATACAGCTTGTCGATCGAGAACTCGGCGCGGTGCGTATTGCCGGTGAGGTCCACCAGGAAGTTGCGAAGGATCCGGTCCACGAGCCACGGCTTCTCGTTGGCTTCGCCCTTGCGGAACTGCGCATCGAGCTGCTCGAATGCGATCTCGAGCTCGTAGAGCGTGTCGCTCCTGGCCTCGTCCACGCGCGGCGACTGGCTCGTGGGGCCGACGAACATCCCCGAGAAGACGTATGAGAGCGCGGGGTGGTTCTGCCAATAGGTGATGAGGCTCGCGAGGAGGTCGGGGCGCCGCAGCAGCGGGCTGTCGGCCGCGGAAGGACCGCCCAGCGTCACGTGGTTGCCTCCGCCGGTCCCGGTATGCCGGCCGTCCAGCATGAACTTCTCGGTCGTGAGCCGCGTGAGCCGCGCCTCCTCGTAAAGCGTTTCGACATGGTGCTTCAGCTCTTCCCAGCCCGACGCGGGATGGATATTCACCTCGATCACGCCGGGATCGGGCGTGACGGCGAAGCGCGCGAGGCGTGGATCGTCGGGCGGCGGATAGCCCTCGAGGCGCACCGGGATGCCGAGCGCCTGCACGGTCGCTTCGATCGCGGCCATGAGCGAGATGAAGTCCTCGAGCAGGTTGGTGGGCGGCAGGAAGGCGAAGAGCCGCCCCTCGCGCACCTCGATGGCGAGCGCGGTCTTCACGACCTCGCGCGATTCCCCGGACGATACGCGGCGCGACTTTGCATGCTTGGCCGCCGTGGCGCTCTTCGCGGGCTTGCGGTGGCCCAGCGCGTCGCGCCGCTCGAAGGGATCCGGCGGGATGTTCGGCTCCTCTTCCTCGGGCAGCATCTCGGGAAGCGATTCCAGCGGGAGCCGATAGCCCATGGCCGAGTCGCCTTCGCGGAGGAAGACCTTGCCGCGGCGCAACGGCCACGGCGAGCTTTGCCATTGGGTACGATCCGCGGCTTTCGCGCGGGCCACGGGCTTCAACGGCAAGACAAAGCCCACGGGATTGCCGACCCCGGCCGCGATTCGATCGCCCAGTCGCCGGCGCGCGGGCGAGGTGGACGTATCGGCATTCAACAGGTCCACGTTCAGGGGCAGGCTCGATTCGTCGCGCAGGATCCGCCACGGGTCCTCGTAGACGGGAAGCACATGGTCGGGCGAGAGGCCCAGCAGCTGTGCGAGCTCGGTGGCGAAGCGTCGCGCATCCTCTTCGGTGCGCTTGGGTGCCGTGCCATCGTCCTCGGCGCTTTCCCAGAGCGCGACGCCGTCCTTGCGCCAGAAGCACGAGAGCGCCCAGCGCGGCAGCGGCTCGCCCGGGTACCACTTGCCCTGGCCGTAGTGCAGAACTCCTCCCGGCGCGAAGCGCTGGCGCAGTCGCTGCAGGAGCTGCGTGGCGAGCTCGAGCTTCTTCGGCGACATCGCCGTGTAGTTCCACTCGGCGCCCTCCATATCGTCGACCGACACGAACGTGGGCTCGCCGCCCATCGTGAGGCGCACGTCGTTGTCCGCGAGCTCCCGATCCACCTGGCGGCCGACCTCGTCGATCGCGGCCCACTGCGACTCGGTGAACGGCCGGGTCACGCGCGGATCCTCCTGGATGCGCGTGACCGACATCTCGAAAGTAAGGGCGGTGTTCGTGACCTCGGTCATTCCGCTCACCGGCGCGGCGCTGCCCGGCAGCGCGGTGCACGCGAGGGGAATGTGGCCCTCGCCGGCGAGCAGGCCCGAGGTGGCGTCCAGCCCGATCCAGCCGGCGCCCGGCACGTATGCCTCGCACCACGCGTGCAGGTCGGTGAAATCCTTCTCGGGGCCGCTCGGGCCGTCGAGCGATTTACGGTCGGCGGCGAGCTGGATCAGGTATCCCGAGGCGAAGCGCGCGGCGATGCCGAGGTATCGCAGCACCTGGACCAGGAGCCACGCGGAATCGCGGCACGATCCCTGGTTGCGCTCGAGCGTCTCCTCCGGCGACTGGATGCCCTGTTCCATGCGCACCAGGTAGTTCACGTCGTTGCGCACCATGCCGTTGATGGCGATCAGCAGGTCGATGGTGCCGATGCGATTGCCCAGGAACCGGGTGCGGGCCATTTCCACCCACCCCATCAGGCGCGGCGTGGGGGCGACCTGCTCGAGGTAAGGCGCCAGCTCGCGGAAATTCTCGTTGCTGTAGACGAACGGAAAGCTCTCCGCGGAGGGGTCGACGAAGAAATCGAAGGGATTGATGACCGTCATGTCGGCCACCAGGTCGACCACGATCTCCAGCTCGCGCGCCTTTTCCGGGAACACGAGCCGCGCAACCCAATTGCCGTACGGATCCTGCTGCCAGTTCAGGAAATGCCGTGCCGGCTGTACCTTGAGCGAGTAGCTCTCGATCGGCGTGCGGCAGTGCGGCGCCGGCCGCAGCCGCACCTCGTGCGGCGACAGCACGATTGGCCGGTCGAACGCGTAATGCGTCCGGTGATGGAGAGCTACCTTGATGGCCATTATTCAAGCCAGTCCGGATCGGGGAGCTCCGAGAAGACGCGGCGCAGCCCACCGCCCCAGCGCGAGCGAAGCATCGTGAAATAGGGATCGCCCTCGCGCACGCGGTGCTGGAGGCCCACGCGCAGGCTGTCGCGCGGGTACCAGAGGAGGTCGATGGGAAGCCCCACGGAGATGTTGGACTTCATCGTCGAGTCGAACGAGATCAGCACGCACTTGGCGGCTTCCTTCTGCGGGGTCGCCATGGAGACCACCCGGTCGAGGATCGGCTTGCCGTACTTCGACTCGCCGAGCTGGAAGTACGGCGTGTCGTCGGTGGCCTCGATGAAGTTGCCCTGCGCGTACACGTGGAAGAGCCGCGGCGGCTCCTGGCCGATCTGGCCGCCAAGGAGCAGGTTGGCGTTCGCCTCGATGGAGGCTTGCGCGAGGAAGGGCGCGTCGCGCCGCTGCATCTCGCGCAGCGCGTCTCCCACGAGGGACGCGGCGTCGTACATCGAGGCGGCGTTCCAGATGGTGTCGGTGCCTTCCTCCGCCTTGGCGTGGCGATCGAGGATGTTCACCACGCCCTGGGTCATGGCGAGATTGCCCGAGGAAAGCACGACGATCACGCGATCGTCCTTCTTCTCGTACACGCGCATCTTCGAGAAGGTGGCGATGTGGTCCACGCCCGCGTTGGTGCGCGAGTCGGACGCGAAGATCATCCCCGTGTCCAGGCGCAAAGCCACGCAATAGGTCATGGCCCGATTCTACTCGACCACGCTCGCCGAGAAGAACGAGCGCTGGACGTGCACGGAGAGATCCTGCATCGAGCTCAGGAATTCGGTGAGGTACTCGTGCAGGCCCTCCGCGAAGATCTCCGAGATGCGCCCGTACTGGAGCGCCGAGAGCACCTGCCCGGCACGCCGAAGCGTCTCGCCCGACTGCGCGTTCTGCACGTGGCCCAGGGTTTCGTGCACCTGGCGCAGGCAGAACCTGAGGCTCCTCGGGATGTCGTCGCGCAGGATGAGGAGCTCGGCGAGCTTCAACGGCGTGATCACGTCGCGATAGACCTTGCGGTAGGCCTCGAAGGCCGAGACAGATCGCAGCACCGCCGACCACTGGTAGTAGTCCACGGCGCCGCCCACGTCCTTCACGCTCGGGAGGAGCACGTGGTACTTCACGTCGAGGATGCGCGCCGTCGAATCCGCGCGTTCCATGTGGGTGCCCAGTCGCGCGAACTCGTAGGCGTCGTCGCGGTGCAGGGTGCCGAAGGTGACGCCGCGAAAGAGGTGGCTCCTTTCCTTCACCCAGTCGAAGAAGGCAGAGATGCCGCGCGCCTGCATCTTGTCCTCGTCCATCTGCTGCATCTCCAGCCACGTGGAATTGAGCACCTCCCACATCTCGGAGGTGATGGCACCGCGCACCGCGCGCGCATTCTCGCGGGCCTGGCGCGAGCACGCATAGATCGACGACGGGTTCTCCGGATCGAGCGCCATGAAATGCAGCACCTCGCGGGCGTTCGCCTCGCTGTGGCGGCCCTTGTACGGAAAGAGGCTCCCGGTGATGTTGAGCGGCGCGAACCATTCCTGGTCCTGCAGCGTGGAGTCCCTCGCGAGGAGCGACATGCGCCACGTGACGTCGAGCACACGGGCGGTGTTCTCGGCCCGCTCCACGTAGCGGGACATCCAGTAGAGGTTGGAGGCGACCCGGGAAAGCATCAGTCGACCACCCACGTGTCCTTGACGCCGCCGCCTTGCGAGGAGTTCACCACCAGGGAGCCTTCGCGCAGCGCCACCCGGGTGAGGCCGCCGGGAACGAAATTCACCTCCGTCCCGGAGAGCACGTACGGACGAAGGTCGATGTGCCGGTCGCCCATGCCATCGCCGATGAAAGTCGGCACGCAGGAGAGCGAAAGCGTGGGCTGCGCGATGAAGCGCTCGGGCGCGTCGAGGATCCTCTGGCGGTAGCGCTCGCGCTCGTCGCGCGTGGCGGTCGGGCCGACGAGCATTCCATAGCCCCCGGAGCCATGCGCCTCCTTCACCACCAGCTCGTCCAGGTGCGCAAGGACGTAGCGGCAGTCCTCTTCCTTCGCGAGGAGGTAGGTCGGCACGTTTCGCAGCAGGGGCTCCTCCCCCAAATAGAAGCGGATCATCTGCGGCACGTACGGGTACATCGACTTGTCGTCGGCGACTCCCGTGCCGATCGCATTGGCGAGCGTGACCCGCCCCGCGCGGTAGGCCGCGAGGAGCCCCGGCACGCCCAGCATCGAGTCCGGCCGGAAGGCGAGCGGGTCGAGGAAGTCGTCGTCGATGCGCCGGTAGATCACGTCCACCTTCTGCGGGCCCTGGGTCGTTCGCATGAAGACCGTGTTATTGAGGACGAAGAGGTCCTGGCCCTCCACCAGCTCGATGCCCATCTGCTGCGCGAGGAAGGCGTGCTCGAAGTAGGCGCTGTTGTAATGCCCCGGCGAGAGCAGCACGATCGTCGGGTTGTCCGAGCTGTGCTGCGCCACGTTGCGAAGCGTCTCCAGCAGCAGGTCGGGGTAGTGGTCCACGGGGCGGATGCGCTGCGCCGCGAAAAGCTCCGGGAAGAGCCGCATCATCATCTTGCGGTTCTCGAGCATGTACGACACGCCCGAAGGCGTGCGCAGGTTGTCCTCGAGCACGTAGTACTCGCCGTCGGCGTGCTTCACGATGTCCACGCCGGCCACGTGCGCGTAGACGCCACCGGGCACGTCCACGCCGATCATCTCGCGGCGAAACTGCGCGTTCTGGTTCACGGCGTCCGCGGGGATGATCCCGGCCTGGACGATCTCCTGGCCGTGGTAGATGTCGTGCAGGAACCGGTTCAGCGCCTGCACGCGCTGGCGCAGCCCCCGCGCGAGATCGTCCCACTGCTCCCCGGGGATCACGTGCGGCACGATGTCGAACGGAATCAGCCGCTCGGTTCCGGAAGCTTCGCCATAAACCGCGAACGTGATTCCGACGCGGTGGAACAGGAGGTCGGCCGCGCGCCGGTTCTGCTCGATGCGCCCGGCCGGCGTTTCCGCGAGCCACTCGGCGAACGCGGCGTAATGCGCCCTCACGCCACGGTTGGCGTCGAACATCTCGTTGAAGAGCGGGGAGGGTGATTCCATCGGCTTAGCGGCAGCAAGCCGCATGCCAAGGATAGCAAAAGAAAAACCGGCCTCCGGCGAATGCCGGAGGCCGGGAAGCACCGCGCCGGATCGCCTGGGGCCGCGCCGCCACCAGGCGATCGATGGCGCGGGATGGGACATCCTCTCCCGCCAGGGCCTTCCGGCGCCCGGGACAATTCCCTGATGGACATGCGGAATTTTCCGCACGTAGAATCGAATCGAGGTCACTTTCGCCCGTGCTGAGCCCCCCCGTCGCCACCGATATCGCCCCGTTCGAGGGCGAGCTGCGCACCGCTTTCGGCGCTCCCAACGCCGAGCTCGCGGTGCGTGCCCTTCATTTCGTTCGCGGCGCCTCCCAGGCCTCCGGCCGCACCGAGCCGCTCGAGCGCGCGCTCGCCACCGCCCACCTCCTCCTCTCGCAGGGAGCCGATCCCGAGACCATCGCCGCGGCCCTCGTGAGCCAGGCGATCCCGGAGCGCGAGATCGACCTCGAGGCGATCCAGAGCGCGTTCGGCGACGAGCTGGCGCGCCTGCTTCGCGGCGTGGCACGCGCCGGGCGCATCGAGTCCCTCGACGCCGCGGGCATCGATCCGGAGCAGCTGCGCAAGATGCTGCTGGCGATCGCCGAGGATGTGCGGGTGGTCCTGATCAAGCTCGCCGAGCGCGTGGTGCAGATGCGCTCGCTCACCAGGTCGGACGAGGCGATACGCCGCGCCGCGGGGGCACAGACGCTCTCGCTCTTCGCGCCGCTCGCCAACCGCCTGGGCGTCTCCGACCTCAAATGGGAGCTCGAGGACTTCTCGTTCCGCTTCACCGAGCCGGACCTCTACAAGAAGATCGCGCAGCTCCTCGACGAGAAGCGTAGCGAGCGCGAGGCCTATATCCAGCGCGTGATCGAGAAGCTCCGCGCCGAGCTCTCGGGTGCCGGCATCCAGCCGCAGATCCAGGGCCGGCCCAAGCACATCTACTCGATCTGGCGAAAGATGGGCGGGAAGCACGTGCCTTTCGAGAGGCTCTACGACATCCGTGCCGTGCGCGTGATCGTTCGCAACGTCCGCGAGTGCTACACGGTGCTGGGCGTGGTGCACGACCTGTGGCGCCCCGTCGAGGGCGAATTCGACGACTACATCGCCAATCCCAAGGCGAACGACTACCAGTCGCTGCACACCGCGGTCGTGGGGCCCGAAGGCAAGACGCTCGAAGTCCAGATCCGTACCGAGGAGATGCACCGGCATTCCGAGCACGGCGTGGCGGCGCACTGGCGCTACAAGGAAGGCACGCGCTCGGACAAGGCGTTCGATTCGAAGATCGCTTGGCTGCGCCAGGTGCTCGCGTGGAAGCAGGAAGTGCTCGACGAAGGCGCGGCGCGGCCGGCGGCGCGGGCGGTCTTCGAGGACACGCTCTACGTGCTCACGCCGCAAGGGCGGGTGATCGACCTCCCGCAGGGATCGACGCCGCTCGACTTCGCCTACCACGTGCACACCGATCTCGGCCACCGCTGCCGCGGCGCCAAGGTCGACGGGCAGATGGTGCCGCTCGACTACAAGCTCCAGAACGCGCAGCGCGTGGAGATCATGGCCGCGAAGCAGGGCGGCCCATCGCGCGATTGGCTCTCGCCGCAGCTGGGCTATCTCGCAAGCCCGCGCGCGCTCGCCAAGGTCCGCCAGTGGTTCCGCCACGAGGACCACGAGCACGACGTGGCGGCCGGGCGCGCCGTGCTGGACAAGGAACTCTCGAGGCTCGGCGCCACGAGCCACTCGCATGAATCGGTCGCGCATGCCTGCGGCTTTCCGAAGCTGGAGGACTTCTACGCCGCCCTCGGGCGCGGCGAGGTGAGCACGCGCCAGATCGAGGTCGCCGTGCGCGGTGAGATGCCCGCGCCGGTGGAAGCGCCGGCGATCCACGTCACGCCCGCGCCGGCGCCGAAGCCCTCGTCGGGCGTGCTCGTCCTCGGCGTGAACAACATCGCCACCATGGTGGCCCGGTGCTGCAAGCCCGTTCCGCCCGATCCGATCGTTGGATTCGTCACGCGAACGCGCGGCGTCATGGTCCACCGCAACGATTGCCGGAACATCACGACGCTATCTCCCGAGCAGCGCGAGCGCCTCATGGCCGCCGATTGGGGCAATACGGCCGAGGCGCCGTTCTTCGCGGAGATCGAGGTGGTGGCGCTCGACCGCCAGGGCCTGCTGCGCGACATCTCGGAGGCGATCGCGCGGGAGCGCATCAACGTGACCGCGGTGAATACGCTCTCGCGCGGGGCTCACGCCTTCATGCGTTTCACGTTGCAGGTGTCGAGCGCGGACGGCATCGTGCGGGTGCTGCGGCAGGTGACCGATGTACCCGGAGTCGATACGGCGCGGCGGCTCTAGCGTCGTTCCCGCGAGGGCAGGAATACGACCAACCGCACTTCCTCGATCGAAGGATGCGCCGCGAGTGCGAGTTCGACCGCGGCAAGCGCCACCTGCTTCGCTTCTTCCTTCGGATAGCCGTACACGCCGGTCGAGATCGCCGGAAACGCGATCGTCGCGAGCCCATGCTTCGCGGCGAGCGCGATGGAATTCTCGTAGCAGCGGGCCAGCAGTTTCGGCTCGTCTCCACGGTGCTGGCCATAGATCGGACCGACCGTGTGGATCACGTACTTCGCGGGAAGGCTCCCGCCCGTGGTGATGATCGCTTCGCCGGTGGGAAGCCCGTCGGGATATTCCGTTTCGCGAATCGTGCGGCACGCCGCGAGGATCTCCGGGCCGCCGGCGCGGTGAATGGCGCCGTCTACGCCGCCGCCGCCCATGAGGCTCGAATTCGCGGCATTCACGATCGCATCGACGGCCTCCCGGGTGAGGTCGCCGACTTTCTCGATGATGCGGGCATTCATCGTAGAATTATGGACCTTGAATCCTCGAATCGTCCTCAAGGCCGGGCGCGAGAAATCCCTTCGGCACCGGCATCCCTGGGTCTTTTCCGGCGCGATCGAAGCCGTCGAGGGTAACCCCGGCAACGGCGAAACGATTGGGGTCCACGGCAAGGACGGCGCATTCCTCGCGTGGGCGGCGTTCTGCGCGGAGTCGCAGATCCGCGCGCGCGCCTGGTCGTTCGAGGCGAAGGACACGATCGACGAGGCATTCCTGCGCGAGCGGCTCGCGGCCGCGATCGCGCGGCGGCGCGCATTGCCCGCGGGCAGCGATGCGATGCGCCTCGTGCATGGAGAATCCGACGGCTTGCCCGGGCTCGTCGCGGATCGTTACGCCGATACGGTGGTGGTGCAGATCCTCTCGGCGGGAGCGGAGCGCTGGCGCGAGGCATGGCCGCGGCTCCTGGCCGAGCTGACCGGCGCCAAGGCGGTCTACGAGCGATCCGACGTCGAGGTGCGGGGCCTGGAAGGGTTGGCGCCCCGCACCGGGCCGCTCCTCGGCCCCGCGGCGACTGTCGTGCGAATCCACGAGGACGGCATCGCGTACGAGGTGGACGTCGTGCACGGCCAGAAGACCGGGTTCTACCTGGACCAGCGCGAGAACCGCACGCTCGCGGGCTCGCTCGCCGCGGGCCGCGAGGTGTTGAACGGATTCTGCTATACGGGCGGGTTCAGCCTCGCGGCGCTGAAGGCGGGCGCTACCCGCGTGACCTCCCTCGACACGTCCGAGGAAGCGCTCGCCGTGGCGCGGCGCCACGTGGAGATCAATGCGCTCGATGCTTTACGGGCCGAATGGCTCGCGGCCGACGTCTTCTCGCAGCTTCGCACGTTCCGCGACCAGAACCGCAAGTTCGGGCTCATCGTCCTCGACCCACCGAAGTTCGCACCGACGGAGAAGCATGTCGCCAACGCCGCGCGTGCGTACAAGGACATCAACCTCTGGGCGATGAAGCTGCTCGCACCGGGCGGGCACCTGCTCACGTTCTCGTGCTCGGGCGCGGTGAGCCCGGATCTCTTCCAGAAGATCGTCGCGGGAGCCGCGGCCGATGCGCGCGTCGATATGCAGATCCGCCGGCACCTGGGCGCCGCACTCGACCACCCGGTTTCGATCCACTTCCCCGAGGGCGAGTACCTGAAGGGACTCTGGCTGCAGGCCGCCTAGCCGAAGATCCCGAGGAGGGCGCGAGAAATGCGCGCCTGCTGGCGAATGGCTTTCACGGCGTTCCCGTGCTGGTCGTTCACCCATTCGTTCCATTGCGTCTGCGCGGTGGCGCGTGGAAGCGCGAGGTAGGCGTCGCTCTCCCCGCCCTCACGAACGATGCGCATGCCGAGCTTGCGCGCGATGTGCATCATCGCGGCGTTCTCGGCGAGGCAATGGATGTAGACCGACGCGAGGCCGCGGTTGCGGATGCGCACCACGGCGCGGTCGAAGAGCGCCGTGCCCACCCCGGTTCCACGGTGGCCGGGCAGCACGGAGAGCCCCAGCTCGGCCGCCTCGCCCGCGCGGGCCACGTGGATCGCCGCGACGATGTGGAGAGCCTCGTCGTGGACCGCGAGCACATCGTCGCCTTCGAAGTCGATGCGCTCGACATAGGCTTCGAGCGCGGCGTCTCCCAGGGGAAGGGCGAAGCGAAGGCGCCGGTCCTCGGCCTCGAGCGACTTGAAATGCTCGAGGAGGGCGGGGCGATCGAGGGCGCCGAGGCGCACGGGCACCACGGAGAGATGAGGATGGGCGGGTTTTCGAGTAAAATTCGTCATTCGGATCTTTAGGCGCGTAGCTCAGCTGGTTAGAGCACCACCTTGACATGGTGGGGGTCGTTGGTTCGAGTCCAATCGCGCCTACCAATTCACTTGTTATGCCTCAAATGAAGCCGCTCGACGAGCGGCTTTTTTTCATCCATCGCATGAATACAGCGCATCTCACGATCTGGGGCAACGCCGATTCGGTCAACGTCCAGAAGGTCCTCTGGTGCTTCGAGGAGCTGGGCCTCGCATATCGCCGCGTCGATGCGGGGAAGCATTTTGGCGTCGTGAACACGCCGGAATTCCTCGCGATGAATCCCAATGGCCTCGTACCCACGATCGACGACGGCGGCTTCGTCGTATGGGAATCGAATGCGATCGTGCGCTACCTCGCCTCGAAGCACGCGCAGGGAACGCTGTGGCCCGTCGATCCGGCGGCGCGCGCGAATGCCGACCGATGGATGGATTGGGCGAACTCCACGCTCTGGCCCACGATGGTGCCGCTCTTCCGCGCTTTCATGCGGACGCCGGTCGAGCGAAGAGATCCCTCGACGATCGAAGCCTCGCGCCTCGAGACGCTCGACGTGCTTCGCGTCCTCGATGCCCAGCTCGTGCGCACGGCCTACGTGGGCGGTGATGCTTTCACCATGGGCGACATCGCCGTCGGCTGCGCGGCGTGGCGCTGGATGGCGTTGCCGGTGGAGCGGCCACCGTTGCCGGGCTTCGAGCGCTGGTTTGCCTCGCTTGCGGCCCGAGAGGCATATCGCAAGGTGGTGATGGTGCCGTTGTCCTGAAGCCCGGGGAACGTTTACGCCCGGTTCGCGTTCTCAGTCAGTCTTGAACCCACGGAAGGACAAGCCCCATGCGCCGTGCCTTGATCGCACTCTGGATGCTCCTCTTCTCCCTGGGCCCGGCGTATGGCCAGGTGAGCCTCGACTTCAACCTGCCCGGGGCGAGCATCGGCGTGAACCTGCCCGCCTACCCGGATCTGCAGCGCGTTCCGGGCTACCCGGTCTACTACGCACCGGGGATCAACTCCAACTATTTCTTCTACGATGGCCTGTACTGGCTCTTCCAGGGCGACAACTGGTACGCGAGCTCCTGGTACAACGGCCCGTGGGCGCTCGTGGATCCGCAGGAAGTCCCGGTCTACCTGCTGCGAGTCCCGGTGCGCTACTACCGCGTGGCGCCGGCGTATTTCCGCGGCTGGAACGCGCAGGATCCGCCGCATTGGGGACAGCACTGGGGGCAATCCTGGGAGCAGCGCCATAACGGCTGGGACAAATGGGACCGCAAGTCCGCACCCGCGCCCGCGCCGCTGCCGACCTACCAGCGGCAATATTCCGGATCACGCTATCCGCAGGCTTCCCAGCAAGCCGCGATCCAGACGCGAAGCTACCGATACGCGCCGAAGGATCCCGTGGCGCAGCAGCATTTCCAGCAGCTGAGGACGCAGGCTTCGTCCGCGCCGCAACCAGCGCAGGGCGCGCGGCCGAACCTACCGCAGCAATCTCGCTCGCAGCCCGTCCCGGCCGCGCATGAGCCCTCGAGGCCCGGGCCCACGCCGTCGCGCGAACAGGCCGCGCCACGGCAGCAGCCTGGCGGACGCATGCCTCAACCGGCAACCGAGTCGCGCGGGCAACCGATGCCGCGGCAGGCCGAGCACAACCCGATCCCCACGCCGGCTGCGCACGCGCAAGCCGGGCCGAAGCCACCGCCTCACGAGGCCGAGCGCAAGCCCCAGCCGGCTCCGGCCGCCCACCAGCAGCAGGCACCCCATCCGCAAGCCCAGGAAAAGGCACCGCAGGCCAGGGAGCATGGCAACGAGCAAGGGAAGGGCCAGGGCGGCGAAAAGGACAAGGACAGCAAGGAGAAGTAACCGCGGCGCATGTATATTCCCGCCTGGCTTGGCGGGAATCGAGGGCTCATTGCCGCAATCGTCCGACACATCGACCGGCACGGGAACTTCGATCGCCATCGGGGCAGTCATCTTCGACCTCGACGGCACGCTCGTCGATTCCTCTAGCGAGATTCACGCCGCCCTGGCTGCCGCTTTCCGGGAGGCGGGGATCGACGCCCTCACGCTGTCGGAAGTCGAGCGCCTCATCGGCCGCGGTGTGCGCTCGCTCGTGGAACGTGCTCTCGACATGCGAGGAGCCGATGCGGCGATGGGGGATCCGATGGTGGAGGCTTTCGACGCGCACTACGCGCGCACCGTCGGGACCACTGCCTCGCTCTTCCCGGGCGCGCTCGAGGGCCTGTGCGCCTTGCGCGCGGCGCATTATCCCCTCTCCGTCGTGACCAACAAGCCCCGCGCCTTCACCGAAACACTGCTCGCGACGCTCGACGTCCTCGAATTCTTCACGGCGGTCGTGGCAGGCGACGATGGCGTGGCACGCAAACCAGCGGGCGACATGCTGCTGGCGGCGT
>DATBAI010000040.1:0-24951 GCA_036271595.1 Usitatibacter sp.
GGTGGGCGATCGCAAGCCCCCAACCGGGCTCGGCGGGGTCCCACCACATGTCCTGGTAGTTCGCGAGGGACGCACGCGACCCCTTGCCCTCCCCGCACGTGGTCGGCGTGCTGAAAATCTCCTTTTCGATGGTCTTCGTGAGCGTCTTCGTTCCGGGCGCTTGCCCGAGCGCCTCACCGTCGTAGATCACGGTCACAGTCCCCACTTGGTCGGACGCGAAGCGAGCGGTCATCCAACCGACCCCGTCCACGGCCTTGACTCGCGCCCACGGCGCACCAAAGGCCGCGCCGCCTTCGACGCGATACACCTCTCCGCTGAACGAGCCATCGACAAGGAGGCTCATGTTCGGCGCGACGAGCCACATCGGAGTGCCGTCGCCGCCGTACGAAAAAAGCACGGCGAAGATCGTCGAGTCCTGGTGATTGATGTTGATGCCCCAACCTGATTCGGCCGAGACCCACCAAAGGGCTGTGTAGTTGATCGTCGATGCGGGGGGAAGCATGCCAGGCGAGACCTGGCCCGCGAGCATTGCCGGGCCTTCGCTCCACGTCACGTGATACGTGGACGCCGAGTCCAGCGGGCCGAGATTGGCGACCACTTGATAGGCAGAGAAGGGTGGGGCCACGAAACAGGGATACTCGGTGTCCGGCGACGAGATTTCGATATCGTTGCCGGTCCGCGTGATCGCCGAGGGACCGACGAATTGCAAGCCGCAATAATCGGTGATCCCGGAAATGACTGCCTCCACATCCCCGCCCGAGTTGAGCCGAAAAGACAACGACTCCTGGTAGGCAAGGGCCAGCGCCGGCACGAAGGCACACAGGACGCCAATAATTTGCAAAACGCGCATGACCAGGTCCCGATCGGCACAACGCCATGTCAAGGCGAAGCGAGCTTCTTCCGGTCCCGCCGAACAATCAATGGATCCGCCGTCACTTCCTCAATGTTTCCATGATTTTTTGCGCCGGGCGAACACCATCGTCGTCCGCCGCCCGGGGCGCCCTCCCTCGAAGGTTCTGGCCGGGATCAGGAGCGTGCGAACAACTGGTCGATCAGGCCGCGCAGCTTTCCCGCGGTGGGGCCGAACTTGTCGGGTCGGCCTCCCCCGGCGTGCGCATCGTAGGTCGCCTGGCCAATGAGCAGGCCGTTGTCGTAGACGTTGATCTCGGCGAACACGAGGTACATCGCCATGTCCCAGCGCCAATTGGCGGTGTAGTCGAGGCTGTACTTGCACGATGCGGGGCGCTCGCCGTCGTAGATTGTCGTGTGGATCCCCTTCTTCCCGATCTGCGATGTGAGCTCGGGCAGGAAGTCGTTCATCATCACGCGCGAATTCCGCTTGACGCAAAGATCCGTGATGCCGGCCACCGAGACCGGCTTCACCGTCTGGGTGATCGCGCAGCCGGCGGCGAGAAGCGCGGCGACGAGCAGCGCTGCATGGGTTCTGTATTTCATCGGATCCTCCCCTTAGCGGACCAGCGCGGCGAAACGCGGGTCGTTGACGGTCTTCTGCACGAGTTGCTGGACAGCCGGCCCGAGGGCGCGGCTCGTGTTGTTGCACGCCGACGCCCCGATGAATCCCGCGTCGAAATCGTAGCGGTTCTCGATCGCCACGGACTGCCCGTTGCTCGATTGCAGCGTGATTGCGAGGTCCCAGTAGCCGTTGACGATCAGCGCGCTCGAGGAGAACGCCGCCTTCGTCACGGTACCGGTGAGCTTCACGCCGTTCGCGGCATAGAGCCCCGCGAACTTGAGCTCGTCGTTGAATCCCCTGGCGATGAACTGGCCGATGGTCATGTCGTCAGCCACCGAAATCTTCCCGACGGCACGGCACATCGGCTCGAATGTGGCCGGGCCTGCGATGTCGGCAACCACCAGTGTCGCGCCCTGGAACCTGGCGAGGGAGCTTTTCGTGTCCGGCGACACCATGTACGTGGCCGGCGTCATGGAAATGCAGCCCGAAAGGGCCACGACGCTCGCCAACAGGCAGGCCGCCCTTGTAACTCCCCTCATCTTCGCCCCCCGGCTTTTTTATCGTGCGACGATACTAACGCAGGTTGCGTCTGTTAGCACAGCCCTTCAGGCGAACACCACCATCGTCTGGCGTCCCAGCGCCACGAGGACCCCACCCGGAGCCCAGAGCTCGAGCGACTGGTGCGTGTAGCCATCCGCGGCCGCCACCATGTGGGCGTCCACGCGCCAGCCTTCCAGCGGCAACGTGCCCAGGTCGTCCACGAGTAGCTCCAGCATCCAGTTGAGTGACGCGGCCGCGGCGCGCTCCTTCAGGAAAGCGAGCGCGATCGGCGGGATGAAGTCGGCCATGGCGAGCACGTGATATTCGCTGGCCGGTGCGGCGTCGCGCATGCCGAGCTCGATCACGTTCTCCGGATCCGTCGCGCCGCTGAAGGGCGGCCCGCCGCGCAGCCACCGCGCCTTAAAGTGCTGCGTGAAGCTTGGGACGGCGCCTGCCGCGTAGCGCATCTCGATCGCCTTGCCGGAGGCGATGGCGGCCTGCCGCGGGCGCATATTCACCGACGAGGCACGCGCGACGCCGAACACCGCCACCATCGTGGCGAGCGTCTCCTCCCCGTTCACGATGCGCCCCTCGACGTGCGTGGTGTTCTTGCCGGTGCGCAGGATCCGCGCCCGCGCGTGCACCGCGCCACCCGCTACCGGCCCCACGAACGTGACCTGCATCGAGCGCAGCGCCGATTCGGGCGCCAGCGTACGCATCGCCTTCAAAACGATCGCCGCCTGCAACCCGCCAAACAGCGTGCGGCCCTGCAGCCAATCGTCCGGAACGAGCAGGCGCGATTCGCCGGGGCTCACCTCGACCCGCGACATGAGGACGGAATACGGCGTGACCTCCGTCACGACGTCGCTAATGCCGGCTCCCGAAGATGAGGATGGCGAGGAGCACGATGACGATCGTGATCACGAGGAACGTCACTCGCTGCCAGGAGAGCGGGCTTTCGCCGGCCACCTCGCCCGTCTGGCCGTTCACCAGGAACCGGTAGGTCTTGTCGCGGAAGCGGTAGGCCGAGACCCAGACCGGCAGCAGCACGTGCTTGAACTTGATCTCGCTGTAGCGAGTCGAGAGGTTCTCCACGCGCTGCTCGTCGCCGCCGATGTCCTGGCGAACCAACCCATAGATCGTCGCGTCGATCTGCTGCTTGGCGATCGGATAGCCCTCGGCGAGCCCGACCTGGTAGGCCTCCGCGCGATATCCGCTGATGTACTCGGCCTGGTAGGGCACGAGCTTCTTGAGATCCCAGCTCGCCATGGCGCCGCGCAGCGTGCGCGGCAGCGTATTCGAGGCGAGCACCAGCACGTCGTCGTGGAAATGGTCGACATGACCCGAGGCGGGCGTCCAGTTGGTGTGCTTCACCTGCACCGACTCGGTCACGTTCTCGCCGGCGGAGTTCTTCCCCGTCCGCGTTTCGGTCGTGTAGTAGTCCTCGCCACGTTCGCCCGTGTAGTCGGTCGACGTGCGGCAATCGTAGGTCCAGAACGGGAGGTACGTGCCGGTCACGCCGGCGTCGCTCTCGGCGTACTTCTTCAGCTCACCGGGCGCAAGCCACAGGCCCCTCACCCATTTGCGGAAATCGTCCTGGGCGGACTGCTTTCCGATCGCGAACGGGATCATCGCCTTGGGCTGGATGCGGCGGTGCGCGTAGCTCTTCGAGACGATGTTCGCGCCGCAGAAGGAGCACACGCCCGCGAAGAGGTTGGCGCCGAGGTTCTGCTCGGCGCCGCACTTGTCGCAGCGCACGTGCTCTTCCTCGAAGGTCTCCTGCTTGCCCTCGAGCGCGTGCAGGTAGGTCTCGAAGTCCTGCTCCTCGACCCGCGTGTCGTTCTCCGCGATCTCGTTCGTGTGGCCGCAGAATTCGCACTTCAGCGTGTGCGTGCCGGGCGCGAAGGTGAGCTTCGCGCCGCATCCGCCGCACGGGAATGTCTTGACGAAGGTGTCGGGCACTTACTGCGGGAGCGGCGGCGGCACGTTCGAGAAGAGGGCCGCCAGCTCCGGAACGTCGCCAGCCTTCGCCCATTGCGGCATGCCGTTCTTCCAGACCAGCGTGTTGCGATTGACCTGCCCGGTCGCGGCCTGCTGCTGGAGCGTCGCCATGTCGAAGGGCCCGGTCTGGGCGTTGCCCTGCGCCACATGGTAGAGCGCGGCGCCCGGGATCGGCGGCGGCCCGGCCGAAGCGGCCGAAGCCGCGGCCGCGGGCGACATGCTGCTCATCATGTTGGCGCCCATCGCGATCCCCGCGCCCAGGCCCATGCCGGCGCCCGCGGCGCCGCCGGGATTGGCGGCGGCATCGTGGATCGAGCTCGCGGTCTCATATTGCGTATACGCGCGAAGATCGCCCACGGCTGCCATGGCGCCGCGCTTGTCGATCGCCTTCTCCACCTCCTCGGGCAGGCCGATGTCCTGCACCTGCACTTCCACGAGCTCCAGGCCCAGGGCATCGAAGTCGGACTGCAGCCGCTCGCGCAGCTTGTTGCCCATCTCGTACACCTTGGCCGACATCTCGATCACCGGGATGCCGAGCTCGGGCATGAGCTCCTTGATGCGCAGCCCGATCTTGCCGCGCAAGTTGTCCTGCACCTGCTCGACGGTGAAGCGCCCTTCCGTGCCGACGAGGTCCTTCACGATGATGCCGGGGTCCTTGGCGCGGATCGAGTAGATGCCGTAGGAGGTCACGCGGACCATGCCGAAATCCTTGTCGCGCATCATCGCCGGCCCGGGCGTGCCCCACTTGAGGTCCGTGAACTTGCGCGTGGAGACGAAGTACACCTCGGCCTTGAAGGGGCTGTTGAAGCCGAACTTCCAGCCGCGCAGCGTGGCGAGGACGGGCATGTTCTGCGTATTGAGCTCGTAGGTGCCGGGCTTGTACACGTCGGCAAGCTTGCCCTCGTTGATGAAGACCGCCATCTGGCCCTCGCGAACCACGAGCTTCGCACCGTACTTGATCTCGTTCTGGTAGCGCTCGAAGCGGTAGGCGAGCGTGTCGTGCGAGTCGTCCAGCCACTCGACGATGTCGACCAGCTCACCGATCAGCTTGTCCCACAGGGCCATGGTGTCTCCTGGTGTCGCCCCGGCGCGAGGCCGGGGTGCGATTTCAATGAGGTAATCTTAGAGCCTTTTCCTGCCGGCTGCCGAGCACATGGGGCTCACGATCTCCCAGATCAACGTCTATCCCGTCAAGGGCCTGAAGGGCATCGCGCGCGAGGAAGCGCGCTGCACGGACCGTGGGGTCGAGAACGACCGGCGCTGGATGGTCGTGGACTCCGAGGGGGTGTTCATGTCGCAGCGCGAGCACCCGAAGATGGCGACCGTCTGGACGGACCTGGAGGGCGGCTTCCTCTCGCTTTCCGCCCCGGATGCGGGCAGCGTCGAGGTGCCGCTGCAACCGCCGCCGGCGCCTTCGATGAAGGTTCGCGTATGGCGAAGCACCGTGGACGCCGTGCCCGCCTCGCGGGAGGCCGACTGGTGGCTCTCCGAGTACCTCGAGATGCCGTGCCGCCTCGTGTACATGCCTCAGAATTCCGAGCGCTACTCGAACGAGCAATACGCCGGCGAGGGCAAGCGCGTAGCCTTCGCGGACGGCTATGCGTACCTGCTCATCGGCGAGGGCTCGCTCGCGGATCTCAACAAGCGCCTGGCGGCACGCGGACACACGGAGCTGCCCATGAACCGCTTCCGCCCCAACCTGGTGGTCTCGGGCTCGGCGCCGTACGCCGAGGACGGATGGACGGACGTCCGCATCGGCGCCGCCGCCTTCCGCGGCGTGAAGCCCTGCGGCCGCTGCCAGGTCACGACGACCGACCAGGCGACCGGCGAAGTGACGGGGCCCGAGCCGCTCGCAACCCTGGCCACCTTCCGCGAGAGCAATGAATTCGGCCTCATGTTCGGGATGAACATGGTCTCGGTCACGGCGGGCCAGGTGCGGGTGGGCGACGCGGTGCTCGCATGACCTCGCTCGCCAGCTGACGGCATGCCTCCCGATACCGCCGCGCGCTGGGGACCGGCCGCCACGCTCTTCTGGACCGCGCTCGTGCTCACGCTCTTCTACGTGCTGCAATTCGTCTTCCTCGGCATCATCCTGGGCGCATCGAGCCCCCCGGGGCGCACCCCCGGGGAATCCGAGATCGCGACGCTCGCGACCAACGGCGACTTCATCGCCGCTGCCGTGTTCGTGGTCGACCCGTTGTGCCTCCTCGCGCTCCTGGGCATCGTCAAGGCGCGATCCGGGTCCACGTTCGCCGACTCCCTCGCGCTCGTGCCGCCGGCGCCGGGTTGGATGCGCACCTGGATCCCGGTGCTCCTTGTTTTCGCCATGGCCTGCGATGTGCTCACCTGGATGCTGGGCAAGCCGATCGTTCCGGAAGTGATGCAGGTCGCGTGGGCGACCGGCGAAAAGCTTTCGCTCGTGTTCGCGGTCGTCGCCGTGGCGCCCGTGACCGAGGAGCTCATCTTCCGTGGCTTCCTCGTCTCGGGGCTGCGCCCGACGCGGCTGGGTGCGAGCGGGGCCGTGCTGGTCTCGTCGCTTGCCTGGGCCGCCATCCACGGCCAATACGACCTCTACGGCATGGCAACTATCTTCGCACTCGGCGTGCTGCTCGGGACCGCGCGAGTGAAGACGGGCTCCGTGCTCGTACCCATCGCGCTGCACTCTTTCTCGAATGTCATCTCCACGGTGGAGATGATGATCCAGGCGGCCAGCTAGCTATTGCAGGTAGTCGGGCGGCGTCACCGTGTCGATGTAGATGACGCCATCGTAGGCGCGTGAGGGAACGATCTTCGCCGGATACTTGCCCCAGTCCCTCGACATGAGCGTCTCGCGGGCCCACGAAGGAACCGGCTGCCTCGACAGATCGGTGAAGCTCATCTTCCAACCGGCGCCCGCCAGGATCGCCTCGAGCGATTGGGCCGGCGGCGGAGCGATGTCGTATGGCTTGCGGTCGTTCTCGGTCGCCACGCCGCGCCCCATGTAGAGGCCCACCGTGTAGACCTCCGCCCCGCGGCGCTTCGCGACGAAGGTGCCCATGGTTTTCGCATCCTCGCTCGCCCGCGGCTCCTTCGCCACGTGGAAGTTGTGGGCCCAGGCGATCATCTTTCGCCCGGGGAACCTGCGATCGAGAAGGAAATCGAGGTTGTCCGCCATGCCTTCGTCGCGGACCGGGTATCCGTCTTCCGCGGTTCGGGCCAACTGCTCGACATAGCGGATTCGCGAGAGCGCCTCCTGGATCGTGATGTCCAGCTGCGCGCCGTTGGCGCCCCGCGCCAGGAGATCGTCGCGCCGCTTCGAGAGGCGCTGCGCCAATTCGGCGTAGGCCTTGCCCATGCGCTCGGAATCCTTTGCCGCCATCGGCGCCCGCAGGTTGCCCTCGTCCTCGAGGATCGCGGCGGCGAGCGGCGCATCGAGCATGGCGGCGAAGCGCACCAGCCTTTCGCTCACGGCACCCTTCGCGCGGCCGCTATTCTGCGTATCGAAGCCGGCAAGCTCGAGCGGATGTCCCGTCTTGCGCTGGGCTTCGAGGTATTCGAACAAGGGCTCGACCTCCGAAGTGCCCCATACCGCGAAGAGGCAATCGCGCATCACCTCCTGCGCTGGCTCCGAGCCGATCCGCGAATCGGCGACGTCGCAGCCCGAGAGCGAGCTTTCGAACGCGAGCACGTCGAATCCCAGGCGCTCGTGCAGGTACTTCACGAGCCGCACCTTCATCCAGTTGAATTCGGCAACTCCGTGCCCGCTCTCGCCCAGCTGCACCAGGCGCTTGCCGTCCAAAAGTGGCGCGAGGAAGGCCAGGTCGGAAAAGTCGTCGCTGAAGAGCGAGCGGATCGGATGCGCGCGCTTCACGGCCTCCTCGCGCCATTCGGGCTTCACTTCGGCAAGCTGCGCCGCGGGAATGCGAAGCGACGCATCGTCCGAGAGCGCCTGCGAAGGTACGGGCCTGGGCTGCGGCTCGATTTCGGGATACGGCGGGACGTCCACCGATTCGTCCACTTCGAGCGAGAGATCGTCGAACCAGGCGGTTCCGCTGCCCGTCATCAGGACGCCGAAGACCACGCGCGCCGCATTGGGGACGACGGGGACCGACGCCTCGAATCGCCGCCAGTCGGTGGTGCCGCGCGCACCGCCCTCGTGCATGTTCTCGAGACCCAGCACCGAGCCGCGCCTGCCGTCCACGCGCAGCCACAAACCCGCGTATCCGTCGCTCACGTCGCGCGTGCGGATCCAGCCCGAGAGCTTCAACCGGTGGCCTGCCGCCGCGCCGGGCGCGACACCCTGCCCAAGGCTCGCGAACTCGCGGGTGGCCGTGGCGATGGCGTCGAATCTCGCCGAGCACCGGCCCTCGTGCGCCATGTCGCAATCCCTTCGCACGTGGAAGGTTCCCGCGCCAACCCCCCAATGGTCGGGATGACCTTCGTCGCTCCAGGATTCGAAGCCCAGGTTCGCGCTGTCGAGCAATGCAGCTTGAGCGCAGGCGAAGGACAGCGCCGCGACCGCCGCGACCGCTCGTGCGAAGATCATCCGCGCGGCATCCGACACGCGTACACCGCCAGCGCGATCCACCCCGCGATGAAAGCGAGGCCGCCCGACGGTACGACGGGCCCCAGGGAAGCTCCGGTCATTGCGAGGATCCACATGCCGCCGCAGAAGAGCACGAGGCCCGCCGCATGCAGCACGTAGGCGGCCAGGAGCCAGCGCGAGGGCCACGCGCGCCACATCGCACCCTCGATCACGAGGGCGAGCCCATGCACGAGGTGATAGGTGACCGCCGCGGTGAGCAGGTGGGCTGCATCGGGGTGCGCGGCGCCATGCGTCGCGTGCGCGGAGACCGCGCCCAGGACCACGCCCAGCGCCATCGCGAATGCGCCGATCGCGAGCAACGCGCGATGCATTGCCTTAGCCCGCCCGCCTTCGCGCCGCGTGGCGCCCCAGCAGGAACGCCGCGAGAGCGGGCAGCAGGAAGAGCGCCCCCACCATGTTGAGGAAGAACATGAAGGCGAGCAGCACGCCCATGTCGGCCTGGAACTTGAGGGCGGAGAATGCCCACGTCGCCACGCCGATCGTCATGGTGACCGCCGTGAACACCATCGCGGTGCCGCGCTCGTTCAGCGCCTCGTAGAAGGCCGTCGCGAGGTCCTTGCCCTCCTCGAGGTGCTTCTCGATGCGGTCGTAGAGATAGATGCCGTAGTCCACTCCCACCCCCACCCCGAGCGCGATCACCGGAAGCGTCGAGACCTTGAGTCCGATGCCGAGCGTGGGCATCAGCGCCTCGCAGAGCACCGAGACGATCGCGAGCGGGATCAGGATGCAGAGCGTCGCACGCAGGCTCCTGAAGGTCGCCATGCACATCACGAGGAGTGCCCCGAAGATGGCGAGGTTCATCTCCCAGCGCGCCTTGTCCACGGCCTCGTTGGTGGCGGCGGCGACGCCCATGTTGCCGGTGGCGAGCTTGAACTGGAGCTGCGGCGAGTCGTGCTCCGCCGCGAAGGTCTTCACCGCGGCGACCAGCCGGGCGATCGTTTCACCCTGCTGGTCGGTGGTGTTCACGAGGACCTGCATCGCGCTGCAATCGGGATTGAGGAGCCCGGTGGACGTGTCGATCGGAGACACCGACTGGGCCATCACCTGCGGGTCGCGCGGCAGCTGGCGCCACTTGGGATTGCCCTCGTTGAAGCCGGCGTTCACGATCCTCGCCATGCCCGGGAGCGAGATCACCGATTGCGTTCCCGGCACGTTCTGCATGTACCAGTCGAAGCGCTCGATGGTGCTCATGATGTCGTAGCGCGTGCAGGCGCCCTGCACGTCGTGGGTCTGCGCGACCACGCCGAGCGTGTTCACGCCGATCGCGAACTTCTTCACGATGGTCGCGTTGTCCAGGTTGTAGCGCGAGTCGGGGCGCAGCTCCGGGACGCCGATGCCATAGTCGCCAACCTTCAGGTGATGCGCCTGCCAAAGGCCCAGCGCCAGGATCGCGACCGCCGCGGCGACGATCGCGCGCGCGCGCCCCGGGTCCACGCAATGCGAAGCGGCGCGCCACACGCGCTGGTCTCGGCTCTCCTGATAGGCCTCCTGGTGAACGGCGCTTCGCGAAAGGCGCAGGTACGAGAGGAGGATGGGCAGGAGCGCCTTGTTGGTGAGGATCATCCAGCCCACGCCGAGCGAAGCCGTGATGCCCAGCTCGCGCACGATGTCGATCGGGATCAACATGATCACCGCGAAGCCGAGCACGTTCGTGAGGAGCGCCAAGGTCCCGGGGATGAAGAGGCGCGCGAACGCCCGCCGCGAGGCGGTGAGCCCGTCGCTTCCCGAGGCCACTTCGCGCTCCCAGGTCTTGGTCATCTGCACCGCATGGGAGACGCCGATCGAGAAGATGAGGAACGGCACCAGGATCGAAAGCGGATCGATGCCGAAGCCGAGGACGGGAAGCGTGCCCAGGAGCCACAGCACCGGCATCATCGCCACGACGAGCGCGACCAGCGTGAGCTTCACGTCCTTCACGAACCAGATCATGAGGGCGAGCGTGATGGCGAAGGCGATGCCGAAGAAGAGGATCACGCCGCGTGCGCCGTCGCGAATGTCGCCCACGGCCTTGGCGAAACCGATGATGTGCACGGTCTGGTTGCCGCCCGTGTACTTGGCGCGCAGCTCCTCCAGCCGGTGGGAGAGCTCGAAGTAGTCGAGGCGCTTGGGGGGCTGCGACTGGGGGTCGATCTCCAGCAGTCCCGCGACGACCAGCGCGCCCGAGAAGTCGTTGGCGACCGTGCGGCCCACCTCGGTCGACTTTTCTACGTTGGTGCGTACCGTCGCGAGGTCGGCGGGCGTGCCCTGGAAGGTCGCCGGGATCACGTTGCCGCCCGAAAAGCCCTCCTCCACCACCTCGATGAAGCGCGTGTTCGGCGTGAAGAGCGACTTCACGGTCGGCCGGTCGATGCCGTTCAGCAGGAACACATCGTTGGTGAGGCCCTTCAGCTTGGCCATGTAGGCCTTGTCGAAGATGTCGCCGTCCTTCTGCATGAGCGCGATGGCCACGCGGTTGGCTCCGCCGAATTCCTTCTCGTACTCGCGGTACACCTTCATGTAGGGATGCGAGAGCGGCACCATCTTGCTGAAGCCCGCGTCGACCGCGAGACGCGAAGCCGATGCGGCGAAGAGCGCGGTCGCGATCGCGAACACCACGAGCCACGCGCGCCGGTGGTCGAATATCGCCGACGAGATGCCCTGGATCACGCGTTCGAGGCTCATCGCCGGGGTGCGAGCGCCGCTTCGCGCGGGCCCGCCTCGCCGAGGAGGAGGACGGTGGTGCCGGCCCCGGGAAGCGGCTTCACGAGCGTGCGGGTCGTATGCGTGTCGATGGGCTGGAAGGACACGCCATTGTCGCGGCTTACGAGCGCCGTGCCCGCCGCACCCGCGAGGACGAGCGAGCCGTCGGCGAGCCGCTCGCTTCCCAGGAGCGATGCGTTAGAGGCATTGTCGACGCCGTGCCAGCTCTTGCCCTTGTCGGCGGATCGGAAGATATGGCCGCGCATGCCGTAGGTGACGATGGCGCCGTCGGACGCGACCACGGCACCGAAGAACGAGCCCTGGTAGGGAGAAGCGACCGGCGTCCAGGTCTTGCCCTCGTCGCCGGAGGCGAGGATGGTGCCGGCCTCGCCGAAGATCATGAGTCGCCCCTCGCCCAGGTTCACGATCGAGTTGAAGTGCTTGTCGTCGGCGGTGATCTTGCGCGAAGCCCAGGTCTTCCCGGCGTCGGCACTCTCGTAGTACGCGCCGTAGGAGCCCACGGCGACGGCGAGGGTGCCCGACAGGAATGCGACGTCGAGGAGCGGTCCCTGCGCCTTGGGATCCGAGAAGCGCTGCGTCCACGTTTCGCCACCGTCGTCGGTGCCGAGGATCGTCGTGTCGTGCCCCACGGCGAGGCCTATCTTCGAATCGCGGAAATCGACCGCGGTGAGCAGCGGCGCGGACGGCGCCTTCGCGCGCCGCCACGACTTGCCGCCGTCATCCGAGAGCACGATGTAGCCGTGGTCGGCTACCGCGACGATGCGGTTGCCGGCGCGGCATGCATCGAGGATCAGCAGGCGCTGCACCATCGCCGCGGGAATCGTGCCCGCTTCGGGCAGGATCTCCGCGGCGCAGACGCCGGCGGAAAAGAAAATGCCGCAGCCGAGGGCTGCGGCACCGAGTGCCTTCCTCACTTGCGCTAGCGCGTGCCTTCTCCGCGCAGGTTGGCGGGCGTGTAGTCGCCCGGCGAGCGCTTGATGGGTTCGTAGATCCGCTTCACTTCGTTGGAAAGCCCCATCGCGATGTAGCGCCCGGACTGGAGGTCGTTGTGCACCTCGACCGCGGCGTAGAACATCGGGACGTTATACCAGTTCTCGTTATGCAGCTCGGCGGTGCGCCACAGCTCGCCGCGCGCGTCGTACTTGTCGATCAGCAGGATCGCCCAGCTGTCCTCGTCGATGTAGAAGGTGCGGCGCGCATAGATGTGGCTCGTGCCCTGCTTCAACGTGGAATCCACCACCCAGACGCGGTGCATCTCCCAGCGCGAGAGGTCCTCGTTGATGTGGCCGGGCTTGAGGATGTCCGAATACTTGTACTTGGGGTCGGTGAGCTTGTACGAGTTGTACGGGACATAGATCTCCTTCTTGCCGACGAGCTTCCAGTCGTAGCGGTCGGTGGCCCCGTTGTACATGCCGAAGTCGTCGTTGGTCCGCAGCCCATCGGCCGCGGTGCCCGGGTTGTCGTACGCGACGTTCGGCGCGAGGCGGACCCGGCGCTGCCCCGGGTTGTACGTCCACGCGCTCCTGGGCTCCTTCGCCTGGTCCACGGTCTCATGCACCAGCAGGATGTAGCCCGCGAGCCGCGCCGGCGCCGTCACCGACTGGAGGTAGTTCAGCTTCTTGTTGGGCTCGCGCTGCGAGGCGGGCTTGGAGCAGTTGCCGTAGGAGAAGTCGTACTCGTAGTCGAACTTCACCACCGTGTAGTCGCCCCCGCGCGTTACCGCGGCCTGGTCCCAGCTGAGCGCGTAGGTATCGCCCGCGTAGCGCAACTCCGTGTTCCAGATCGCCTCGTTGCCGTTCTTGGGCTCCGGGAACGGAACGCCGCCGGTGCAGCCGACCACGCCGTTGCCGCCGGGCGCCAGCTGCGCCTTCGCCGCGCACTGCTTGGTCTCCTCGTAGTGGCATTGCGGGAAGGATGCCGTGCGGCGCGTCTGGTAGACCGGCAGCTTGTAGTCGGGATACTTCTTGATCATCGCGATCGTGCCCGCCGAGAGGTTTTCCTTGTACTTGTCGACGTTGCTCTGGTCGATCGTGAATTCACGCTTGTCGTTGGGGAAAGGGTCGGGATAATGCCCGCCCGTCACGTAGCCCGCGACCGGCTTGGTGATGCCGCCGTCCCATGCGGGAATCGTTCCGGCGGCATTGCCGGCCTTCTCGGCGCCCATCGGCGTGAGCGTCGTGCCGAGCTTCGCCAGGTCTGCGGCCGACAGCTCCGCGCGCACTGGCAACGTGGCGGCCGCGATGGCCAGGACCGCCCAGGTTTTCTTCGACATTTGGTCTCTCCTCGTCTTTGTCTTGTTGGGCGCGGGGCTAGAACGAATAGCTCACGCTCACTGAATAGAAGTCGCGATCCCTGAGCGGGTTGGCGCTCGACGAATAGCTCGCGGGCTGGCCGGGCGTGACGCTCGAGCCGGGCGGCGGCGCGTCGGTGCCGCTATAGGTGCGCCCGCCGAAGAAGCCCGTGTACTGCACATCGACGAGCCAGCGGCGCTGGTAGTCCCACGACACGCCGATCGACGCGGACTTCGTGTCCTGATTGAAGTTGGGACCGACGCCATGCACGTCGTGCGAGAACGCGAGCCGCGGCGAGAGGTTGCCGCCGTAGAGCATGTTGCTGTACTCCAGGCGCCCCGCGAGGCGGTAGCCCCACGAGCTCTGCGTGAGGAAACCGTCGTTCTGCACCGAGAAGGCGCTGCCCACGATCGAGCCGAAGGCCGTGGCGGGAAGGTACGTGGCCGGGCCCGAGAACTTCACGTCGGTGGGCAGGTTGTGGAAGTAATTCATGCCCACCTCGCCCAGCAGGATGAGCTGCTCGGAGGCGAGGACGTTCGGGAACGACTTGGTGGCCGTGACCTGCGCCTGGCTCATCTTCAGGCGCTGGTAACCCTCGATCACCGAGCCGGCCGGGACGAGCGCCGCGGCGGTGGCCCCGGCAGGTGCGCCGGGAATCTGCGTGAAGCCGGTAATGAGGTTGGGAAGGCCCAGGGAGGCGAGGATCACCTCCGCGCCCGCGAGCTGCATCGGCTGGTTCGGCCGGTACGAATACTCGCCCTGCAGCGCCACGCCCCACGGACCCGCGGTGTTGAACGACAGGCCGAAGAGGCGGATGTTGTCCGGGTACTCGGCGTAGTAGTTCGCCGAGCCGGTCGCGCAGAGTGCCGCGAGCGCCGGCGTGCCGCAGATCGGCGCGATCAGCGGGCCGCCGGTGAGCACCGAAGTCGTCGTGCCGCGCACCGCCGAAAGAATCGGCGTGCGGCTGTGGTAGTTCATGAAGTACACGCCGAACTCGGTGTTGTTGAAGTCGTGCGCGAGATAGTGCATCGCCACGCCATACTGGCCGCTGTCGCTCGGGTTGTGGTCGGCGGTGCGCGGAAGCCAGACGGACGCAGCGGGGTCGAAGGGGCCATAGAGGCCCGCGGCCGCATCGGAGAGCCCCGGGATGCCGGGTGGTACCGGGTTGCCGGGCGGGGTGTGCTCGTCGCGGCGCCTGCCGAACGAGACGATCAGGCGGTCCGAATCGTCGGAGAGCACGTCGTTGTTGGAAAAATACGAGCCGCGCGGGTCGAGGCGGATCTTGTCCCAGTTGCCGAGGTAGAAGCCCTCGATCGAAGCGGCGCGAGTGAGCTCCGCGCTCGCCCAGATCGCGGACGTGGGCAGCAGCGCTTCCTTCAGCTCCGAGCCCGGGATACGCAGCTTCGACAGGTCGATCGCGTTGATGACGTTGATCCCGCCCGGGATGAACGTGCTCTCGCCCCAGCTGATCACCTGGCGGCCGAGGCGAACGTGCATCGTGTGCCCGGCGGGCTCGAAGGTGCCGGCCACGAAGCCGTCGAGGCCGACGCAGTCCTTGCCAAGGCGCTCGCGGCCCGTGGGCCCCAGCTTGTCGCTGTCGTGGAGGTCGAAGTCGTAGTAGCAGGTGCCGCGGGCGAAGGCGCTGTAGTTCTGGTACTTCACCTCGACGTCGGTGGTCGCCTTGACCACGTTCGAGAAGGGCTTCCCCTTCTTGTAGTTCAGGTCGCCGTCATCCTCGTTCACCGAGCGCGACGTGCCGCCGTTGGCGATGCCGATCAGCGATGGGTCCGGATCCTTCGTGCGCACCGCCACGCCGTAGGTGAGGGTAGTGTCGACGTTGGCGCGCACGCCGCTGTCGAAGTTGAACTCGAGCGCGTACGCGGGGGCTGCGCCCGCCAGCGCGATCGCGATCGCGAGCGGCTTCAATGCAGGCCGGGAAACGTTCATGGGGAGGCTCTCCTCTCTGGATTTCGTTGTTGTTCGCGAGACTGGCTACTTTGCGTCGTATTGTGCATTCATCGCAGCGACTCGAAAACCCCCGCGGCGCCCATTCCGGTGCCGATGCACATCGTGACCATTCCGTAGTGCGAACCGGCACGCTTCATGCCATGCACGAGGGTGGCGGTGCGCACGGCGCCCGTGGCGCCGAGCGGGTGCCCGAGGGCGATCGCTCCGCCCTGCGGATTGACCTTCGAGGGGTCCAGGCCCAGGTCCCGGATCACGGCGAGCGACTGGGCCGCGAAGGCCTCGTTCAGCTCGATCCAGTCCAGGTCTTCCTTGCGAATTCCGCTCTGCGAAAGCGCCTTCGGGATCGCCTTGATCGGGCCGATGCCCATGATCTCCGGGGGCACGCCCGCCACTGCGAAGCTCACGAAGCGCGCGAGTGGCACCACGTTGTGGCGCTTCATCGCGGCCTCGCTCATGAGGATCACGGCCGCTGCGCCGTCGGACATCTGCGAGCTGTTGCCCGCGGTCACGCTGCCTCGGGCCGCGAAAACTGTCTTCAGCTTGCCGAGGGTCTCCATCGAAGAATCGGGGCGCGGGCCCTCGTCGGTGTCGGCCACGCGCTTCCTCGTGACGACTTGGCCGGAAGCCAGGTCGGGCGTGGACGAGGCGATCTCGTAGGGAAGGATCTCATCCCTGAAGGCGCCGGCGGCGATGGCCTTCGCCGCCTTCTGGTGGCTCGCAACCGCGAAGGCGTCCTGGTCCTCGCGGCTCACCTTCCACTGGTTGGCGACGTTCTCGGCGGTGATGCCCATGCCGTACGCGATGGCGACGTTCTCGTTGTTTTGGAAGACCGCATCGTTCAGCGCGATCTTGTTGCCCATCATCGGCACCATGGACATCGACTCGGTGCCCGCGGCGATCACGACATCGTCATCGCCGGTGCGAATGCGGTCGGCGGCGAGGGCCACGGCCTGCACGCCGGAGGAGCAGAAACGGTTGATCGTCATCGCCGGCACGCTATCGGGCAAGCCCGCCAGCAGCACGCCGATGCGCGCCACGTTCATGCCCTGCTCGGCTTCGGGCATGGCGCAGCCCACGATCACGTCCGCGATCTCGTGCGGGTCGAGCGTCGGGACTTGCGCCAGCACGCCCTTCAGCACGTGCGCGAGCATGTCGTCGGGGCGCACGTGGCGAAACATCCCGCGCGGGGCCTTGCCGACCGGCGTCCTCACCGCGGCGACGATGTAGGCGTCCTGGACTTGCTTGGTCATGGCAACTCCCTGTCGTCCCGGCCGCTGCATCGCAGCGATGGGCCGGGACCCAGTCGATGAATCTTCAAAATGCGCACTTGCCACCGGGCACGGCCGGCGCCAGTTCTTCGGCGCGCACTGTGCGCCCGAGGACTCGCGAATACGCTTCGGCAACCGGCGTGTAGTCGGCAAGCAAATCGTGTTCACCGCGTGCGTACCGGTGCAACTCGTCGCACCATGACGCGGTCGCGCGCCAGCGCGGATTCGTTGCGGAGTATTCCGACAAGCGTAGCTCCGCAAGCTTCACCGCGTAGTCGTGACTTTCGAGTGGCCACATGCCCCGGAGGAAGACCCGGCTTTCCAGCGCATTGCGGAATTTCTCAAAAGGCCCCCGTGGCTTCGTCGCGAGGCGCGCGTAGCGTTCGACCGCGGCGTCGAGCTTGCCCGCCTCACGTCTGAGCGCTTCCGCCGGGCGCTTCTCCTCAAGGTCGTGGCGGAAAAAGACGTCCGAGGCATTCGCTTCGACTACCCCCGACCCGAACATCCGGCTGGATGCATTGAACCCCCACGACGCCCCGAGATAGAAAACGAAGGCGAGCAGCAAGAGCGCCGCGACCAGCGGTGCCCAAGGATGCCAGCGCAGCGTCGGCGACGGCTGCAGGTAACGACGAATGACTGCTGCGTCCATCGATTCCTCCCTTACGGCTTCGGCTGGATCCCCGTCTCCACGGGGATGACAGTCAGTTCCTCAACGGCTTGCCGTTCTTCAACATGTATTCGATGCGTTCCTGCGTCTTGGGCGTCTTCGCGAGCTCGACGAAGTTGCGCCGCTCGAGGTCCAGCAGCCACTTCTCGTCGACCGTACTGCCGGGCGTCACCTCCCCGCCACACAAAACCTCCGCGATCCTCGATGAGATTTCGTAGTCGTGGTCGGAGATGAAGCCGCCCTCCTTCATGTTCACGAGCAGCATCTTGAGCGTGGCTATGCCCGTGTCGCCCAGCACCGGGATCTGCGCGGGAGCAAGGGCGGGGCGCACGCCGGACTCGGCCATCGCGCGCGCTTCCCGCTTCGCGACGTAGAGGAGTTCCGCAGGATGGAAGATCACCAGGTCGCTCGCCTTGAGGTAGCCCATCTCCCGCGCGTTCTCGGCGCCCTTGGAGACCTCTCCCATGGCGATTTGCCTGAAGACTCGCTGTATCTCGGGGCCGTTGTCGCCGCCCTTCGCCCACGCCACGGAACGTTCGGCGAATTCCTTGAGGCCTCCGCCCGCGGGCAACAGGCCCACTCCCGCTTCCACGAGGCCGATGTAGCTTT
The DNA here is from genome assembly GCA_036271595.1 of Usitatibacter sp. Classification (GTDB taxonomy): domain Bacteria; phylum Pseudomonadota; class Gammaproteobacteria; order Burkholderiales; family Usitatibacteraceae; genus Usitatibacter. The sequence continues at coordinate 18,104 of DATBAI010000040.1, forward strand.
CGAGCGCGACCACGGCGCGTTGCGAATGCATCACGAACTCGCACCCGCCGCCGAGCGCCATGCCCTCCACGGCTGCGACCGTGGGCACCAGCGAATACTTGAGGCGCTGCGAGGTCTGCTGGAAGAGCGCGACCATCTTCTCGAAGTCGTCGAAGCGGCCCGCCTTCAGCGACTCGATGGCGGCCTTCAGGTTCGCGCCCACGGCGAACGGCGCCTCGTGCCAGATCACCAGCGCGTCGAAATTGCGCTCGGCCTCGTCGATGGCTCGATTCAACCCTTGCAGGACCTCGACGCCCAGCGAGTGCATCTTGCTCTTGAAGGAGACGATGGCGATCCGGTCGCCCTGGTGCCACATGCGGACACCCTCGTCCTCGAAGACCGTAGTTCCGCGGTCCGCTTGTTTTTCCCCCAATACCGTTTCGGGAAAAAGCTGGCGAGCGTACACGGCGAGACTGGACCGGGGCACCATCTTGCCGGTCTCGGCGCTGAACGAGCCCTCGGGCGAATGCACGCCCTGGCGACCGTCCGTGACCCATGCCGGGAGCGGCGCCTTGGCCATCGTGCGGCCCGCCGCGATGTCCTCGGCGATCATCGCCGCGACCTTCTGCCAACCCGCGGCCTGCCACAGCTCGAACGGGCCGCGCTGCCACCCGAAGCCCCAGCGGATCGCGAAGTCCACGTCACGCGCGGAGTGGGCGATGTCGCCCAGGTGCACGGCGACATAGTGGAAGACGTCGCGGAAGATCGCCCACAGGAACTGGGCCTGGGGACTCTTCGACGCCCGCAGTTTCGCGAGCTGTTCGCCGGGATTCTTCTCCTTCAGGATCGCCTGCACTTCCTCGGCGACGGCGCCGGCGCTCGCCCGGTAATCCTTCTTCGCGACGTCGAGGACGAGGATGTCCTTGCCCTTCTTCGTGTACACGCCCGCCTTGGTCTTGGAACCCAGCGAACCCTTGGCGATGAGCTCCGCCAGCCACTCGGGCGCCTGGTAGAAGGCCGCCCAGGGATCCGCGGGAAGCGTGTCGCCCATCGTCTTCACGACGTGCGCCATGGTGTCCAGGCCGACGACATCGGCCGTGCGGTACGTAGCGCTCTTGCTGCGGCCGATCGCCGGGCCCGTGAGCGCATCCACCTCGTCGAAGCCGAGCTTGAACGCGAGCGTGTGGTGCATCGTGGCCAGCATCGAGAAGACGCCCACGCGGTTCGCCACGAAGTTGGGAGTGTCCTTGGCGCGGATCACGCCCTTGCCGAGCGTGGTGGTGAGGAACGTCTCAAGGCTGTCGAGGATCGCCGGTTCGGTGTCGGCCGTGGGGATGATCTCCACGAGGCGCATGTAGCGCGGCGGGTTGAAGAAGTGGATGCCGCAAAAGCGCTTGCGCAGCCCGGCGGGAAGCGTCTTCGAAAGCTCGGTGATGGAAAGCCCCGACGTATTGGAGGCGAAGATCGCATGGGGCGCGATGTGGGGCGCCACCTTCTCGAAGAGCGACTTCTTCCAGTCCATGCGCTCGCTGATGGCCTCGATCACGAGGTCGCATTCGGCGAGCCATGCAAGATGCTCTTCGTAGTTGGCCGGGGTGATCTGCTTCACGACCGAGGCGGTCGCGATCGGGCTCGGGTTCAGCTTCGACAACCCCTCGATGGCCTTCACGGCGATCGCGGACTTGTCCTTGCCTTCCTTCGCGGGAAGGTCGAACAGGATCGGCTTCACGTTCGCGTTCGCGAGATGCGCCGCGATCTGCGCGCCCATGACCCCGGCGCCCAGCACCGCCGTCTTGCGGATCAACATTATTTCGTTTCCCCCGCCATCTCCGGAACGACCCGCGGCTGGCGCCGATCGTCCACGGCCACGTAGGTGAGTTGCGCTTCGGTCACGCGCACCGCCATCGAATTCCCGGTGGCACGGCGTTGCGCGAATACCTCGACGTCCACGGTGATCGACGTGCGCCCGACCTTGAGGACACGCGCGTAGAAGCTCACGAGATCGCCCACGAACACCGCCTCCTTGAACACGAACGAGTTCACCGCGACGGTCACGACGGGGCCTTGCGCGCGCGACCAGGCCGGAATGCTGCCCGCGATATCGACCTGGGCCATGACCCAGCCCCCGAAGATCGTGCCGTGCGCGTTGGTATCCGCGGGCATGGGCACGATGCGAAGCACGGGCTGCTCGTTCTCGGGGAGTTTCGTGGTCATCGCCGGAGGGATTCAAACGGGCGTTTGAATTCTACTCCGTTTGTAACCAAGGGTAGGCGGCGGGCGCCTCTCCACGGGATGAACGCGGCGTTGCGCTTGTTAAACTAGGGCATGGAATTGCACCGGATGCGACTCATAGGTTGGGCACTGTGCCTCGGCATGGCCGCGATGGCCGTGCGGGCCGCGCCCGCCTCCCCCAAAGTTCTGCCCCAGGGCGCCGTGAAATGGGTGAACGCCGTGAACGACCTCGGCGTGGCCGACGGCGGGCAGCCCCTCACCCACCTCACGTTGCTCATGCGTCGTTCCCCGGAACAGGAGGCCGCCTTCGAGGCGCTCCTGCACGACCAGCAGGATCCCGCCTCTTCCGATTTCCACCGCTGGCTCACACCCGCGGAGGTGGGCGAACGCTTCGGCGCCACCGATGCCGACCTCGCGACGATCACCGCGTGGCTTCGCGGCCAAGGCCTCCAGGTCGACGCCATCTCTGCAAGCCGCGCCCGCGTGCGCTTCAGCGGCAGCGCCTCGCGCGTCGGCGCGGCTTTCGGCTCGAGCTTCCACGCCTACGCGGTGGCCGGCGAAAAGCGGCTTGCCCTCGCCTCGGCCCCCGTCGTTCCCGCGGCGATCGCATCGCTCGTGCAGTCGGTGCACGGCCTTTCGGCATTGCACGAGGTCTCGTACCAGCACGAGGGCCCGGTGGTCATGGGCGATGCCGTCGAGCGCAAATCCAGCACGTGCACGAACGGCGTATGCACGCACTTCATCTGGCCGGGCGACTTCGCGGCGATCTATGACCTGAACGCGCCCTACCAGCAGGGGATCGACGGATCGGGGCAGGCGATCGCCATCCTGGGCCGCTCGAGGGTCTACCTGCCCGACATCGAGAATTTCCAGAAGCGCATCGGAGCGCCGTCGAAGGACCCGGTGACGATCGTGCCGCCCGGCGGGATCGATCCGGGAGACGCTGCCGGCCCGGGCGAGAAGGATACGCAGGACCAGAGCGAGGCAACCCTCGACGTCACGCGCGCCAACACCGTGGCGCCCGGCGCCGTGATCGACCTCATCATCAGCGCCGGATCCGCCACGGTGAGCGGGCTCGCGGTGGCCGGGGAATACGCCGTGGACGCCTCGCCCGTGCCCGCGCGCGTGATGAGCATCAGCTTCGGGTCGTGCGAGCAGGATGCGGGCTTGTCGGCGGTGCAGTTCTGGGACAGCATCTTCGGCCAGGCGGCGGTCGAGGGCATCTCGGTCTTCGTGAGCTCGGGAGACTCGGGCGCGGCCGGTTGTGACGACCATCACGTGGCGCCTCCCGATAGCCAGGTCGCGAGCACCAACTACATCTGCTCGTCGAGCCATGCGACTTGCGTCGGCGGCACGCAGTTCAACGACACCGACAGCCCGAACACCTACTGGCGCACATCCAACACGACCGGTTTCGTTTCGGCGCTCGGGTACATCCCCGAGGGTGGATGGAACGAGCCGCTCGACAGTTCCAGTAATTTGCAGGTGGCGGCGTCGGGCGGAGGCGCGAGCGTCTTCATCGCCACGCCGTCGTATCAAACGGGACGCGGCGTTCCCGGCATCGGCGGGCGCTACACGCCCGATGTGTCCCTCAGCGCGGCCGCGCACGACGGCTACGCGAAATGCCTCGCCGCGGCGGGCGGCGACTGCGTTACGGATAGCAGCGGACACTTCTTCTTCAGCAGCGGCAGCGGCACGTCCGCCTCGACGCCCAGCATGGCGGGCATCGCCGCGCTGCTGAACCAGAAGATGGGCGCGCCGCAGGGCAACCTGAACCCGGGCCTCTACGCGCTCGCCGCGACTCCCTCCAACGGCGTCTTTCACGACGTGACCGTGGACACGAGCGGCGTGAGCGACTGCGATGCGGGGACTCCGAGCCTGTGCGACAACAGCACCGCCTCGCCGATGGCGCTCACCGGCGGGCTGGCGGGCTTCCTCGTTACGCCGGGCTATGACCTCGTGACCGGGCTGGGCTCGGTGGACGCGGCGCGGCTTCTCTCGCAATGGGTGAGCGTCGCGGCACCCGTGAACTACCAGGGCCTTTGGTGGGCTTCTCCGGCGGGCTCGGAATCGGGCTGGGGCATCAACTTCGCGCACCAGGGCGACACGATCTTCGCCACCTGGTTCACGTACGACCTCTCGGGCGCGGGCACCTGGCTCGTGATGACGGCGCCGCGCACCGGCACGAAGACTTATGCCGGCACGCTCTACACCACGACGGGTCCGGCGTTCAACGCCGTGCCGTTCGATCCATCGCACGTCACTGCTACCGCAGTGGGCAGCGCGACAATCAGCTTCAGCGACCCGAACAACGGCACCTTCGCCTACACCGTCGGCGCCACGACCCAATCGAAGGCGATCACTCGCGAGGTATTCGGTTCGATGCCGGCGTGCGCGACCGCCGTTCGCACCCTCGCCACCCTCACCAACTTCACGGATCTCTGGTGGGCATTTCCGGGCGGCTCCGAATCGGGGTGGGGCATCAACCTCACCCACGAGGGCACCACGATCTTCGCCAGCTGGTTCACGTACGACACCAGCGGCAAGCCCATGTGGCTTGTCGCGACCGCCACGCAGGCGACTGCCAAGTCCTACTCGGGAGCGCTCTTTCGCACGACCGGGCCCGCGTTCAATTCGGTGCCGTTCAACGCAGCCAGCGTGGCCGCGACCCCGGTGGGCAGCGCGACCTTCATCTTCGGCGACGGAAACAGCGCCACGTTCGCCTACACCGTGAACGGCGTGTCGCAGGAGAAGACGATCACACGCGAGGTCTTCGGGAACACCGGGACGGCCTGCTACTGAAGGTCACCTCGCCGGTACTGTCCCCGTCTTGATCGGGAACGCGCGCCTTGTTGCGCTTCGAAGTTGATCTCACGAGGCATCGGGCTTCTCCTGGCGAGTCCAACCACCGTTGCCACGATAGGTTTCGGCATTCAACTCGAAGAAATCGCCGCAGACACTGCATTTGAATCGATAGCGCACATTATCCGGCAGTGCCTCGGAAGCCAAGGCTGACTCGAACGATTCCCGTTCAAGATTTGTCAGTTCCTCGAGATTGACTCGAACGAGCGCGCCGCGGTCGACCTCGGCCGCGGCCACCTGAAGCGCGTGAAGCAGGTCCGCGGGCGAGCGGAAAGTATGCGTTTGGAGGTCGCGGCATTCCTCGCAGCTCACGTCGATGCCCTCGAACGGGTCAACTCTCGGGGTCGTACTGGAATTCCCGGAGTTCCTGAGAGCAGCGGCAGGATTTGGCGATCTTCGCGGCCCACTCGACGGCGGCTTCGCGTGACGGGAGCTCCAGGACGCAGAAGCCGCCGTCGAACTCCTGGGTCTGCGGGTAGGTCTCGTTCGTGACGGTGCCGTCGGCAGCAACCATCAGCGGCGCGATGTCCTCGTTGATCCCGCCACCGAACACGTAGACGCCGGCAACCTTCGCCTCACGCATAACCGAGTGCGCCGCATCGCCGACGGCGCCCCAGTCCTCAGGGGAGATGTCCATCGCCTGCCCGGGGAAGGAGATCAGGTACTTCGTCATCGGTCGTGCCTCCGGTACATATGGGCGAGGAGCTTTTCATATTCTTTGTGCGGGCCAATCCAAAACCAGATGACGTCTCCGCCCCGAAGAACTCCAACCGCTCACCAATCGATGTCAATTCGAACCGAGTAGATCGGCAGCGTGGCATGAACTTTCTTGAACCGAAGCGAGGGGTGATCTGGATTCGCCGCCCACAACCGGTATGCGGCCTCTGCTTTCGCACGGATGAGCCCGGGCGCTTCATCGAGAAGCTCTCGAAACTCTCGCGTGGTAAGGACAGCACGCCCTAGAGAGGCTTGGTGCGACCTGCGGCGTGATCGGCCAATGCTTTCTCGGCCAGCTTGGCCAGTGCGTCCTGGGATTTCGAGAATGACTCCGTCCAGCGCTGCTCCGAAGCCAGTTCTTCGAGCACGAGCGCCGCCACGGCATCCTGTTCGGATTCCGGCAATTTCTCGACTTCACTCATGGCTTTCTTGAGAAGGTGCGTCATTGGCGTTTCCTAAGGCGATAACTTCAAATTCTACTCGCTGACCTCAATGCGGTCTAACGGCTGAGTTGAGCGGCCGGGCACACTGCCGCTTCGCGCCTGAGAGGCGCGCCACGATTCTCACCGGTCCGCTCCAGCGCGTTGTTAGACCGCACGACTTTTCTCCAGACGCTGAAGCATGACTTGCCCCATATGCGATGGCTGACGCGTGACGGATTCACGGAGAGGTGCCTCGTAGTCGAAGGGTAACGCCTCTACGCCGTGCAAGATGCTCCAAAGGACTCCCGCACCGTCCTCTTCGGGATAACGCTCGAATACGCGGAAAAGGACAGGCAAGTGTTCCTCGCGAACCCCGGTAGCCCACAATTCGGTCAGAAGGTCCTCGAACAGGCGCCACTGTCCGTCGACAGGAGCGAAAGTTTCAATGTCGCGGACGATCTCAACGACGGAGCGCATCGTGCTGTCTAACGATTCCGTTGAACGGCCGGCCACGACCGCCATTGCGCACCGGCCCGCGCACGAACTGCAAACGCGCGCATGGTGCGGCTACGATGATTCACGGTCCGGTCCAACGAATATAAGGAGACTTCCCGCACTCGAAGCGGCAAGACCGCA
>DATBAI010000041.1:0-4686 GCA_036271595.1 Usitatibacter sp.
ACGGCCAGGGATGGATCAAGGACGGATGGTGGAACCTTCACTGCCGGCTTCACCTCGCCAAGCCGCCGCGCTTCGATCCCGGAGCCGACATCGGTGACGACCCTTTCTACCGGTTTCTGCAGAAGACGTGGATGTTGCAACAGCTTCCGGTCGCTGTCGCCCTGTACGCGGCGGGAGGCGCGCCCTGGGTTGTCTGGGGTGTGTGCGCGAGGGTGGCCGTCGGCGTGTCCATGCACTGGTTCGTCGGGTACATCTGCCACTCGCATGGTCCGCAGACTTGGTTGGTCACCAATGGGGCTGTCCAGGCCCACAACGTTCCATGGGCCGCGATTCCCTCCATGGGCGAGACCTGGCACAACAACCACCATGCATTTCCCGCGTCCGCGCGGCACGGACTGTATCCGGGGCAAATCGACATTGGTTTTGGATTCGTTCGGCTTCTCGAACGCCTGGGCCTCGCCTGGGACATACAAACGCCGGAGACACTTCCTGCGCGCAATGGCATCACGCCTGTGACGATCGAATAGCCCGATGCCGGAAGAAAACGCGAAGCCCGGTATCGAGTCCACCGCGCTGCCTTTTTCCAAATGGGTCCCGTTGCTGGCTGGAGCATTGCTTGGCGTTGCAATTCGCATCGTGTTCTCGGGGAAACCGGGAAACGCATTCGCGGCGATGTCGAGCGGCTTCATCTACATTACGCCCGGCATTGTGGGTGCGGTGACCGTATATCTGGCCGAAAGGACGCGGCGCCGAAGCTGGGGCTACTACCTGACAGCTTCCGTGGGTGCAAACCTCCTGTTCGTCCTTGGCACGATGGCGATCCTGATCGAGGGAATCATTTGCGCCGTGATAATCGCCCCGCTGTTCGCAATCCTGGGCGCGCTGGGCGGGCTGATCATGGGTGCGATATGCAGGTGGACCAACTGGCCCGGGAAGGCGCTTTACAGCATTGGGGTGCTTCCCCTCGTGATCGGTTTCCTCGACCCCGCCGTGCCGACCACCGACGAAATCGGCGTGATCGAGCGAACCACTGTCATCGACGCGCCCGCCGCAACGGTGTGGCGCCACATCCTCAGCGCACCGAGCATAGATCCCAGGCAGATCGAAAAAGCCTGGTTGTTCCGAATCGGCGTGCCGCTGCCACGAAGCGGGGTGTTCGAGGAGCAGGAACGACACCGCGTTCGGCGGGTAACGATGGGCAAGGACATCCATTTCGACGAGGTCATCACCGACTGGGAAACAGATCGCTTCCTGCGCTGGACCTATCGGTATTACGCGGATTCGTTTCCGCCCCATGCCCTCGACGAGCACGTCGTGCTGGGAGGCCACTACTTTGACATACGGGATACGGCATACCGCCTCGCGCCGGTGGGCGATCGAACGCGACTCACCGTGACCATGCACTACCGGATCACGACCCGCTTCAACTGGTATGCGGTACCTGTCGGCGACTGGCTGCTCGGAAACCTCGCCGAAGCGAACATCGGGTACTACCGGCAGAAGTCGGAATCGAAGCGTCTTTGAGCGGGAAGATCGCCGTGCGCCCCGAAGTCTTCCGTGTCGATGGTTCCCGCGCAGACCCGATTCATGGGCGCGTCGTCTGGGCGCCCCTGAAGTCCCTCTGGATCAACGCATGCTTCGGTGGTTTCGTGGCCGGCGCCTTCTTCGCGACATCGCCGTCCGCGATCATCGTGTTCTTCGTGTCAACGTACTTATCCCCGTTGCTGGGTCATTCGGTCGGCATGCACCGAAAGCTGATCCACCGCACTTACGAGTGCTTCAAGCCCCTCGAGCATCTGTTGGTTTACCTGGGCGTAGCTGTCGGGATGGCCGGACCCTTCGGTCTCATCCGCATCCACGACACTCGCGATGGACCGTTACCTACCTCACTCACAATCCCGGGCCAGGGCAATGGGTAGTTCCCGGTGCGGGAGTCCAGGCTTCCAATCTCCCGGGCGCCGGGCTGCTCACGATGGGGGAGTGCTGGCACAACAATCATCACGCGTTTCCCGAGTCCGCGAGGATCGGCCTCGCCGCCCACGAGATCGATCCCGGCTGGTCGGTATTGAAATGGCTCGCGGCTGCAGGATTAGTTTGGAATCTCCGGTTGCCCCGGAGTGAATTCGATCGAGAAGATCTTGCTCGCGTCACGGACGAGCTTGCCGGAGTGACAAAATAGCGGGAATGCCCGTCCTCCCGCAGGAAGTACTCGCCGCCACGCTCGCGGTCGACCATCCGAAGATCGCCGCGCTCGCAAAGGCGATCGAGGCGAGGGCCGCGGCGCGCAAGCCCGCCGAGCGGGAGAAAGCGCTGCTCGCCGACCTGGTCGAACGCTCCCGCGAGCGCTTCGCGGCCCGCGCGTCCCGGCTTCCCGAGCCGCGTTTCCCGGACGAGCTTCCCATCGCGCAGCATCGAGACGAGATCGCGGCATTGGTGCGCGATCATCCCGTCACCATCGTGTGCGGGGAGACGGGCTCGGGGAAGACCACGCAAGTCCCGAAGATCTGCCTCACGCTCGGGCGCGGCGCCGCGGGGCTCGTGGGCTGCACGCAGCCGCGCCGAATCGCCGCGAGGAGCCTCGCGCACCGCCTTGCGCAGGAGCTTACCGGCACGCCCAAGGGCTTCGTGGGGCACAAGGTGCGCTTCCAGGACGCGACTCGCCCGGAGACGGTGATCAAGGTGATGACCGACGGCATCCTCCTCGCGGAGACGCATTCGGACCGCGAGCTGCGCGCCTACGACACGATCATCGTGGACGAGGCGCACGAGCGCAGCCTCAACGTCGATTTCCTGCTCGGATACCTCAAGCATCTCGTCGCAGCGCGTCCCGAGCTCAAGGTGATCGTCACCTCCGCCACCATCGACACGCAGCGGTTCTCGGATTTCTTCGGCGGTGCGCCGGTGATCGAGGTTTCGGGCCGCACCTATCCCGTGGAGGTCCGTTACCGGCCGGAGTTCTTCGAGCGGGCAAGCCCGTCGGAGGGAAACGCAGGTAAGCAGGCCGAGGACGACGAGCCGGTGGACATGCCGGAAGCCATCGCGAAGGCGGTGGACGAGCTTGCCCGCACGAGCCGCACCGGCGACATGTTGGTGTTCCTTCCGGGCGAACGCGAGATCCGCGAGGCCGCCGAAGCCTTGCGCAAGCACCACCCCGGCAAGACCGAGATCCTGTCGCTTTTCGCGCGCCTTTCGGCCGAGGAGCAGGATCGGGTCTTCGAGCCGGGGCCGCAGCGGCGAATCATCCTCGCGACCAACGTGGCCGAGACCTCGCTCACGGTGCCGCGGATCCATTTCGTGATCGACACCGGGCTCGCGCGCATCAAGCGCTATTCGCCGCGACAGAAGATCGACCAGCTTCGCATCGAGCCGATCTCGCAGGCATCGGCGCGGCAGCGGGCGGGGCGCTGCGGGCGCATCGCGAGCGGCATCGCGATCCGCCTCTACGCCGAGCAGGAGTTCAACGAGCGGCCCGATTTCACCACGCCCGAGATTCTGCGCACGTCGCTCGCCTCGGTCATCCTGCGCATGGCGGCCCTCGAGCTGGGGCCGATCTCGGAATTCCCCTTCATCGAGCCGCCGACGCCGCGGCAGATCGACGATGGGTACCGACAGCTTTTCGAGCTCGGGGCGATCGACCACCAACGCGCGCTCACACCGCTCGGGAAAGAGCTCGCGCGCCTGCCGGTCGACCCGCGCATCGGGCGCCTCCTCCTCGCCGCACGGGAGTTCCATTGCCTCTCGGAGATGGTGATCCTCGCCGCGGCCCTCTCGATCCAGGACCCGCGCGACCGGCCGCAGGCCTTGCGCGAGCAATCGGATCGCGCCCACGAGGAGTTCCGCGACGAGCAATCGGATTTCGTGCAGCTCCTCAACCTCTGGAAGTTCTTCGACAACGAGTTCATCCACAAGAAGTCCACGCGCAAGCTCTACGAGACCTGCCGCGAGCATTTCCTCTCGTATGTGCGCATGCGCGAATGGCGCGACCTCGCGGGACAGCTGCGCGAGATGGCCTCCGAGCTCGGGATCCGCGACAATCCGTCGCCCGCGACCTACGAGCAAATGCATCGCGCGCTCTTGACGGGCCTGATCGGCAATGTCGGAATGAAGGCGCTGGACGGCGACCACTACAACGGCCCTCGCGGCATCCAGTTCCACATCTGGCCTGGTTCCGGATTGAAGAAGAACCGTCCACGCTGGGCGATGGCGGGCGAGCTCCAGGAGACCACGCGGGTCTTCGCCCGCAATGTCGCACGGGTCGAGCCGGAATGGATCGAGGCGGCCGCCGCGCACCTGGTCGATCGCGCCTATGTCGAGCCGCACTGGGATAAGGCGCGTGGCGAGGCGATCGCCTACGAGAACGTGACGCTGCATGGCCTGGTGCTCGTGGCGCGGCGCAAGGTCGGGTTCGGGAAGATCGACCCGGCGAAGGCCCACGACATCTTCGTCGAGGGCGCGCTCGTCGCGGGCGAGCTCGACTCGAAGCAGCCCTTCTGGATCCACAACCGCGCCCTCATCCGCGAGATCGAGGAGCTCGAGCACCGCGCGCGCCGCCCGGACGTGCTCGTGGACGATCGTGCGCTCTTCGAGTTCTACGATGCGCGCATCCCGAAGGATGTGCGTGACACGAGGACCTTCGACACCTGGTACAAGGATGCATCGCGCGAGGATCCGAAGGTTCTCCAGCTC
>DATBAI010000042.1:0-58981 GCA_036271595.1 Usitatibacter sp.
TCCGCGCGCGCAGCCAGTTGCGCGAATCCCTGTCCCGCAGCCTCGACATGGCCCTGGGCGACGCCTTCCATTTCGCCGGCGAGCGCTGCGACCGCATCACCGAATCCGTCATGGCCCGCTTGTGACGCCCGCATAAAAGCCATGTCCTTTTTCGCTTACGCGAGCGCCCTTGCCTTGCCCGACAATCGCCTCAACACGGCACTGGGCGCCGAGCTCGAGGCCATTGCCGCCTACCAGGCAGGCGCCGAGAGCGGCCTCCTGCAGAAACCCGTGCTCGAGCTCGCCGTGACCTTCCAGGGCCACCACAAGGAGCACGCCGAGATCCTGCGCAAGACCGTTACCCAGCTGGGCGGGAAGCCCGTGGATGCGAAGGCCAAGTACACCTTCCCGGTCGAGACCCTGAAGACGCAAGCCGACGTGCTCAAGTTCGCCGCCTCCCTCGAGAAGGGTGCCGTCAGCGCGTACCTCGGCGCGGTACCGGTGTTCGGCAATCGGGATCTCGCCAAGGCCGCGGCCAGCATCCTGGGCGACGAAGCGATGCATTGGGCCGTCCTGCGCAATGCCGTCGGCGAAGCGCCGGTTCCCTCCGCTTTCGTCTCGTGAAATCGGAAAAAGGGGTCAGACCCCTTTTTCCGCCAGGCGGGATATGGGGTCTGACCCCATTCCTGCTGGCGCCGAACATTGCCTTCGGGGCGGGGGACCCGAAGGCGGGCGAGCAGGTGTATTCGCGCTGCCTTGCGTGCCACGCGATCGACTATGACCGAACCGGGCCGCACCATTGCGGCCTCATCGGGCGAAAGGCGGGGAGCGTGCCGGGATTCCAGTACTCCGAGGCCATGAAGAAATCCGGGATCGTCTGGAATGCGAAGACGCTCGACCAGTTCATCAGGGATCCCCTGAAAACGGTTCCGGGCACCGCAATGGGTTACGACGGCGTGAAGGATCCGAAGGAGCGCGCCGACCTCATCGCCTACCTGGTTGCCGCGGGCCCCTGCAAAAAGCAGTAAGCTGGGGCAGCACCCATGTTCATCACTGCCTTGGGCACCGCGGTGCCGCCCCGCAGCTTTTCTCAGCGCGATTGTTGGGAGGCGCTGCAGCGCGTTTCTCATCCCGCGCTCACCGGGCGCACGCGCGCCGTGCTGAATGGCATCCTCACCCACGACAACGGCATAGACCGGCGCTCGCTCGCGCTCGACTCCATCGAGGAGAGCTTCGAGCTCGACCCCGATACGCTCTACCGCCGCTTCGAGCGGGAGGCGCCAGCCCTCGCCAACGCCGCGGCGCGCGATGCGCTCGCGCATGCCGGCATCGATGCCCGTTCCATCGACGCCGTGGTGATCAGTACCTGCACCGGATACCTCTGTCCCGGCCTCACCAGCTACGCGGTCGAATCGCTGGGATTGCGCTCCGACGTCGTTGCCTTCGACCTCGTGGGCCAGGGCTGCGGCGCGGCGCTGCCGAACCTGCGCGCGGGCGAAGCGCTCGTCGCCTCGGGCGCCGGCAACGTGCTCTGTGTCTGCGTCGAGGTCTGCAGCGCGGCGATGTACATCGACACCGACCTCGGCGTGCTCGTGAGCGCATGCCTCTTCGGCGATGGCGCCGGAGCGGCCGTGGTGGCGCGCGACCCCGCCGCCGAGGGCCGAAGGGTCGAGTGGAAGAGCTCCGTCTCGATGATGCGCCCCGACCAGCGCGATGCGTTGCGGTTCGAGCAGCGCGGCGGGATGCTGCGCAACATCCTCACGCTTCCCGTGCCGAAGCTCGCCGGGCGCCACGCCCGCGATGTCCTGGACCGCGGCCTTGCTTCGGCCGGCGTCGAGCGCTCCGCCATCTCGTCGTGGATCCTGCATGCGGGTGGTCGCAAGGTGCTAGAAGAGCTTCAGTCGAGCATGGCGCTGGACGATGCGGATCTCCTCCACAGCCGCGAGATGCTGCGCCGGTACGGAAATCTCTCCAGTCCCTTCGTCCTCTTCGTCCTCGATGCCGCGCTGCGTGCCGACGCGCCGCCCGGAAAATGGTGGATGTCGTCGTTCGGAGCCGGCTTCAGCTGCCACGGCGCGCTCCTCGAGGTGGCGTGAGATGGCCGCGGTACGCGTCGTCGAACCCGAATGGCTCGACACGCTGCCGCCCGAAGACCCACGCGCCCGCCGATCGCGGCGCGACCTCGCGAGGCTGAACGCGATCATGCGCAATGCCGGCATCGTGGCCGGCGAGCTGGAAAAGACTTCGCTCACACGGATCGCCGAGATCGGCGCGGGCGATGGAGCGTTTGCCGTGCGACTCGCGGCACGCCTTCCCGAAACGGACGCCTCCTTTGTGCTCGTCGACCAGGTGCCGGCGCCGACGCCTGCGCAACGCGGTGGCTGGCGTTTCGAGACGGCCACGCGCGAAGCCATTCAATGGCTGGACGATGCGAGCACGGGACGCTTCGACGCCATCGTCGCCAACCTCTTCCTGCATCATCTCGACGATGCTCCGCTCGAACGCCTGCTCGAGGCCATCGGGCGGCGCACCGCGCGATTCGTCGCTTGCGAGCCGCGACGCTCGGCGCTTTCGCTCGCGGGCTCGCACCTGGTGGGCCTCGTGGGCTGCAACGACGTGACGCGACACGATGCTGTGGCAAGCGTGCGCGCGGGCTTTTCAGGTCGGGAAATATCCGCGCTCTGGAAGGCGCCGGGGTGGCGGCTCGAGGAGCGGCCGCGCGGTCTCTTCAGCCATCTTTTCACGGCGGTGCGCGAATGAAGCGCTTCGATGCCCTCGTGATCGGAGCCGGCCCCGCGGGCGCCACGGCGGCGCTCGTGCTGGCACGTGGAGGGTTCTCTGTGCTTCTCGTGGAAAAGAGCGCCTTTCCGCGCCGCAAGGTGTGCGGCGAATACATTTCCGCCACGAGCTGGCCGTTGCTGGACGAAATCGGTGCGGGCCATCTGGAGGCGAGCGCCGGTCCGCCCGTCCACGCGGTCGGCTTCTTCGCCGGCGACCACATGGCCTCCTCGCCGATGCCGCTTCTCGAGGGACGCGCGGGCCGCGCGGTGCGCCGCGAAATCCTCGATACGGCGCTCGCCGCGCTTGCGCTGGAAGCCGGCGCTGAAGTGCGCCAGCCTGTTGCGGTCATCGCGTACGAGCGCCGCGGCGATCGATTCGAAGCGCTCCTCGAGGACGAGGACGCAAAACCCGAGCGAATCGAGGCTCGCGTCGTGATCGCCGCCCACGGATCGTGGGAGCGCGCGCCGCGTCCCGGCGCCGACAAATCGATCCGGCGCGATGCGGACCTGCTCGGCTTCAAGGCGCACTTCGCCGAGGCGCGCCTTGCGAAGGGGCTCATGCCGCTCGTGCTCTTCCCGGGCGGCTACGGCGGCCTGGTCGCCGTGGACGGGCGGCATGTAAGCCTCTCCTGCTGCGTGCGCCGCGATACGCTGCGCGCCATCCGTGAACGCGCTCGAGGCAGGCCGGCAGGTGAAGCCCTCCTGGATCACGTGATGCGATCGTGCCGCGGCGTACGCGAAGCGCTCGCGCCTGCATGGCGTGCATCGCCCTGGCTCGCGGCGGGCCCGATCCGTCCCGGCATCCGGCCGCTGTATGAATCGGGAACCTTCTTCGTCGGCAACGCGGCCGGCGAAGCGCATCCGCTCGTGGCCGAGGGCATCAGCATGGCGATCCAGTCGGCACGCCTCGCCGGCGCGACACTCCTGGAAGCAAGCGGCCGGGATTGCGTTGCCCTCGACCAAGCCGGCCGTCGCTATGCGGCCGAATGGCGCGGCAACTTCGCGGCGCGCCTGCGCGCATCGTCGGCCTTCGCCACCCTGCTCATGGCCCCGGCCACGCGACGCGCCGGCATCGAGCTCATCGCGGCGATGCCCTCCACGCTCACGCTCGGTGCGCGCTGGAGCGGGAAGGCACGTTCGCTGGGGCTTCGGGGAGCTCGCGCGTGAGCTCGCTCGAGCGGCTGCGCGCGCTCCTGCAGCGCGAGCTGGATCTGCCCGCCGATTCGCTGCAGCCCCAGGCGAGCCTCGAGAGCCTCGGCATCGATTCGCTGCGCATGATCGAGATCGTCTTCACGATCGAAGACGAGTTCAAGGTCGCGGTTCGCGCCGAGCCCGCCGAGCTGCGCGAGCGGTTGAAGACGCTGGGCGATCTCGCGGCATACGTGGACGAGCTCAGCAGCCCCGCGCCGGCCGCCCCGTGAGGCGGGTCGCCGTCACGGGGATCGGCGTGGTCTCGCCGCTCGGCATGGGTGCGAATGCCTTCTTCGATGCGCTCGCGGCCGGCCGCTCCGGGATCGGCGTCCTCGCGATCGACGGGCCTCGCCCGCTCGCCACGCGGATCGGCGCTTGCGTCGATTTCGACGCGGCGATGCATTTCCCGGCCGCGAAGCTGCGCATGCTCGATCGCGTGAGCCAGTTCGCGCTTGTCGCCGCCGCCGAAGCGATCGCGCAATCGCAAGGCGCGCTCGAAGGCGACCGCACGCGAATGGGCGTATTCGTCGGCACCGGCATGGGCGGGGCGCGGACCACCGACGAGAGCTACCGCACGCTGTACGAGGCGGGCTGCGACCGCCTCAAGCCCTTCAGCGTGCTGCTCGCCATGGCGAATGCCCCGTGTGCGTGGATCGCGATGGACAATGGCATCGCCGGGCCCAGCCTCAGCTATTCGTGCGCGTGCGCCTCATCGGCCGTCGCGATCGGCGAAGCGTTTCGTGCGATTGCGCGCGGTGATTGCGATGTCGCGATCGCGGGCGGCGCGGAAGCCCCGCTCACCTTCGGGACGATTCGCGCCTGGGAGGCGCTGCGCACGCTCGCCGCCGAAGACCCGCTCGACCCTTGCGCGTCGTGCAAACCCTTCTCGAAGGATCGCAGCGGCCTCGTGCTGGGCGAAGGCGCGGCGATGTTCGTCCTCGAAGACCGCGAGCGCGCCGCCGCGCGCGGCGCCACGATCCTCGGCGAGCTCGCCGGCTATGGAATCTGCACCGACGTCTCGCACATCACGAGGCCCACGGCGCAGGCGCAAGCCCGCGCCCTGCGCCTCGCGATGCGGGAGGCGGGACTCACGGCCGAGCAAATCGGTTACGTGAACGCGCACGGGACGGGAACGCAAGCCAACGACAGCGTCGAGACCGCGGCGCTGCATTCGGTCCTCGCCGGCCGTGCGAAGGATGTCCCGGTCAGCTCGACCAAATCGATGCATGGTCATTTGCTGGGAGCGGCGGGAGCATTGGAATTCGCGGCGACCCTGAATGCGCTTCGCAGCCACCTGCTTCCGCCCACGATGCACCTGGCGCAGCCCGACCCGGCCTGCGACCTCGACTATGTCCCGAACGCGGCGCGCAGGGTGCCGCCTTTCGAAGCCGCGCTGTCCAATTCCTTCGCGTTCGGCGGGACCGACGCGGTGCTGGCGGTGCGCGCCGCTTAGCGCAGGGGGCGTTCCTGCTTGTGCTTGCCGGCGATTTCCCTCTCCGCCGCGTACCAATCCTGCTGCTCGTCTCCTTCCACGCCGCCGCGTTCGAGCCAGCGATAGTACGCGGCGATGGCGATCTGGCGCTGCGAGTCGTCGCCCGGGGCCGCCACGGAATCGTCGGCAGGCGCAGGCGCCAATTCCTTCGGAGCGGATTCGGACGGTGCAATCCTGCTCTTGCGTGCGAACAAGGCCATCTTGGATCTCCGCCAATGAACGGCGATATGACAGGAGGGCAAGTCTCGGGTTCACGGCGAGGCGGACCCGCTTCGCCCACGTTTCGGCAGTTCCCTGTCGAACTCGCGCGGAGCGAGCGGTTCGAACTGTTTCCCCACGACACGCACGACGTATCGAGAAAGGCGTTCCATGGCTACCTCCAGCCGACCGCTCGCGGTCATCACCGGAGCTTCCTCCGGCATCGGTTTCCATCTTGCGCAAAACTGCATCGAACACGGCTTCGACATCATCATCGCGGCCGACATGAACGTCGAAGAGGCGGCGCGAACGCTCGAGGCGAAAGGCGGCAACGTCGAGTCGCTCGAGGTCGACCTCGGCACGGAGGATGGCGTGGACGAGCTGGTGGATCTCATCGCGGAACGCCCGGTCGCGGCACTGCTCGCGAATGCGGGGCATGGGCTGGGACGCGCATTCCTGCAACAGGATTGGGACGAAGCGCGCGACGTGATCGACACGAACGTCGCGGGTACCGCCTATCTCGTCCATCAGCTCGCTCCGGGCATGGTGGCGCGCCGCGAGGGACGCATCCTCTTCACCGGCTCGGTCGCGGGGTTCATGCCCGGGACCTTCCAGGCGATCTACAACGGGACGAAGGCTTTCGTCGATTCGTTCTCGTGGGCGCTGCGTAACGAGCTCCAGGACACCGGGGTCACCGTCACCTGCCTCATGCCCGGCCCCACCGACACGAATTTCTTCGCTCGCGCCGACATGCTGGACACCAAGGTGGCGCAGGGCAAGAAGGACGATCCCGCGGACGTGGCGAAGATCGGCTTCGAGGCGATGATGGCCGGCGAAGGCGATGTCGTGGCCGGATTCAAGAACAAGGTGGAGGTGGCCGTCGCCCATGTCACTCCCGCGGCGATCCTGGCGGAGCAGCATCGCCGCATGGCGGAGCCCGGAACCGGACCATGAAGGCGCTTACGATTTGCGGCTCCGACCTGCACATCTATCGCGGCAAGACCCCGATGATGAATGGTCCTCCGCGGGGGCGAGGTCAATCCCGCGCGGCCTTCGCGGCCTTCGCGAGCTTCCTGGGCTTCCAGCGCTCGCAGTCCTTCCAGCTCCTGGCCGGCTTGTTGTCCACGTAGACGTGCGGCTTCGGGAGAAAGCCTTCGAAGAGCCTTTCGACCTTCGCCTCGCGAGCCGCCTTGCGCGCGTGCTCGGCGCCGCCGGTCGACCAGAGATAGAGCAGCGCTCCTTCCCGCTTGAGCAGCTTCACCGCCTCGACGATTCCTTTCAGCGGGACTTCGATTCCCAGGATCTTGCGCTCCAGGGTGCCGTCGACGTCGATGAAGAAAACACGATCGCGGATGTCGTTCGGATCGTTGCGGGCCTTTCGCATGCCGGCCTCCACGTTTTTTTCGACCCGCGTTGGACGGCGCCGCCGCCATGTCGTTCGCCTGCGTCGAAACCCCGCAATCGCGCGCTTGTCTACCTCGCATGCCGGACGCCATCGAGCACGTCAAGCTATCCGATGCCGCCAAGTACCTTCTCGAGGAATGCCGCATGGTCCTGCCCGGGATCCAGGCGCTCTTCGGGTTCCAGCTGGTCGCCGTCTACGACGACCGCTTCACGGAGCTCTCCGGGCTGGACCAGGCGTTGCACTTCGCGGCGGTCGGTTGCACCGCGATCTCGGTGGCGCTCATCATGACGCCGGCCGCGTACCATCGCTCGATCGGCGTGCAGGTCGTGAGCGAGCAGTTCATCCGGAACTCGACGCGGCTCCTCCTCGCCAGCATGCCGCCGCTCGGGCTTGCCATCAGCATGGATTTCTATCTCGTGGGGCGCCTCGTTTTCGACGCGGCGTGGCCCGCCGCGGCCGGCGCCGTGCTTTTCGCGCTGTTCGTATTCATGTGGGTGGCCTTCCCGCGCTCGAAGGCGCTGCAGCGCCTCCTCGACCGCCTTCCCGGGGAAAGGAAATCACCCTAGCGGAACTCGACCCCTCGTTCCCGGCTCGAACGGCTCTCGGACCGTGATGAGGGCTCAGATGGCACGATACGGAAAAAAATCGAAATCGAAGGTCAAGCGGGCCATGCACGAACGCAAGCACGGCACGCTGAAGAGCGGACGCTCCGGAAAGAAGGTGAAGAGCCGCAAGCAGGCGATCGCGATCGGCCTGTCGGAGGCGCGCAAGGCCGGCGGCAAGGTCCCGTCGAAGAAAAGCAGCAGCAAGAAACGTTCGAGCAAGAAGCGCTCGACCAAAAAACGCTCGACCAAAAAACGCTCCACGAAGAAGCGCTCCACGAAGAAGCGCTCCTGAAGTTTCAGGGCCCGCCGCGCGCGCCGACCGCGGCGAAGACCTGGCCGCTCGAGTAGCTCGATTCGCCCGAGGCGAGGAGCACGTAGATCCCGGCGAGCTCCACGGGCTGCCCCGCGCGGCCCATCGGCGTCTCCTTGCCGAACTCCGGGATCTTTTCCGGGGGCTGCCCACCGGTCACCTGCAACGCGGTCCAGAACGGGCCTGGCGCGACCGCGTTCACGCGGATTCCCTTGGGCGCCAGCTGCTTCGCGAGCCCCTTGGTGAAGATCATGATCGCGCCCTTGGTGGCGGCGTAGTCGATGATCTCCTCGCTGGGATCGTAGGCGTTGATCGAGGCGGTATTCACGATGGTCGAGCCCGGCTTCATGTGCTCGAGAGCCGCCTTCGTGATCCAGAACATCGCGTAGACGTTCGTCTTGAACGTCTCGTCGAAATTGGCCGTCGTGATCTCGTCGATGGATTTGTGCGCGATCTGGCGCCCGGCGTTGTTCACGAGGATGTCGAGGCCGCCCATTTCGCGCACCGCTTCGGAGACGAGCCGCTTGCAGAAAGCCTCGTCCTTGATGTCGCCGGGAATGCCCGCGCCCTTGCGTCCTTCCGCGCGAATGATCTCGAGCACCTCGCGGGCATCGGGTTCCTCGGGAGGCAGATAATTGATCACGACATCGGCGCCCTCGCGCGCGAAGGCGATCGCCGCCGCGCGGCCGATGCCCGAGTCACCGCCGGTGATAAGAGCCTTGCGCCCTTTCAGCCGTCCAGATCCCTTGTAGCTCGTCTCGCCGTGGTCGGGCTTCGGATTCATCTTGCTGCAGAGCCCCGGCCAGGGCTGCTGCTGCTTCGGAAAGGGCGGCTTGGGATATTCGGTGACCGGATTGGGCGGCGTTCCCTCGGCATGCGCGGCTCCGCCATCGGCCGCGGCCTGCTGCGCCTGCACCGGTGTGGTCATCATCATGACGAAGGTGGTCGCCATTCCGTTCACGACGAGCCGCCGTGTTCCGTCGGGCTTTTCCGCGTCCATGTCGCATTCTCTCGATGGGGTGAGTCCCGGATGGACACACGCGGGCGCGCGTGGTTCTCGCCGCGTTTCTTGCGCGGGATTGAACCGTTGAACCTCGCGAGCGCCACCGCTTCCAACTGGAAATCCCCCGGAGAAACTTCCATGGCGCAGACGGTCGGCGATTTCCTTTTGAAACGGCTCGGTGAATGGGGCGTGAAGTGCATCTACGGCTATCCCGGCGACGGCATCAACGGGATAATGGGTGCGTTGGGCCGCAACGACGCGATGCAATTCGTGCAGGCGCGCCATGAGGAGCTCGCGGCCTTCATGGCCTGCGCGCACGCGAAATTCTCGGGCGAGCTGGGCGTATGCCTCGCGACATCGGGCCCCGGTGCGATCCACCTGCTGAACGGACTATACGATGCGGCCGCCGACCACCAGCCGGTGCTCGCCATCGTGGGACAGCAGAAGCGCGCATCGTTGGGCGGAGACTTCCAGCAGGAGGTCGACCTCGTCTCCCTCTTCAAGGACGTCGCGCACGAATATGTCCACATGTGCACGACGCCGGAGCAGTTGCGCCATCTCGTGGACCGTGCGTGCCGCATCGCGCTCGAGCACCGCACCGTCACGTGCATCATCCTTCCCAACGACGTGCAGGACCTGGACGCGATCCCCGTGCCGCCACGCGAGCACGGTGCGGTGCACTCGGGCATCGGCCTCGCGCTCCACAGCCAGACACCCGATGAAGCGTCGTTGCGCAAGGCGGCCGACATCCTCAACGCCGGGAAGAAGGTTGCGATCCTCGCCGGAGCGGGCGCGCTCCATGCGACCGACGAGCTGATCGAGGTGGCGGAGCTGCTCGGTGCCGGAATCGCGAAAGCGCTCCTGGGCAAGGCCGCCGTTCCCGACGACCTTCCCTTCGTGACCGGCTCGATCGGCCTCCTCGGCACCAAGCCCAGCTGGGACATGATGATCGAGTGCGACACGCTGCTCATGGTGGGTTCGGCCTTCCCGTATTCGGAGTTCCTGCCCCAGGAAGGCCAGGCCCGCGGCGTGCAGATCGACATCGACGGACGGATGCTGAGCCTTCGCTACCCGATGGAGCTGAACCTCGTCGGCGATTCCAAGGCGACCTTGCGTGGACTGATTCCGTTCCTCGAGCGCAAGGAGGATCGCCAATGGCGCTCGCGGATCGAGTCCGGCATCGAGCGGTGGTGGCGCGTGATGGAAAAGCGGGCCGCGAACGAGGCGAACCCCGTGAACCCGCAGCAGCTCTTCTGGGAGCTGTCGAAACGCCTGCCCGACAACTGCATCCTCAGCGCCGATTCCGGGACTTCGGCAAGCTGGTACGCACGCGACGTGAAGATGCGCCGCGGCATGAAGGGCTCGGTCTCCGGAGGGCTCGCGACCATGGGGTGCGGCGTGCCCTACGCGATCGCCGCGAAGTTCACGCACCCGGACCGCGTGGCCATCGCCATGGTGGGCGACGGCGCCATGCAGATGAATGGGCTGAACGGCCTCATCACGATCGCCAAGTACTGGAAGAGCTGGTCGGATCCGCGCCTCGTGGTGCTCGTGCTCGACAACCGCGACCTCAACATGGTCACCTGGGAGCAGCGCATCATGGAGGGCGACCCGAAGTACGAGCCCTCCCAGGACCTGCCCGAGTTTCCCTACGCGGGCTTCGCGGAGTTGATCGGCCTGCGTGGCATCCGGGTGGACAAGCCGGGCGATGTCGCATCGGCCTGGGACGAGGCTTTCTCTTCGGACCGGCCGGTCGTGATCGACGCGAAGACCGACGCCAACGTTCCGCCGCTGCCGCCGCACGTGGACTCGAAGCAGGTGAAGGCATACATCGAAGCGCTGCTGAAACGCGACCCCGATGCGTTCGCCGTCGTGAAGGCGTCGGTGAAGGAAGCCTGGGCCGCGCTCCTTCCGGCCGAGAGGTAACGGCCGCATGCGCCCGGCCCCCATCGAGGCGGTGGGGGTCGACGCGTACATCGTTCCCACGGAGGCGCCGGAATCGGACGGCACTCTCGAGTGGGATTCCACGACCCTCGTGGTCGTGCGCCTGCAGGCCGGGGGCACGGCCGGCGTGGGCTATACGTACGCCGATACGGCCACCGCGTCTCTAGTGCGCGACAAGCTGGCGCCGTTGCTCCTCGGCCGGGATGCGTGGAGCACCAACGAACGCTGGCTCGAGATGGTTCGCGCGGTGCGAAACCTCGGGCGCAGCGGCATCGCGTCCATGGCGATCTCCGCGCTCGATATCGCGCTATGGGATCTCAAGGGGCGGCTCCTCGACGTTCCGCTGGTCGATCTCCTGGGCGCCGCGCGTAACGCGATCCCCGCGTACGGAAGCGGCGGCTTCACGTCGTACACCGAGGAGCGTCTCGCGGAGCAGCTTTCCGGCTGGGCTCGCCTGGGTCTTCGCGCAGTGAAGATGAAGGTGGGGCGCGATGCCGCGGCGGACGTGGACCGTGTCAAGCATGCGCGCGAGGCCATCGGGCGCGAGGTCGCCCTCTTCGTGGATGCCAATGGCGCCTACACGCGCGAGCAGGCGCTCGGCCAGGCGATCCATTTCGCCCGGTTCGACGTCACCTGGTTCGAGGAGCCGGTGTCTTCGGACGACCTCGACGGCCTGCGATTGATTCGCGACACGCGCCCGCCCGGGATGGCGATCGCGGCGGGCGAGTATGGCTACGAAGCGTCGTACTTCCTGCGCATGCTCCGAGCGGGCGCCGTGGACGCGATCCAGGCCGACGCCACTCGCTGCGGCGGAATTACCGGCTTCCTGGCGGCCGCGGCCGTCGCCGACGCGTTCGGCCTTCCGCTCTCGAGCCATTGCGCACCGGCGCTCCACGTGGCGCCCTGCTGCGCAGCGCGCCGTGCGGTGCATGCCGAATGGTTTCACGACCATGTGCGCATCGAGGAAATGCTCTTCGAGGGCGCGCCCCGTCCAATCGGGGGCTTGCTGCATGCCCAGCGCGAGCGCCCGGGCCTGGGCCTTGTGTTGCGCGAGCGCGAAGCGGGGCGCTTTCGCGCATGAACGACGATACGCCGCGAGGCTTAAGCGGCGCTGAAGGCCCGCGCGGCGTTCGGCGCATCGCTTCGCCGGAACTCACCGCCGCGCCGCGCTGCCCATCTGATTTGGAAAGGAACCCTGCAATGCGCAAACTTCTACCTCTTTCCGTCACGGCGATCGCATTCCTCGCCGGTGCGACCAATGTCCTTGCCAACGACGTGCGCTATCCCACGGCTGCCGACACCTCGAATTCCGTGAGGAGCGAGTACTCCGGGGCGCACAATCAAATCCAGCGCGCGGCGGCCACGCTTCGGCAGATGACCGAACAGGCTCCGGGCATCGAGTCGCGGCTTCGCGATGCGCGCGCGGTATTCATCATGCCGCGCTATGGCCGTGGCGGGCTCGTGATCGGCGGAGGCGGGGGCCAAGGCATCCTGATGGTGAAAGGCGCGAAAGGCTGGACCGGGCCCGCGCTCTACAAGGTGGGCTCGGTGAACATCGGTGCACAGGCGGGCGGCGAAGGCGGCGCGATCGTCATGATCCTCGGGACCGACCGCGCGGTGCAGGCGCTCGAGAAGCGCAACTCGTTTTCCCTCGACGCCAACGCGGGGCTTTCGATCGTGAACTGGTCGAAGGCGGTGGAAACCAGGACCAACGCTCCCGACATCGTGATGTGGACGAACCTGAAGGGCCTCTACGCCGGCGCGGCCGTGGGCGTCACCGATGCGAAGTTCGACGCACGTGAGACGTCTCGCCTGTACGGCAAGACCGTGAGCGCCGAGGATGTGCTCGAGGGCAGCGTCCACACCGCCCTGGCCGACGACCTGGTGAGCGCCCTGCCCGCGTGAGGACGCAGCTCGTCGATACGAGCGCGCTTCACACGGCGCAAGGTAGCGCCCGCTCCCTCGAGGCGAAGCTTCGCGCCAGCCTCGAGGGCGAGGTGCGTTTCGACGACGCGAGCCGCGCGCTCTACGCGACGGACGCCTCCAACTATCGCCAGGTCCCCATCGGTGTGGTGATCCCGCGCACCGAGGAGGACGTGATCCGGACGGTCGCGTGCTGCCGCGAGCATGGCGCACCCGTCCTCGCGCGAGGCGGCGGCACGAGCCTATGCGGCCAGTGCTGCAACGTCGCGGTGGTGATCGACTTCAGCAAGTACCTGAATCGCATCCTGGAGCTCGATCCCGCCGGACGCTTCGCCCGCGTCCAGCCCGGCGTCGTCCTCGACGACCTGCGCGACGCCGCCGAGAAGCACGGCCTTACCTTCGGCCCCGATCCCTCCACGCACAACCACAACACGCTGGGCGGCATGATCGGCAACAACTCCTGCGGTGTGCACTCGGTCATGGCGGGCGAGACGGTGCACAACGTGATCGAGCTGGAGATCCTCACTTACGACGGCACGCGAATGGTGCTTGGCGCCCCGGACGATGCCGCCCTGGAGGCGATCGTCGCCGCGGGCGGGCGGCGCGGCGAGGTCCACGCGAGGCTGCGCGAGCTGCGCGACCGTTACGCCGACGAGATCCGCCGCATCTTCCCGAAGATCCCACGCCGTGTTTCGGGCTACAACCTCGAGGCGCTGCTGCCCGAGAAGGGCTTCAACGTCGCGCGCTCGGTGGTCGGATCCGAAGGTACCTGCGTGATCGTGCTCTCGGCCAAGGTCCGGCTGGTCGAAAGCCCGCGCGGGCGTTCGCTCCTCGTATTGGGATACCCGAGCGTCTTCGAAGCAGCCGACCATGCGACCGAGCTGATGAAGCACGGGCCCATCGGCCTGGAGGGCATCGACGATCGTCTCGTGGCCGACATGAAGGCGGTGGGCCTGCA
This sequence comes from Usitatibacter sp., assembly GCA_036271595.1. Classification (GTDB taxonomy): domain Bacteria; phylum Pseudomonadota; class Gammaproteobacteria; order Burkholderiales; family Usitatibacteraceae; genus Usitatibacter. Next base: position 13,789 of record DATBAI010000042.1, read on the forward strand.
CCCCCAGGACGTGAAGCTGCTCCCCGAGGGCGGCGGCTGGCTGCTGGTGGAGTTCGGCGGCAAGGACCGCGAGGAATCCCACGCCAAGGCGCGGGAGGCGATGAAGGCGCTCGAGAAGGCCGGGCACGCGCCCACCATGAAGCTCTTCGACGATGCGAAGGAAGAGAACCTCATCTGGGAGGTGCGTAAATCGGGGCTGGGTGCCACCGCCCACGTGCCCGGCAAGCCGATCACGTGGGAAGGCTGGGAAGATTCGGCCGTGCCGCCGGAGCGCCTCGGCGAATACCTGCGCAAGCTTCGCGCCCTCCTCGACCGGTACGGCTACGCATGCGACCTCTACGGCCACTTCGGGCAAGGCTGCGTCCATACGCGCATCGATTTCGACCTCGAGACCCGGTCGGGCATCGCCACATTCCGCCGCTTCCTGGACGATGCGGCGCACCTGGTCGTGAGCCTCGGCGGGTCGATCTCCGGCGAGCACGGCGACGGGCAATCGAAGGCGGCGCTGCTGCCCATCATGTTCGGCGCCGACCTCATGCGGGCCTTCGGCGAGTTCAAGCGCATCTGGGATCCCGGCAACCGCATGAACCCCGGCAAGGTGGTCGATGCCTACCAGCCCGATGAAAACCTGCGGCTCGGCACCTCCTACGATCCTCCCGCCGTGAAGACGCAGTTCGCGTATCCCGACGACCAGGGCGACTTCGGGCGGGCGCTGCTTCGCTGCGTCGGCGTAGGCGAGTGCCGCAAGAAATCGGGCGTCATGTGCCCCAGCTACCATGCGACCCACGAGGAAATGCATTCCACGCGGGGGCGCGCCCACCTCCTCCACGAGATGCTCCAGGGCACCGCGCTGAAGGGGGGTTGGCGCTCGGAGCCGGTGCGCGAAGCGCTCGACCTCTGCCTCTCGTGCAAGGGTTGCAAGAAGGAATGCCCGGTCCACGTGGACATGGCGACCTACAAGGCCGAGTTCATGGCGCGCCACTACGCGGGGCGCATCAAGCCGCGCGCGGCGTACCTCTTCGGCTACATCGACCGCTGGGCCCGGTTGGCCTCGCACGCCCCGGGTTTCGTGAACGCGCTCACCCAGTCGAGCCTCACGGCGGGCATCGCGAAGGCCCTGGGCGGCGTGCACTCGGCGCGTCGCATCCCGAGCTTCGCGGCCGAGACCTTCACCACGCAATTCGCGCGGCGGCCTCCGGCTGCGAGCGCCGCTGCGCGAGTCGTCCTCTGGCCCGATACCTTCAACGAGCACTTCCACCCGGAGGTCGCGCTGGCGGCCGCCGAGGTGATCGAGCGCCACGGCTTTCGCGTGACGCTGCCGCGCGAGCCGCTTTGCTGCGGCCGCCCCCTCTACGAGTTCGGGCTGCTGGATGAAGCACGCGCGTACCTCGAGCGCATCCTCGATGCGCTCGCGCCGGAAATCGAGGAAGGCGTGCCCATCGTGGTGCTCGAACCCGCGTGCGCGAGCGTCTTCCATGACGAGATGACGAACCTCCTGCCCGGCCGCGAGCGCGCTCGGCGCCTGGCACGGCAGGTATTCCCTTTCGCCGACTGGCTCGCGCAGCAGCGCCCCGCCGAGGCCCACGGCACGCTCGCGCATCGCAAGGCGGTGGTCCACGCCCATTGCCATCACCGCGCGGTGCTCGGCCTCGACGGCTACGAGGCGATGCTGAAGCGCGCGGCCCTGGACTACGAGCTGCTGGATTCCGGTTGCTGCGGGATGGCGGGCGCCTTCGGCTTCGAGCGCGAAAAGTACGATGTCTCGATCAAGTGCGCGGAACGCGTGCTCCTCCCGGCGGTGCGCGAAGCGGCGCAAGACACGCTGGTCATCGCCGACGGCTTCAGCTGCCGCGAGCAGATCGCGCAATGCACCGGACGCAGGCCGCTACACCTCGCGCAGGTGCTTGCCGGTCACCTCACCGCGAGCTGACTGCCCAGGATCGCACCGTAAACGGCGTGCGCGAGGATGGTCGTGAGAGGCGTGCGGTATCCGTAGTGCAGCGCAAGGAAGCCCGGCGGTTGCAGGCGGCGCGTATGCCCGGGCCCGTCGTATTCGCTCGCCATGCGCGGATGCAGGTATGGCAGGAGCGGCAGGAACATCACCAGGAGCACGAATCCCTGCACCGCGCCCAGCATGAGGCCCAGGTGCCAGCCGGTCCGCCCGAAGCTCGCGAAGATGAAGTAGTAGACGAAGGCGAAGAGCCAGCCCCCCAGCAGGTACACGATGAGGCCCGCGGCGGTGGCGGCGGAGCGGTCGCCCGTGAACATCGTGCCGATGAGGAATGGCAGCGACAGGCGCGAGTAGCCCAGGCGCTGGGCGCCGAACATGACGCCGGAGAGTGCCGCGGTCGCGACAAATCCCCAGATGAGGATGGTGATGATCTCGGAGGCGGTCTGGGTCATGGGTGGCTCACGCGGTCTTGTGCTTGTAGAGGGAAGTGGCGGCGGAGATGAGGCTCACGTGGGTGAAGGCCTGCGGGAAGTTGCCCACCGGCGAGCCGTTTGCGCTCGCCATCTCTTCGGCGAAGAGCCCCACGTCGTTGGCACAGGCGCACAAACGGTCGAAGCGCTTCCTGGCCTCTTCCTCGTGCCCCGAGTTGGCGAGATACTCCACCGCCCAGAAATTGCACGGCGCGAAGGCATTCTCCGCGGCCTGGATGCCGTCGTAGTGCCCGCTCGCCGCCGGATAGCGATGGATGAAGCCGTTGCGGTCCAGCGTGCGCTCGATATAGCGGTATGTCCCTTCCATGCGCGGATCGCCCGGCTTCGAATAGCCGTAGCGCGCGAGGAGGAGAAGGCTCGCGTCGGTTTCGGTCCCGCCGTAGAAGCCCACGTACGAGCCCAGCTTCCCGTCGAAGCCATTCGCCTCGATTTCGGCTCGTATCTCGTCGCAAATGCGCGCGAGCCGCGCGCGGTCGCAACGCAGCGGAAATTTCTCGGCGAGCGTGCGCATCCGATCGAGGGTTACCCAGCACATCGCCTTGGAGAACGTGTGGTGGCGCGGCTCGGCGCGCGTCTCCCAGATGCCGTGGTCGGGCTTCTTCCAGAGATCGAGCACCCTGTCCGCGATGCCCTCCAGCATCCGGCACTCGCTCGAGTCGAGTTGGCCGCCCGCCCTCACGAAGAACGACACCGTCTCCATGAGCTCGCCGTAGATGTCGAGCTGGAGCTGGTCATGGGCGGCGTTGCCGATGCGCACCGGCTTCGCTCCCCGGTAGCCCGAGAGATGGCGAAGCTCCTTCTCGTCGATCTTCGTCTCGCCGTAGAGGTCGTAGAGCACCTGGAAGCGCTCCCAGGTAAGGCGCGTGGCGTGGAGGAGCCAGCCCAGGAACGCATCGGCCTCGTCGACGTAGCCCAGGGTGAGGAAGGAATAGAGGACGAGCGCGCTGTCGCGGATCCAGCAGTAGCGGTAGTCCCAGTTGCGCGGCCCGCCCGCCACCTCGGGGAGTGAGGTGGTGGGGGCGGCGAGCACGGCGCCGGTGGTGGACGAGGTGAGGAGCTTCAGCACGAGCACGCTGCGCACCACGATGTCACGGTAAGGACCTTCGTAGTTGGCGCGTGCGCTGAACTCGCGCCACCACTCGGCGGTGCCTTCGAGGCGTGCGGCCGCCTCGTCGCCGAGCGGCAATACGATGCTCGACTCGCTCTCGTCGTAAGTGAACGACAGCCAACGGACTTCGCCGCGGCGTAGCCGCGCCCGCCCCACGAGCCGGGCGTTCGCCTCGTCGCGGGCAAGCTCCACCTCGGAGCCCAACATCGCGCCAAAGCCGCCATGGGTGCATTGCCAGCCCAGCTTGCCGAGGCGGCGGAACCCCATGCGGCGCTGGCCGTAGCGCGGGCGCGGCATGAACGAAACCTCGACCTCGACCTCGCCCTGCATGCACTCGATGCGGCGCAAGAGCTCGTGCTCGGGCTCCAGCTCGACGTGCTCGGCCGGCAGCGTCATGCAATCGGTGAGGCGGATGGTCCCCTCCGCGGTACGGAATGTCGTCTGCAGGACATTGGTTCCGGCCACGTACGCACGCTCGATTTTCGCGGGCGCGGTCGGGGCGATCGAGAAGTGCCCCGCGCCCCTGTCGAGGATCGCGGCGAAGATCGAGGGCCCCGAGAAATCCGGCAGGCACATCCACTCGACCGAGCCCGCTTTCGACACGAGGGCCGAGGTGCGGCAATTGCCGATGATCGCGTAGTCGCCGATGTCGGGAAACGCTTCGTCGCCGGTCATCGCAGCCCCAGGCGCCTGCGCGCCGCGTTCCACGAGCGCGTGCTCTGCGGCTTCACGGTGAGGAGGACGATTTCCCCGTGCTTGTCGCGGATCTTCTGCTCGAGCGTCTCGACCACGCGCTCGATATCGTGTGCACGAAGCCGCGGCTCGAAGACCGCGCTCATCGCCACGGCCACCTCGTGGGGCCCGAGCTGGAACGTGAGAAGCCCGTTGCACTTCTCGATGCCCTCGTGGCCATCGGCCAGTTCCCGCATCGAGTCGGACAGCGCGCCGTGGGCCGGCTCGCCGATGAGGAGCTCCTTGCTCTCGCGCGCGAGGAACACCGCGACCACCGCGAGCAGGAGGCCGATGGCGATGGATGCCGCGCCGTCGAAGCGGGGCTCGTCGAACGCCAGCGAGAGCCCGATGCCGGCCGCGGCGATGGCGATGCCGATGAGGGCCGCGCTGTCCTCGAGGAGCTGAAGGAGCGTCGATGCGTCCTTCGTCTGCCGGGCCGCCTCCAGGTAGCCGTGCTCGCCTTTGCGCTGCCTGAACTCCCGCAGCGCGACCCACCACGAGCCGCCCTCGAAGAGCACGGCGAGCGCGAGCACGACGAAGCTCACCATGGGACGCTCGATCTCGACGGGGTCGAGCACGTGCCGGATCCCCTCGAAGATCGAGACGCCGGCGCCCAGCAGGAAGATCAGCAGCGAGACCACGAAGGCCCAGAGATAGACCTCGCGCCCGTGTCCCAGCGGGTGCCGGACGGTGGGAGCCCGCTCCGCGCGATGCAGGCCATAGGCCATGAGGCTGTCGTTGGCCGTGTCCACGAGCGAGTGAACGGACTCGCTCAGCATGGCCGAGCTTTGCGTCACGGCCGCGGCGATGAACTTCGTGAGCGTCACGAGCACGTTCCCGGCGATGCCCGCATAGACGACCCGTTTCGTCGCCGCGGCGGCCTTGCGCCGCCCACGGTTCATGGCGAGCTCCACGGCGCGGGCGTCGTCGTGCGGGTCGCGTAATCGGCGCCGGAAAGGCCGAAGAGGACCGCGAGCGCGATGAGGCCCGCCACCGCGAACACCACGAGGAGCGTGCTCGCACTGCGCAGCTTCATGAAGAACAGCACCACGAGGAGCGCCTTCACCGCGCCGATGGCGATGCCCACCGCGGCATTGAGATTCCCCAGGCGCACGTGCGCGAGCGCGAACGTCGCGGCGAGCAACCCCAGCAGGGCCGCCCAGGTGATCCAGTAGGCGCGCGCCGGCGACTTGGTCATCGGTACAGGAGCACGAGATAGAAAAGCGGATAGAGGAAGACCCAGATCACGTCCACGAAGTGCCAGTAGAGGCCTACCGCCTCGATTGCGTCCTCGCGCCGGGCCACGTGGGCATCGCGCCGGGCACGCAGCGCATTCCACGCCACGGCTCCGATTCCGATGGTGAGGTGGACCGCGTGCACGCCGGTCATGACGAAATAGAGGAAGAAGAACTCCGCGACGGTTCGCGGGTGCGGACCCGCGTACTCGAAGTTGAGCCGCGGGACCAGGCCGTCATTCCATTCGAGGAAGTATTCGGTGCCCTTCACGCCTAGGAAGGCCACGCCGAGGAGCGCGGTCACGATGAGGAGGCGCAGCAGCGCCTTGCGGTCGTCCTCCGCGGCCGCGCGGACGGCAAACGCCATCGACAGGCTGCTGGTGAGGAGGATCGCGGTATTCAAGGTGCCCAGCCACTCGTGCACGTGACGGCTCGCGATGCCGAAGCCCTCGGGATCGCCGTGGCGCACGTGGAAGTACGCAAGGAAGAGGACGCCGAAGAACATCACCTCGGTGAGGAGGAAAACCCACATGCCCAGGGAGACCGTCTCGGAGCGCCACTCGCGCCCGCTCGCCGACAGCGCTTGCTCGCTCATGCCGGCGTCTCGCGCGGGTCGTACTCGTACGGGACGCGCGGCACTTCGGGCATCGCGTCGAAGTTGTCCTTGGGCGGCGGCGAGGTGGTGGCCCATTCGAGGCCCTTGGCATGCCAGGGGTTGGACGGCGCGCGCTTTCCGTGGAACATCGCCCAGGTGAGATACGCGAGCGGCATCAGGTAGCCCACCGCGAGGATCGAGGCTCCCGCCGAGGAAAGTACGTTCAGGAGCTGGAGGTCGGGGGAGTACTCGTGGTAGCGCCGCGGCATGCCGAGGTAGCCCAGGATGTACTGCGGGAAGAAAGTGAGGTTGAAGCCGAAGAACATCACGAGCGCCGCCACGCGCGCGAGGGTCTCCGGGTACATCCGCCCCGTCACCTTCGGCCACCAGAAGTGCAGCCCGCCGAAGTAAGCCATGACGGTGCCCCCCACCATGATGTAGTGGAAGTGCGCGACGACGAAGTAGGTGTCCGTGAGGTGGACGTCCACGGCGAGCGCCGCGAGGAAGAGCCCGGTGAGGCCGCCGATCGTGAAGAGCCCCACGAAGCCCAGCGCGTAGATCATCGGCGCCGAGAATTCGATCGAGCCCTTGTAGAGCGTCGCCGTCCAGTTGAATACCTTGATCGCCGAGGGCACCGCGACCATGTACGAGAGGAGCGAGAACACCATCCCCGCGTAGATCGATTGGCCCGAGACGAACATGTGGTGGCCCCACACGAGGAAGCCGAACCCGGCGATGCCGAGGATGGCGTAAGCCATGAACCTGTAGCCGAAGACGCGCTTTCGCGCGAAGCAGGTGATGACCTCGGAGGCGACACCCATCGCCGGGAGCACCATGATGTACACGGCCGGATGCGAATAGAACCAGAAGAGGTGCTGGAAGAGCAGCGGATCGCCGCCGAGGGCGGGGTCGAAGATGCCCACGTGCCAGAGGCGCTCGACCGCCATCAGCGTGAGCGTCATGGCGAGCACCGGGGTCGCGAGGACGAGGATGAGGCTCGTGGCGTACATCGCCCACACGAAGAGCGGCATGCGAAACCACGTCATGCCGGGCGCGCGCATGCGGTGGATGGTCACGATGAAGTTGAGCCCCGTGAGGATCGAGGAAAATCCCACCACGAAGACTCCCGCCGCCGCCATCACCACGTAGCTGTTGGAGAACATCGTCGAATACGGCGTATAGAACGTCCAGCCGGTGTCCACGCCGCCCAGGACGAGGGTCGCCACCACGAAGAGCCCGCCCAGCACGTAGATCCACCACGAGAGGATGTTCAGGCGCGGGAAGGCCACCTCGCGTGCGCCGATCATGAGCGGCACCAGGAAATTGCCCAGGGTCGACGGGATCGACGGGATCAGGAAGAACCACACCATCACCACGCCGTGCAGCGTGAATAGCTTGTTGTAGGTGTCGGCACCGACGAGATCGCCCGCGGGGGTCGCGAGCTCGAGGCGGATCAGCGTGGCGGCGATCCCCCCCAGGAAGAAGAAGACGGTGATCGCGAGCGCATACAGGATGCCGATGCGCTTGTGGTCCTTCGTGAAGAGCCAGGAGCCGAGCGTGAAGCCTTCGGTGAGATAGCTCATTGGGCGCGCAGGTAGGCGATGAGCTCGAGCAGGTCGCCCTCGCTCGCCTGGCCCTGGTAACTCGGCATGACGGGCTCGAACCCGGCGACCACGTCCTTCTTCGGCAGCAGGATCGAATCGCGGATGTAGGCCTCGTCCGCGATCACGGTGCGGCCGTCCTGGAGGTGCACCGCGCGGCCGAACAGTCCCGCAAGCTCCGGCGCATGGAGGCTCGAGCGCGGGTCATGGCAGCCGGTGCACCCGAGGCGCTGGAAGGTGGCCTTGCCCTGGGCGGCCATGCTGCCCGCCGGAGCGCCCTCGGCGAGCCATTTTGCGAACTGCGCTTTCGGCATCACGATCACGTGGCCGCCCATGCGTGCATGGTCGGTGCCGCAGTATTCGGAGCAGAGCAGCTCGTAGGTGCCTACGCGCGTCGGCGTCACCGTAAGCCCCGTGTAGCGTCCCGGCACCGCATCCTGCTTCACGCGGAATGCCGGGATGTAGAAGCTGTGGATCACGTCCTCGGTCGCGATCACGATGCGAACCGGCTCATCGACCGGCAGGTGCAGCTCGTCGATCTCGCGCCGGCCGTTGGCGTGTTCGATCCGCCACATCCATTGCTTGCCCACGGCGAAGACCTTCATCGCGCCATCCGCCGGCTGGTAGAGCGAAGCGTACACGCGCGCGCCCCACACGAAGATGCCGATGAAGATCACGAGCGGGATCGTGCTCCATGCGATCTCGAGCGCCTTCAGCTGGGACGGCGGATCGCTGCGGTCGGCGGCGCTGCCGCGCCGGTACTTCACGCAGAAAACCAGCGCGACCAATGCGATCGCGACGGCCACGAAGCCGGTGAGGGCGAGGAGCGAGAAGAAAAGCGCGTCGATGCGGCCGGCGCCTTCCGAGGCCGCGGGCAGGAGCCACTCGGGCGGGTGCGTCATGCGGCCCCCGCGCGGCGCAGGCGAAACCATGCGAAGGCGGCCGCGGCAACGAGGAACACGGCGATCGCCGCGCGCTCGAAATTGATCACCGTGAGCGTGTAGCGGCCGGTGGCGGGATCGAAGTGGTAGCAGAGGAGCACCAGGCGATCGACGATGCTCCCGACCCGGCCCTGCGCCGCTTCCGAGAGGGCGAGCCGCACATCCGTGGGATCGAAGTGGACACCCGTGAAGTATCGGGAAACCACCGCGTCGGGCGTCACCACCAGCAGGCCCGCGGCGTGCGCGATCGCATCCGGATCGTCGTCGCGGCGAAACCGGAAACCTACCTCGCGTGCAAGATCGTGCGCCGAGGTGGCATTCGAAAGGAATGTCCACGCGGGCTGCGATTCCGCGGGAAGATCCCGCGCCTTGGCCTGGGCGAGCGCCGCGGCATCGTCGCGCGGATCGACGCTCACGAAGAGCGCGGCGTAGTCGCGGCCCGGCACAAGCCCGCCGTCGCGCAAGGCGCGCGAGGCCGCGGCGAGGGTCATGGGACAGAGATCCTGGCACGTGGCATATCCCAGGACCACGATCCCGGGGCGTCCGCCCAGGGCCCGGGAAAGCGTCGTCGGCCGATTCCGCTCGTCCACGAAGGCGAGCGTGGGCGTGATTTTCGCGCCCGGTCGTTGGTCGAGCGCCACGCCTTCGGCGGGTTTCGTCACGTCGTGCGCGAAGGCCGTGAATATCCACGCGCAGGCGATCGCGGCGAGGCGCTTCATCGCGCCCTCCCCTGCGCGAGGATGCGCATCGCTTGTTCGATCGGAATGTGGATCGCTCCCGTCGAGGGATCGCGCCCATAGCCGTTCAGCCGCGACGCCTCCTCGCGCCGGTAGGCCGCTAGCCTGTCGGGCGAGTTGGTTTCCTGCACCGGCCCATCGATCCCGGGCCGCGCGGCGTTGTTCGGCGCATTGGCCGGCGTCCCGGTCGAGGCGAGCAGCAGCCACCCTGCGACGAGCGACACCGCGATCCCCACGGCGATCGTGGCGAAACCCACTGCGAGCGCGGGAATGCTCACGCGGCTGGGCTCGTGCGGGATCGTCGTGGGATCAGGCATGGGCGAGCGCCTCCGGTTCCGCGGCCGTTGCACGCATCGAGCGGCGCCAGAGGAGCCACCAGCCCGCCAGGAGGATCGCGAGCATCACGGGATCGCTCCAGCGCACCGAGATCCCGTCGGGCCTTACGGAAGGGATGACCAGCCAGTAGACGTCGGCCAGGTGCGCGACGAGGAGCGCGGCTGCGATGCCCCCGGCGATGCGCGGCGCGCGCTTCGCCGTCCGCGACAGCAGGATGAGGAGCGGCACGAAGAAATGGAAGGCGATGAGGAAGAATCCCAGCGCCGCCCATCCGGTCTGGGTGCGCGGAACGTACCAACGGATCTCGTGCGGCAGGTTCTCGGACCAGATCACCAGGTATTGCGTGTACGCGAGGTATGCCCAGGTGAGCACGTACATGAGAAGCAGGTTGCCGAGATCGTTGAAGCGAAGCCGCGCCCCTTCGTCGTCGCGATCGCGCCACGCGCGGGCCGCGACCGCGACGCCGAACGCCGCGCCCGCCAGCATCTGCCCGGTGCCCACCACGAGGCCGAAGCCGCTCGAGTACCAGTGCGGCATGAGGGAGACGATCCAGTCGAAGGAGGCGAGCGAGATCGTGAGCGTGTAGATCACGAGCCCCGGTGCGGCAAGGCGGGGCTTCACGGGCGCGAGCCATGCGAGGGCGCTGAAGACCACGAGGTAGGCGACGGAGCGCACCTCGAAGAACGGCAGGTTGAGCCAGCGGCCGGGGTCGTGCGCCCAGGGAAAGATCGACGCCGCGCCAAGAAGGATCGGAAGCGCCGCGAGCGCGACGAACGGCATGAGCCGCGAAGCCGCGGCCCATGCGGGACGCACCGGCTCGCCCCAACGCCCGCCGGTGAGCGTATGCACCATGAGGTTCGCCATGGAGCCCAGCGATAACCCAAGGACGAAGAGCCAGGCGGCGAGATAGGAATGCAAGGCCTCGCTCATCGCAGCGCCACTCCCGCGGGAACGTCCGCGGCATTTGCCGACTGGCTGCGTTGCAGCGCGCGCACGTAAGCCACGATCGCCCAGCGGTCTGCGGGCTCGACGCGGTCGCCGAACGGGTACATCACCCCGTATCCATCGCGGATCACTTCGTAGATATGGCGATCCGGCGCCGCGCGAAGCCGGTCGATGTGGTAGGACGGCGGGCGCGGGAAGCCGCGCCGGACCACCATCCCGTCGCCATCGCCCAGCATGCCGTGGCAGGGAGAGCAGTAGACCTGGAAGCGCTGCTGGCCGCGGGCGAGGAGCGACATGGTCATGGGATACGGCATCGAAGCCGCGGCGTCTTCCGCTTCGCGCCGCTGCGTTTCGTCCGCGCCCTTGCGCCCGCTCGAGGTCTCGGCCAATACGCCACGTCCGTGTTCCTCGGTGCCCTCGACCGCGCCACGCGAGGCCATGCCATCGGGAAAGCGATCGCTCGTCGCGAGCGGATGGGTACGCGCGCCTTCGTACATGTTACGGGCCGCCTTCTCGCACCCGGCGAGCGCTACGACCGCGGCGAGGAGAGCGGCGACGCGCGCCTTCACGACGCCACCTCGATCACGCGCAGCGGCTCGAGCGATTCCAGGAAGGCATGTGCGCGCGCCTCGTCGAAGTCCTCCACGTTCCCGCGCAGGCAAAGGAAAAACCGATTGCGCGTCGCGAGGTCGAAATGCGGCGCGTCGAAGAGGGGATGGCGTAGCCGCGGCAAGCCGTTGCCCACGATCATGGCGAAGACCGCGGCGAGCGCGGCGAAGAGCACCGTCATCTCGAAAGCGACCGGGATGAACTCGGGCCAGCTATTGAGCGGCCGCCCGCCCACGTTGATGGGATACGAGATCACCGCCGAATACCACTGGAGGAAATAGCCGCCGGCGCCGCCCAGGATGCCGCCCAGCAGGACGAAGACCGAGACCCCCAGGGGCTTCCCCTCCAGCTCCTCGGCGAGGCCCGCGACGGGAAAGGGAGAATAGGCCTCGACGCCCGCCCATCCGGCATCGCGCGCCTCGTGCGCCGCGGCGAGCAGCGCCTTCTCGTCGGCGAGCTCGGCCATCACGCCATAGAGCGCGCTCACCGGGCCTCCTCCTTTTCTTCCTCGACCAGCTCGCGCATCTCGAAGATCGAGAGCGCCGGAAGCACCCGCACGAAGGCGAGGAAGAGGAGCGCGAAGAGCCCGACCGAGCCCGCGAGCATGGCCCAGTCCCAGCCGGTGGGAATGAAGGGGCGCCAGGCCGACGGCAGGAAATCGTGGGCGAGGCTCGATTCCACGATCATGAAGCGCTCCAGCCACATGCCGATGTTCACGAGGATCCCGATCACGAAGAGGGTCGCCACCGAACGGCGCGCGCGGCGCCACCAGAGCACCTGGGGCACGACCACATTGAGGAAGAGGAGCGTCCAGTACACCGGGGCGTAGAAGCCCTTCATGCGGTCCAACGCGATCGCGATCTCGTACTTGTCGCCGCTGTAGAACGCCGTGAAAACCTCCATCGCGTAGCCGTACGCGACCAGCAGGCCCGTGGCGAGGAGGATCTTCGCCGCGTTGTCGAGGTGGCGGATGGTGATGAAGTCCTCGAGGCCCAGGAAGCGCCGCATCGGGATCGCGATCACCAGCACCATGGCGAAGCCGCAGAAGAGCGCGCCGGCCACGAAGTACGGCGGGAAGATGGTCGAGTGGTAGCCCGGCGTGTTGCCGATGGCGAAGTCCAGCGACACGATGCTGTGCACCGAGATCACGAGCGGCGCGGCGAGCCCCGCGAGCAGAAGGTAGGCGCTCTCGAAGCGCGCCCAGTGCCGCGCCTCGCCCCGCCAGCCGAGCGCGAAGAACCCGTACACCATGCGCCGCCAGGCGCCGTGGGCGCGGTCGCGAAGGGTCGCCAGGTCCGGGATGAGGCCCACGTACCAGAAGAGGAGCGACACCGTGAGGTAGGTCGAGATGGCGAAGAAGTCCCACACCAGCGGGCTTCGCCACTGCGGCCACACGTCCATCACGTCGGGATAGGGCACGAGCCAATAGAAGAACCACGGCCGGCCCAGGTGGAGGACCGGCCAGAGCCCCGCGATACCCGCCGCGAAGAGCGTCATCGCCTCCGCGAAGCGGTTGATGGAGTTGCGCCATTTCTGCCGCAGCAGGAGGAGGAAGGCCGAGATGAAGGTGCCCGCATGGCCGATCCCGATCCACCACACGAAGTTCACGATCGCGAAACCCCACGCCACCGGAATGTTCACGCCCCAGATGCCGACGCCCACGGCGAAGAGCCATACCATCCCGCCGAGCAGCACCAGCGTGAGCGTCCCCGCGATGCCGAAGCCCAGCGCCCATAGCCAATGCGTCGGGCGCCGCAGGACCAGGTCGGAGATCTTGTCGGTGACGCTCGCGTAGCCCCAGCGGCCGCGCAGCACCTGGCTATTCATTCGCGGCCTGCGGATTGGGATTGGAGACGCGCGCGAGGTAGGTCGTGCGCGGACGGGTGTTGAGCTCCTCCAGGAGCGTGTAGCCGCGCGGCGAGCGCTTCACCTGCGCCACCGCGCTCGCGGGATCGGACAGGTCGCCGAACGAGATGGCGCGCGTGGGACAGGCCGCCTGGCATGCGGTCACCACTTCGCCTTCAGCGATGCGCCGGCCCTCCTTGTCGGCCTGCAAGCGCGCGCGCGTGATCCTCTGGAGGCAGTAGTTGCACTTCTCCATCACACCGCGCATGCGCGTGGTGACCTGCGGGTTGCTTCCTTCGACCGGCCGCTCGCCGAGCCCCGCCGAATAGTGGAAGAAGTTGAAGCGGCGCACCTTGTACGGGCAGTTGTTCGAGCAGAAGCGCGTCCCCACGCACCGGTTGTAGATCTGCACGTTGATGCCCTCGCTGTCGTGGACCGTGGCTCCCACGGGGCACACCGCCTCGCAAGGCGCGTCCTCGCACTGCATGCACGGCACCGGCTGGTGCAAAGGCGTGGGGCCGTCGTCGTAGCGGTCGACGCGAATCCAGTGCATCGAGCGGCCCCGCCCCGCCTCTTCCTTGCCGACGGTCGGGATGTTGTTCTCGGACTGGCAGGCGATGGTGCAGGCGTTGCAGCCGATGCAGGCGTTCAGGTCGATCGCCATCGCCCAGCGATAGCTGTCGTAGGGCCAGTCCGGATAGAGCGACTCGACCGGCCTCTCGGCGTGGGCCGCCGAGTGCGCCGAGAGCGCTTCGGCGAGCGTCATGTGCTTCGCCGGCTCGCGGCCCTCCATGCGCGTGTGGAGCTGCGTCGTCACCAGGGCGTGGGCCCCGCCCGCCTTGCGCACGCTGCAAGGCGCGCTCCATGCGAAACCGCCGTCGCGAAGCGGGTACGCATCGAATCCGATGTGGCTTCCGACCGGCCCCGCGCGCTCGCGCCCATAGCCCAGCGGCAGGCTGACGGCGTCATCCGCATGACCCGGAAGGATCCACAGCGGCGCGACCACGCGCCGCGCGCCCCGCGCCACCTCGACGAGATCCCCGCTCTTCGCCCCCAGGCGCGCGGCCGACGTGGCGCTCACATAGGCCGCGTTGTCCCACACGAGCTTCGATTCGGGCCGCGGCAGCTCCTGCAGCCACGCGTTGGGTGCGAACTCTCCGCCGTGGACCGCGGCGTCCGGCCGGAAGACCACGGTCCAACCGTCCGCGACATCCGCCGGATCGAAGGCGACGTCACGCACGGTGAGCGCGAGCGGCGCCGGAGCCGTCGAAGCGACTACGCCGTCGCGAAGCGCGGTGTGCCACGCGGCGCCCTCGAGATGGAGCGCACGCATCACGCCATCGCGCGGGCTCGCGGCGTCGTCCCCGAGCATCGCGACGGCCTCGTGGATCGACACGCCGCCATGGAGCGGCGCCACGAGCGGCTGCACGATCGACACGGTGCCTTCGTGGGCCGTCGCGTCGCTCCACTCCTCGAGATAGTGGGCGCGCGGCACGTGCCATGCGCACGCGGCCGAGGTTTCATCCTCGTAGAGCGAGACGTGCACCGAGAGCGGGACTCTTGCGAGCGCAGCGCCGAATTCGACGTCCGCCGGCGCATCGTAGGCGGGATTCCCGCCCAGGATGAGGAGCGCCTGGACGCGGCCGGCCCGCATGTCGCGGGAAAGCGCGGCGACGGACTCGGCGCACGCCACGTCGGAGACCGCGGGCAGGTACGAGACCGTCGCACCCGGCGCGCCGAGCCGGGCGTTGATTCGATGCACGAGCGCATGGGCCGCCGGCGGAAGCCCTTCCCCCGCGACCACCAGCGAGCGGCCGCGATGGGCGAGGAGATCGTGCGCCGCGGCCTCGACGAGCGGCAAAGGCGTCGAAGCCTCGCCGCGCAGCGCCGCGTCGAGCGCGGCGAGCCAGCGCTCGAGCGCCGCGGGCGCGAGGGCGACGCGATGGTCGGCCATGTCGCCGGTGATCGACGGAAAGGATTCGACCGCATAGAGGCGGCTCATCGACTGTGGCGCGCGGCGGGACGCGAAGTCGCGCGCATGGCGCACCCAGCCCGGCCCCTCCCCCAACGGGTCCGCATCGACCGCGACGACGACATCCGCGGCGTCGAAGCGGTAGGCGCAATCGACGCGGCGCCCGAACGCGAGGCGCGCACCCTCGAGCGAGTTGTCGCGATGCAGCGGCTCCCACTCGTGGCGCTGCATGGCGGGATAGGTCCGCGCGAGACCGTCCAGCTGGGCGCGCAAGGTCGCCGAGCCGACGTAGCCCGTCAGGATGCGCAGGCCCTCGCCGCCGCGCGCCTCGAGGCCCGCCAATGCGGATCGCCATTCGGCGACGAGCGCCTCGCGCGTCGCGGGCGTGCCGCGATGGCGCAGCGTGCGCGAGCGCGCCGGGTCCCAAAGCTCGAGGATGGAAGCCTGCGCGAAGACATCGGTAGCGCCGAGGCTCGAGGGATGCGCGGGATTGCCCTCGACCTTGGTGGGCCGGCCCATGTCGCTCTGGACGAGAACGCCCAGAGCCCGGCCCTGCATCGTCATGGCGGTCGCGTAGAACTGCGCGATCCCGTCGGCGATCGCGCGCGGCCGCACGTAAGGCACGATCTCGTCGGGCGGCGCGGTGCAGGCGCCCGTGGCGAGCGCCGTGGCCGCCCCGGCGAGCTTCAGGAAATCGCGGCGGGTGATCGGCGTGGGGCTCATCGATGGCAGGTCGAGCAATCGGTGAGGCGCCGGCGGCTCGCGAGCGCCTCGTGGGGAACGCCGGTCGCGACGCGCACGGCCGCGGACGGCGTCATGTCGAAGACGCGGGACGGATCGCGCAGGTGCGGCGTCGGATCGCGGTGGCAGTCGAGGCACCACTGCATGGTGAGTGGCGCCTCGCGCCGCATGAGCGGCATCCGGTCGACCCGTCCATGGCACTCGATGCAGGCCACACCCTTCCTCACGTGGATCGAATGGTCGAAATACGCGAAGTCCGGAAGCCGGTGAACGCGCGTCCAATGGAGCGGCTCATCGCGGGCGGCACTCTGGCGGAGCGGCTCCAGCATCGGCGCGTCGGTGAAGAGCTGCGAGTGGCAGGTCATGCACACCTGGGTCGCCGGGATGCCCGCGAACGACGAGGTCTCGACGCTCGCGTGGCAGAACCGGCAGTCGATGCCGTCGTCGCCCACGTGGTGCTTGTGGCTGAAGGCGATCGGCTGCGGCGGCGCGTCGCCCACGCGATAGGGGCCGTCGAAATGCTCATAGGCGGTGACGGCTCCCGCCACGAGCAATCCGGCGATCGCCAGCGCCGCAAGCTTGGTGAATAGAAGCGCGCGCGCTGAGAATGCCTGCGCCATTCATTCCTTCACGAAGCCGGAAAGGCCATCGTGCCGAGGAGCGCCAGCGCCGCCTGGCGCGAGTCCAGGTGTGTGCTGCACGACGGCGGGCTGGTCGGCCTCGATCACGCTCGAGTAGTCGGTCCCGCGCGGGATGGGTTCGGGATCGCGGGCTCCCATGGCGCTCATCGGCCCGCCCGCGGGGCACGGTGGAACTGCGACCTCAAGGCGTCCTTGGCCCGCTCCAGCGTGGCGCGCCGCCGCGCGGGCAGCTTCTTCCCGGCGCGGTTGATGTAGAAGTTCAGCATCGACATCGCCGAGCGATAGGGGTCGCTCTTGCGTCGCCGGCTCCTCTCGGCGGAACGCTTGAGGGAGGCGGCGATGTCGCGGGCGCTGCGCTTTGCGAAAACGCCCTTGTCGAGGGTGAGCGCGTCGCTGCTTTCGGTCACCCGCCGTGACCAGCGCGTGCCGGTGGCGCGCTTCGCCGCGGATTTCTTCCTCGTTCTTTGCGGCCGTTTGCTGGCCATCGTGCGCTCCCCAGGGATCGAGAGCCGTTCGACCCCGCGCGCGCCGAGCTGTTCAGGTCAGCCGGAGTTTCGTAACCCGGCGGCCAGGCCGTTGATCGAAAGATGGATGCCGCTCCTCACGCGATCCTCCGCGCCCCCCGAACGAAAGCGCTTGAGGAGCTCGAGCTGCAGGTGGTTCAGCGGATCGAGGTACGGAAAGCGGTTACGGATCGAGCGCGCGAGCGCGGGATTGGTCGCGAGGAACGCGCTCGCCGCAGTGATGCGAAAAAGCGTGCGCGTGGTCGCCTCGAATTCGTCGCGGATGCGCGAGAAGATCGCGTCGGCCCGCGCGCGATCGGCGTGAAGCAGCTTGTAGCGAGCCGCCACCGCGAGGTCCGCTTTCGCGAGCAGCATGTCCATGTTGGAAAGCATGGCGCGAAAGAACGGCCACTCGTCGTTCATGCGCACCAGCAGCTTCTCGCCGGCATCCCCGCGGCGCTCCACGAAGGCCGCCGCGGCCGAGCCGAAGCCATACCAGCCCGGAAGCATCACGCGGCATTGCGCCCACGAGAAGACCCAGGGGATCGCGCGAAGGTCCTCGATCCGGTCCGAGGGCTGGCGCGAGGCCGGCCGCGAGCCGATGTTGAGCGCGCCGATCTCGCCGACGGGCGTGGTGGCGCGGAAATACTCGGGGAATCCTTCGGTCTCGTACACGAGCTTGCGGTAGGTCGCCATCGCATCTCGCGAGAGCTCCTCCATGGCGGCCGCGAAATCGTCGTGGCCATCGGGGGCGCCGTCGCGCATCGTGGCTCGCGCGGTGCCCACGAAGAGCGCCTCGAGGTTGCGACGCCCGATGTCGCGGTTGGCATACTTGCTCGCGATCACCTCGCCCTGCTCGGTGAGCCGAAGCTCCCCCTGCACGCTTCCCGGGGGCTGCGCGAGGATCGCGTCGTAGCTCGGCCCGCCGCCGCGCCCCACGGTGCCGCCCCGGCCGTGGAAGAAGCGCAAACGCACCGCCGCCTGGGCGAACACCTGCACCAGCGCGGTCTCGGCGCGATAGAGCTCCCAGTTCGAGGTGACGTAGCCCCCGTCCTTGTTGCTGTCCGAGTATCCGAGCATCACTTCCTGGAGATCGCCCAGCGAGCGCACCATCGCGCGTGCGGCGGGAACGGCGAACCACTCCCGCATCGTATTCGGGGCGGCGCGCAGGTCGGCGATGGTCTCGAAGAGCGGAACGATCTGGAGTCGCGAGGACGGGCTCGCCCCGGGGGTCACCAGCCCCACTTCCTTCAGCAGGACCGCGACTTCGAGCAGGTCCGAGACGTTGTCGGTCTTGGAGATCACGTACTGGCGGATCGAGGCGGCTCCGTAGCGGCGGTGGGCGGCCGCGGCGGCTTCGAAGATCGCGAGCTCCATCCGGGTGGCTTCCGAGTATTGCGCGAAGGCGGAGCGAAGCGGACGCGGGTTGGCGAGCTCCGCCAGCAGGGCCTTGCGCCGGGCCGCCTCGTCGAGCTTGCGATAGTCGTCCACCACGCCCGCGGCCCGCAGCAGCTCGTCCAGGACCGCGTCGTGCACGTCGGAGTTCTGGCGCAAGTCGATGGGCGCCAGGTGGAAGCCGAACGCGGTCACGGCCTTGCGCAGCAGGCGAAGCCGGCCCTCGGCGAGGAGCGCATTGCCGCCGCAGGCGAGGCTCGTGTCGATCACGTCGAGTGCGCGCGAGAGCTCGCCCGGATCGGCGTAGCGCGCCGCCACGCCCACGGCGCTGCGCTGCACGATCTTCAGCCCCAGGTCCGCGGCGGTCGCGGCGAGGCGCGCATAGATCCCGGTGAGCGCGCGGCGGTAGGGCTCGTCCTTGCGGTGCGGGCTCGCGTCCGGCGATTCGTCGGCCAGCGCGAGAAGCTCGAGCGTGCTCTTCGCGAGGAGCGACGAAAGCGGAAGCTCCGCGCCCAGCGTGTGGACCTCGGTGAGGTAGTGGTCGAACGCCACCTCGGCATGGCGGCGCGTGGCCTCGGCCAGCATGTCGGCCGTGACGAACGGGTTGCCGTCGCGGTCCCCACCCACCCAGCTCCCGACGGAGACCAGCGCCGGAAGGCTCGGCCGCTCGCCGCCGGTGAGCGCCGCGATGCCATCCTCCACCTGGGTCACCAGCGCGGGGACGGCGTCGATGAAGGTGTAGGCGAAGTACGCGAGCGCGTTCTCGATCTCGTCGCGCACGCCCAGCTTCACCGGCCGCACCATGCGGGTCTGCCAGAGGATCGCGACGAGGCGGCGAATCTCGGCCACCGCGGCGTCCGTCTCCTCGGGCATCGCGTCGGTGGAATCGAGCCGCGAGAGGCACTCGGCCACGGCGAGCTGGCAATCGAGCGTGCTCTTTCGCTGCACCTCGGTGGGATGCGCCGTGAGAACCGCCTGGACGCGGACGGTGGCGAGCCTCTTCGCCGTCTCGTCGCGGCGCGCATCCTCGCGAGCCTCGGCGAAGAGCCCGCGCACGGTCGAGGGGAGCGGCCGCGCGCCAGCGCGGAGGTTATCCCGGTTGCGGCGGATGTGGTGGCGGTCCTCGGCGATGTTGGCGAGCAGCGCGAAGTAGCTGAACGCGCGGATCACCATCACCGCTTCGGCGGCCGAGAGGGCATCCAGCACCCTGGAGAGTCGTCCGCCGGCGGCCGTGTCCTCGAGGCGGCGCGCGGCGACCGCGAGCTGGCGAATGTCTTCCACCAGCGCGAACGCCGCCTCGCCTTCGTAGGCGCGGATCGTGTCGCCGAGGATGCGGCCGAGCAGCCGGATGTCCTCGCCCAGCCGCGCGTCCTTTTCGAAGCGCCGGGGGTCCCCGCTGGCGGGGGCAGGTTCGAACATCTTCATTTTCGCTACCATAGCGGAAGTTGCCCGCAGAGGTCACCCGCATCCAATCCGGAGGAGAGAACGTGTCCCGTCATTTCCGCTTCGCCGCAGCCGCGCTTTTCGCACTGGTCTCATTCGCCGGCGCCGCCACCGCCGAGTATCCCACCCGCCCGGTGAAGCTGGTGGTCGGCTATCCGCCGGGCGGCACCACGGACGTGCTGGCCCGCCTCATCACCGGGTGGCTCACGCAGCATATGGGCCAGCAGTTCATCGTCGAGAACCGGCCCGGCGGCGGCAACAATATCGGCACGGAATACGCCATCGGCTCCCCGCCCGACGGCTACACGATGCTCCTCGTGAACCCCGCCAACGGGATCAACGCGACGCTCTACAAGAACTTGAGCTTCAACTTCGTCCGCGACATCACCGGCGTGGCAGGGCTGGTGCGCACGCCGAACGTGATGGAGGTGAACCCGAACGTGCCCGCGAAGACCGTGGCCGAGTTCATCGCCTACTGCAAGGCCAACCCCGGCAAGATCAACATGGCCTCCTCCGGGAGCGGCACCTCGGTGCACCTCTCGGGCGAGCTCTTCAAGGTCATGACCGGCTGCGACATGCTGCACATCCCGTACAAGGGCGCCGGCCCGGCGCTCACGGACCTCATCGGCAACCAGGTCCAGGTGATGTTCGACAACCTGCCCTCTTCCGCGCCCTTCATCCGCGCCGGGAAGCTGCGCGCGCTGGGCATGACTTCCGACCACCGCGATCCGGGCTTCCCCGACGTCCCGACCGTAGGCGACACCGTGAAGGGCTACGAAGCGACGGCATGGTTCGGCCTGGGGATGCCGAAGGGCTCGCCCCGCGAGGCGATCGAGAAGGTGAACGCCGAAGTGAACCGCGCGCTCGCCGATCCGGAGTTCCAGAAGAAGCTCGCCGCCCTGGGCGGCACGCCCATTCCCGGGACGCCCGAGGACTTCTCCCGCACCATCGCGCAGGAAACCGAGAAGTGGGCCAAGGTGGTGACCGCTTCGGGCGCGAAAGTGGAGTGACGATCACCATCCGCGAGGAGGCCGGGGTGCGCTACCTGCACTTCGGCTCCGAGTGGGTCCAGGGGGCGATGCGCATCGCGCGCCCCTCATCCCTCGAGCTGGAGTACACGCGCGAGCTGATGTTCCCGCTGCTGCTGCGTCCGGGGGCCGCGTGGCCCGCGAACGTGTTGCAGGTCGGGCTGGGTTCCGCCTCGATCACCCGCTTCCTGCATCGGAATCGTCCGCGCTCGCGGCTCACCGTGGTCGAGATCTCGCCGGAGGTGATCGCCGCGGCGCGCCAGTTCTTCAGGCTCCCCGACAGCCCGCGCCTTCGCATCGAGGTGGCCGATGGGCACGACTACGTGGCGGCGAGCGATCGCGAGTTCGACCTCATCGTCGTGGACGGCTACGACGAGCGTGGACGCACCGGCATGCTGGACACGCTGCCCTTCTATGTGAATTGCCGTGCGCGCCTCTCCCCGCGCGGCCTCGCCGTCGTGAATCTCGTGGACCGCCGGCGCGGCGCCGCCGCCGCGAGCGCGGCGCGCATCGCGGCGGCTTTCGACGGCCGCGCGCTCGCGCTTCCTCCGAGCAACGACGGCAACACGATCGCCATCGCGGGGGCGGGCGAAGCGATGGAGACGACCATCGAGCAGCTCACCAGGCGCGTCGCCTCGCTACGCGCCGCCACGGGGCTCGACCTCGCGCCCTCGGTGAAAAGGCTTGCGGCGCGCCTCGCACCCAGGGATAGCCTCGCGATCTAGCTTGCCCGTGCGCCCGCCGGTTTTGTGAACCGTCACCCAGGCTCGTTCG
Source organism: Usitatibacter sp. (assembly GCA_036271595.1). Taxonomy (GTDB): domain Bacteria; phylum Pseudomonadota; class Gammaproteobacteria; order Burkholderiales; family Usitatibacteraceae; genus Usitatibacter. Next base: position 35,412 of record DATBAI010000042.1, read on the forward strand.
GCCGGGAATGTCGGAATCCAGACGGCTCGAGAATCCAGGGAACAAGAAAAAATGATCGACGTCAGGCGGGCTTCGCCCGGAACGTCACCACCAGGACGTCGCGATATGAGGGCCGTGAAGGATTCATTGGAGTGACCGGCGTCACGCCATGCTTCACCTGTGCGTCGTCGACCAGCGCCGAATCGAGGGCCGCGGCGAGCGTGAAGCTGCCGAGCAACGTGCCGTCGCTCGCGTGGATCGTCGTGGTTCCGCTCGCGATGTTCACGCGATTCACCAGCAGCACGAGCACGTAGTCGACTCCGTCGCGGTGAACGCCTTCGGGCGTGGGAAGCCCGGCGGCGCCGGGACGCGCCTCGATGCGGAACTGGTGGCATTCGACGTGCCAGTCGGCTGCCGGCCGCAACGCACCGAAGAGGCCCGCGCAGAACTCGAGGATCGCGCGGAACGACACGGTGGCGAGCGTCGCGGGCGCGATGGGCTCGAACCAGCGCTCGATGCCGCCCACGAGGCGGTTGTATTCGACCGCCTGGTAATGCGGCTGGTGCGGCTCGACGCGGAAGCCGAGCTCGCCCCGTGCGAGCGAAAGCGTCGCGTGGCGGCGGTGCCGGTAGCGGTGCCCCTCGGGGAGCTGGGTGTCGAGCGGCATGCCTTCCCAGCTGGCCGCGAATGCCTTCCAGTCGGGAATGTCGCCGAGGAGTGCGGCCATGCGCGGCGCGGACACGAAGGCGAAGCCTTCGCCGCGGATCGCGGTGCGCAGGTCGTCGCTCGGGGGGGTCAGTCTGTGTGCCCCGCCGCGCCTGGTCCGCCTTCGCGCTCTCCCGCCAGGATGCCCTGGACCTGCGCGTCGAGCGCCTTGCCGAGGGTGGGCGGCGTGGGCACCGTGCGGCGCAGGGCTTCGGGCAGCGCCGGATCGCGCAACCGGGTCTCGAATTTCGCGGGCGGCATCACCCCGGGATACGCCGGCGTCTCCGGCTTCGCGGGCGCGATCACCGGCGGGAGCACCTGGGCGGACTTCGCCGCCACCGCTCCCGCGTAGAACACGGCGAGGTCCGCCTTCTCCTGGGCGCGCCCCGTGTCGTCCAGGTACGTCATGTGCCCGCCCTGGTAGATGTGCACCGAGATGTTCGGGTTGCCATTGAAGCGCGTGATGTCGTTCTCGGTCACGTAGAAGGGCGTCACCAGGTCGTGGTAGCCGTTGGCCGAGAAGACCTTGAGCTTGGGGTTGCGCACGAAGGCCGCGGCGAGATCCGGCACCGTGTCGGGCAGCGCCTGGCCGTTGTGGTGGAAATTCCACGAGTCGATCGCATTGCCGAGCAGCGTGTACGTGGAGCCGCTCGTGTAGTGCAGGTCCGTGAGGTAGCTCACGATGGTCGTGGCGAAGGAGCCGTCGTACATCGTGGTGGACGGATCGTCCTCGGAAGCGAGCGGGGTGCCGCGCGTGGCCACCATGCGCCCGTCGTAGAAGCCGAGCACCGACCCCGGCACCAGATTGTCGTGGAAGTAGGTGGGATCCATGTTGAAGTGGCCGTTCCAGTTGACGGCAGACATCCCGGTATCGGACACGAGGGTCCCCACCACCGCGGGATCCGGTGCGGCATGCGTGAGCATCCACCGGGAAACGGCCGGATCGTAACTCCCGATGGCGAACGCGCGCACCTGCTGGGTGAAGGCAGGAAGCTCGGCCACGCCCTCGGGCGGCTGCACGAGGTTCAACCACGCGCCCACCGCGGCATAGCTCGGGAGGAAGCCGAAGCAGCTGATCACCGCCGTCTCGAAAATCCCGCAGTTGGTGTTGTAGTTGAGGATCGAAGACTGCAGCACCACGCCGTGCAGCGAGGTGCCCGCCGTTTCGAGCAGGTTCGCGAGAACGGCGCTCCTGGGCGTGCCGTAGGACTCGCCGAAGAGGAACTTGGGCGAGCCGGCGCGGCTATTCACCGCGACGTAGCGCATGATGAAGTCGCGGAACACGGCCGCGTCCACGTCCACGCCCCAGAACGTGCTGTTGGTATTGGGCGCGATCGCCTCCGAGAAGCCCGTGCCCACGGCGTCCACGAACACGAGATCGCTCTTGTCGAGCAGGGTCTCGGCATTGTCGACCAACGCGAAGGGCGTCGGCGTCGTGGTGGACGGTGCGTTCACCTCGAGGCGCTTCGGTCCGAACGAGCCCAGGTGCAGCCACACCGTGGCCGAGCCGGGCCCGCCGTTATAGAAGAACGTCACGGGGCGGGTGTTCAGGTCCGCGCCGTCCAGCGTATAGGCGATGTAGAAGAAGCTCGCCTCGGGCAGGCTCGTTCCCTGGGCGAGCGCGCTCATGTGGCCCACGGTCGCGGTGTAGTTCAGCGTCGTCCCGCCCACCACGATTTGATGGTGCGTCACGGCCGTGAGCTCGTTGGGCGTGGCGAGCGAAGCGTTGGCCGAAGACGAATAGGTCGCCGGGTCGCTCGTATTGGTCGCCGGCGTGGGCGTCGGGGTCGGCGCCGGGGTCGAATCGCCGCCTCCGCCGCCGCCTCCGCATGCGGCGAGGATGAGGGCCGCCGCGGCCGCGAGGAATCTGGTCATGTCGCGATGATGCCAATTTTCGGGGGGCTTGCGGGCGCGGCGTCACATTGTGTGACATGGGTGCTGCACACGGCATCCAACGGCATCTTCAGCAAGCTGCGCTCGATCCTCGGGGCGACGCCTCCCTGAGCGTCCCGGTTCGTCGTTGCGGGGGAGCAATTCGGCGCACAATGGCTTTCAAGCCACGAGAACGCCATGCCGCGCAAGAAAAAGGGCGCCGAGACTCCGCCGGACCCGCAAGAGCCGACCCTTCCCGGGGTGAACCCGGTGGTCGAGGACCACCTGAACCCCACGGAAAGCCTGCCCTTCCCGATCGTCGCGATCGGCGCCTCCGCGGGCGGGCTCGAGGCGCTGTCGGCGCTCCTCGCCGAGCTGCCGTCCGACACCGGCATGGGGTTCGTGATCGTGCAGCACCTGTCGCCGACCCACGAGAGCATGCTGAGCGAGATCCTCGGGCGCGCGACCGCGATGCCGGTCACGGCCGTGACAGACAAGACACCCGTCCTGCCCAACCATGTCTACGTGATTCCCCCGGCGAAGAACCTGGTCTTCGGCCAGGGGCTGCTCCAGCTCGCGCCGCGCACGGAGCTGCACGGCCAGCAGCGCCCCATCGACCATTTCATGCGCTCGCTCGCCGAGGAGCAGGGCCACAAATCCATCGGCGTGGTGCTTTCCGGCAGCGGCAACGACGGCTCGCTCGGGATCCAGGAGATCAAGGCCGCCGGCGGCATCGCGTTCGCGCAGGACAATTCCGCCGAGCAGTCGAGCATGCCGAGGAGCGCGGTCGCCACGGGCGTGGTCGATTTCGTGCTGGCGCCCAGCGGGATCGCGCAAGAGCTTGCCCGCATCGCACGCCATCCGTACGCGGGCCCCCGGGCCGCCGAGCTGGAGCTCGCCAACGAGAGCACCATGCAGAAGATCATCGGCGTGCTGCGCAAGAGCACCGGCGTCGATTTCGAGGGATACAAGCGCAACACGCTGAACCGGCGCATCGCCCGGCGCATGGTGCTCCACCGGGTCGAGGGCTTGAAGGGCTACCTGAAGATCCTCGAGGACGATCCCGGCGAGGTCGATGCCCTCTTCCATGACGTCCTCATCAACGTCACGAGCTTCTTCCGCAACGCCGAAGCGTACGAGGCGCTGAAGACCACGGTGTTCCCCGCCGTCACCGAGGAGCGGATGCGCCACGAGCCGGTGCGCATCTGGGCCCTGGGCTGCTCGACCGGCGAGGAAGCCTACTCGCTCGCCATGTCGTTCACCGAGTATGCGGAGGCCACGGGACGGCGCATCGCGGCGCAGATCTTCGCGACCGACCTGAACGGCGTGGGCATCGAGAAGGCGCGAGCGGGCATCTATGCCCGCGGCATCGCCCAGGACGTCTCGCCCGAACGGCTGAAACGCTTCTTCATCGAGGTGGACGGCAGCTACCGCGTGGCCAAGCCCCTCCGCGACATGTGCGTCTTCGCGCGGCAGAACGTGCTCGCCGACCCGCCGTTCTCGCGGCTGGACCTGGTCGCGTGCCGCAACATGCTCATCTACCTCGAACCGTCGATGCAGCAGCGCATGATCCCGATGCTGCACTACGCGCTTCGCAATGGCGGCTACCTGTGGCTCGGAAACTCGGAGACCATCGGCTCCTACCGCGACCTCTTCGACGCCGTCGACCCGAAGAGCAAGATCTACGCGAAGAAACCGGTGGGCCAGCCCTACATGGTGCCGCCCGCGGTGCGCTGGGAGCCCAGGCGCGGCTCCTCGCAGGCGCCGCCCGTGCTCGCCCGCGACGCCACCGGCGCCGAGAGCCAGCGGGACGCCGAGCGCGCCCTCATCTCGCGCTATGCGCCGCCCTCGGTCGTCGTGAACGACGAGCTCGACGTGATCCAGTTCCGCGGCGACACGGGTACGTTCCTCACGCCCGCGCCGGGCAAGGCCACGCTGAACCTGCTGAAGATGCTGCGCGAGGGACTGATGGCGGGCGTGCGCAGCGCGCTCGCCGAAGCCCGCAAGACCGGCGTGGCGAGCCGCGCCAAGGAGCTGCGCGTGCGAAGCGACGGGAGATGGCGCCCCGTCGAGGCCGAGGTGATCCCGCTCGCGAGCCGCGCGGGCGCCGCCGGCTCCTTCCTGGTGGTCTTCGAGGAGCCGGCGACGAGCCTCGACGCGCGCACGCGGCGCCTGAACGAAGAGGCGCAGGCGAACGCACTGCAAAGCTCGCGCAAGAGCGGCGCCAAGGATCGCGAGAAGGAGCTCGACCACCTGCGCCAGGAGCTCTCGACCACCCGCGAATACCTCCAGTCGGTGATCGAGCAGCAGGAGGCGTCCAACGAGGAGCTGCAAAGCGCCAACGAGGAAGTGCAGTCGGCCAACGAGGAGCTGCAGAGCATCAACGAGGAGCTCGAGACCTCCAAGGAGGAGATCCAGTCGTCCAACGAGGAGCTCGCCACCGTCAACGACGAGCTCCAGAACCGCAACATCGAGCTCTCGCAAAGCAACAACGACCTCACCAACCTGATCGGGAGCGTGCAGCTGGCCATCGTGATTTTGGGCGCGGACCACCGCATACGCCGCTTCACGCCGGCCGCCGAGAAGCTCTTCAACCTGATCCCCGGCGACATCGGGCGGCCGGTGAGCGACGTGAAGCTGAACCTCATGGCCGATGGCATCGAGTCGATGGTGGCGCAGGTGATGGAGACCATGGCCACGCGCGAGCGCGAAGTTCAGGACCGCGCCGGGCGCTGGTACCTGCTGCGCGTGCGCCCCTACCGCACGCTCGAGAACGTGATCGAGGGCGCGGTCATCGTCGTGGTGGACATCGGCGAGCTGAAGCGCGGCGAGCAGGCGGTGCGCGAGAGCGAGGAGCGCTTCGCGCTGCTCGCCAACAGCGCTCCGGTGCTCATCTGGATGAACGACGCCCAGGGACGTTGCCAGTTCGTGAACAAGGCCGTCGAGGATTTCGTCGGCGAGCCCGAGGCGGCGCTGCGCGGCTCGGGGATCTCGCGCTTCGTCCATCCCGAGGACCAGCCGGGCTTCGAGCAGGCCTATGCGAGCGCGGTGGATGCGCGCCGTATCTTCGAGGCGCGCGCACGCATGCGCCGTTCCGATGGAGCCTACCGTTGGACGAAGTCGGTCGCGAGCCCCCGCCTTCACGACGATGGCCGCGTGGTGGGCTATGTGGGCGGGACCTTCGACATCACCGACCTGCAGCAGGCCGAGGCGACCCTCCTCGACCTCGACCGCGCCAAGAACGAGTTCTTCGCCATGCTCGCCCACGAGCTGCGCAATCCGCTTGCCGGCGTACGAAACGCCGCACGCCTGCTGGAGGAATCGGCGACCAGCGAGACCCTCGTCCGCGCGCGCGGGATCATCGACCGGCAGACCGGCAACATGGTCCGCATGGTCGACGAGCTTCTCGACATCTCGCGCATCACCCAGGGCATGATCCATGTGCGCCACCAACCCGTGGAGCTGGGCTCGATCGTCCGGGTCAGCATCGGCGCGACCGCTCCCGATCGCGAGGCCCGGCAACAAGCGCTCGCGGTTTCGATCCCGGACACGCCCATCTGGATGGACGGCGACCCCATGCGCCTCGAGCAGATCGCGTCGAACCTGCTCAACAACGCCTCGAAGTTCACGCGAAATGGCGGGCGCATCGAGATCGAGCTCACGACGCAGCCCTCGCGCTCGATGCCCGGCGGCGTGAGCGCGGTGCTGTGCGTGAACGACAACGGGGTCGGCATCGACCGCGCCTTGCTGGCTCGCATCTTCGAGCCTTTCGTGCAGGCCAATCCCTCCAACGAGCGGAACGGCGCCGGCATGGGCCTCGGGCTCGCCGTCGCCAAGCGCCTGGTGGAGCTGCACGGCGGCACGATCGATGCGTCGAGCGCCGGCATCGGGCTGGGCAGCGAGTTCGTGATTCGCCTGCCGATGGTCGCACCGCCCGAGGCCGATACCGACGCGCCTGCCGCGTCGCGCAAGCGCGGAGCGCGCCGCGAACCGCGGCGCGTCCTGATCGTGGACGACAACGTGGATTCGGCCGATTCCATGCGCATGCTCTTCGCGAACGCCGGCCACGAGGTCACATGCGCGTACACCGGCGAAGAGGCCATCGAGGCCGCGCTGCGGATGCGCCCGCACGCCGTGATGCTCGACATCGGCCTGCCCGATACCGACGGGTATTCCGTCGCGCGCAAGCTGCGAAGCCATCCCCAGCTTCGCGAAATGCTGATCGTGGCGACGACCGGCTACGCCCGTCCCCAGGACCGCGAGAAGTCGCGCCACGCGGGGATCGACGAGCACATGGCGAAGCCGGTCGACCTGGACACCCTCCTCGACCGCATCGATCGTCCGCGCTGAACTCTCCCGCGCGGGCTCCGTCATAAGAGCCTCCCCGCGCCGGAGGCCGACGCCCGCGCATGTGGATCGTCAAGCTTGCGCTGCGCCGTCCGTACTCCTTCGCCGTCATGGCGCTGCTGATGCTCGTCCTGGGCGTGGTGTCCATCATCACCATGCGCAAGGACATCTTCCCGTACATCGACATCCCGGTCGTGAGCGTGGTGTGGTCGTACGCCGGGATGTCGCCCGAGGAGATGGCCGAGCGCATCGTGACCGTCGACGAGCGCGCGATGACCACCACCGTGAACGACATCGAGCACATGGAATCGACGTCGTATCCGGGCACTGCGGTGGTGCGCGTGTTCTTCCATCCGCAGGTGAAGGTCGAGCTCGCGATCGCGCAGATCACCGCGCTCTCCCAGACGATCCTGAAGCCGCTTCCCACCGGGACGACCGCCCCGGGGATCGTCGCCTATGACGCCTCGAGCGTGCCGATCCTCCAGATCGGGCTGCACAGCGACACCCTTTCCGAGCAGCAGCTCTTCGACGCGGGGCAGAACTTCATCCGCACGCGCCTCGCCACCGTCGAGGGCGCCTCCATTCCGCTCCCCTTCGGCGGCAAGAGCCCGGCGATCATGGTGGACCTCGATCCGGATGCGCTCTACGCGAACCGCCTTTCCGCGACCGATGTCTCCAACGCCCTCGCGGCACAGAACCTGATCGTTCCGGCCGGGACCGCGAAGATCGGCGGCCGCGAGTATTTCGTGAAGCTGAACAGCAGCCCGACGACAATCGAGGGGTTGAACGAGCTGCCGATCCGCACCAGCGCGGGCGCGACCACTTTCCTGAAGGACGTGGCCCAGGTCCGCCAGGGCTCGGCGGTGCAGACCAACATCGTTCGCCAGGACGGGCGCCGCGGCGCGCTCCTGGAAGTCCTCAAGCACGGCAAGGCGTCGACCCTGCAGGTCGTGGACAACGTGAAGCGCGTGCTGGACGAGCTGGAGGGGACGCTGCCCGCGGGCATGCAGGTGCAGCAGCTCTTCGACCAGTCGGTGTTCGTGCGCGCCGCCATCGGCAGCGTGCTGCGCGAGGCGGCGATCGCGGCGGCCCTCACCGGGCTCATGATCCTGCTCTTCCTCAAGAGCTGGCGCAGCACGCTCATCGTCTGCATCTCGATCCCGCTTTCGATCCTCACCTCGCTCTCGGTGCTGGCCCTGCTGGGACAAACGATCAACGTGATGACGCTGGGCGGGCTCGCCCTCGCGGTGGGCATCCTCGTGGACGACGCCACGGTGGAGGTCGAGAACATCCACCGCAACCTCGCGATGAAGAAGCCCCTCACGCGCGCGATCCTGGACGGCGCCCAGCAGATCGCCGTGCCCGCTTTCGTGTCGACGCTGTCGATCTGCATCGTGTTCGTGCCGGTGCTGCTCCTCACCGGCGCCGCGAAGTTCCTCTTCACGCCGCTCGCGGGCGCGGTGGTTTTCGCGATGCTGACCTCGTACCTGCTTTCGCGCACGCTCATTCCCTCGATGGTGCATTTCCTCCTGCCGAAGGAAACGGGCGAGAGGCCCGAGGAGGAGCGCAGGAACGAATCCCCGAAGCGACGCGGATGGGCGCGGCGCATAGGCGACTGGGTGGACGTGCGCTTCACGAGGCTTCGAGATTCGTACAAGGGCTCGCTCGAATGGTCGCTCGACAACCGCGGCTGGATCGCAGGGATCTTCGCGGTGTTCTTCGCGCTTTCGGCGCTGCTCCTCTTCTTCGTCGGGCGCGATTTCTTTCCCTACGTGGACTCGGGGCAAATGCGCCTCCACGTGCGGGCGCCGCCCGGCACCCGCCTCGAGGACACCGAGCGCATCTTCGCCGCGGTCGAGCGCGAGATCCGCAAGCAGGTCCCGGCCGACGAGCTCGAAGCCATCCTCGACAACATCGGCTTGCCGCTGAGCGGCATCAACCTCGCCTTCGGCGACACGGCGACCACCGGCCCGCACGACGGCGAGATCCTCATCGCGCTCGCCAAGAAGCACAAGCCGACCCCCGAGCACGAGCGGCGGTTGCGCGAGGCGCTCGCCAAGGCGTTTCCCGACGAGATCTTCTTCTTCAGCGCCGCCAACATCACCAACCAGATCCTCAACTTCGGCATCCAGGCGCCCATCGACGTCCAGGTGATGGGGCGCGACGAGAAGAACTACGGCATCGCGAAGCAGCTCCAGGAGGAGATCGCGCGCATTCCGGGCGTGGTGGACGTGCACCTCGGCCAGGAACGCAGCTGGCCCACGGTGGGCGTGGACGTGGACCGCCTGAAGGCCGGCGAGGCGGGCCTCACGCAGCGCGACGTGGCCAACAGCGTGCTCATCTCGCTCTCCGGCACGGGGCAGGTCGCGCCCACGCAATGGCTGGATCCGCAGAACGGCGTGAGCTACCAGGTCTCGGTTCAGACGCCGCAGTACCGCATCGACTCGCTCGATGCGCTGAAGCGCACGCCCATCACGGGCGCCTCCGGCGCGGCCCCGGCGCAGCTCCTGGGCAACCTCGCCCGCTTCCGGCGCGAGACCTCGACGGGGCTCGTGAGCCACTACGACGTGCAGCCGGTCTTCGACGTCTACGCCAACGTGGACCGGGCCGACCTGGGCACCGTGGCCGGCGCGATCGACAAGGTGATCAAGCGCCATGAGCCGACGCTCGCGCCGGGAAGCCGCATCAACATGCGCGGGCAGGTGGCGACGATGCGCGAGTCCTTCATGCGGCTGGAGATCGGCATCGCCTTCGCGCTCCTCTTCGTCTACCTCATCATGGCGGTGAATTTCCAGTCTTGGATCGATCCGCTCATCATCCTCATGGCGATCCCGGGAACGTTCGCCGGAATCCTCTGGATGCTTTTCCTCACGCAAACCACCTTCAGCGTGCCCTCGCTCATGGGCGCGATCATGGCGATCGGCGTGGCCACCGCCAACAGCATCCTCATGGTCGTGTTCGCCAACGACGAGCGCGTCGAAGGCAAGGACGCGCACGCCGCCGCGGTCTCGGCGGGATTCACGCGCATGCGGCCCGTGTTGATGACCGCGCTCGCCATGGTGATCGGCATGCTCCCCATGGCGCTCGCCCTGGGCGAGGGCGGCGAGCAGAACGCGCCGCTCGGCCGCGCGGTGATCGGCGGGCTCCTCATGGCCACGCTCACCACGCTCTACTTCGTTCCCATCGCCTACAGCTGGCTTCGCAAGAAGGCGCCGGTGGACCGCGACAGGAAGATCGACGAGGAATACCACGCCGGGGAGCACGGGCACGACGAGGCCCCGGCGCACGCCTGACCATGCCCACCGATTCCCTCGCCCTTCCGCCGCCCCCCGCGCGGCCGCTCCTCGAGGCGCCGCACCCCGATAGCCGGCGGCGCATCCGGTGGATCATCGCCGTGGTGGCGATCGCGATGATCGTGCTCTTCGCGATCGGCTACTTCTTCCACCATAGGCGCGAGAAGGCGGCCGAAGCCGAGGCCGAACGTCGCCGTGCCGCCGTGCCGTCGGTGAACGCGGTGATTCCGCGCCGCTCGACCGACGTGAGCCGGCTCCTCCTGCCGGGCAGCGTCGCCGCCATCGCGGAGGCCTCGATCTTCGCGCGCGCCTCGGGCTACCTGCGCGCACGCTACGTCGACATCGGGGATCGGGTGCATCGCGGCCAGGTGCTGGCCGAGATCGAATCGCCGGAGCTCGACGAGCAGGTGGCGCAAGCGAGCCAGCAGGCCGATCAGGCGAAGGCCGCCACGAACGATTCGAGGGCGCGCGTGGACCTCGCGCGCGTCACCTGGGAGCGCTACAAGATGTTGGTCGAGCAGGATTCCGCCTCGCGCCAGGATGCCGACACCGCCTACCAGGGATACCTCAGCGCCCAGGCGACGCTCAATTCCAGCATCGCCAACGAGCGCGCCGCGCAGGCGAACTCGCGCCGCCTCGTCGCGATGCAGGACTACGAGAAGCTCCGGGCGCCGTTCGACGGCGTGATCACCGCGCGAAATGTCGATGTCGGGGCGCTGGTGAATCCTTCCGGGGGCGTGCCTTCCTCGGGCGCCCCCATCAATCTCACGCCCAGCACGACCCAGGGATCCGGCACGCCGGGCTCGTCGTCCTCTTCGCCGGCACCCTCCTCGGCCTCCACGGGGAGCGCGGCCTCGGGCGGCGCGGACACCGAGCTCTTCCGCATCGCGCAGACCGGCCACATGCGCATCCTGGTGAGCGTCCCCCAGCCCGACGCACCTTCCATCCAGGTGGGCTCGCACGCCGACGTGATGGTCCGCGAGATCCCGAAGGCGATCGAGGGAAAGGTCACGCGCTCGGCGAGCGCGCTCGATCCGGTGTCGCGCACGCTCCTCGCGGAAGTCCAGGTCGCCAACCCGGCGGGCACCCTCCTTCCCGGCATGTACGCGCAAGTGCGGCTCTCCGGCGAGCGCACCGAGCGTCCCCTGCTCGTGCCGGGAAGCGCGCTCCTCATGAACGACAACGGCGCGCAGCTCGCGATCCTCGAGAAGCTCGGCGACAAGGATCGCGCCCAGGTGAAGGATCCGCACGACGCCGACGTCGCGCGTCGAGTGCACCTGGTCGACGTGTCGATCGGCCGCGATTACGGCACCGAGGTCGAGATCAACGCGGGGCTCGAAGGCGACGAATGGGTCGTTTCCAATCCCGGAGATGCCGTGCACGAAGGCGGCGTCGTCATCCCGCGATTCGCCCCGGGTCCCGGGACGACGGCCGAGCCCAACGGGCCCAGCGACCGCGCGCCCTCGGGAATCGGATCGTCCAGCATGGAAGCGCCGATGCAGCGAAACGAGAAGGCCGGTTCGCAGAAGGGAAACGCCGCGAAGAAGAAGGCGTCAAAGGGAGGTCACGGGAAAGGAGACTGAAATGACCTCGAGAATTCTGGGGGCCGCGCTGGCGGCAGCCACGATCGTGTCGGCCAACGCCTACGCCGCCGGCCTCACCCTCTACACGCAACCCGATTTCGCCGGCCAGCAGCGCGCGGTCCAGGGCGAGGAACCCGATCTCTCGGGCTCGGGCCTGCAGGACCAGGCTTCCAGCGCCCGGGTCGATTCCGGCCGCTGGCAGGTCTGCACCCAGCCGGGCTTCAAGGGTGATTGCGTCGTGCTGGGCCCCGGCGAATATTCGCGGCTCGAGCCGCGGATCTTCCACCGCGTCGAATCCGCCCGCCTCCTGGGGGGCGAGCAGCGCTACCAGCGCTATTCGCGATACTCCGGCTATGACGAAGGCAGCGGTCCGCTCGAGCTCTTCGCGGCCACGAGCTATCGCGGCCACGTGATGGATGTGGACCGCGACATGCCGCGCCTGGGCGCGCGGGACGAGGGCCTGGGTATCTCGAGCGTGGTCGTGAACGACGGCGTCTGGCAGCTTTGCAGCGAGCCGGGCTTCCGGGGCAACTGCGAGACCTACGATCGCGGCCACTACCGGGACATCGGGCGCCTGAACAACCAGGTGGGGTCGATTCGCCGCGTCGGTTGACCGCCGGGCGGGCGGGCCTACAATGGGCGCGCGCGGCGACCTGCCGCGCCACCCCAGGGAGGTCGCCATGTTCCAACGCCTGTCCCGCAGCTGGTCGCTGGTGAAGGCCAGCGCTTCCGTCCTCAGGCAGGACAAGGAGCTGCTGGTCTTCCCGCTGGTTTCCCTCGTTTCCCTCGTTGCCGTGATGGCGGTCTTCGCCGTGCCCACGATCGCGCTCGGCATGCTCGAAGGTTTCCGGGGCGGAACCGGTGCGCTCGGGGCGTCCCACTACGCGCTCGCGTTCCTCTTCTACTTCGCGCAGTACTTCGTGATCTTCTTCTTCAACTCCGCGCTGGTCGGCGCGGCGATGATGCGCCTGGACGGCAAGGATCCGACGGTCTCCGACGGGCTTCGCATCGCCACCTCGCGCATCGGCAAGATCGCCGGCTACGCGCTGATCGCCGCTACCGTGGGCCTGGCGCTTCGCATCATCCAGGAGCGCGTCGGCTTCGTGGGCAAGATCGTGGTGGCGATCCTGGGCGCGGGCTGGTCGATCGCCACCTTCCTCGTGGTTCCGGTGCTGGTCTCGCGCGACATCGGGCCGATCGACGCGGTGAAGGAAAGCGCCGCGCTGCTTCGCAAGACCTGGGGCGAGAACCTCATCGGCCAGGCGGGGATCGCCGCGGCCTTCGGGCTCATCTTCCTCCTCGTCATCGGCGCGGGCGTGGTGCTCGTGTTCGGCGCGATCGCCACGCACAGCATCGCGATGATCGTGGTGGCGCTCGTGGTGACGGTTCTCGCGGTCGGCATCACGGCGCTGGTGCAGGCCGCGCTCTCGGGAATCTACGAGGCGGCACTTTATCGCTATGCCGTGGACGGCTCGCAGACGGCGGGTTTCGACTCCGGGGCCCTCAAGCTCGCCTTCGCTGCGAAGTAGCCGGAACCTCTCCGTGCCCGCCTCCGTCCCAAGGGACCGGGGTGAGGCAGGCACGCAACATGGCGACGTTGAAAATGGCCCGCGAGCGCGGGCATTGGATGTGGGTGGCGGTCTGCACGCTGGGATCGCTCTACATCGGCAGCACGCTTCTTACTCCCCTCTATCCCCTGTACCGCAAGGAGTTCGGCTTCTCCGAGCTCGCGGTCACCGAGATCTATGCGGCCTACGCGCTCGGCAACCTCGCGGCGCTCTTCTGGTTCGGCCGCCTTTCGGACCAGCTGGGGCGCCGCAGGACCGCGCTCGCCGCCCTCGCGGTGACGGCCGCCAGCGTGGCGCTTTTCCTGCTGGCACGCAGCACCGGATGGCTCTTCGCGGCTCGCATCCTGAACGGGGTCGGTGCGGGCGTGGGCGCCGGTGCCATCACGGCGTGGATCGCGGAGCTGGAGCCGAACGGCGACAAGGCACGCGCCGCGGTGGTCGCCTCGTCCGGCAACGTCGGCGGCCTCGCGTTCGGGGCGTTGCTGTCGGGTTTCCTCGCGGAGCACGGTCCGTGGCCGCTTCGCCTCGGGTGGGCGATATTCCTCGCGATCCTTCTCGCCGCGTTCGTGGGCATGGCGCTCGCGCCGGAGACCGTGCGCCATACCGCGAAACGCGCGTCCGATCTTTCGCTGAAGCCGCGCATCGGCGTGCCGGCCGGCATCCGCATCCCATTCATCTCGCCCGCGGCGATGGCGCTCGCGACCTTCGCGCTCGGCGGCTTCTACGCTTCGCTGATCCCGGGGTTGCTCATGGACACCCTCCACCAGTCGGATCTGGCCGTCATCGGAGGGCTGAGCGGCGCGTTCTTCGGCGTGGCGTGCGTTGCCGCGGCCTCGACGGGCGCAATGGGTGCGCGCGCGGCGATGATCTCGGCGGTCGCGCTCATGCTTCCGGGCCTGGCGATGCTGGTGGCGGCTGAAGCCCTTGCGTCGATGGCGCTCCTCGTGGGTGCGACGGTGCTCGGTGGCGCCGGAATGGCGCTCGGCTACCGGGCGAGCCTGCAGATCGTGAACGTCCTCGCGCCGGAGGCGAAGCGCGCCGAGGTCGTCTCGACGTACCTCCTTGTGTGCTACCTGGGCAACGGCCTTCCCGTCCTGGGCGTGGGATTGCTGTCGGAATCCGTCGGGGGCGAGCTCGCGCATCGCATTTTCGCGGCCACGCTCGCGGTGCTCGCCTGCATCGCCGCGGGCGTCGCGTGGCGCTACGTGAAAGAAGACGACTGACGGCGCTGCGCTATTCCCGCCACCCCTTGTCGATGTAGCGCCGGCCCTCGACTTCGGTCACCTGCAGCACCGCGCGATAGCTTCCGTTCGAGACGCGCAGCGTGCGCGTCTCGATGGGGACCTGCTCCTCGTCGGGGCCGCCCGCCATCGCCTCGACCAGCGCGCGGCCGTCCATCGCCGCCGCCGCGGGGCGCATCCCGAGGAGATGGAGGATCGTCGGAGCGACATCGACATTCGCCGCGGGCGTGCGCACCACGACGCCGCGCTTGAAGTCGGGTCCCCACGCGAGCATGGTGTTGGTCACCGTCCACGGGCCGATGCCGCCATGGTTCGCGCGATCGGTCGTCACCGGCCCGGTGCCGCCCTTGCCGACGAGCGACCAATCGCCGCCGCGCACGCCGAAGCGATTGCGCTCCGAGGTCCACGGAAACGTGAACACGATGTCGGGGCTGCGCTCATGGCCGCCCAGGTGCGCGTACTCGAGCGAGAAAGTGCCCGGAGCGCGTCCCTCGAATGGCTTTCCGTCGCCGTGCGCGGTGAAGACGAGGCCGCACCAGGGCTGCGACTGGAGGAATTTGGCGATCGAGGCGATGGTCGGCGCATCGCGGCCCTTCACGTGGACGCCGATGGCTTGGCCGCTCGAGGCGATCACCACGTCCCCGCCGTCTTCGGAAAGCTTGAATCCCGCGTCCTTGAAGGCTCGAGCGACGTTCACCTCGCCCACGGTGTGGCTGAAGCCGTGGTCGGAGACGACGAGGATGTCGGTGCGCTCCGCGAGGCCGAGCGATTGCAGCTTGGCGAGGAGCTTGCCGATCTCCGCGTCGTCGTTCCGGATCGCCGTGAGCGCCTGGGGAGATCCCGGGCCGTACGCGTGCTGCGAATGATCCGGCTCCGTCATCCAGGAGAGCGCCACGCGCGGCTTCAGCTCGGCGAGCACGTAGTCGTCGAAAACGCGCATCGCCCATGTGACCGACTCCTCGTGGCCTTCCATGGCGCCGCCTTTGTGCGGGGCCGGCCCGAAGCGGCGCGCCACCTCGTCGATGGCGTCCTTCAGCTTCCCCGATTGCGGCAACGACTGGAAGCCGGCGCTGAGCGAGAGGCCCATGCCCTCCGGGGAGCGTGGCGCGACGAGGAGCGCGCCGCCCGCCGAGCCCGAGCTCACCTCCACGAAACGCTCACCCGCGCGTTGCAGGATCTCGGCAAGGCTGGGCGCGGTCACGATGTGGTCGCCCATCACGAGGAGCTTCGCGGCGTCGTCGTTGGAGAACGCCGAGACCGGATCGACTTCGGGGACGTAGATGCGGTTGCCCATGATGCCGTTGCGCGCCGGGTAGTCGCCGGTTCCGATGGCGGTGCCGTTCACGCGCGTGACCGTCGGGAATACCGAATGGCTGTTCAGGAACGTGACGCCCTCGCCGCGCAGCCGATGCAGGTTCGGCATGTCGGTCGCGTTGATGCTGTCGGGACGAAGCCCGTCCAGCACCAGCACGACGAAGAGCGAAGCCCTGGCGGGAGCGTCCGCCCACGCCGGAAAAACAAACGCCGCGGCGAGAAGCGCCGCGGCGAAGCGAAGCGGTCCGTGCGTCACAGCGCGCGGATCTGGACCTTGCGCCACTTGAGGACCGACGGATGCGCCTTGTCGTTGCCCGCGGCGTATTGCAATCCGACCAGGCCCTTCGAGTGCTTGGCGTTGTGCACGTCCGCCGTCGTCACGCCATTCAGCTTCACGATGAAGTGGTCGCCCTTCGCCGTGATGTCGTAGTTGTTCCAGTGGCCCCCGGCCTTGGGCATCGCGGGCGTGACGGCCGCGACGTCCACGATCGCGCCGGTGCCGTATTCGGGTTTCGGCCGCGCGTCCCAGATGTTCACCTCGTAGCAGGCGATCGACGTGGGGTTCTGGCCATCCGAGCAGCGCAGGAAGACGCCGCTATTCGTGTCCGCCTCCGCATAGAACTCGGCATGGATCTGGAAGTCGCCGTATTCGCGGTCGGTCACGAGGAAGCCCACGCCCTTGGTGGCGACGATGGCGCCGTCGGCGGCGTGCCAGTCCGCGGCCTGGACCGGATGAAGGCCCGACATGCGCGAACCCTCGATCAGGTTGGTCCAGCCCGCCTCGTTGTCGTATCCGCCCGGCGTGCCGGACATGTGCAGCTCGGAGCAGCCCAGGAGCCCTGCCGCCGCGATCCCGAGCGCAATGACGCCTTTCATGGTTTCTCCTCGTTGTTTGGGGGTTTGACGAGCGGCAAGGATAGCCCATCCTCTCCATTGGAACCCCCTGCCGCGCGAAGGACGCCTTGAACCCCCGGGGCACCGCGGGGTCAGAGCAAGACTAAGGAGAAGCCAACCATGCGCCGTCTACTCATCGCGACCTGCGTTTCCCTCGGGTTCCTCGCCGCACCCGCCTACGCCCAGCTGAGCATCAATTTCGGCGGCCCCGGCGTGAACATCGGGCTGAACGTCGGTGGTTATCCCAACCTCGTCCCCGTCCCCGGCTATCCGGTGTACTACGCACCAGGCGTCGACGGAAACTACTTCTACTACGATGGGTTGTATTGGGTGTACCAGAACGACAACTGGTACGAGAGCTCCTGGTACAACGGCCCGTGGACCGCCGTCGATCCAGTCGAGGTCCCGAACTTCATCCTCCAGGTGCCCGTGCGCTACTACCGCCATGCGCCGGCGTACTTCCACGGATGGAACGGCAACGCGGCGCCGCACTGGGGCGATCACTGGGGCCGCACCTGGACCGATCACCGGCAGGGCTGGGATCGACGCGCGGCGCGAGCTCCGGCGGCCGCGCCGCTTCCCAACTACCAGCGGCAGTACTCGGGCAATCGCTATCCCACGGGCCGCCAGCAGTCCGTGATCCACGCCCAGAACAACCGCTACCAGCCGCGTGAAAACATCTCGCGGGGGCAGTTCCAGTACCACCAGAACGAGGCGCGCCACGTGAATCCGCAGAATGGCGCCCCGGCCCGCACGCCGACCACGCCGCGCGGCCAGGAGCGCAACGGCGGCACGGGCGACAACCAGCGCGGCTAGGCTTCAGCAAGTCCCACATCGCGACGCGACCGCCGCGATGTGCCGAAGGGCGCCCCCGGGCGCCCTTTTGTTTCGGAACCCTTGCACGCCCGGGACGGCCTCACTTCCATTGAGACGGAGGCATGGACCATGGCGACTTCGAGGAAGGCGATTTTCGTGATCGGCGGCGCGGCGCTGTTGCTTGGCGCGTGCGCGTCCGATCCCTACTACAACGGCTACAACGGCTACTACGGCGACAACTCGAGCTACGGCTACGTCGGCGGACCGGCGTACTACGATCCGTACTACACCGGCCCGAGCGTGGGCTTCGGCCTCGCCTGGAACGATCGCGACGGCGGCGACCGCTGGCGCCGCGACCGGGACATCCGGGGCGACGACCGCGATTGGCGTGGCGCAAACCGTAGCGATGGCGGCAATCGTGGCGATCGCGCCAATCGCGCCGATCGCGGGGGCGACCGCGGTGACCATGATGGCGGCCACGACGGTGGCAACGGCAGCACGGGCGAGAACCAGCGCGGCTAGCCGCTTCGCCGCGCCCTAGGCGCGTTCGAGGTAGCTCTGGAAGACACCCACGTGCACGTGCGCGGGCTCGGCTGAACCGGGCCACAGGTCTTCGGACCGGAAGCGCACGTCGTACGTGGGTTCGTCTTCGGACGCGACGCCATGCGCGTGCGCATCCGGGAACGGATAGGCCGGCGTCTCGGAAACGACGATGCCCGCCTTTCCCCGGATGTATCCGGGCATGCGCATGTGCCCTGGCACCGAATCCAGCTTCACACGCACTGCGTCGCCCGGCTTGAATTGCTCGCGCGCAACGCTGTTGCCACGACCGAGGGCACTGGGCGTGGCGAGCGGAATGGCGCCGCCCGCGCGCCTTTCGAGCTCCTCGGCGGGCACGACACCCTTCTCGACGCAAAGCGTGATGAGGCTCGTGAGCGAGCGCTCGTAGTAGCTCGCCGTGAGGTAGTGCCTCGGATCCATGCGCTCGATTGCGTGCCGATACTCATCCATGTTGAAGAGGCCGATGCGCACCGCGTGCGCATAAAGCGAATTGGCACGCACTTCCCATGGCGCGTGGAAAGCGGTGGCGCCCTGCGTGAAGCGCACGCGCCCGAATCCCTGGCGCCCGCCCAGGTCGTGGATGCCGTCCATCAATGCGCCTCGAGCCGGGCCACGCCGATCAGCGAATCGCGCGTGACGATCGAGGCGAGCTTCTCCTCGCTCCAACCGCCGGTGCCCGCGGGCCGCTCCGGCAGCACCATGTAGCGGGTGTCGGCGGTCGTGTCCCAGACGCGGATCTCCACGTCGGCGGAAAGGTCCAGGCCCATCTCGCGAAGGACGGTGCGCGATTCGCGCACTACGCGCGAGCGGTACTCGAGATCCTTGTACCAATCGGGCGGCAACCCGATGATCGTGAACGCGGTGCAGGAGCAGAGCGTGCAGCAGATCACGTTCTGCACCTTGGGCGTGTTCTCGAGGACCACGAGGTGGCGATGGTGCTTCGGCATCGCGAGGCCGAGGTCGCTCACCGCGGCCCGGCCATTGGCGAGCAGGTGCTTGCGGAATTCAGGATCGACCCAGGCGCGGGCCACGACGCGAGCGCCGTTCTCGGGGATCCACTTTTCCTGGGCGAGGTGGCTCAACTCTTCCACGGCTTCCGAGGCCTTGAGCCCGCGCTCGTCGAGCGCCGCCTGGATCGCATCGACGCGCGCTTCCACGCTGGCGGTTCTCTGGACGATGCGGTTGGTGTCGGGCATGGTCAGGCTCTCCGGGAATGCTTCGAGATTACACCCAGCGAGATCCAGGCGCAGAGCGCCGAGAGCAGCGCCAGCACCGCGGCGACCAGCTCCACGACCCGGAAGCCCGCGACGAAGGATTCGCCGATCGCCTCCTTCACGCTCGCCTGGACGGCGGGGCTCGCGCGGGGAACGTCGATGGCTGCGAGCTTCGACTCCTGCCGCCGGACTTCTTCTCGAACCGATGCCGGGACCTTCGCCAGGTCGAGGCGCGACTCGAGGCCTGCGTCGAACGTATGCGACATCGCGAGACCGAACACCGCGACGGCGAGAAGGCCGGCGGTTTCGGACATCGCGTTGTTGATGCCCGAGGCGATCCCCGCATGGTCGCGTGCGACCGAGCTCATCACCGTGTTGGTGAGCGGCGCCACGGTGAGCGCCATTCCCAGGCCGAGCACGACCGTGGCCGGGAAGAACCCCGTCCAGTACGAAGCATCGAGGCCCGGCACCATGAAGAGCGCGAAGCCGCCGGAGGCGATGACGGGGCCCACGATAAGAAGCCATTTCGCTCCCACCCGTTCGGCGAGGCCGCCGGCCCAGCGGGACAGGAGGAAGAGGATCGTTACCGAGGGAATCGTCGCGGCCCCGGCCTGGGTCGCGGTGAAGCCCTGCAGCTGGATCAGGTTCAGCGGGACGAAGAAAAGGCCGCCCGAAAGCGCCGCATAGAGGAAGAGCGTGAGCGCGTTGGCGCCGCTGAAAGCGGCCGAACGGAAAAGCGAGAGCGGCATCATGGGCGAGGCGCCCTTCCACTCGACCACCACGAAGAGCACCAGGAACACGAGCCCCGCGGCAAGCGCGCCCCAGATTGCCGGTTGGGCGAAGCCCCGCGTGGACGACTCGATGAGGGCGTAGACGATCGCGCCCAGGCCGAGCGTGGCGAGCGCGGCTCCCGGAAGGTCCAGCGCACGCGCCTTGCCCTCGCGGCTCTCGGGTACGTACCGCGCGCAGAGAAAGAGCACGGCGGCCGCGAACGGCACGTTGATGAAGAAGATTCCGCGCCAGGACACATGCTCGATCAGCCCGCCGCCCACCAATGGACCGATCACCATCGTGATCGACGTGAACGCGGACCAGGTGCCGATGGCCTTGCCGCGCTCGGGATCCGGAAAGGTCGCACTGATGATGGCGAGGCTTCCGGGAATGAGGAGCGCCGCCCCCACGCCCTGCGCGCCGCGAAAGGCGATGAGCGCGCCGATGCTGGGCGCGAGCCCGCAGGCGATGGAAGCCAGCGTAAAGAGCGCCACGCCGATCATGAAGATGCGCCGGCGGCCGAAACGGTCGCCCAGGGCCCCGCCGGTCAGCATGAGCGCGGAAACGAAGAGCGAGTAGGCCTCGACCACCCATTGCGCCTGGGCGATCGTGGCGCCCATCTTCGCCTGCAGCGCCGGGAGCGCGATGTTCACCACGGTGCCGTCGACGAACGCCATGCTGGAACCGAGGATCGTCGCCACCAGCACCCAACGGCGATGCTTCATGGCGGCGAGCCCGAGACCGCGATTTCCTGTGAGCCGGTCCATTCGCCCGCGGGCTGCAGTCCGATGGGCGACTCGAATGCGGCCGCCTCGACGCACAGCATCCGGCGGTAGCCGTCGGAAGGCATGTCCGCCATGGAGGCGGTTCGTTCGCGGCCCGGATTCCACACGACGGTATCGGGAAATCCCGCCTGCGAAATCACGATCTCGCGATCGGCGTCGGCGAGGCGCGTTTCCCGCGGAGCTTTGAGATAGACCCGATCGACGGGTTCGGCCGCATCGAGCGCGCGGCGCGTTTCCACGCCGGGCGCCGCCGAGCCGCGATCCACGTAGCGCGTGCCCTCGAGCCCCTCCAGCCGAACCTTGGCCGCATCGCGGACGCGAAGGTACGTGTGCAACGCCGCGTTGAAAGAGAATGCCCCTTCGCCGATATTGCGCACGCGAAGCTCCATGCGAAGCCGCGTCCCGGAAACCTCGATGGCGAGCCCGAGCGCGAACGCGTGCGGCCAGAGGCGCAGCGTTTCCGCCGAGCTCGCCAGCTCGAAAACGGCTCGACCGCCCTCCTCGCTCGCGAGGCGCCACGATTGCGTCCGCGCGAAACCGTGGTTCGCGAGCGGCCCGCGCTCGGCGAACTGCGGGAAGACCACGGGCACGCCGCCGCGAATGGCGCGGCCCGGCTCGAAGGGGCTGCGCTCGCTCACGAAAATCGATTCCGCGCCGCCGGCCGGAATCCACGACACGAGCTGCGCACCCTGCAGCATCGCGGTCGCCGCGGCGCCGCCCGCGCCGGTCCAGCGAACCGCGGGCATGCCGTGGAGCTCGATCACCGCGAATCGTTCGCGGCGAGCCAGTCGAAGATCTCGCGATACCAAAGGCGCGAATTGCGCGGCTTCAGCACCCAGTGGTTCTCGTCGGGAAACCACATGAGACGTGCCGGAACGCCGCGCGAAAGGAGCGTGTTGTAGTAGGCGAGCCCGTTGGTGTCGGGGACGCGGTAGTCGTTGGTTCCATGGATCACCAGGGTGGGCGTATCCATGCGATGGGCGAAGGTGTGCGGGCTCTGCGACGCGACCTTCGCCGGATCCTTCCAGTAGATGGCGCCCAGGTCGCGCGGCCGGTCGACGTACGAGTCGGCGCTGAACGTCGCAACCCGGTCGAAGACGCCGGCATGGCAAACGTAGGCGCGGTAACGCCCCGGGCGAATGTGGCCGTTCATCCACGCGACGAGAAATCCGCCGTAGCTTCCACCGGCGGCGAAGACGCGCCGGCGATCGGCCCAGGGCTTGCGCAGCACCCAGTCGGTAGCCGCCTCGATGTCGCGCGTCTCGAGCTGCCCCTGCCGCCCCATGATCGAGTCCCGGAAATCGAACCCGAAGCCGCTCGAGCCATGGTAGTTCACCGCCGCGACGACATATCCCCTCGACGCGAAGACGTGCGCGTTCCAGCGGTAGCCCCAGGTATCGCCCACGGCCGCGTATGGGCCGCCGTGGATCATCTGGAAGATGGGATGCTTGCGGTGCGGATCGAAGCGCGGAGGAAAGGTGAGGAACATCTGCACCGCATCGCCCTCGGCCCCGCGAAACACGACCTCGCGCGTCTCTCCAAGGGCCACGCGGGCCATGGTCTCGTCGTTGAAGCGCTCGAGCCGCCGTGCACTGCCCCCGACGACGGCGTGGACCTGGACCGGATGCGCGGCACTGTCGATGGCGACCGCGATCGTCTCGGCGCCGCCGGACCCGGCGATGTCGAACCCCTGGACCCAGCCGCCGCGGACGGCGATGGACAATGCCCTGCGGCCGATGTCGTAGCGCCACAAGTGGCAGCGGCCGCGCTCCTGGCCCGCGAAGAGGATGGCCGATCCGTCGCGCGTCCAGCGTAGCGGTCCCTCGACATCGACGCCCAGGTCCGCCGCGAGCCGTGGACGCGCGCCGCGGCGCAGGAATGCGAGCCGCCCGGGCATCGTGTGGCGCCGCCCAACGTGCGTCGCGGTGCACGCAAGCTCTCCGCCCTCGGGGCTGTAGCGCGGCGCGTCGTAGCTCCACGCGGCATCTTGGGTGATCGCCGTGACGCGGCGCGAGCGAACCTCGATCTCGGCGATCGCCATGGGATTGGGCGATCGTTTCACCGGCGCGGGATCGTGGACGAACGCGATGCGGCGCCCGTCGGGAGAAATGTCGAAGTGCATCGCGCCCGGATCGGCGCGCGGCAGCTCGAGCTTCGTGCCCTCGAAGAGATCGCTGACCCGGCCGCTGTCGAGATCCAGGACCAGGAGATGGGGCACCCGCCCCATGGGAAGGCCGCGGTCGAAATAGCGGTAGTTCGCTTCGGACGTGATGTAGGCGCTTTCCTTGCGTTCCTTGAACGCCTTGAAGCGCCGCGCCTGCTCACGCATCCCACTCGCATCGGGCCACACCCAGGAAATGAAGACCACCCGCTTGCCGTCGGGCATCCACTTGAAGTCGTCGATGCCGGGCGCGAAATCGCTCTTGCGGACGGCCTCTCCGCCCGCCGGGGAGATCACATAAATCTGGCGCTCGGCATCCTTGCTGCCCTCCTGCTCGCGCTTCGCGAGGAACGCGATGCGATCGCCGCCCGGCGACCACGCGGGGTTCCCATCCTTCTCGCCTTGCGTGGTGAGCCGCCGCGGCTCGCCGGCACCGCAGGGCAGCAGCCAAAGGCTCGCCGCGCCC
>DATBAI010000043.1:0-57223 GCA_036271595.1 Usitatibacter sp.
CCTTGAGGTCTTGGATGATGTGATCACCGAACCCCGCCAACGTGGGGCGTTCAGGACGTTTCTCGCGACACTGCCGAAGGTTTAGGATCGTCACCCTAAAAGGGGTAGCGTTGTGAGTTAGTGCTGGAAAGCGCGCTAACCTATTGAATCAAAAATGGGGACTAGATGGACACACCTTCCGCCAATCCTTATTCATGTAGGAGGCTACCGACAGCTATCCGGATCTTGCCAAGGCAAGATCAGGATACGTGGATCGAGACAGCGAACGGTGGCCTGAGATCGATGGCCTCAATTGGCGCCAGCGCCTTCTCAAGGCACGTTCGCAGGAAGAGGTGATGCGGCTTTGCCGCGACTTCGTGGCCGAATGGCCGCCGGTGCGCATCCGGCTCCTTCCGAACGACTGCGTCCCACCGAAATTGGCCGACGCCGAGGCGGTCACGGGATACTCGGGGCGCCTTGTGCGTGCAGAGTTGCGCGTCGAACGTGTCATCAACGAGCTGCAGCTGATGACCAACTTCTTTTCCGCCGCGTCGGCGCGCCTCGCCCAAGTCATCCCGACGAAGCCGTGACGCGTAGCGGGCCTATTACGGGCTCGGGCCTTCTTGATCCACTCCGGTGAGCTTGCCCAAGCGCGCCATCATGACGTGGCGCGCGCGGCTGGATATGGGATTGCGATCCAGGGCCGCGCGAATCACAACGAACATTCGCCGCACGGCCGCATCGGTTTTTTTCGCACCCACTGGAAGGTTCCCACGGTACGTGACGAGTGATTCCGCGAGGTCGAGCAGCAGCTCGATCCGATGCTCGGACGCGAGCGACGCCCTGGTGAAAAGCGCAAGTGTCTCGGGGCTCAACGCATCGACGATGGTCGGAGCGTCCGCGGGCTTGAGGACGTAGCTGTCGAAGCCCGCCTTCATCGCCCGATCGCGGTCGCGCGCCGCTGTCCAGCCGGTGTATGCGACAAGCCGAATGCTCGGGCCGAAGCGCGTGCGCAATGCGCGGGCCAATTCGAGGCCCGAACCGTTGGGCAGCGAAAGGTCCGAAATCACCGCTTCGGGGCGCATCTCGCTCGAAAGCTCGATCGCGTGGCGCCCTTCGTAAGCCGCGCGCGCGCTGAAGCCTTCCGATATGAGCATGGCGACCAGGCTGTTCGCGCTGTCCGGCTGGTCGGCAACGATGATTTGAGGCGGGCGCATGTGTTCGCCCAAGTGTAGCAACTGCTAACCTGAAAGGTATTTCGGAGCTTCTAACCCAGCTCGACCGGCCGCAGGTCCACCGAGGACACGTGGCTTCCCGATTTCTGGAGGCGTTCGCAAACCTCCTTCACCATCTCGAGCCGCAGCGACACCGCTTCGGCCTGCGTGAGCGCCACCGCGGTTTCCTCGAATCGTTCTTCCGGACCCAGCGCGTCGACCGCAAGCGCGCTTACCGCGATCTCGAATCGATTGCTTCCCCGCTGCAGGATCGTCGCCCAGATGCTGTAGGTGCGCGGCTCGCGGCCCATGTGCTCGGTCCCGATGGTCAGCCGATCGGCCATGGTAGCTAAATTGCCGAAACCACGCGCCGGTCCGTTCGGACGGTGTGTCAGCCGATTCCTACATCTCGGCTATGGCGTGACGCGTATTCTTGCTCGATCCCCATGAATGTGCCCCTTGCATCCACCGCTCCGGGCGTCGCGATTTCTCCCGCGGCAAAGGACCATTTCGTCCAGTTTTATGAGCAGGATGCAGTCCTCGTCGGAGAGGTCGCGCGCTATCTGCGCAAGGCCCTCGAATCCGGTGCCGCGGCGATCGCGATAGCCACGCCGCAGCATGCGAGTGATGTCGAGACGGCCTGGGAAGCCGACGGCTTCGATTGCTCCCCATGCCGGGAACGCGGGCAGTTGGTCGTGCTGGACGCGGCAAGAACACTCGAGCAGTTCACGGTGGGAGGCCAGCCCGACCCGGCGAAGTTCGACGAAGTGGTCGGCGCCCTGGTACGCGACAAGCTCGGGCGCTTCGGCGAGCTCGCGGCCTTCGGCGAGATGGTCGCGTTGCTATGGGCCTCTGGCCGGCAGGGCGCGGCAATCCAGCTGGAGGAGCTCTGGAACGGGCTCGCCACCAAGCACCGCTTCGCGCTGTACTGCGCTTATCCCATGCAGTCCTGCGCGAGTGCGGAGTTTTCGGAGGCGTTCCGCCGAGTGTGCCAGGCGCACTCGCACGTCATTCCCGCCGAGGGCTTCCACGCCGCGGCGAACGACCCCGACCAGCTGAAGGTCATCGCGCAACTGCAGCAACGGGCCGCGTCGCTCGAGCGTGAGGTCCGCACGCGCCAGGAGCTGCAGCACAAGCTTGCCCAGCGAGAGCGCGAGTTGAGCGACTTCGTCGACAATGCGGCCGTCGGGCTGCATCGCGTGGGCCGTGACGGCACGATCCTGTGGGCCAATCGCACCGAGCTCGAAATGCTCGGCTACGCGGCGAGCGAGTACATCGGCAGGAACATCGCGGAGTTCCATGCGGACGACGATTTGATCGCCCGTATCCTCGCGACCCTGTCCCGAGGTGAGTCGTTGCACGACCAGCCCTCGACGATGTTGTGCAAGGACGGCTCGGTGCGGCACGTGCTGATCAATTCGAACGCGCTGATGGAAGACGGAAAGTTCGTGAGCACGCGATGCTTCACGCGCGATGTCTCCGACCGCTGGCTCGCCCAGGACGCGCTGCGCGAGCGCGGAGCCGTCCTGCACCTGGCCATGCAGGGCGCGCGCATGGGCTATTGGATCGCGGATCTGTCGAGCGGAGATTTCCGCTTGAGCCACGAGCTCGAGGCCCTCTTCGGGCTATCGGGCACGCCCGACTGGTCCCTCGATGCGTTCCTCTGCCTCATTCACCCCGACGACCGCGCTGCCTTCCAGGCCGAGCTGAACGCGGCGATCGAAGCGCGCCGCAGGCTCGCATGCGATTTTCGCGTGCGGCCGGAGGGCGGGGACTGGCGCTGGTTCGAGGTCCGTGGCGAGGCCGTCTACGGCGCGGTGGGCGAAGCCCTGCGCTTCTACGGCATCTGCATGGACGTCACGGCGCGCAAGCGCGAGCAGCAACTGCTGGCGCATCTCGCCGCCGTGGTCGAGTCCGCGGACGATGCGATCGTGAGCAAGACGCTGGACGGCGTCATCACTTCCTGGAACACGGGCGCGAGGCGCCTCTTCGGCTTTTCCGCCGGGGAGATCGTCGGGCGGCCCATCACCGTCTTGATCCCGGAAGACATGCAAGGCGAGGAAGCCACGATCATCGCGAAGATCCGCAGTGGAGAGCGCATCGATCACTTCGTGACCACGCGCGTAGCCAAGGATGGAACTCGCAAGCGCGTTTCCATCAGCGTTTCGCCGGTGCGGGACGCCTCCGGGCGCATCGTCGGCGCCTCGAAGATCGCCCGCGAAATCGCGACCTGAGGCCGCCCCCCGGCGGCTTGCATGTCGGAAATCTGCCCACAGCGGTAGACTTGCGGCCGTAGCCGGCGCAAAAGCCGGCACCAAGAACATCGAACAAGGAGAACGGCGATGCCGGCGCACGTCCCCAGGTCCCTTGTAGCACTCTTCGCCATGGCGGTTTGCGCCTCGGTCCACGCGCAATCGTTCATTGCGTTCACCACGCCGAACCCGGTAAGCGCCGGCCATTCGTTCAACCTCACCGTGGCGGGAATGCTGAGGCCGACCAATGGGCAACCCGTCGCCACGGTCACGTCCGGCGGGCCGGGGGTCGTCAACATCGCTCTCGGGCGCGATTGCGGCTTTCCCACCTGTCCCCAGAGCACGTTCCATACGCAAGTCGTCTCGATTCCGGGGCTTCCCGCAGGCGCCTACATGGCGCGGATCTTCCAGGGCGCGAGCGCCTCCGGGGCCGATCCGGACATCCAGGCCACCATCGCCGTCGCCGGCCCCAACTACCAGGGCCTTTGGTGGAACGCGCCGGCGGGCTCGCAATCCGGCTGGGGGCTTTCCATCGACCACCAGGGTGACGTGATCTTCGCCGCGTGGTTCACGTATGACGAATCCGGTGCGGGGATGTGGCTCGTGATGCCGAACGGGGCGCGTACCGGCGATGGAACGTACGCCGGCGACGTCTATCGCACCACCGGGCCCGCCTTCGATGCCCGTCCCTGGGATCCGTCGGCGGTGAGCGTCACGGCCGTGGGTAATGCAACGCTCACGTTCCTGAGCGATCGCAGCGGGACCTTCGCATACACGGTCGACGGGAAGAGCGGCGTCAACACCATCATCCGCGAGGTGTTCTCCTCGCCGGTGGCCACGTGCGTCGCCACGCCCTGACGGCTTAGAATCGGGGCAATGCTGCGCTTCGCGCTACTCTTCACCGCGATCCTCGTCACGCTCTTCGCCGCGGAGCTCACGCCGCCGGGGCAGTTGTGGGTGGTCGATCCATGGACCTCGATCGTGGCCCGCACGGCGACGGCCGCGGCCGCGCTCTTCGATCCCAACGTCATCGCACAGGGCGCGACCCTTCTTTCCGCGACGAACGGCTTCGGGGTCACGATCCTCGCGGGATGCAACGGCCTCGAGGCGATGATCGTTCTGCTCGCCGCCGTGCTCGCGTATCCGGCGCCGTGGAAGCATCGCCTGGCGGGGCTCGCCGCCGGCAGCGTCGCCATCGGGCTGCTGAACCTGGTCCGCATCGTGAGCCTCTTCTACATCGGCCAATGGAATCGCACGGCCTTCGAGTGGGCGCACCTCTATGTGTGGCAGGTGCTGATCATGCTCGATGCCCTGGTGGTGTGGCTCGTTTGGCTGAAGACCCTGCCCCGGCCCGCGGCGCGATAGACGCCGGGATCGTCCCCGCGCCGCGCCATATCGCGCGGTTCGTCCTGGCAACCCTCGCCTGGAGCGTGATTTCGTTCCCGTTGTGGTTCCTCTCCTCGGGCCCGATCTCCGCCGTCGCGGGATGGATCGCCGCGCGCGCCATCGAAGCGGTGGGGCCGGTGGATGCGACGCGCACGACGCTGCGCGGGAGCCATGTGGTTTTCGAAGTCCAGCCGGATGCGACCCTGCGTTATCGGGAGCACCTGCCGGTGGGAATGAGCTTCGAGATCGAGGCGGACCCGCGCAAGCAGACGGTGGGGCTCGCGTTCTTCCTGGCGCTCGTCGCGGCGGCGCGGCCGTCCCGATGGTGGAAGGTCGTCGCGGGCATTGCGGGGTTGCTCGCGCTCGCGGGCCTGGGAGTTGCCTGCGAGGCGGCGCTGGGATTTGCGACCGTCTCCACGCCCGCCGGTGCGCCGCTGTTCCGGCCCGGCGCCGTCGCCGGAAGCGCGCTCGCCCTCGGCTACCAGCTGGGGACGCTCCTCGTACCGACGCTTGCACCGATCGGCGCATGGTTGTGGGCCCGGTCGGGACGTAGGAATGCGCCGATAGACACGTAGCTGGGTACAGGGTCCATCCTCCGGATCATGGGCGATGTGTGGGTGGAGAGCATCCGTTCGACGGGCAACATCGGCGAGCTCCTGGAGATGGCGCGCAGGTACGTGGCGACGTGGGATGCCGCTCGCATCGAGGCGCTCGCGCCCGAGTGCCGGCCGCCGCCGTTGGTGACCTCCGATGACCTCTCCGCCTATGCGCTCACGCTCGTGCGCCAGCAACTCGTGATCGGCGGCTCACGCGATGCCCGGGCAGTGCAGGAGCTGGGCAATTTCTTCGCGGCTGCCGCGGTGAGGCTCGCGGAAATCCTCGCCGTGTCGCGCGGCCTCTCGAGCTCGCGGGCGTTCCTGCTGCCGATCGAGATCGATGAGGAATGAGCCACAAGGCAGATCTCACCCACTGACAGCGTCGCGAGCAAAGAACCGATAGACGTTTTCGGCGCGCGGGCGCCACACTGGGTCTTCTCCTTTCCGCCGCCGCCATGCGCGACCATCGCGACGTTCGGGCGGCCCTTCGCGAGCTTCACGAGCCCGCCGAGATCGCCGCCCTCATCGAGCAGTTCCTTTCCGGGCTCACGCCAGCGGAGGCGCGCGTGCTTCCCGATGGCTTGCGCGGCGGGGCGATGGGCTCGGGGATCGAAGCGCTCGCCGGAGCCGCCCTGGAGCTGAAACGCGAGGAGCTGCGGCACAAGTCGGGGTCTCCCGAGATGCGCACGCTCGAGGCGGTGGCGGCTGTCCTCGCGGCCGCGGCCGCGCGGCTCGCGGACATCTCGGGCCGGCCGACGCTGAGAAAGATGATCGGGCCGATGGAGCGAGGTGTCGCCGAAAGGCGCATCGCGCGCCGTCCGGACGCATAGCGCCGCTGCACCGTAAACTGGGCCTGAGAGCGCAACCCGGAGCCCACGAACATCGCCAATCGAATCGAGGATCCCGAGCGGGAGGTCACGCGCCAGCTCGACGTGGTCGTGGGCGATCGTTTTCACGAGGACGCGCGCGATCCCGCGCGCCGCTGGCGCAACCTGATCGCGAAATGGTTCATCGGGGCCGCGGGCGCGGTGTGCGCGGCGGCGCTCGTGATTTACCTGATCGAGTCGCACCGGCTTCCGCCGATGCCGGTGAAGCCGCTCCAGAAACCGCTGATGGTGACGATCGTCCCCGCTACGCGGCCTTGAACGACCTCAAGTGAGCCGAGCCCACCGCGAAGGCGGCGCGCCGGCCCTTCAGCTCCATGCGCAGGCGCTCGGCTTCGCGCGCGACCTTCTCGGGCGCGTCGACTACCAACGAGAGGTTGTCCTCGATATCGCGGATGGAGGCCACGAGCTCGGCGATGCGCTCGCGGTGCGCAGCGATCTCGTGTTCCAGGCTCTGCCGCTGTTGGTCGTCCATGAACGCGAGTTTCGTCGTCTCCCGGGGCCGCGTCTGTGCGAAATCGCACATGCGCCACGCCCCCGAGTATTACGGGCGTCACGAAAGCGAACGCTGTGCGTACCCCATGCCGCGCGTGTTCACGTACAACGCGTAGAGCGAGTGGCTGGCCGCCATGAAAAGCCGGTTCCTCTTCAGTCCCCCGAAGCAAACGTTGGCGCAACGTTCCGGCAGGTGGATGTGGCCGATCGCTTCCCCTGTGGGGGCGAAGATCCGGACACCGTCGAGCGCCTCGGTGCCGCCCCATCCGCACCAGAGGTTGCCGGCTTCGTCCACGCGCAATCCGTCGGGCGCGCCTTCACCCGCATCGATCAGCACGCGCGGGTTGCCGAGCTGGCCGGCGTCGGCCACGTCGAAGGCGTGAATGCGACGCGGCTTGGTGCCGCATTCGACCAGGTAGAGCAGCCGCTCGTCGGGCGAGAACGCGAGGCCGTTGGGCCGATCGATGCCGGCCGCCGCGACCGTCACCGCGCCGCTCGATCCGTCGATGCGATAGACGTTGTGGGGAAGCTCGAGCGGCGCGCGCTCACCTTCATAGTCGGAGAGGATCCCGAACGGCGGATCGGTGAACCAGATCGAGCCATCTGATTTCACGACCACGTCGTTGGGCGAATTGAGGCGCTTGCCGTCGAAGCGCTCGCACAGGATCGTGATACGCCCGTCGTGCTCGGTGCGGGTCACGCGCCGCGCGCCGTGCTCGCAGGTGACAAGGCGACCTTCACGGTCGCGCGTGTTGCCATTCGCGAAGTGGGACGGCCTGCGAAACGACGTGACCTCGCCGGTTTCCTCGTCCCAGCGCAGGATGCGGTCGTTGGGGATGTCGCTCCAGAGCAACGCGCGCACGTCGCCCAGCCATACCGGGCCTTCGCTCCATCGGCAATCGTGCGAGAGCCGCTCCACGTTGGCACTGCCGATCCGCAGGCGATCGAACCGCGCGTCGAGCGATTCGATCGCGGGGTCGGGATAGCGCGGCGCGGGTTTCCACTCGCTCATGGGACGCAATGGTAAGGCATATGGGCGATTGGTTTGCTGTATCGTAGGCGCCACTCGGAACATCGGAGATGCACCATGCGATTGACCGCAGCCGTCCTCTTCGCGGCAGCCGCGGCGCTTCCCGCGCATGCGCAGGAAGCCCAGGCCTGGCTCGAGAAGGAAGGGCTCGAGGCCGTCGATACCAAGACCCTGAACGAGTTCGAGGCGGTGATCGCGAAGCCCAAGGGCGGCGGCGAGCAGCGCGCCGCGATCATCGCGAAGGGCAAGGTTGCGTGGCAATCCACGCCCAAGGATTCGGACCCGGGCTCGAAGTGGACCATCGTCTCCATGGGCCGCGATCTCGCGGGCAACGCCATTCCCGACGTGCACTTCTCGGTGAACACCGGCGGTGCGAATTGCTGCACCACGCACTACATCTACCAGCTGAAGCTGCCGGTGAAGCGCCTCGCCGTGTACGCCGCGGGCAGCATGGGCGGCGGCGATTTCGTCGAGGTGGCGGGGCGCAAGGAGCCCGTGATGGTGTCCGCCGACGACTCCTCCGCGAACGCGTTCGCGCCCTACGCCAACTCGTACTTCCCGCTCGTCATCCTCGAAGTGGGCAGCAAGGGCCGGCTCCAGTTCGCGCAGGACCTCATGCAGTCGCACCTGCCGGGCATGCCGCCGCCGGTGTGCACGACGCCGCTCGCCAGCGCGAATCCGTGGCTGAAGGAGCGCTGCGCGGAGTACAACAACATTCGCCGCCACGCGCGCACCGAGGAGATCAAGACGCGGCTCGCGGGCGTGAAGGCCAACCGCTCGGCGGACAAGGTTCGGTGGGAAGACTATTTCGAGAACGGCGTGCTCGCCGCAGTCTCGGCCGAGATCAACCGCTACGCCTACACCGGCCACGGCGCCGCGGGCATGAACTGGCTGGAGACCGTGTGGCCCGGCAACGACGCCGTGAAGGCCCGCTTCATCTCGACGCTTCGCCTAACGCAGGCGAAGAGCCAGTTCGCCGAGGACTTGAAGGCGATGGCTTCGGACTACCGATAGCACGCAGTCAGTTGAAAACTTCACGGGAGATTGGCTTCGACGAGCTCACGCCGTCGACGGTGTAGGAAATCGTCCCGGTATTGGCGTCCGAGAACGCGATGCTGACTGATCCGGCGCCAAACACGCGGACGGCGGACGAATCGAAAGTCGTGCTCAACGCCGGTCCTGTCGTACGAAACAATGGCCCCGCGCAGCCGTCCTGAGCGTCGTTCACGACGCAACTCGGCGCCACGTACCAAGCCGGCTTTCCGGCGCTGTCGTAGACATACCAGGCCAGGAAAATATTGTTGAACTGTTGGGTGATCGCAAGGCCCCAACCCGGTTCCGCTGGATTCCACCACAGGTCGGTGTAGTCGATGCGGGGGGGCGCGGTCCGCGCAACGGGGAAGATCTCGCGTTGGATCTGCACGGTTCGGGTGTATGCCGTCGCGGGGTCGTAATTGACGGCGGGGTCCAACTCATACTGTAGCTTGAGGGTGCCCGTGTTCTCGTCGGCGAAGGACAGGGTGACGCCGCCAACGTTGAAGGTCTTGGCCGAGCTGGAATCGAACGGCGCCGCGAAGAATCGGGGGCCGCTCACCTCGTAGAGGAACGATCCGCACGGCTCTCCTCCAAGGGAAGCGCTGAAGAGCATGCAGTCCGGCGCCACGTACCATTTGGGATTGCCGGAGGCATCGTATGTATATATGGCGGCGAAGACGATGTTTCCGCGCTGCGAAAGGAAGACGCCCCAGCCAGGTTCCTGGGGATTCCACCAGAGGCCCGTGACTCCGCGCGTCACGCTGAATTGCAGGGCGCCATTCCGGATCGAGAACGATTGAAGGTGGGCGTCGCCTACGGGGCCGAAGAGCGGCTCCTCGAAGTACCAGTTCAACGTGTAGTCGCCATCATCGATCACGCCCAGGTCGAGCGAAGTGGCGTACGGGACCACCGATGCCGTGTCCCACGGGTAGCAAGGAGATTCGGGATTGACGGTGATCGTCAGGAACTTGTTGCTGAAGTAGTAGCCAAGGCCAAAGCTGCAATCGGAGGGGAATTTCGCGCTCCAATTTGCGATCACATGGCCGTTGGCTTGCTGTACCAGCGCGAGCGTGGCGCCCGTGGGTGAGACATAGGAGATCGGCTGCGGATCCGAAGCACACGCAAGCCCCGAGAGCAGGGCAAGAACGGTACAGAGACAAACAGCCATCGGCTTCATCGGATGAGCTCCACTGATTTGCCAAGGAATTTGGCGACGGCGTCGGCAGGCATTGGACGCGCGAGCAGGTATCCCTGCGCGCGGCGGCAGCCCAGGCGTTTCAGCTCCTGCAACTGCTCTTCCGTCTCCACGCCCTCGGCGACCACGTCCACGTCGAGGCTGCGCGCCATCGCGACGATCGCGGTCACGATCGCGGCATCGTCGGGATCGATGGTGAGGTCACGCACGAACGACTGGTCGATCTTCACGGTGTCGATGGGCAGGCGCTTCAGGTACGCGAGCCCCGAATAGCCGGTGCCGAAATCGTCGATGGCGATGCCGACGCCGAGCGCCGCGAGGTCGTCCAGCGCGCGCCGCGCCTCGCCCGCGCCCTCGATGATCACGCGCTCCGTCACCTCGAGCTCGATCAACGACGGGTCGAACGAGAGCTCCTCGACCAGGCCCCGCAGCCTTTCCACGAAGAGCGAGCGCGAGAGCTGGTTGGCCGACACGTTGATCGCGATCGAGAGCCTTCGCCCCGGCGATTGCCAGAGGGACGCCTGCTTCAGCGCTTCCGTGAGCACCCAGTCGCCGATCGGAACGATGAGGCCCGAGTCCTCGGCGACGGAGATGAACTCGCCGGGGAGAACGAGCGCGGAGCCGCCCGGCGGACGCCAGCGCAGGAGGGCCTCGAATCCGGTGATCGAGCGGTCTTGCACTTCGAAGAGCGGCTGGTAGTGCACCTCGAACTCGCCCGATTCGAGCGCCCGCCTCAACGCGTTCTCGAGGGTGAGGCGCTGCTGCGCGGCGACGTTCATGTGTTGCGTGAAGAACTGGAAATTGCCACGCCCCGAATCCTTCGCGTGGTACATCGCGGTATCGGCGTTGCGCATGAGCGTCTCGGCGTCCGACCCGTCGGCCGGATACAGGCTGATGCCGATCGAGGCGGCCACGTGCAGGTCGTTGCCGTGCAAATGGAACGCGGTGCCGAGCACCTCGAGGATCTTGGAGGCCACGCTCGAGGCGTCGGCCGCCGCGCCGATCCCCGGGATCACGATCACGAACTCGTCGCCGCCCACGCGCGAGACGGTGTCGCCCTCGCGCACGCACACGAGGATGCGGCTCGCGACCGATTGCAGGAGGCGGTCTCCCAGCTGGTGGCCCAGCGAATCGTTGATGTTCTTGAAGCGGTCGAGGTCCAGGAAGAGGACGGCGAGCTGCGTGCCGCCGCGGTGCGCCTGCGCGATGGCCTGCTGGATGCGGTCGCGCAGGAGCACGCGGTTGGGGAGCCCCGTGAGGGCGTCGTGGTGCGCCATGTGCGCGATGCGCTGCTCGGCGATCTTGCGCTCCGTGATGTTCATGGCGACGCCCACCACGCGGCGCGCGCGCCCGTCGGGCCCACGGTGGACCTGGCCGCGGTTGGCGATCCAATGCACCGTGCCGTCGGGCCACACCACCCGGTAGTCCACCGAGAAGTCCTCGCCCTTCTTGAGCGCGTGGCGCATCGTCGCCTCGAAGAGCTCGCGGTCCTCGGGGTGCAGGCGATCCTGGAGCTGGCGATAGTGGGTCGTGGGGCTTTCCGCCGGGCGCCCGAAGAGGACATTCAGGCCCTCCGAGTAGGTGAACCGGTCGGTGTCGCACTCCCAGTACCACATGCCCAGTTGCGCCGCGTCCATGGCGAGCCGAAGCTGCGCCTCGCTTTCGCGAAGCGCCGCCTCGGCGATCTTGCGCGGCGTGATGTCGGCGATCGTGACCATCGTCCCGGCGACCTTCCCGTCGGCGCCGTAGATCGGCGCGGCCGATAGGGCGACGTCGACCTCGTGGCCGTCGCGATGCAGGCGCGTGGTTTCCTCGACGAAGGTGGTCTGCCCGTCCTGCGCGAGCTCCCGCAGGCGCGCGGCCTCGGCGACGCGTGCGGGCGGGACGATCGTGGTCGGAGTGCCGACGACCTCGCTTTCCTTCCAGCCGAACATCTTTTCCGCGGCCGGGTTCCACATCGAGATCACGCGGTCCAGGTCGCGCGCCACGATGGCCACGGGCGCCGCCTGGATTACGGCCCGCAGCAGCTCCGCGCTCGAGCGAGTGGCGCTCTCCAGCTTCTTGCGCTGGTCGATGTCCACGAGCGAGCCCACGATGCCCGCGATGTCGCCGCCGGGATCGAGGAGGGTGGCCTTGTTGACGAGCACGTCGCGCACGACCCCGCCGGCGGAAATCGCCGTCGATTCATAGCTCACCGCGCCCGGCTGCGCGAGCAGCCGCGCGTCCGAGTTCTGCTGGGCGTCCCGCGGGGCGCCCGGCGAGATCTCGGCATAGGTCCGTCCGACCACCTGCTCGCGCGGACGGCCGAAGAATTTTTCGAAGGCCCGATTGCAGCCGAGATAGCGGCCGGCGGAATCCTTGTAGAACACGGGGTTGGGCAGGGCTTCGATCAGCTGCTGGGTGAAGGAAAGCTGGGCGCGCAGCGCGCGGGTGGCCTTGGAGGCGAGGGCCATGGCCTCGCCCCGGGTGCGGGCGATGGTGTGAGCCAGGCCCGCGAGAAGCAGCGTCATCACGATGCCGGCGCCGAGCGCGGTGAGCGGAAGAGGTTGCAGCCAGGGGCTCAGCGTGGGCGGCTCCTCGAGCTCCGCCAGCCAGCGCCGGCCGGCGACCGTGATGTCGTGCGACTCCTTGTGCGGCGTGGTGGTCCAGAAGGGGGTTCGCTCGTCCTGGGTGGGGCGGCTACGGTAGAAGAGCGTGGCGTTGCCCGACTCCAGGGCGGGGGCGCCGGCCGGGCCCAGGTCGTACAGGCGGATCGCCATGCCGCTCGGCTCCTGGGCGGCGAGCGAGGCGAAGATGTCGTCCACGCGCATCACGACGTTCACGAAGGCGCGTACCGACTGGCGGCGCTCGTCCACGGTGCGGTGCTCTCCCGGCACGTAGACGGGCTGGTAGATCACGAGGCCGTAGCTCGTGCCCTTCTCCTGGGCGAGGCGATACTTCCCGGTGGCGGATGCCTCGCCCGTGTCGCGAGCGCGCTCGGCCGCGGTGCGGGGGATGTCGCGGGCCCGAATGTCCAGCCCGAGCACGCTTTCGTTGCCGTGGTAGGGCTCGGCATAGGCGATCGCCCAGTACTCGTCGCGGTCGCCTTCGGGGCGGATCTTGAAGCCCGGATACCCCCCGGGCTCGATCGAGCGGTCCTCGCGTGCCCGTTG
Organism: Usitatibacter sp.; assembly: GCA_036271595.1. Taxonomy (GTDB): domain Bacteria; phylum Pseudomonadota; class Gammaproteobacteria; order Burkholderiales; family Usitatibacteraceae; genus Usitatibacter. Next base: position 13,219 of record DATBAI010000043.1, read on the forward strand.
GATGAAGGCATCGCGCTCCGCGAGCGGAACGCGCTCGATGTACTCGATCCCCTTGATCCCCGGGAAGCGCCGCGGGACGTCGAGCGCCTTGGCATAGCGAAAGAACTCGGCGCGGCTCACCCGGGCATCGTGATAGGCCAGGGCTGCCACGCCGTAGAGGACGTCGAGGTAGCGGTGGACCTGCTGCTCGATCAGGGCGGCCGAGCGGCTCGCCCGGGCGGAGAACTCCACCTCCCCCTCGCGCTCGGCCTGCCAGCCGGTGGCGAGCCATGCGACAAGCGTCGCCGCCGCGCCGAGCGCCAAGGCGGCGAGCGCGATGACCTGCGGTCGCTGGGGGCGGTCCATGTCTCCTAGGGGTGCCACGCTAGAATAGCGGCTTTTCCGCGAAACCCCCAACGTGTCACTCATCGTCCAGAAGTATGGCGGCACCTCGATGGGCAGCCCCGAGCGCATCCGCGAGGTCGCGCGCCGCGTGGCACGCTTCGCCGCCGAGGGCCATCGCCTGGTGGTGGTGCCCTCCGCCATGGCCGGGGAGACCAACCGCCTCCTCGCCCTGGCGCGCGAGATCAACCCCGAGCCGGACCCCCGCGAGCTGGACGTGATCGCCTCCACCGGCGAGCAGGTCTCCATCGGCCTCCTCGCCCTCGCCCTCCAGGCCCAGGGCCTCAAGGCGAAGAGCTACACGGGCTGGCAGGTCCCGATCGTGACCGATGCTTCCTATAGCAAGGCGCGCATCCTCGCGATCGAGGATCGCAACATCAACGAGGACCTGGCTGCCGGGAACGTGGTGATCGTCGCGGGCTTCCAGGGCATCGACGACGACAAGAACATCACCACCCTGGGCCGGGGCGGCTCGGACACGACGGGCGTGGCGCTCGCCGCGGCCTTGAAGGCCGACGAGTGCCAGATCTACACCGACGTGGACGGCGTCTACACCACCGACCCGCGGATCGTGCCGGAGGCAAGGCGCCTGGACACGATCACCTTCGAGGAGATGCTGGAGCTGGCTTCCCTGGGCTCGAAAGTCCTGCAGATCCGCTCCGTGGAGTTCGCGGGGAAATACAAGGTCAAGCTTCGCGTGCTCTCGTCGTTCACCGACGTGGGCTCCACCGACATGGGCACGCTCATCACGTTCGAGGAAGACGAGAACATGGAACAAGCCATCATCTCCGGGATCGCGTTCAACCGCGACGAAGCCAAGATCACCGTGCTGGGCGTGCCCGACAAGCCCGGCGTCGCCGTCGGGATCCTGGGCCCCATCGCCGAGGCGAACATCGACGTGGACATGATCATCCAGAACGCCTCCACCGAGGGGATGACGGACTTCTCGTTCACCGTGCATCGCAACGAGTACAAGCGCGCGATGCAGATCCTGGAGACGACGGTCAAGCCGAAGATCGGCGCGCGTGGCGTCGTGGGCGACGAGCGCATCGCGAAAGTCTCGCTGGTCGGCATCGGCATGCGCACCCACGCGGGCATCGCGTCGAAGATGTTCGGGGCGCTCGCGACCGAAGGCATCAACATCCAGATGATCTCGACCTCCGAGATCAAGACGTCCGTCGTCGTGGACGAGAAGTACATGGAGCTCGCCGTGCGCGTGCTGCATCGGATCTTCGAGCTCGACAAAGCGCCCGTCGAGGAGAAGATGACGCCGTGAAGCATTGGGCTCCTGCCTCCGCCAAACAGGTGCTGGTCGACGCGAGCGCCGGCTTGCTCTCGGGCGTGATGCGCGTACTCGGCGCAGTCTCCATCGCGACATTGTTGTTCCCGGGAAGACTTTCCGAGTTCTTCCTGACGGGTGTTTCGATCGGGGTCGTCACGGTCGTTGCCGCCAACATAGTCGGTGGCATCAGAAACAGCATCCCTTACGTCACCTACTCCACGGACTACCCGCCCATTTTCCTGTTCAGCGTGGTGGGCGCGACGCTTTTCTCCGAACTGCCCGCCCCGCAGTTCGTCGCCACGATGTTTCTCTTCATCATCGCGAGCTCCGTTGCCACCGGGCTGGTGTTCATCCTCGTGGGACACTTCAAGCTCAGCAACCTCGCGCGCTTCGTTCCGTATCCCGTCGTCGCGGGCTTCATGGGGGGAATAGGACTGCTGATCGTCATTCAGAGCCTCGGGTCCCTCGCCCGGGTGAGCCTCACGTGGGATTCCATGCCGCGGCTGCTCGACAGGGATGCGATCCTTCACTGGACTCCCGGAGTGGCGTTCGCGCTTTTCATGATGTTCGGGGGACGAATCATCCGCACCAGGTTCTTCCCCCAGATCGCGATCGGCCTGGCGATCGGCATCTTTCTGGCGATTCTGGCTCTGACGGACACGCCGATTGCCGTCGCCCATGCGAACGGCTGGTCTGCCGCACCGGTACAAGGCAATCTGCCGTTCGAGTTCTATCTGGCGTCGATCTGGAACACTGCGGCGCCGAAGACATTGCTTGCGCATGCGTACCTCGACATCTTCGTGACCATCATCGGCGTGAGCCTCCTTTCAGTGCTGATTACGCTCACCGGCCTGGAGCTGTCCGCCAAGCAGGAAATGAAGTTCGAGCGGGAGCTCAAGGACGCCGGCCTGGCCAACATTGCCTCGGGCCTGCTGGGCGGTGCGATCAGCTTCCAGTCCGTCTCCGCTTCGACGATGAACCACAAGCTGGGTGGGCGGTCTCGTCTCGTGCCGATCCTGACCGGGTTGGTCGCGCTCGTATTTCTGGCGTTCGGCTGGGGCGCCGTCGCCATCCAGTACCTGCCGATCGCGCTGCTATCGGGGCTGGTGCTCTATGTAGGCCTGGACTTCGTGCACAGCTGGTTGTTCGACAGCCGCAAGCGAATGACCGCCGTCGAACATTGCCTGCTGGTGGCCATCGCCTGCACGATCGTCGTCTGGGGCGTGATCACGGGCGTTTTCCTCGGCATCGCGGTGGCGATGCTGCTGTTCACCATCACTTACACCCGGCTGCGGTGCATCTACCTGCGACAGACCGGGCAGAGCCTGCGCAGCAAGGTGGAGAGGCCGGCGATACAGGAGGAGGTTCTCGCCAGCCACGACGACCAGCTCCGGCTGTTCCGTCTGCAGGGCTATCTCTTCTTCGGCAGCGCCGAGGTGGTCGGGGAGACCGTCAAGAGAGAGATCAAGGGGCACCGGCCTGTCCCGGATGTTCCCCTCACCGTCATCCTCGATTTCCAGTCGGTCGTGGGGATCGATTCTTCGGCCGCGATGGCCTTCGCCAAGATATTCGAAGCGGCAAGAGCCCGCGGCGTCAGCATCATGCTCATCCACCTGGGCAGCGGCATCGAGGCCATCCTTCGACGTTCCCTCGGGTCCGAGGTGATGGCGAGGGTCAGGGTCTTTGCCGACCAGGATGCAGCGCTTGAAGTTCGGGAGAACTTCATCCTGGATCTTCACCGCTCCGATGCACCCCCGCAGCACGCTTCGGACGCGCTGTCGGAGTACGGTATCGGTGCCGCCGACATCAAGGAAGTCATGAGCTATTTCGAGCGGCAGAACGTAGCCGCGGCCGAGGTGGTGTTCCGCAAGGGCGAGAAGGCGGAGTCGATGCTGATCGTGGATTCCGGCGAATTCGAGATCTACGTGGACACACCGGACGGCAACGGCATCCGGCTGAGAAAGGTCATCGCGGGCTCGATTCTCGGAGAGATGGGCATCTATCTGGGCGTCCGGCGCACGGCCAGTGTCCGGGCGACCACCGACGGGTGCATCATGGTGCTGGACAAGGAAGCGCTGGCACGCATGCACGCGGAGCGCCCGGCGCTGGCCCTCAAGTTCAATCGCTTTATCATCGGTGTCTTGGCCGGAAGACTCGTCCACAGCAACCTCGAGATCCTGGAGCTCTCCGGTGCGCACCTCGCTGCATGAGCGCTGACTCGATCGACGCTGCCGTGACACCGACCGACGTCGAGTTTTTCAATCGTCACGGTTGGTGGGTAGCCCCCCGACTGTTTCAAATTGACGACCGCCAGGTTCAGATGATCATGGATGAACTGACGCGATCGAACACCGCGGTTGATGCCAGGGATTTGCGCCACTACAACTACGCGAGTCTCATCAGCCCGGGTTGTCGCGCTCTCGCGCACAGTTCCGTCATTGCGGCCATGGCGGCAAAGCTCGTTGGGGCCGGCGAGCTCCGAATCTGGAACACGAATCTTGTCGAGAAAGTCGGTCCGCACAAGGAGTCCCACGTGGGCTGGCATGCCGACAGGGCATACTGGATGAGTTGCAGCTCGGAGAGGATGATCACGGCGGGCATCGCCCTTCAAGATACGTCCACGGACATGGGTCCGCTGAAAGTGGTGGATGGCTCACATCGCTGGGCCGGGAATTCCGCGGACGAGTTGCGCCGGATCCAGGGGTTTCGCGGCCCGCAGCCTGCCGGCCCCGCGCTCGCCAAGTACCGATCTGATTTTGATGTCGTCGAATTGCCCCTCAGCAGCGGCCAGGTGACGTTCCATCACTGCCTGCTCCTTCACGGCAGCGGGGAAAACCGAACGTCCTCGATGCGCCGGCATCTGGTCACTCATTATCAGGATGAAACGAATTGCTGGCGTCATTACGTTCAGCCTGACGGCAGCGTCGCGGCATATCCACACGACTCGAAAGTAAGAAAGACCGCCGAGGGCTTCCCCGACTACACCGATCCGGCGTTTTGCCCGGTCGTTTGGCCGAAAGGTGACCGATGACCGACCGCCGTAGAAACGAAGTGCTTGTGGTGGTGCCGCCGAACTCCAATGTCGCACTACCCGGGCGATTGTGTACGGTCACCGAACCCGAAGAGCACAGCGACTGGTCGAACCTCCTGTCCCTCGGCGCTCTCAGTCTCGTCTCATCGCTTCGCAGGAATGCAAGCTTGCGGCCGCTGTATGTCGACTGCACGGTGATCGGCCTGCAGCCGCTGCTGGATTACATCTCGCACCACCACGACCGCATCCTCGCTGTTGGCGCGAGCGTCCTCACGGCCAACTACGAATCGGCGCTGGCCGTGATGAGACACGCAAAACTGGCCGATCCGTCGATTCGGACCATCGTCGGAAACGATCACTTCACCGCACTCCCGTTTGAATGTCTCGATCGATCCCCGTGGATCGACTACGGATTCACCGGCAATGAAATCATCGCATCCGCCTGTGCACTCATTTCACGTTTGTACGACGGCGCGCCGATCTCGGCGGGCGACCATCCGTCACTGGCCGCTCGCGACGAGCGAGGGGGAATTCACATCACGCCACAGGCGCCGGAGCCGGTGTTCGCCGACTACGACCACGCACAAGTGGACGAGCTCTTCGACCACACCAGCTTGTACCGGCGGGCCTTTCGTGCACGCATCTCTCCGCGCATTGCAGCATTGCTTGGCCAGCATGTGTCCGCAGGCGTCCCCGTGGATATCGGGCGCGGCTGCGTAAAATTCGCGAACGACGATGCGTGCAGCTTTTGCTCCATTCAATACGGTGGTCTCTGGCGAAACGCACTGGAGCCTCGTGCCGCCTGGGCTGTCATCGAAAACGCCTGGCGCAGCGGGCATGACTACCTCTATCTGACAGCCGACGAGCTTCCCCTGACCTTCCTGGGACTGTTGAAGGCGATGCTTGCGGAGCAGCCGCCGTGGTGGCGTCACCTGCCTGACGACGAACGTCCCCTCATTGTCGGGTATGCACGGGCGGACGGCCTCTCCGATCCCCGGAAAGCCTCCCTGTTGCGGCAGCTCGGGATTCGCCAACTGATGATCGGCATGGATGCCGGCTCGGCTGTCTCGCTGGCGGCTTTGAACAAGCCTCTCGCATCGAAGGACGGGGAGCGGCTCACGGCGCAGAACTTCACTGCGCTGCGCGTGGCCCGGGACACCGGACTTTTGGTGCGCGGTGGTTTTGTGCTTGGCCATATCGGCATGACTCCGGCGATCCTCGACGAAAACGTCCAGATCATCAAGGCGCTGCTGAGCGAAGGACGGGATGTGATCAGCGCCGTCGATATCGAGGTCCTCTCGCCGGAACCCGGCAGCCGCGATTTCAAGTACCTCCTGTCGCCCGAGCTGGCGGCAATCGCCGCCGAGCGACTGAATCTCACCCTGGCGGACGCTCCGTTGCTTCAATCCGTGGCAAAACGCTGGCGCGGGTGCGACGTCGTCCCGCCGGAGGAGTCGATGCGTGATTACGCGGCGGCATTCATGCCTGATCTTGCGTTTGACCGGCTCATCGGCGCCCGCAAGGAACTTCGCGCATTTGCTCAGAGCGTCGGGATAGTCGTTGGTGAAGGTTTGACTGTCGAGGACTCCGAGGTCGTGGCTGTATGAGCTGGCTCACTCACCTGGAAAAAACCGCCGTCCGGGATCGGCTGCAGCTCGGTGGAAAGGCGGTCTCGCTGGCGCGCCTCATGGAGATCGGTTATCCCGTGCCATCCACGCTGGTGATCAGCGCCGAGGTCGTGAGCGGGATTGTGTCGGCTGCGCAGGATCCCGAGAGACTCGACATCCCGCGCGCGCTCTCCGACGAAATCGCGCAAAAGACCCGAACATGGCGCCGCTATTGCGTGCGCTCCAGTTCGGTTCATGAAGACAGCGACGACCAGGCGTGGGCGGGCATCCTCAAGAGCTGCGTCGATATCGGCTTTGACGAGGTCGAAGATTCGATCCGCGAGGTCATCTCGTCGCTCTATTCGCCAGCCTCGTTGAAATACGCAATGAGCCGGTCGGTCTGCGCTCAGGATCTGAAGATAGCGGTAATCCTGCAGGAATACGTCGATGGGCAGGTTTCCGGAGTGGGCTTTTCGATCGATCCGGTGAACCACTATGAGAATGCAGTGGTTCTCGAAGCAGCGGAAGGAACGGCGGAGAAGCTCACTGAAGGAAGCATTGTTCCGGATCGCTACGTGGTTCAGAAAGCGAATGGGCGAATCCTCGATGCCCGTCCCGGGCAGTCGCAGGGGTATGCGATGTCCAGGGCCACCGTTATCGACGTCGCCAGCCAGATCACGCGCCTGGAGCAGGCTTTCGGGTGTGCCATCGACGTGGAATGGACCATCGACAACGGCGTTTTCGTGCCGCTGCAGGCGCGCCCCATCACGACCCCGCGACCTGTCCGCGAGGTTGCGGCCAAGGCACCACAGTCCTATCGATTCTGGTGGCTCGACCACGATGCCAGGTGGCAATTCGAGCTCGGGATACTCTCCCTTGAAACACACAGGGATGTGGGCGCGAACCGATTGACCGACGTGATCTATGTCCGGGAGGAGGGCTCCACTCGCTGCCTGATCTCTGCCGACGATACGATGCGGCTCAGCGAAGTCGGCGTCGAACTTCGATCGGTGACCCACTTTCAACGCTTCCGGGCTGAAAGCATTCAAAGCCTGAACCGTGCCGAAGACGTGAGGCGGGCGCTCGGCGAGGCGGAGATCAAACAGCTCGGTCCGGCGCAAATCCGCCTGCACCTCCAGGCGATCGAGGACGCCTACCGACGTTGCTCCGCTCTGTACCGCACGTGCGATCCTTATGCAACAAACGCCATTTTTGCTGCAGCTTCCAAATTCATCCCGGTGGAAAAGCTGATCGCGCTGGTCGCGCAACCCAACGAGATCCGCGAGCGGGAAAGCCGGGATTGGAGAGGTCTGGTCGAGCGGGACTTCGATGAGGCTGCGGCGTGGAAACACGTCAGGACCTATCCCTGGCTCGTCCCGAATCTGTTCACCAGAGATGCAATCCTGACCACGCTGCGCGAAAAGCACCGCGTATCACAGGACCTGGGCGAGCGTCCTGCGCCGGACTGCGCGGAACCCGACGAGATGGAGCTTCCCGACTCCGTACGGGACATCCTTTTCATATTGCGAGGTCTCTCGGACTTGCGCCTGCGGCTGAAAATGGCATGGGCGAGCTTCGATTTCTTCTTCGTCGACCTGTATGAGGCGATATCCCGCCACACCGGAGTGCCCGTACGAGAACTCCGCGACTGCCATCCCATTTCCAGCATGATCGCGTTGCTTGGCAACGAATCGTCGCCGACGGCGGAGGCGCCCGCCCTTGCCCATCTCTATGACGGCAAAGTCGCCTTCGTCAGTGCGGAACACGCCGGGGAGTTCTGGCGGCATCGTTGCGTCTCGTTCGATCATGCTGACGACACAAACGCCACTGACGAGATCCGTGGCACCGTAGCCAATCACGGAAAGATCTCCGGTCGCGTACACATCCTGAGCTGCAACGATGTGGACAAGGCGAACCGGGTGCGGGCGCAGATGCTCGACGGCGACGTGCTGGTCTCCGAGATGATCCAGTTCAACGTCATGGACCTCGTGCAACGCGCCGGTGGGCTCATCACCGACGAGGGGGGCATGCTTTCCCACGCGGCAATTCTCGCGCGGGAGATGGGCATTCCCTGCATCGTCGGGACCCAGCGCGCCACGCAGATGCTGCGGGACGGCGACCGGGTCACGATTGACACGAAAGCCGGTTGGGTGAAGCGCGTCGATCCTCAAAGGCTACACCGCGTGTTCGAGCTGGATAAACCGCCCGCCGAAGAAAAAATGAAGCCATGAAATTCTTCTTCCTGCTGCTCTTCCCCCTCATGACCCTCGCCCAAGCGCCCGCTCCAACTCCCGACGATCCTTACCTCTGGCTGGAGGACGTCACCGGCGACAAGGCCCTCGCCTGGGTGAAGGAGCAGGATGCCCATTCCAAGGCCGAGATCGAGGCGCGCCCCGAATTCAAGGCGATCCACGAGCGGCTGCTGGCGATCTACAACTCGCGCGACCGCATCCCGTTCGCGACTCAGCGCGGCGGCTGGCTCTACAACTTCTGGCAGGACGAGAAGAACCCGCGCGGCCTCTGGCGGCGCACGACGATGGACGAGTACCGCAAGGCCGAGCCCAAGTGGGAGACCGTGCTGGACATCGACGCGCTCGACAAGGCGGAGAACACCAACTGGGTCTACAAGGGCTCGAACTGCCTCTATCCGGACTACGACCGCTGCCTCGTCTCGCTCTCGCACGGCGGAGCCGACGCGGTGGAAGTGCGCGAGTTCGACATGAAGACCAAGTCCTTCGTGAAGGACGGCTTCTTGCTGCCTGAGTCCAAGGGCGACGCCGACTGGCGCGACCGCGACACGCTCTACATCGCGCGCGACTTCGGCCCGGGTTCCATGACGACCTCGGGGTATCCGCGCATCGTGAAGGAATGGAAGCGCGGCACGCCGATGGCGGATGCGAAGGTCGTCTCCGAGGGCAAGGAAAACGACGTCGGCATGCAGGTGAGCGTGGTCGACGAGCCGGGCCGCAAGTACGAGATCCTGAACCGCGACATCACGTTCTGGGAATCGGAGAAGTCGCTGCGCGTGGGGGGAAAGTGGGTGTCCGTCGAGATTCCTCGCGACGCTCGCATGGCCGCGGCGGACGGCTGGCTCTTCGTCGACCTCAAGACCGAATGGAAGGTGGGCGGCAGCGCGTACCCCGCGGGGGCATTGATCGCGTCCAACCTCGACGATTTCCTCGCCGGCAGGCGCGCTTTCGACGTGATCTTCCAGCCTACGCCGCGCTCGGCGCTGCAGGGGTACTCGGTCACGAAGAACACGCTCCTCCTCGATATCCTCGACAACGTGAAGAGCCGGGTGGTGCAGGTCCGGCGCGACGGCGGCCAGTGGCGCGAGACCGAAGTGCCCGTTCCGGCCAACGCGCATGTCGGCGTCACCGCCCTGGACCGCGACACGAGCGACGACTACTGGATGACGGTGACCGGCTTCACCGAGCCTACGACGCTCTACCTCGCAAAGGCCGACGGGGCGCGCGAGAAGGTGAAGTCGCTCCCGGCCCAGTTCGACGCGAAGGGCCTCGTCACCACGCAATACGAAGCGACCTCGAAGGACGGCACGAAGATCCCGTATTTCGTGGTGATGCGCGAGGGCACGAAGATGGACGGGAAGAACCCGGCCATCCTCTACGGCTACGGCGGCTACGAGATCTCGATGCTGCCCAGCTACAGCGGCACGATCGGCTCGGCATGGCTCGAGCGCGGCGGCGTCTGGGTGCTCTCCAACATCCGCGGCGGTGGCGAGTTCGGCCCCACATGGCACACGCAGGCGCTTCGCGAAGGGCGCCACAAGACCCACGACGACTTCATCGCCGTCGCCGAGGATGTCGAGCGCCGAGGGATTTCGTCACCGAAGCATCTCGGCATCATGGGCGGAAGCCAGGGCGGATTGCTCGTGGGCGCTACTTTCACCCAGCGGCCCGAGCTCTTCAAGGCGGTCGTGTGCCAGGTGCCGCTCCTCGACATGAAGCGCTTCAACAAGCTCCTCGCCGGCGCGTCGTGGATGGGCGAGTACGGCAACCCGGACGATCCCAAGGACTGGGCGTTCATCTCGAAGTACTCGCCGTACCAGAACGTCGTGAAGGGCAAGAAGTATCCGCGCGTCTTCTTCTACACCTCGACGCGGGACGACCGCGTGCATCCGGGCCACGCGCGCAAGATGGTCGCGAAGATGGAAGCGCAGGGCCACGACGTGCTCTATTACGAGAACACCGAAGGCGGCCATGCCGCGGGAACCACCCCGGCGCAGCAGGCCTACATGTGGGCCCTCACGTACACCTTCCTCTGGAATGAGCTGCGCTGACTGTCACCCCCGCGAAGGCGGGGGCCCAGCCTAAAAGCCGGAAGCGTTCCCGCCTCGCCTGGGGTCGGCCGCCCCGATCCATCCATTCCCGGCGCGCTTGATGTAGCCCGCGCCGGAAAGCAGCGGGTACACGTCGATCGGCTGGCCGCGCCCGCGTAGCGCTTCCGCGAACGCCGCTCGTCCCGTGTCCTTCTCGAGCACGATTTTCCCGGCATCCGCCGTGGTGAGGTGGCCCTGTGCCACCGCGTAGGCCGGCGTGGCCCCGTTGGCGAGGATGTCGATCCAGCCCTGCGTGACGTAGTCGGGAATCCGGCCGCCGCCCGCCGAGCCGCCCGCCGCGATGGGCCGACCGTTCGCGTCGAAGACGATCGCCGGGGCCATCGAGGTGAACGGACGCTTGCGTGCCTCCATCGCGTTGGCGAAGGGAGCGCCCGGTTTCGGCGCCGCGGAGAAGTTCACCAGGACGTCGTTCAGGATGAAGCCATCCACCATGATCCCAGAGCCGAATCCCAGGTTGACGGTCGTGGTCATCGCGATGATGTCGCCGTCGGCGTCGGCCACCGTGAGTTGGCTGGTGCCGCCCATCATCGCGCCGTTCTCGGCGACAGGCGCAGCCTTCACGCCGGGTGGCACGCCCGCCGCCGCGGGACGCGCCTCGTGCGCGTCGATCGAAGCCGCACGTTCGCGCACGTATTCGGATGACACCAGGGCCTGCGTCGGTACTTTCACGTAGTCCGGATCTCCCACGTAGGCCGAGCGGTCGGCGCGCGCGAGCTTGCTCGCCTCGACGAAGAGGTGCAGGAAATCGGCGTCGCCGAAATCGTAGTGGCCGCCCGCGCGCGCCTGCATCATCTGGAGCGTCTGCAGCAGGAAGATGCCGCCATAGGAAGGCGGGCCCACGGTGCAGATGCGATACGCGAGGAAGGGACCGCACACGGGCTCGCGCTCGACCGGGCGGTAGTCGCGCAAGTCCTCGGTCGTCATGAGCGAGGGAAGGGCACCGCCCTGCGCGGCCTTCACGATGCGCTCGGCCCCGCCCGCGGAGAGCAGGCCGTTGGCGCCACCATCGGCGACGCGGCGAAGCGTCGCGGCGTACGCCGGATTTCGCAGGATCGTTCCCGCGGGCAGGCGCTTGCCCTCGGCGTCGAAGAACATCCGCAGCGTCGGATGCTCTGGGAGCGTGATGTTGTCCTCGACCAGGATGCGGTGCATGTACTCGGGCATGGGGAATCCATGCTCCGCGGTTTCGATCGCAGGGCCGAAGAGATCCTTCCAGGGCAGCTTCCCGTAGCGCTTGTGCACCATCTCCAGCACGGGCAGCGTCCCCGGCACGCCGATGGAACGTCCACCATGGCGCACCGCGGAGGGCGGCAACAGGCGCCCGTCGGTGTCGGTTCGCAGGCTCGCGGTGGTGTGGCTCGGTGCGCTCGCGGTGCCATCGAAGCTCGTGAGCTTGCCCGCGTGCGCGTCCCAATAGACAAGGAGGGTGCCACCCGCGATTCCCGACATTTGCGGCTCGACCAGGCCCAGCATCGCCTGGGCGGCCACGATCGCGTCGATGGCGTTGCCGCCCCGCGCGAGCATGTCGAGGGCGGCCTTCGTGGCGAGCGGATGAGCGGTCTGTGCGATGACGGCGGTGGGCGCGTGCGCCTCGGTCACCGGAGCTGCGTGCCATGGGGCCTGCGAACAGGCGGATGCAAGGAAGAGGAGGGTGAGGCCGATCGATCGCTTCATGCGGGCTCCATGATGCCGCCTGTCATCCCCGCGGAGGCGGGGACCCAGCCAGGGTGCGCAAGCATTTTCGCTGGATTCCGGCGTCCGCGGGAATGACGGCGACCGGCTATAATTCCGGTTCGCCGGAGAGATGCCCGAGTGGCCGAAGGGGGCGCCCTGCTAAGGCGTTATATGGGCTTAAACCCGTATCGAGGGTTCGAATCCCTCTCTCTCCGCCAGTCTTCTCCGAAATCCGCGGTTGGCGCTAGACGGCCCAGCAAGCGCAGCCGATCGCACCCCAAAATGCCTTGAGGTCGGAAACAGGCAACGCGGCTGTCCAGGCTTGCGCATGCCGGTGGCCGTGTACGGCACAGCGGTTTTCGCATGCACAACGTGAAGCATTTTGTGCCGCGGCCGCCCGAAGCGCCTTCCCTGCGTGGTCGCCCCAAGCGGCGAATCCTCCAAAGCTTCGCACCGGAGACCAGTCCGGCATTGCGGGCGGAAGCGTCGCCTCGTCTTCGGCGGCGAATATTCCTGACGCATAGACGACCTTTCCGCCAACGATCGTCAGGTCCGACCTGGTATCCGCAATATCGGACTCCGGACACTGGAAGAAGTCGCGGTCCGGCACCATGAGGTCCGCAAGCTGGCCGGCTTGGATACGGCCCTTCTTTCCCTCCTCGTTGGAAAACCACGTGACGTTCTCGGTCCACATCCGTAGCGCGGTTTCACGGTCCAGGCAGTTGCGCCGTGGATACAGATGGAAGCCGCCTACGGTCTTGCCGGTAATCATCCAGGCGAGCGATACCCAGGGGTTGTAGGAAGCTACGCGCGTCGCATCAGTACCCGCGGACACCCTGACGCCCTTTTCCAGCATTCGCGCTATTGGCGGTGTCGTCGCCGCGGCATCCGGGCCATATCGCTCGGCGAAGTACTCGCCCTGATACGCCATGCGGTGCTGGACTGCAATGCCGCCGCCAAGCGCGGAAATGCGATCGATCGATTGGTCCGAGATGGTTTCTGCATGGTCGAAGAACCAATTGAGACCGGCGAGCGGAATTTCGTCGTTGACCCGTTCGAACACATCCAGCGCCCGGCTGATGGTCTCGTCGTAGGTCGCATGCATACGCCACGGCCAGCGGTTCTGCGCGAGGATCCGGACGACCTCTTCGAGCTCGCTCTCCATCTCGCCCGGCATGTCCGGCCGCGGCTGACGGAAATCCTCGAAGTCCGCGGCGGAGTACACGAGCATCTCGCCCGCGCCGTTATGCCGGAAGTATTCGTCGCCCTGCTTGTACCTGGTGGTCGCCGTCCAGTCGAGAAAGTCGTCTTTTTCCCTCTTGGGCTTCTGTGTGAACAAGTTGTACGCAAAGCGAATGGTGAGCTGGCCATCGTCCGCGAGCTTTTGTATGACGCGATAGTCATCGGGATAGCTCTGTGCCCCCCCACCGGCGTCGATCACGCCGGTCACGCCGAGGCGGTTGAGCTCGCGCATGAAGTGCCGCGTCGAATTGAGCTGGTAGTCGAAAGGCAGCTTCGGACCTTTTCCCAGCGTCGCGTAAAGGATGGAAGCGTTGGGCTTCGCCAGCAGCAGGCCCGTCGGATTGCCGTTCGCGTCGCGAAGGATCTGGCCGCCGGGTGGCTCGGGAGTCTCACGGCTATAGCCGACTGCACGCATGGCCGCACCGTTCAGCAGGGCCCGATCGTAAAGGTGGAGAATAAAAACCGGCGTATCCGGCGCGATCGCATTCAGCTCATCGATCGTCGGAAGGCGCTTTTCCGCGAATTGGAGTTCCGTGAATCCGCCGACGACCCTGACCCATTGCGGCGCCGGCGTTATCGCGACCTGCCGCTTGAGCATGTTCATTGCGTCGGCAAGGGTCTTCACCCCATCCCAGCGCAGCTCCAGGTTGAAACTCAGCCCACCGCGGATAACGTGTGTGTGGTTATCGATCAACCCGGGAAGGACGCGCTTGCCTTGCAGGTTGATGACCCGGGTCGCGGGCCCGGCAAGCGAAACCGCTTCCCGGTCGCCACCGACCAGGGCAAACCGTCCCCCCGTGATGGCGACCGCAGTGGCGGTTGGCTTGCCCTTGTCGAGCGTCGTGAACTTGCCGTTGACAAGGACAAGTTGAGGCTGAGAAGTGGTCGTCATTTCGTGTTGCGATGCGGTTCGTTGTCATGCCCGGGGCCTACGATCCGTGCGGAGGAAGGGTGCATCGCGCAGACAAATGTGCCGAAAAGCACCAGCGCACCCGCCGTCGCGAGCGGAGCTACGAGGCCCGCTTGCGCCAGGAGATACGCGCCCGCGGCCGCGCCGACGAAAATCGAAGCAACAGCGCCTGTGCGTCGTAGCCAGTTCGGATTGCTTCCCCCCGCGGCTGTCGAATCCGCGCTGAGTCCCGTGAGGGTGAGCGTAAGCACGGTGGTCGTGAGATCCGCGACCTTCAGTTGACGGACGGTCCCATTCCGAAACCCCATCGCGATGCCAGTGAGCGCGATGATCGCGAACAACCGGCTCTCGGGTGCCTGATCCCCGACGCTAAAGCCCACCGCGGCCGCTGCTGCCAGCCACAACGCCACCGTTTCGAAGATGGCCGAAGTCAGTAGCCAACGCCGTTCCGTCCCACCGACAAGCGAGTTGCCAATGCGCCCGGAGACCAGGGCTCCCACCATGAAGCTTGCAATGGCGACGACAAATGGGATCACTTTGAACCCTGGCACGCCTGCGGCAGCGAATCCCAAGAATACGACGTTGCCCGTCATGTTGGCCGTGAACACCTTGCCAAGCGCGAGTACGCTCGCCGCGTCGACGAGGCCGGTCGTCACGGAAAGCAGAAGCAGGAGAGGAACACGAGGGTCGAAGGGCGCGATATCCTGGGTTGCCATTTCTGATCTCCATGGAGAACTTGCATCGGCGAAATGGTGCACCTTCGGGCGTCCCGCGGCTATGCTGGGGATCCACGCCCGGAGAACGCCGTGTCCGACCAGGCCGTCGACCGCCCCGCCCACGCGCGCCAGATCCTGAAGCGCGTCGCCGTCATCGGCGCGGGCGTGGTGGGCCTCGCCTGCGCCGCCCGCCTGCAGATCCGTGGTTACGCGGTCACCCTGATCGATCCGCGCGATCCCGGCTCGGCGTGCTCGTACGGCAATGCGGGCTGCCTGTCGCGCGCCTCGTGCGTTCCGCTCGGGCTGCCCGGTACGTGGAAGAAGGTGCCGGGCTGGCTCCTCGATCCCAAAGGGCCGCTCGTGATCGCGCCGCGGTACGCGCCCCGGATCGCGCCGTGGCTGTGGCGATTCTGGCGCAACACCCGCATCGACCGGGTGAACGCGATCGCCGACGCGCTGCACTCGCTGCTCGACGTCACGATCGAGAAATGGCGTCCGCTCGCCGCATGGGCCGGGGTTCCGGAGCTCATTCGCCAGGATGGCTACGCCTTCGCCTACGAAAGCGAGGGGGCCTTCGTGGCCGATTCGCTGGGTCGTGAGCTGCGCCGCGCCCACGGCGTGAAGCTGGAGATCCTCACCGGGGGCGAGATCCGCGAGTTCGACCGGGCGCTTTCGTCGACGATTACCCACATGGTGGTCATGCCGGAGCAGGGACATGTTCCCAATCCGCTTCGGTTGTCGCAGGCGCTCGCGGCGCGGCTGCGGGAGGGCGGTGCGCGCTTCGAACGCAGCGCCGCCGAGGGTTTCGAATTCACCGACGGCAAGGTGGCGCGCGTGCGAACGGCCTCGGGTGCGATCGACACCGATTTCGTGGTGGTCGCCGCGGGCGCGCGCTCGAAGCCGCTCGCCGCGCAGCTCGGAGCCGTGGTGCCGCTCGAGACCGAGCGCGGCTACCACCTGATGCTGGAATCGCCGAGCGTCACGCCGCGCATTCCCGTGTGCTCCGGCGAAGGCAAATACTTCGCGACGGCGATGGAAGGGGGGCTGCGCATCGCCGGGACCGTCGAGCTGGCCGGCCTCGACGCGGCACCGAACTATGCGCGCGCCGATGCGATGCTCGACGGAGCGAAGCGCCTCATGCCTTCACTGCAACACGGGCGCGTGGAGAAGTGGATGGGCCATCGCCCCTCGCTTCCCGATTCGAAACCGGTCATCGGCCGCGCCCCCGCGGCGCGAAACGCGCTCTTCGCTTTCGGTCATGGTCACGTGGGACTTACGGCCGCGGCGCCCACCTCGGAGCTCATCGCCGACGCGCTCGAGGGCAAGCCGGGCTTCGCGAGCCTGGAACCGTTCCGCGCCGACAGGTTCTAGGGCCAGGGCCGAGGCCCCGCGACTACTTGCGGTGGTGCGCCATGTTCGCGCGCATCTCGTCGATCTTGCGGTGCAGCTGCTGGATCGCGAACTCCGCCTTGATGTTCACGCGATAATCCTGGTCGGCTTGCAGGCGATCCTTCGATGCCTGGCGATTCTGGCTCATCATGATCACGGGAGCCTGGAGCGCCGCGATGCAGGAGAGGATCAGGTTCAGGAAGATGTACGGGAACGGGTCCGGCGGCGCGGCGAGAAGCCATACGGTGTTCACGGCCATCCAGACCGCCAGGAACACGCCGAAGCTGATGATGAAAGTCCACGAGCCGCCGAAGCGCGCGACCAGGTCCGCGATGCGCTCGCCGAAAGTCATCTTCTCGTCGGCCACTTCGTTGATGTTGCGGATCTGCAGGCGCGAGAGCATCTCGTCGGCGCGGCGTAGCCGCTCGATCACCACCGTCAGGAACTGCTTGGCGGCGGGCGGATGGTTCTCGATCAGGTCGGCGACCCGGGCGAGCGGGATGCAGATGAGCCGCGTCTCGCCATTCGCGCGGGCCGTGGCGGTGCGCGGCTGGTTGTCGAAGACGCCCAGCTCGCCGAAGAAGGAACCCGCCTCGAAGGTCGCGGCGATGATCTCGTCGGCGACCGCCGGCAGCACGATGTCCACCGCGCCGCTCTCGACGATGTAGAGGTACTGCGGGATGTCGCCCTGGCGAAAGATCGCGGCGCCGCCCATGTAGGTGAGGCGGGACGAGGCTTGCCGCAACGGCAACAGCTGGTCCGCGGGCACGTTGTGGAAGATCGGAAGCGTTTCGAGCTCGCGGGTCTCGTCCATGCGATCCTTGAAGTTGCCGGGATTTCACTTGAATCGGCGCCGCGCGTCAAACGCGATCGTGGACGGCATCGCGCAAGGAACCGACGCAGGTTGACTTCTTCCTTCCCCGAACCTATCGTATGGGCGGGGGCTCAGGACCCCCGGGAAGCTTTCCCTCCAAGACGGTGCCCCGTCCAATCCTGTGAGCGTCGCGCGCGGCCGGGCACCGTGTCTCCAATGAAGCAGTTGCGAGCCACGTCGCCCTTCGAATGCGGCGCATGGCCCACTCGTCCTTGGAGGTTCCCATGCGGTACACGCTGAAACAGATCCACTGCCGTCCCTGGAAGCTGAGCGGACTTTCGCTGAAGCTCATCGAAAGCCATTACGAGAACAACTACGGCGGCGCCATGCGGCGCCTGAACGCGATCGCGGGGCAGCTCGAGGCGCTCGATTTCGCGACCGCGCCCGGTCATGCCGTGAACGCCCTGAAGCGCGAGGAGCTGGTCGCGCTCAACTCGACGTTGCTCCACGAGCTCTATTTCGCGAGCCTCGGCGGCGAGGGCGTTCCGACGGACGCCATGCGGGAAGTCCTGGCGCGCGACTTCGGGTCCTACGAGCGGTGGAAGGCGGAGTTCGCCGCCATGGGTTATGCGCTCGGCGGGGGCTCGGGATGGGTGGTCCTCACCTATGTCCCGCGCGACGGGCGCCTCCTGAACCAATACGCCTCCGAGCATTCACAGTCGGTCGCTGGCGGCGTGCCCATCCTCGCGCTCGACATGTACGAGCATGCGTACCACATCGACTTCGGCGCCAACGCGAGGGCCTATGTGGACACGTTCTTCAGGAACATCGACTGGCAGGCCCTGGCCGAGCGCTACGAGCAAGCCGCGCAGGTCCCGCCGCCCCGCCCGGTGGTGCAGCCCGAATATGGCGACCTGCCGAAGATCGCCGTGGAGGAGGTAGAGGCGCAACTCGCCGGCGGCCAGCCCCTGCAAGTGATCGACGTGCGGCCCCGCCACTTCGTGTCGCGCCAGCAGGACATCGCCGAAGGCGTCACGTGGCGCGATCCGGAACGCATTCGCGAATGGATAGGCGAGCTTTCGAAGGGCGAGCCGGTCGTGGTCTATTGCGCCTACGGTTTCCACGTGGGCTGCAACACCGCGATGAAGCTGCGCGAGGCCGGCTTCGACGCGCGCTACATGGATAGCGGGCACTCCGGCTGGAGGGCGATCGGGGCGCCGGTGCGCCTGGCGAAGACGTGAGCTACACGCTCGGCGCGCTCTTGCGCTACATGCTGAGGCTGGGCGCGCTCGGCTTCGGCGGCCCCGCGGCGCTGTGCGGCGCGATGCATCGCGATCTCGTCGAGCAGCGCCGCTGGATCTCCGAGAGCGACTACAAGGAAGGCCTCGCGCTCGCGCAGCTCATGCCCGGGCCGCTCGCCGCACAGCTCGCGATGTACCTCGGATACGTGCACTACCGGATCATCGGCGCGACGCTCGTCGGCGTCGCGTTCGTGATTCCGTCGTTCCTGATGGTGGTGGCGCTGGGCTGGGCGTACATGCGATTCGATGGCCTCGCGTGGATGCAGGCCGTGTTCTACGGCGTGGGCGCGGCCGTCATCGGCATCATCGCCATGAGCGCCTTCAGGCTCACGACGAAGAGCGTCGGGCGCGACAAGCTCCTCTGGGGGATCTACCTCGTCGTCGCGGCGGTCACCGTGGCTACCGAGAACGAGATGGCATGGCTTTTCCTCGCCGGCGGCCTCCTCGCGTGGCTCACGCGAGCGCCGCCGTCCTGGCTCACGAAGGGCGGTGTGCAAGGGCTAGTCGCGGCGCAGCTCACGACCGGGGCCGGGATGGCGTCCAGCCTCGACTGGCCGCTCCTCGCGCAGATCGGCGTGTTCTTCGCCAAGGCGGGGGCCTTCGTGTTCGGCTCGGGCCTGGCGATCGTGCCCTTCCTCTATGGCGGGGTGGTGACCGAGCACCATTGGCTCACCGAGCGGCAGTTCGTGGACGCCGTGGCCGTCGCGATGATCACGCCGGGCCCGGTGGTGATCACGGTCGGGTTCGTGGGCTATCTCGTCGCCGGATTGCCCGGAGCCATCGTCGCGGCCGCGGCGACGTTCCTCCCGTGCTACCTCTTCACGATCCTGCCCGCGCCGTACTTCAAGAAATACGGCAAGCTGCCCGCGGTGATCGCGTTCGTCGACGGCGTGACCGCGGCCGCAATCGGTGCGATCACGGGCGCGGTGATCGTCCTCGCGAAACGCATGATCGTAGACGTTCCCACGGCCGTGCTCGCGTTGGCGACGCTGGTGTTGCTCTGGAACACGAAGAGGGTGCAGGAGCCCGTTATCGTGGCGGTTGCCGCGGTCGTCGGGCTGCTGGCCTATCCCCTCCTGCATTGACGCTCAGAAGTTGCGCCGGGCCCCCGAATAGAGCGACTGCCATCCGCAGCCCGATGCCGTCGTCGTGATGCGCATGTTGATCGCGGCTGGCGTCGCCTGGATCTCCACGATGCCGAACGAACCCGCCTTGCCGTCGGTGCACGTGAACGAACCGATCGCGCTGCCCATGCGGCCGTCCTGCTCGTAGGAGCCCGTGAAGCTGCAGTTGCGGCTCGCGCTCGCGAACGTCATCGCGAAGGTGCTGGTGGTGGGCTGGGTTACGGCGACGCTCGCGGGCTCTTCCTGGTATCCGGTGGAAGAGCAGGCGCCGCTATAGATGCCGGTCGCGGCCCCGAGATAGTTGCCGGCGAAATTCTCCACCACCCAGGTCTGCCGCTGGATGTCCTTCACCACCACGGCGCCGTCGACCGAGTAAGTGAGCGACCCGGAAACGAGCGTCGTGAGCGTGATCGTCACGTTGCCCACCTGGCGCACGCCGACGGCTTTGGGATCGAACCCTCCGGCGAATGCAGGGCCGGTGGTCTGGTAGAGCGGCCCGGTGAACAGGGCCGTGCCATTCGAGCTTGCCTGGAACGCGGTGTCGGGCCCCACGAACCAGGTCGCCTGGCCATTGGCGCCGTAGACGAACAGGGTGACGAACTGGATTCCGCCCTGTTGGACCACGTTCACTCCCCAGCCGCTCTCGTTCGGGTTCCACCAGAGATCCGAGGTGTCGGAAGAAAAGGGCGTCGCGTGCGCGGACAAGGAAAGGAGCAGGGCGGCGGTTGCCGCCAGTCTTCGAAGCATGGAGGGTCCTGGTCTGGAAGAGATGCGGATTCTACGGAATCCGGTCGAGCTGCGGATACCGCCGGAAGATATCGGTCTCGTTGTTCGCGAGCCGGCGGCCCGACTTCACGTAGCGTTTGATCCTCGGGCGGGCGAATACGGCCTTGTGCAGGCGCGACAGGCGCGGGTGCTTGCGCATCTCGCGCGCCATCGCCCGGGGAAACGCGTAGCGCAGGCCGTCGACGACCTGGCCCATCGAAAGGTCCACGTAAGTGATGCGCGAACCGACCATCCACGGCCCGGTCCCGGCGTTGCGCTCGATCACCTTCTCGAAGTAGCCGAGGAACTTGGGGATGCGATGGGCGATGAAGTCGCGCGAGCGCCGTTTCGCCTCGCGTTTCTGGTCTTCGTAGTAGAGCGAGCTCGATACCGGATGGTGCGTGTCATGCGCCTCCGCGACGAGGTCGGCGATGGTGAGCTGCAGCTGATTCGCCCACCTGCGCCCGGCCGCGTCGCGCGGCGCGAGGCCGAGCCTCGGGCCCAGGTACTCGAGGATGTTCGCGGTCTGGCCGATGAGCCGGCCTCTCACGCGCAGGTAAGGCGGGGCGAACGGCGGTCGCTTTTCGCGCGGATCTTCCATGCCTCGTACCACGACGTCATCGCCGCCGCCCCGATTCTCGGGTATGAGCGCCACGTCCACGTACGGCACGCCGGCCTCCTCGAACGCGAGGCGAACGAATTCGCCACGGCCCTGGAGGCCCGACCAGTAGAGCAACTCGTACTTCATGGAGGCGTTCAGCCCGAGCCGAGCACCGCCCCGTTCGTGGCGATGACTTCGGAGTAGTAGCGCGCGCTGTCTTTCAGCGTGCGTTTCTGCGTGGCGAAGTCCACGTGCACGATGCCGAAGCGCTTGGAGAAGCCGAGCGACCACTCGAGGTTGTCGAGAAGCGACCAGGCGAAGTAGCCACGGATGTCGCAGCCCGCGTCCATCGCGTCGCGCACCGCGCCGATGTGTTTCCTGAAATAGTCCACGCGCCTGGGATCGGCGAGGGCCTTGCCGCGCACCTTGGGAGGATCTGGAAACGCGGCGCCATTCTCGGTGATGTAGACGGGCGGATTGCCGTAGCGCTCCTTCACCCAGACGAGCGTGTCGGTGAAGCCCTTCGGGTAAACCTCCCAATCGGTCTCGGTATAGGTCGCGCCCTTCTGCTTCACGCGCGAGGCGCGTAGCGGATAGGCGTTGGCGTCGTGCTTCATGACGTTGCGCGTGTAGTAGTTCACGCCGAGGAAATCGAAAGGCTCGTTCACGAGCGTGAAGTCGCCGACGGGCCACTCGGGCCACGCCGCCCCGAATACCTCGCGCAGCTCCGGTGGGTAGGCGCCCTTGTAGACGGGGTCGAGGTACTGGCGGTTCATGTACGCGTCGGAGCGTGCGGTCGCGGCGAGGTCGCGCGCCGTCTTCGAAGCGGGATACTTCGGCTCGATGTTCACGACGAGCCCGATCTGGTTCTTGCCTTCCGCGCGGTAGGCCTGCACCGCCGTGGCGTGCGAGCGCAGCAGGTTATGGCTCGCGATCGGCGTCTCGTAGAGGTTGCGGTGGCCCGGTGCGAGCGCTCCGTGCAGGTAGCCGCCATCGGTGACCACCCACGGCTCGTTCAGCGTGCTCCACATCTTCACGCGGTCGTCGAGCGCCCTGAACATGACGCGTCCATAGTCGGCGAACCAACCGGCGATGTCGCGGTTCAACCAGCCGCCGCGGTCGTCGAGCGCCGCGGGGAGGTCCCAGTGATAGAGGGTGGGCACGGGCTCGATGCCGGCTTCGAGCAACGCGTCGACCAGGCGCTCGTAGAAGCCGAGGCCGGCGGGATTCACGCGGCCGGTTCCCTCCGGCAACACCCGCGACCACGAGACGCTGAACCGGTAGGCCTTGAGGCCCAGCTTCTTCATGAGCGCAACGTCGTCGCGGTAGCGGCGGTAGTGGTCGCACGCGACGTCGCCCGTGTCTCCGTTCTTCATCATGCCGGGCGTATGCGCGAAGCGCTGCCAGATGCTCGGGCCCGCGCCGTCGGCGAGCGGCGAGCCTTCGACCTGGTAGGCCGAGGTGGCCGCACCCCACAGGAACCCCTTCGGAAACTCGCGCACGCGCTATGCCATCCCTGCTATGAAAGCGGTTACATCATAAGCATTCGGGAGACCGATTCACAAGCGCCGTGAAGCTCCGGAATCGATGCATCCTCCTCTTGCGAAGCCTTGCGGTTCTTGACACTTTGTGATGGAAACGCTTACATTCCGGCGAAAATCGGTCCGGTCGGGATTGCAACGGCGGAGCGGCGATGGCAGTCACCATCAAGGATGTCGCGAAGGCAGCGCGAGTGTCGGTCGCCACGGTTTCGCGCGCGCTGAGCGGCTCCGATAAAGTCACCGACGAGACGCGGCGCCAGGTGGGCGCGGCCGCCACGAAGCTGGGCTACGTGCCGCACGAGGCCGCGCGCAGCCTTTCCAGCCGGCGCACCCGCTGCATCGGCGTCGTGCTGCCCGACCTGCATGGCGAATTCTTTTCCGAGCTGATCCGCGGCATCGACCGCGCTGCGCGCACGCACGGCCTCCACCTGCTCCTTTCTTCCTCGCACGGCGATGCGGCCGAGCTTGCCGCGGCGCTCCTGGCCATGCGCGGGCGGGTGGATGGGCTTCTCGTAATGAGCTCGTACGCCGATCGAAAGGTGCTCGACAACAACCTGCAACCCACGCTCCCCACGGTACTGATGAACAGCGGCGAGGGCAGCGAGCGCTACCCCGCGCTCCTCGTGGACAATTTCGGCGGGGCCTCGGCCATGGTCCGTCATTTGGTGGGGCGCGGCCACCGGCACATCGCGATGATCGGCGGGCCGGTGGAGAACGTCGATGCCCGCGAGCGCGTGGCCGGATATACCGAGGCCCTGGAAGAGCTGCTTCCCGAGGCACGCCCCCAGGTGCTTCGCGGGGACTTCAGCGAGGAGTCGGGCTACAAGGCCGGGCGCCGGCTGGTCTCGATGGCCGAGCGCCCCGAGGCGATCTTCGCCGCCAACGACATGATGGCGATCGGCTGCATCTTCGCGCTCACGGAGGCGGGGCTACGCGTGCCCGGCGACATCGCGGTGGCCGGATTCGACGACATTCCGATCGCGAGATACGTCTCGCCCGCGCTCACTACGGTGCGCGTGCGAATCGCCGAGCTGGGCGAGCTCGCCCTCGAGCGGCTCGTGCTCGCGATCACCGAGCGTGGGCAGGACCGGCATTCGGTACAGAAGATGCGCACCGAGCTCGTGATTCGCAGCTCGTGCGCGCGGCATTCATCGAGGATGGCGATAGTTCCAAGAAGCAGGCGGTAAAAAGCCTGGGAGATACCAAACAATGGGGCATCCAGAAAAGCCCCGCGAACGACGGAGGGGATTCCAGATGACAAGCAGTCGGATGGCTCGCAACACCCTGGCAGCACTGGTGGGCAGCGTCTTCGCGGTCGGGATGCTCGTCTCGGCCCCCGCTTGCGCGCAGCTCAGCACCTCGACGATCCGCGGCCACATCAGCGGCCCCTCGTCCGCGGGAGCGCGCGTTTCGGCGACCAACGTGGCGACCGGCTTCAGCGCACGGGCTACCGTCGGCGCCGACGGCGCTTACGCGCTCACGGGGCTCCCGCCGGGCACGTACCGCATCGAGGTCGCGGGCCAGGGCTTCGACCAGAAAACCCAGGACTACACGGTGCAGGTGGGCCAGACGGCCGAGCTGGATATCTCGGTCGGCCCGACGGTCGCCAAGGTCGACACGATCGTCGTGTCGGGCAATCGCCTGCTGGAGACCAAGACCTCCGAGATCGCGACCTACATCTCGCCGCGCCAGATGGAACGCCTGCCGCAGGTCACGCGCAACTTCCTCGCGTTCGCGGACCTGGCTCCCGGCGTGCAGTTCGTGACGAATTCGGACGGCAGCACCCGGCTCCAGGGCGGCGCGCAGGCCGTCACCGGCGTGAACGTGTTCATCGACGGCGTGAGCCAGAAAAACTACGTGCTGCAGGGCGGCATCACCGGCCAGGACTCGAGCCGGGGAAATCCGTTCCCGCAATCGGCCATCGCCGAGTACAAGGTGATCACGCAGAACTACAAGGCCGAGTTCGACCAGGTGTCGAGCGCGGCGATCACCGCGGTCACGCGCTCCGGCACCAACGAGTTTCACGTCGACGGCTTCTACGACCACACCTCGCAGAGCTGGCGCGCGGCAACGCCTGCCGAGCTCGCGGCGGGCGGCAACAAGACGGAGAGCAAGCAGGACCAGTACGGCCTCACGCTCGGCGGCCCGATCATCAAGGACCGCATGCATTACTTTTTCTCCTACGAGGGAAAGGACAACAAGGACCCGAGGACGATCACGCTGGGCGGCGGTGCGCCCGCGGGTGCGCTGCCTCCGGACGTCGCCGCGCAGGCGGGCCCGACCAACGCGCCCTTCAAGGAGGACCTGGTCTTCGGCAAGATCGACTGGCAGGTGGATGACGCCCAGTACCTGGAGCTCACCGCCAAGTACCGCAAGGAGCACGAGCTCACCAACGTGACCGGGCAGAACGCGCAGTCCTGGGGCACGCTGAAGGAGAACAACGAGACGCGCCTGGACCTGAAGCACCAATGGACCACCGATCGCTGGATGAACGAGGGCCACATCACCTACGAGGACGCCTATTGGAGGCCTCGCCCCAACTCGTTCGGCAACGGCTCCATCTACGAGTCGGGCGGCGGCGCGGCCGTCCTCAACGTGGGCGGGGGGCGCGACTTCCAGAACAAGGGCCAGAAGGGCTGGTCGCTTCAGGACGACCTCACCTTGACGCCCGTGGACTGGATGGGATCGCACGTCTTCAAGGTGGGCGCCAAGGCGAAATGGATCACGCTCGACGCCCAGGAGCTCTCGCCCTACAACCCGCAGTTCCACTACGACCTCTCGTACAGCGCGACCGTGCCGTATCGGGTGGAGTGGGGCGTGCCCATCGCGGGCGTGGGCAACGGCCAGGCGACCTCGAAGAACACGCAGTTCGGCCTCTATGCGCAGGACGACTGGGAGGTGAACAAGCACCTCACCGTCAACGCGGGCCTGCGCTGGGACTACGAGAACACGCCGAGCTACAACGACTACGTGACGCCGCCCGACGTCGTGGCGGCGTTGCGCGGGTGGAGCAACATCAACAACCCGAAGTCGGGATTCAACATCAACGATTTCATCAGCACGGGCTCGAACCGCAGCGCCTTCAAGGGCGAGTGGCAGCCCCGGCTGGGCTTCTCCTATGACCTGGGTGCGAACCAGCGCCAGGTGGTCTTCGGCGGATACGGCCGCTCGTACGACCGCAACATCTTCGACTACCTCCAGCTCGAGCGCACCAAGAGCACGTTCCCCACGGCGAACTTCAACTTCAGCGGCGACCCGAACCACCCGTGCTCGGGCGCGACCTGCGTGCCGTTCGATCCGAGCTACCTCACGACCGCGGGGCTCACGGGCCTCGTCGGCACCGGCAACGGCGCCGGCCGCGAGATCGACCTCATCAACAACGACATCAAGATGCCGTACTCGGACCAGTTCACCCTGGGCCTGCGGCAGGTGTTCGGGGATTGGCAGACTTCAATCGCGTATTCGTACATCGAGAGCAAGGACGGCTTCGCGTTCCTGCTGGGCAACCGGCTTCCCGACGGGTCCTTCTTCGCGCCGGGCACCACGTGGAATTCTCCCTTCGGCTCGCCGATCCCGGGCTTCGGAAACCTGATCCTCGGCGTGAACGGTATCGAGACCCGCACCAACGCGATCTACGTGACCGCGGAGAAGCCCTACTCGCGCAGCACCGGCTGGGGCGTCACGGCGACGTACACTTATAGCGACGCGATGGAAAACCGGCAATTCGGCGAGCACTATGCGCTCGACTATCCCAACCTGAACGGGTACGGATGGATGCGTTCGGGCGGCGTGTACAAGCATCGGCTGGTCGCGACGGGGCTGTACGACTTCCCGTGGCAGATCAACGGTTCGGCCAAGCTCACGCTCGCCACGGGGCTACCCAAGTACGGACAGAATTGCCTCGCGGGATTCGACCAGTGCGTGTTCGACCAGATCACGGCGAATGTTTTCCGGCAGCTCGACCTGGCGGTCTCGAAGGAGTTCACGTTCGCCAACCACACGACGCTGCGTGTCCGGGCGGACGTGCTCAACGTCTTCAACTGGTACAACTGGGACGGATACGACACGTGGTCGGGGGCACCGGGCGCGCCCAATTTCAACAAGGGCCACCCGGACGGAAGCATCATCCTGCCCACGCGAGAGCTGAAGCTCTCGGTCGGGTTCACGTTCTAGGAAGGTCCCGATCGACGCGCATCGCCGGCGGCTGCTGATCGCCTCGGCCGCCACGATAGGCGGTGCGATGCTCCCTGGCGGGGCGTGGCCGCAGCCGGCCGCGCCTCGGGCAGGGGAGGTGCCCGCGCTGCTCCCGCCTCTGATCGCGGAGCTCGAGCGGCGCACGTTCGACTGGTTCTGGGAGACCACGCCCGCCAACGGGCTCACCTTCGACCGCTGGCCCTCGCCCTCGCCCTGCAGCATCGCGGCGGTGGGTTTCGGCCTCACGGCCTATGGAATCGGCGCCGAGCGCGGCTGGGTCCCGCGCGCCGCCGCCGCCGCACGAACGCTCGCCACCGTGCGCTTCTTCCGCGATGCCCCCCAGGGGCCCCAGCCCACGGGGATGGCGGGGTACCAGGGGTTCTTCTACCACTTCCTCGACGTGCAGACGGGCACGCGCTTCGAAGATTGCGAGGTCTCGACCGTCGACACGGCACTTCTCCTGGGCGGAATGCTCTTCGCACGCTCCTACTTCAGCCGGGACGATCCAGTCGAGGCCGAAATCCGCAACGCGGTGGACACCGTATACGCGCGCGTCGATTGGAACTGGGCACAGCCGCGCGCTCCGCTCATCTGCCACGGCTGGACGCCCGAGAAGGAATTCATCCGCTACGACTGGGCCGGCTACAACGAGGCGATGATCGTGTACCTGCTGGCGCTCGGTGCTCCCGAGCACCCCGTGGCGCCCGAGGCATGGAAGGCCTGGTCGCGGCGCTATGGCGACTCGTGGGGCACGCTCTTCGGCTTCGAGCACCTCACCTTCGCGCCGCTCTTCGGCCACCAGTACTCGCACACCTGGTACGACTTTCGCGGCGTGCAGGACGAGTTCATGCGCGAGCACAAGCTCGATTATTTCGAGAACTCGCGGCGCGCCACGCTGGCGCAGCGCGCCTACGCCGTCGCCAATCCCATGGGCTGGCACGGATACGGCGAGAACGCCTGGGGCTTCACGGCATGCGACGGCCCGGCGAATACCGCGCGCCTCTACCTCGGGGAGTCGCGCCGCTTCCGCGGCTACAGCGCGCGCGGCATTTCCATGGAGCGCTTCGTCGACGACGGCACGATCGCCCCGACCGCGGCGGGCGGCAGCCTCGCGTTCGCACCGGAGATCACGATCCCGGCGTTGCAGGAGATGCACGAGAAGCTCGGCGCCCTGATCTACGGCCGCTACGGGTTCCTCGATTCGTTCAACCTGAGCTTCCATTACGATGGGCGACTCGCATACGGGCACCGCGTCGCGGACTTTGGATGGGTCGACAACGACTATTTGGGCATCGATCAGGGTCCGATCATCGCCATGATCGAGAACCACCGCAGCGACTTGATCTGGCGGACCATGCGCGGCAATTCCGCGATCCGGCTGGGGCTGGAGCGCGCGGGCTTCACGGGCGGCTGGCTCAGCGAGGGCGCGAAGCCGGCATGAGCCGGTTGGCGGGGTGGCTTCGCGCGCTGGCAATCGCGGGCGCGCTGCTCGCGACCGCGTGCGCCGATCGCGGCGACAAGCCTGTCGAGCTTCGCTTCTGGCTCATGGGGCGCGAGGCGGAAGTTGTCTCGCAACTGCTGCCGGAGTTCGAGCGGCGCAATCCCGGCATTCGCGTCGCGATCCAGCAACTGCCATGGACCGCCGCGCACGAGAAGCTGCTCACCGCGTTTGCCGGCGACGCGCTCCCGGACCTCTGCCAGCTCGGCAACACCTGGGTCCCGGAGCTCGCGGAGCTGGGCGCGCTCGAGCCCCTCGATTCGCGCGTCGCCTCCTCGCGGGAGATCCGCCGGGACGACTACTTCGCAGGCATCTGGGACACCAATCGCATCGATGGCGTGCTGCGCGGAATCCCCTGGTATGTGGACACGCGGCTCATCTACTACCGCCAGGACATCCTCGCGCAGGCCGGCTTCGACCATGCGCCGCGATCGTGGGACGAGTGGGCGCGCGAGATGCGGGCGGTGAAGGCGCACGTCGGCCCCGCGCGCTATGCGATCCTCTTTCCGCTGAACGAGTTCGAGCCGTTGCTCGCCTTGAGCCTCCAGGGCGACAACACGTTGCTCGCCGACGGCGGTCGCACAGCCGATTTCCACGATCCCGCGTTCACTCGCGCGCTCGCGTTCTACGTGGACGCCTTCCGCAACCGTTGGGCGCCGGAAATGAGCAATACGCAGGTCTCGAACGTGTGGACCGAGTTCGGGCGCGGCTTCTTCTCCTTCTATGTCTCGGGGCCGTGGAACATCGCGGAGTTCCGGAAGCGCCTTCCACCCGAGCGACAGCGCGATTGGATGACGGCGCCCCTTCCGGGGCCGCATGGGCCGGGCGCGTCCAACGCGGGCGGCTCCAGCCTCGTGGTGATTGCAGGTTCGCGCCACAAGGATGCCGCGTGGAAGTTGATCGAGTACCTCTCGCAGCCCGCCGTGCAGGAACGCTTCCACGCCCTCACGGGCGACCTTCCGCCGCGCCGCTCGACATGGGCATTGAAGAGCCTGGTGGCCGACCCTTACGCGAGCGCCTTTCGCGACCAGCTGGAGCGCGTGCGTCCCACGCCCGCGGTGCCGGAGTGGGAGCGCATCGCGAACGAGATGCAGCTCGTGGCCGAGCAGGTGGTGCGCGGGGCCATTCCCATCGGCGAGGCCCCGGCGGAGCTCGACCGCCGCGTCGACGCCATGCTCGAGAAGCGCCGCTGGATGCTCGACCGAAAGCGCCCATGAACGGGCGGATCGCGGGATGGAGCTTCGCCGCGCCCGCCCTCATCGTGATCGGGGGCTTCTTCCTGCTGCCGGTCGCCGTCGCCTTCGCGTTGAGCTTCACGGATTTCGACCTCTACGCGCTCGCGAGCCTGGACAACCTGCGCTTCGTGGGCCTTCGCAACTACCTGGAGCTCCTGAAGGCGCCGCTCTTCTGGCAGGCGCTCGGCAACACGCTCTACTTCGTCGTGCTGGGCGTGCCGCTATCCATCGGGCTCTCGCTCGGCGCGGCGCTGCTGCTGAACTCCCCGCTCGCGCGCGCCCAGGCCTTCTTCCGCACCGCGCTCTTCGCGCCGGTCGTGACGACCCTGGTCGCCGTGGCGATCGTGTGGCGCTACCTCTTCCACACCCGCTACGGGTGGGTGAACCAGGGGCTCGCGGCGCTGGGCATCGATCCCATCGACTGGCTGGGCGATCCGCACTGGTCGATGCCCACCATCATCCTGCTCGCGGTGTGGAAGAACTTCGGCTACAACATGGTGATCCTGCTGGCGGCGCTCCAGGCGATCCCGCGCGAGCTCTACGAATCCGCGCGCATCGATGGGGCGGGGACGTGGCAGGAGCTCGTGCACGTGACGCTTCCGTCGCTGGGGCCGGTGCTCTCGCTGGTGTCGATCCTCACCATGGCCGGGTACTTCCAGCTCTTCGCCGAGCCTTACGTGATGACCGAAGGCGGGCCGCTTCGCAGCACCTTCAGCGTGCTCTACTTCATGTTCGAGCAGGGCTTCAAGTGGTGGAACCTCGGCGTCGCCTCCGCCATCGCGTTCCTGCTCTTCGCGCTGGTGCTTGCCGCCTCCGAGGCTTTGCTGCGCTTCGCGCGCTCGCGGGGGATGGCGTGAAGGGGCATGCGATCCTGGTGAACGCGCTCCTCGCGGCACTCGCGTTCGTGAGCCTTTTCCCGCTGCTCTGGATGCTCTCGGTGTCGTTCATGCCTCCGGGCGCGGCGAGCACGCTGCCGCCGCCGCTCCTGCCGGCCGCGCCGACGCTCGACAACTACCGCGACCTCTTCGCACGCATGGGGATGGGACGCTACTTCTTCAATAGCTTCGTCGTCGCGCTGTCCATAACGGCGGGAAGCGTGGCGTTCAACGTCATGGCGGGTTACGCCTTCGCGAAGCTCGAGTTCGCGGGCCGCGAGCGGATCTTCCGGGGGCTCATCGGCGCGCTCGTGATCCCCGCCCAGGTGGCGATGATGCCGCTATTCCTGGAGCTGAAAGCCCTGGGCCTCGTGAACTCCTACGGCGGCGTGATCGTGCCCGCGCTCGCCACCATCTTCGGGATCTACCTGGTGCGCCAGTACGCGCGCTCGATTCCGGACGAGCTCCTCGAGGCCGCGCGCGTGGACGGCGCGAGCGAGCTCACGATCTTCCTGCGCGTCGTGGTCCCGCTGCTGAAGCCCATCATCGTGACGCTCGCGGTGTTCAGCTTCCTCGCGAGCTGGAACGACTTCATGTGGCCCCTCATCGTGCTCACCGACTCGCAGCACTACACGCTGCCGGTCGCCCTCGCCTCGCTCTCCCGGGAGCACGTGCAGGACAACGAGCTGATGATGGCGGGCTCCGTGGTCACCGTGATTCCGGTGCTGGTGCTTTTCATCGCGCTGCAACGCCACTACATCGCCGGGCTCCTCGCCGGCAGCGTGAAGGGCTGAGGATGCGCCTCTTCGCGTGGGTGGCGGCGTTCGCTTGCCTTGCTGCCGCGGCGGAGCCGGGGCAGCAGACCCTGCTCGACGATTTCTCGAACCTGGGCGCCTGGAGCGTCGAGGCTTCCGACGGCGTGAAGGTGTCGTTGAGGCCGGCGCAGGGCCCGGCGGGGCCGGCGCTATGCCTGGATTTCGATTTCGGCAACGTGTCGGGTTACGCCATCGCACGGCGCCGCTTGCCGCTCGAATACCCGCCGAACTTCGAGCTCGATTTCGACCTGCGCGGAGAGGCGAGTCCCAACGCGCTTCAGGTGAAGCTCGTCGATGCGAGCGGTGAAAACGTGTGGTGGTACCAGCGGCCCGACTTCGCTTTCCCGCGGGAATGGCAGGCGATGCGCGTTCGCAAACGCCAGATCGAGTTCGCGTGGGGACCGTCGGCCGACCATGCGCTCGCGAAAACCGCTTCGCTGGAGCTCGCGATAGCCCGGGGGAAGGGCGGCGGCGCGGGGAGCGTCTGCATCGACCGGCTCTCCATGCGCGAGCTGGTGCCTTCGGTGGAAGCGCCGCTCGAGCCCGTGGTCGAGGAATGGGAAAGCGATCCGGCCGACGGCAAGGAGGCGACGCTCACGATCGACCTCGAGACGGAGCGTGAATTCGGCGGCCTCATGCTTCACTGGCTTCGAGGGCGCAACGCATCGCGTTACGGCGTGGACCTTTCCGACGACGGCCGGGAGTGGCGCGCAGTGCGCGAGGTGAGGAATGGCGGCGGGGGCTTCGATCCCATGTGGCTTCCCGACTCGCAGGCCCGCTACATCCGCGTGCGCATGCATGACGGGCCGGGCAAGACGTATTTCCTCGCGCGGGTGGACGTGCTCGATGTCGCGGCGGGTGTAACGCCCAACGCATTCTTCCAGGCGCTGGCCCGCGAGGTTCCGCGGGGCGCCTTCCCGCGGGGGCTTTCGGGCGAGCAATCCTACTGGACCGTGGTGGGCATCGATGGCGGCCTCGCGCAGGGGCTGCTCTCGGAAGACGGCGCGCTCGAGGCGAATGCGGGCGGTGCGGCCGTCGAGCCGATGTTGCTCGAGGATGGCGAGCTCGTGACCTGGGCCGAAATGCAGGCCACGCATTCGCTCGCGGAGGGATACCTCCCGATTCCCACCGCGCTGCTTCGCCATGGCGACGTGGCGCTGCGCGTAACCGCATTCGGGGACGGCGATCGCGAGGGCGCGCAGCTCCTCACGCGCTACACCGTCGAGAACCATGCCGCGGCCGCGAAGCAGGTCACCCTCGTGCTGGCGCTGCGGCCATTCCAGGTGAATCCCCCGGCGCAGTTCCTGAATCCACCCGGCGGCGTGGCGCAGGCGCACGCGCTGGCCTGGGATGGCAATGCGCTGGTGATCGACGGCGTGCCGCGTTACTACGCATTGGCCCCGCCCGACGAGGCGTTCGCGGCGCCCTTCGAATCGGGACGGTTGCCGGAGCTCCTGCTGGCGAAGGCCCACCCCACGGCCACGTCGATCGTGGACGCGGACGGCTTCCCGTCGGCGGCGTTGCTCTATCGCCTTGAAATTCCTCCCGGCGGCTCACGAAGCGTGGGTCTCGCGGCGCCTCTTTCGGGGGTGCCGACGTTGCCGCGCGGAGATGCGTCGGCGTGGCTCGACTCGCGCGAGAACGCCGTCGCCGCCGAGTGGCGCGAGAAGCTTGGGCGCGTCGCGATCTCGGCGCCCGAATCGGCGAGGCCCCTCGTGGAGACGCTGCGCTCCGCGCTCTCCCAGGTGCTCATCGACCGGACAGGTCCCGCGCTCCAGCCGGGCACCCGAGCGTATGCGAGGTCGTGGATCCGTGATGGCGCGCTGATGTCGGATGCGCTGCTGCGCATGGGCCACCCGGACGCGGTGCGCGAGTTCGCCGACTGGTTCGCGCCGCACCTGTACGCGAACGGCAAGGTCCCTTGCTGCGTGGATGTGCGCGGTGCCGATCCCGTCCCGGAGAACGACAGCCATGGCGAGTGGATCCACCTGGTGGACGCCTACTACGGCTACACGCACGACAGGAAATGGCTCGCGGCGATGTGGCCGGGCGTATCGCGCACCGAGGGTTACATGGAAACGCTGCGCGTCCAATCGCGCCTGGACGCGCCGCAGCCGATGTTCACGGGGCTCATGCCGCCTTCCATCAGCCACGAAGGCTACTCGGACAAGCCCGCATGGTCGTACTGGGACGATTTCTGGGCGCTCACGGGTTATCGCGGCGCGCAGCGGATCGCGCAGGCGCTGGGGCACTCCGGCGAGGCGCGCACGTTCATGCGCCACGGCGATGAATTCCAGCGCGACCTCTTGCGGTCCATCGAGGCGAGCCGCACGAGCCACGACGTCGAGTACATTCCGGGCAGCGCCGACCGCGGCGATTTCGACCCGACTTCCACGACCATCGCGTTGTCGCCGGCCGACGGGCAGGCCTATCTTCCCGAGCCCTGGCTCGACGCCACGTTCGATCGCTACTGGAGCGAGTTCGTCGATCGCCGCGACGGCAAGCGCAGCTGGGATGCGTACACGCCGTACGAGCTTCGCAACGTCGGCGCCTTCGCACGGCTCGGCTGGCGAACGCGCATCGCGCAGCTGCTCGATTTCTTCATGGCCGGCCGCAGGCCCGCCGGATGGAACCAATGGGCCGAGGTCGTGGGCCGCGACGAACGCGAAGTACGTTTCATCGGCGACATGCCCCATGGCTGGGTCGCCTCCGACTACATCCGCTCCGTGCTCGATCTTTTCGCCTACACGCGCGAGGCCGATCGTTCGCTCGTGCTGGCCTCCGGCGTGCCGCTGGACTGGCTGGACGGGGAGGGTATCGCGATCGGGCAGCTTCGCACCCAGTGGGGTGAGCTTACCTATTCATTGCGCCGCGAGGGGCCGCGAGTGGTGCTGGTGCTTCCGAAGGCCAACGCCTCGCCGCCGGGCGGATTCAGGCTCGCGTGGCCTCTCGCCGAAACTCCCGCGTGCGGGCGCGTGACGGGCGCCTCGTGGAAGAAGGGCGCGAATGAAATTCGCGTGCCGCGGGCACCGGCGCGCGTGGTGGTCGCGGCCGAAGCGACCTGCGTTACGCCTACGGCTCGCCGGCCGTGAAGGGCGGCTCCTTGCCGGGCGGCACGGTCTCTTCGGCCATCGCGAGCAGCATGGCGATGCCCGTATAGGTTCCCGTGACCATCGTGAGGTCCACGACCTGCTGCTCGCTCATCGTGGCGCGCGCGCGCTTGTAGGTTGCGTCGGAGACGGCCTTCCGCTCGATCAGCTCGGTCACGAAGTCGTAGACGATCTCCTCGTCGGGCTTCATGTTCGCGGGCCGCTGGTTGGCCTTGAGGTCGGCGACGACCTCGGGCGCGAGGCCGGCCTTGATCGCGAGCGGGGCGTGCGCGAACCATTCGACCTGCGAGCGCCAGTGGCGGCCCACGATGATGATCGCGAACTCGTTCAGGCGAAGCGGCACCGTGGTGTCCCAGCGCAGGTAGTAAAGCAGGTCGAACATGCGCTGGCCCAGCACGGGGCTTCGCAACAGGGGGTTGTACGGCCCGCCCAGGCCCACGCTCGAGACCTTCATGACCTGGTCCCCGAGGGGCTTCTGCTCGGGAGAGAGCTGGTCGGGGGTGAGCTGCGGAAAGCGTTTGTCCGGCATGGCCGAAAGTATAGGCCCTGCGGCGGCACGCGATCCGGGAACCGAGCGCGTCCCTCGCCGTCCCATCCGCATGGCCCGCCGCATCGGTATCGTCGTGATCGCATTGCTGCTCCTGCCCGTCATCGCGCTGGGGCTGTTGATGCTCGTAGTCCAGTCGGCTTGGGGCGAGCGCTTCGCCGAGCGCCAGGTCGCCTCGCGCATCGAGCGCGACGTCGAGCTCCAGGGCATTCGCCTGCACCTCGCGTGGCCCCCGGTGGTGAGCTTCCGGCGAATCCGCATCTCGAACCCGTCATGGGCGAGCACGCGCGACCTCATCGACGCGGAAAGCCTTCATGCGAGCGTCGAGGTCGCGCCCCTCTTCACGCGGCACATCGTCGTACCTTCCCTCACGGCCGCCCGGGCGAGCGCGGGGCTCGAGCAGAAAGGCGACCAGGCGACGTGGCGCTTCGGGGGAGACAATCGCGGCCCGAGCCGCATCTTCCTCGAACGGGTGGCGCTCCAGGACGGCCGCATCCGCTACGTCGAGGCCGACCAGGGCACCGATCTCGGCATCCAGGCACACGGTACGCTCGGCAAGAACGGCGATGTAACGCTGGATGCGACAGGCAAGTTCCGTGCGGCGCCCGCCAAGGTGCACATCGAGATGCCCGGCCTCACCCCGGACCCGGGCGATTCCATCCGCTTCTCCGGCGATGGCACCGTGGGAGCCACGCATGCCAGGATCGACGGGACGTTCGCGACGAACCTCGAGACCTACGACCTGCGCCTGAAGCTGTCGGGCAAGTCGCTGAAGGACCTGCACGCGCTGACGGGCATGGTGCTGCCCGACACGCCCCCGTACAACCTGGACGGACGGCTGAGGTACGCCGACAATCGCTGGACTTTCGATCCTTTCGCCGGAAAGGTGGGCGACAGCGACCTGCGCGGCACCCTTGCATACACGAAGGCCGCCGGCGACGTGAAGCGGCCCCTCCTGCGGGCGAAGCTCGAATCGAAGCTCCTCGACTTCAACGACCTGGGCCCGCTCATCGGCGCACCGCCGGGCACCGGCCCCGGCGAGACGGCTTCCGCGCAGCAGGTGGCGAAGAAGGAGGAGACGCAGGCAAGCTCGCGCATCCTTCCGAACGAGCCCTTCAGCACCAAGCGCTGGGGCGAGATGGATGCCGACGTGACGCTCAAGGCGTTGCGAGTGCTGCGGCCGAAGCAGCTGCCGGTCGATTCGCTCAGCACGCACCTCGTGCTCAAGGACTCGAAGCTCGACCTCGAGCCGCTCGATTTCGGCGTCGCGGGCGGTGCGGTGCGCGCCAACGTCGCGATCGATGCCCGGCAGGATCCGCCGCTCGCATCGCTCAAGGGCGACATCGACGGCCTCGATCTCGCGCAACTCTTCCCGACGGTGAAGTCCATGCAGGAGGCGTTCGGCCACCTCTACGGGCGCGCCGACCTGAAAGGGCGAGGCGCCTCGGTTGCGCAACTCCTCGGCTCGAGCAACGGCACGGCGGTCATCGCCGCGAACGGCGGACGCGTAAGCGACTTGCTGGTGCAGCTCCTCGAGATCGACGTGGCGCAGGCCGCGATGCTGCTGGGTACGCGCAAGCAGGCGGACCTTCGCTGCGCCGTGGGACACCTCGACGTGAAGGACGGAGTCGTGCGGCCCGAGTCGTTCATCGTGGATACCAGCGAGACCTTCGTGAAGGTCGACGGCGACGTGGACCTGGGCCAGGAACGCATGGATCTCGTTGCGCACGGCCGCGGCAAGACGCCGAGTGCCTTCGTCTTGCGCGCGCCCGTGGAGATGAAGGGCCCGCTCAAGAAACCCTCGGTGCGCCCGAAGGCGGGGCCGATCGTCGCACAGGCCGGCGCGGCCGTGGCGCTCGCCGCGGTGAATCCGGCGCTCGCCATCGTGCCGTTCCTCGACCGCGGCAAGAAGCAGGACGCGGATTGCGACAAGCTCCTCGCCGACGCCCACAACGCCGGCGTGTCCGAAAAAGCGAGAACGGCCGAGCGTTAGGTTTTTCTTCCCGCGGCTCGTGCATCGCGCCTCGCACGCGGCGCTATGCTAAATTCGCCTCAATGACCCGCGCGACCGATTCGCACGCGCCGCTGTCGCGCAGCTTCCACTTCTTCCTCTGGACGCGGATGCTTTCCACCGCGTCGAACCAGATCCTGCTGGTGGCGCTCGCGTGGCAGATCTACGACATCACCTCGAGCGCGTGGGACCTGGGGCTCGTAGGCCTCGCCCAGTTCGTTCCCACGTTCCTGCTCACGCTTCCCTCGGGCCAGCTCGCCGACCGGTCCGATCGACGCAAGCTCCTGGCCGCTGCCACCGCGTTGCAGTTCCTCGCCGCGGCGATCCTCGCGTGGGGCAGCGCCTCGGGCTGGGTCGGGCGCGGCATCATCCTCTCGCTCTCGATGCTGCTCGGCATGGCGCGCGCCCTCCAGACGCCGGCGCAGGCGGCGATCGTGCCGAAACTCGTCGCGCCGGTGCAGCTGCCGCGCGCGATGGCGCTCTCCTCGGCGGTGATGAAGATCGCGGTGATCGCCGCACCCGCGCTCGGAGGCTTCGTCTACGCCGCGGGCGCCGCGTGGGCCTATGCGCTTTGCCTCGTCATCGCCGTCGCGGCCATCTTCTGCGCGATGGCCATCGAGAAGGTGCCCATCGTCCACGGCAAGGAGCCGGCGACGCTCGCCACGATGTTCGCGGGCTTCGGCTTCATGTTCCAGCAGCCGGTCGTGCTGGGCGCGATCTCGCTCGACCTATTCGCCGTCGTGCTCGGTGGGGCGACGGCGTTGCTCCCGATCTACGCCAAGGACATTTTGCATACGGGGCCGTGGGGCCTGGGGCTGCTTCGCTCGGCGCCGGCGGTGGGCGCGCTCGTCATCGGCGCATGGCTCGCGAGGCGGCCCTTCGAGAGCGGCGTGGGCAAGCGGCTCTTCTTCTCGGTCGCGATCTACGGAGTGTCGATCGTCGTGTTCGCCTTCTCGCGCGACTTCACGCTGTCGCTCGTCATGCTGGCCATAAGCGGCGCCGCGGACATGGTGAGCGTGGTGGTGCGCCAGACCCTGGTGCAAGTCGAGACGCCCGACGAGATGCGAGGGCGCGTAAGCGCCGTGAATGCGACCTTCATCAGCACCAGCAACCAGCTCGGCGAGTTCCGCGCCGGCACGACCGCGGCGCTCATGGGCCCGGTGGGCGCCGTGGTGTTCGGCGGCGTGGGCACCTTGATCGTCGTGGCGCTCTGGATGAAACTCTTTCCCGCCCTTTTCCAACGAGACAGGCTCGTCAATGAACCGACTATCGCGTGAGCTTCCTTTCCTGGTTGTTTCCCTTCTCGCTCTTTTCGCCGGGCCGGCTTGCGCCCAGGACACGTGGCCGTCGAAACCCGTACGCATCATCGTGCCCTTCGCCGCCGGCGGCGTCGCCGACCTCGTGCCGCGGCTCGTGGGGCAGAAGCTCTCGGAGAAATGGGGCCAGCCGGTGGTCGTGGAGAACAAGGCCGGCGCCGCGGGCAACATCGGCATGGGCGAGGGCGCGCGCGCCGCGCCCGACGGCTACACGCTGGTGCTGGCGCCGACCGGAAACCTCACCGTGAACCAGTTCCTCTTCAAGCTTCCATTCGATACGGCGAAGGACCTGGCGCCCGTCACCGTCCTCGCTACGTCGCCCAACGTGCTCGTCGTGAATCCATCGGTGCCCGCGAAGACCTTCGGCGAGCTCATCGCCTATGCGAAGGCCAATCCCGGCAAGCTCAACTTCGCCTCGCCCGGCGCAGGCAGCGGCGCGCACCTCGCGGGCGAGCTCCTCAACATCGACGCCGGCATCCAGGCGCAGCACGTGCCGTACAAAGGCCTCGCACCGGCGGTGGCCGACCTCCTTGGCGGGCAAGTGCAGATGATGTTCGCCGGCATCTCGACCGTGATCCAGTACGTGAAGAACGGCAAGCTGGTGGCGCTGGCGATCGCCTCGCCCAAGCGCTCGCCCCAGTTGCCGGATGTGCCGACCGTCGCGGAGAGCGGGCTTCCGGGGTTCGACGTCACCTCGTGGTACGGGCTTGTCACGCGCGCCGGCACACCGCCCGCGATCATCGAAAAGGTGCAGCGCGACGCGGCCGAGGCGCTGCGCGATCCCGAAGTGCGCAACAAGCTGGCGAGCCTCGGTCTCGAGCCGGTGGGCAATACTCCGGCGCAGTTCGGTGAGATGATCTCGGCCGAGAGCCGCAAGTGGGGCGATATCGTCCGCAAGGCCCATATCGAGGCGCAGCAGTAGGGCGCACCGTGCCCACGATCGACATCGCCTACCTGAACGGGCCCGACGTCGAGCGGCTCGCGCTCACCGACGCGGAAATCCTGGCGGCGGTGGAGGGAGCGCTCGCCGCGCAGGGACGCGGCGAGACAGTGATCGAGCCACGCGTGCACCTCATTCCCGAATCTTCCGACAAGGGCCACTTCAACGTCCTGCGCGGCTACGTGAAGCCGCTCGGCGTGGCGGGCGTGAAGGTCGTGAGCGATTTCGTGGACAACTACAAGCAGGGCCTGCCCTCCGAGATGGCGCTCCTGAATCTCTTCTCGCCGGAGACGGGCATGCCGCTCGCGGTGATCGACGCCACCGCCATCACCGACATGCGTACCGGTGCCGTGACGGCGATCGGAGCGCGGCATCTCGCGCGCAAGGCGAGCCGCGTGCTCGGGCACGTGGGCTCGCGCGGAACGTCCTATTGGAACGTGCGGCTTCTCGATCACCTGTTCGGCTTCGATGAGATCCGCGTTCACTCCCGCCGCCCCGAAAGCCGCGATGCCTTCGCCGCGCGGCTTTCCGCGGACCTCGGGAAGCCCGTGAAGGCGACGCCGGACTGGGAATCGTGCGTGCGAGGAGCGGACATCGTCGTGGAAGCGGCGCGCCTGCCGCGCCCGGAGCCGCTACTGAAGACCGAGTGGATCGGGAAGGGCGCGCTCGTGATCCCCTATGGAACCATGAGCGCGCTCGAGCTTTCGCTCACCGACATCATGGACAAGATGGTGGTGGACGACTGGGGCCAATGCCGCAAGGGGCTTCCCTTCGGGGCGCTCCGCGCGCACGTGGATAGCGACCGCCTGAACGAGCGCAACCTTTACGCCGAGCTCGGGGAAATCGTCGCGGGCCGCAAGGCCGGGCGCGAAAGCGAAGACGAGACGATCCTCCTCTGGCACCGCGGGTTGAGCATCACCGACATCGCGCTCGGGCATGCGCTCCTTGCCAAGGCGAAGGCGCGCGGCATCGGGCAAAGCCTGCGCTTCGCTTGAGGCTCGTCACCTCGTCGCGGATGTACGAGGCCGGTCCAGCGGCCGCCGCGGCGTGGCGCGCGCTCTTCGACCGGGTCTTCGCGGACCTCGGCGTCAAGGTGGAGAGGATCGAGCACAAGCATCCCCTACCCATCGAATCGTTGTGGGAGAAGCCGGAGCTTTTCGGCGCGTTCATGTGCGGGTGGCCCTTCGTGCGTGGCGGCCCGCGCATGCAGGCGATCGCGGCTCCCGTGCCCTCGCCGGTTCGCTATGAATCGATGCCGCGCTATTGCAGCGATTTCCTCGTGCGCGAAGATTCGGATTGGGCCCGCGTGGAAGACGGCTTTGGCCATCGCTTCGGATGGACGGTGGCCGGCTCGCACTCCGGTTTCAACGCGCCGCGCGCATTCCTTTCGAAGCTCGTGTCGCCGCAGCGTCCGCGGCTCTTCGCCGAGGTCGCCGGGCCGCTCGGAAGCCCTGCGACCGCCCTCGATGCCTTGAAGTCGGCCACCGTGGACATGGTGGCCCTCGACGGCTATTGGCTGGACCTCGTGCGCCGGCACGATCCCGCACGGTTGGAGGGTGTGCGCGCGGTCGGCCAAACGCCGTGGGCGCCGATCCCGCTCCTGGTGAACGCGCCCGGCGTCGATCCGGACCTCACGCGGCGCCTTCGCGAGCACCTCGTCGCCGCGCACACGATGCCCGGCTATGGTGCGCTGCTCGCCAATGTGGTGCTCGAGCGTTTCGTGGCGCCGGACGCAAGTGCCTATGCCGCCTTGGAAAAGCTGGCGGCCGACGCCGAGCGCAGCGGCTATGCAACGATCGCGTAATGTTTCGTCGGTGACGGGACTACGCGCACGCGCTTTCCTGCCCACCGCCGAATAGTCCCGTTACGGATGCTCATCCCCCGTTCGCGCGGCGATACTGCGAGCGTCGGTGGAGGGATCGCATGGAAAGCCAGTGGCACGACGAGGTGGAGAGCGCGCAGACGGTAGACGAGACGGTCGCCTGCGTACGCCGCGTCCTGCGGCACCTCACCACGGCCGATTCCACGCTGCCGCGCTTCTGCCGGGCGAGCTGCATCGCGAGCGACGACGACGTGGACGACCTCACGCAGAGGCTCGCACCCCTGCGCCGCGAGACGGAAGGTACGCCCGACCTCGAGCCGCTCTTCCATTTCGTCCTGCACGCCTCGATGCACATCGCGCACCTGAATCGTGTGCGAGCCGCGGCTGTTCCCGTGCCGTGGCGCTCCGCGCCCCAGATGCGGCAGATGGGTTGAGGTATCCTCTCGCGCGGTGAGCGCGATCGACGATTTCCTCGGCATCCTCCAGCGGGGTCCCTCCGACGCCACGTGTGTATTCAACCCGTGGCGCGACAGCGACGACCGGGACGCGCCGCCGCGCCGCGAGATGCCCGCGCATCGGCGCGAGAACATGGCGGCCTACCTCGAGGCGCGCCGCTCGCATGCGCGCGTGATGCTGCTGGGAGAGGCCCCGAGCCATCGCGGCTGCCGCTTCACCGGCATCGCCTTCTGCTCGGAGACCGAGCTACTCCAGAAACGCGACCTGGTGGCGCACCGGGAGCTCGCCGTCACGAGCCGCGATGCGAAGGTGAAGCCGCAACGCGAACGCAGCGCCCACGTGATCTGGGGCGAGATCGAGCGCGCGGGATCGCCTTTCGGCATCGTGCTGTGGAATGCATTTCCGTGGCATCCCTACCAGCCGGAGGAGGGTGGGCCGCTCGAAGGACCGTGCGGCCCATCGAGCAACCGCAAGCCGCGCCTGAAGGAAGTGTCGCAAGGGCGCGATGCCTTCGAGGCGCTCATGCGCTGCTTCACGCAACGCCCCGCCGTGTTCGCGGTGGGCAAGGTCGCGCAAGATGCGCTCGCGCGATGGGGCGGTGCGCACTGCGCGGGATACA
Source organism: Usitatibacter sp. (assembly GCA_036271595.1). GTDB lineage: Bacteria > Pseudomonadota > Gammaproteobacteria > Burkholderiales > Usitatibacteraceae > Usitatibacter. The sequence continues at coordinate 55,395 of DATBAI010000043.1, forward strand.
TCCGCCACCCGGCGCAGGGCGGCGAGGCACTTTTTCGCGATCAGTTTCGCCGGCTCGCCGCGCCTCGGTTATAGTCTCCCGATGCTGGCAGGGATCGATACCCCGGCACTCCTCCTCGACGTCGAAAAGCTCGACCGCAACTGCGAGCGCATGCGTGAGCGCGTGCACGGCGAAGGCGTGATGCTGCGGCCCCACGTGAAAACCGCGAAGAGCGTCGAGGTCGCGCAGTGTGCGCTCGGCTCGCCCGCGGGGCCGATCACCGTCTCGACGCTGCGCGAGGCCGAATACTTCTTCGACCACGGCTTCCGCGACATCCTCTATGCGGTGGGCCTCGTTCCCGCCAAGGTAGGGCGATTGGCCGGCCTTACGAAGCGCGGCGCGCGCATTTCCGCGATCGTCGACAGCCGCGAGGCAGCCCAGGGCGTCGTCGATGCAAGCCTCAAGGCGGGCGTGCGCATTCCGACGCTGATGGAGATCGACAGCGATGGCCACCGCGCCGGAATAGCCCCCGGGGATACGGAGCTCTTCGAGGTGGCGGAAGTGCTAGGCGATTCCCTGGCAGGCGTCATGACGCATGCGGGCGATTCGTACAACTGCACCAGCGTGGAAGGCATCCGCGCCGTGGCCGAGCGCGAGCGCAAGGCCGTCGTGTCGTCGGCGATGGCGCTTCGGTCGCGCGGCCACGCGAGCCCCGTGGTGAGCGTGGGCTCGACACCCACCGCGACCTTCGCCGATTCGTTCGCGGGCGTGACCGAGGTCCGCTCCGGCGTGTACATGTTCCACGACCTCGTGATGGCGGGGCTCGGCGTGTGCGCGCTGGACGATATCGCGATCTCGGTGCTCGGCTCGGTCATCGGCCACCAGCGCGACAAGGGCTGGATCATCACCGACGCGGGATGGATGGCGCTCTCGCGGGACCGGGGCACGCAGAAGCAGAAGGTCGACCAGGGCTACGGCGTCGTATGCGACCCCGCCGGGCGCCCGATCGACGACTTCATCGTGGCGGACGCCAACCAGGAGCACGGCATCATCGCCCGGCGTAGCGGTGGCCCCGTGGACTTCGAGCGCTTCCCTATCGGCTCGCTGGTGCGCATCCTCCCCAACCACGCGTGCGCCACGGCCGCACAGCACGGCGAGTACCACGTGCTTCGCGAGGGACGCGCCGCGGAGACGTGGGAGCGGTTTAGCGGTTGGTAGCGGGCAGGAACTTCTTCGCCATCCGCGCGTCGCTCTTCATATCGACTACTCGAGGAGACGACCATGCCCGACAAACGCACCACGACCAAAGCGAAGGAGGACCTTCGCGAAGGCAAGTCCGCGAGCACGGCGGCCGGCGAATTCGTCCATCGCGAGATCGACAAGATCCGCGGGGGCGAGCACGGCGCGAAGAACACCAAGCAGGCCATCGCCATCGGCCTTTCGGAAGCGCGTCGCGCGGGCGTGCCGCTGCGCCAGAATCCGAACCGCAAGTCGAAGACCTCGTCGAAGCGCTCGTCGCCCAAGCGCAAGACCGGCACGCGCAGCTCGGCCAAGCGCGCCCGCGCCACGATGAAGGCGCTGAAGCGCATGCCGCGCAGCACCGTTTCGCGTTCGTCGCTCTCTCGCCAGGCGACAGGAGCCGCCCGCAAGCGCTCCGCGGCGAGCCGCTCGGAAGCCGCCCGGAAGGGCGCCCGAACCCGGGCTGCGCGCTCCCGCTGAGGCGGCAAAACCGGGGGAAATCCCCGGTTTTCCTATATAATTCCGGCTCTTCGCGCCCGTAGCTCAGTTGGATAGAGTACCTGGCTACGAACCAGGGGGTCGTGGGTTCAAATCCTGCCGGGCGCGCCAGA